>JBAVUO010000075.1:0-62740 GCA_049696815.1 Terriglobales bacterium | reverse complement strand
GTGGTGGGAGCGTCTCGCTCCCACCACGAGGGTAAGATGCGCTCGCGACAGCCGGCAAGATGCCGGCGCTACGTCACACTTCGAGGGCGGCTCCGGCCGCCCCTTGATTCCTTGGGTCCCGCCTGCTGGACACCACTGCGACTTTTATCATCCAATAGGTTAACTATGAAATCGAACCGTCTTACCACCGTTCTCGCCCTGATTCTCACCTGCTGGATGGGCCTGGCTCCCGCCTACGGCGCCAGCAAGGAAATCATCCAGCTCCAGACCCAGGTTGGGCAACTGCAGCAGCAGATGACTCTCATGCAGCAGTCGTTCAACGAGCGCATGGGAGTCATGAAGAACCTGGTCGAGCAGCAAACCGACGCCGCCAACAAAGTAAGCGCTGCCATCCAGGACCTGCAAACATCCATCACCAAGCAGCAGCAGGACCGCGCTGGGCAGATTGACCAGATTTCCGGGCAGATCCAGGCTCTGAACGACACCATGGACGAGTTGAAGGTCCGCCTCGCCAAACTGAGCAAGCAGCTCGAAGACATGCAGTCGGCTCAGCAATCCATGGCCGCGCAGCAATCCCAGGCGCAGCAGCAGGCCCAGGCCATGGCCCAGGCTCCGCCCCCCGACGTGCTCTATAACAATGCTCTGCGCGATTACAACGGCGGCAAGAACGACTTGGCGACGCAGGAATTCAGCGACTACATCAAGTTCTATCCCAACACTGACCTCGCCGGGAACGCCTATTTTTATCTAGCCGAGATTCAGTACAAGGCAGGCGACTTTCAAAAAGCGGTAGGAAGCTACGACCTGGTCCTGCAGAATTTCCCCAGCGGCAACAAGGCTGCGGCGGCACAGCTAAAAAAGGGCCTTGCGCTGATCGAACTCGGGAAACAGGCGGAAGGGGTGCAGGAACTCAAGCACGTCATTCAGCGCTATCCAAGAACCACCGAAGCCACGCAGGCCCGAGAGAAGCTGCGCAAACTGGCTCCCGCCCCTCCAAGAGCCCATTAGTAAGAGCAACTGGGTGCCCCACTCATCGCCTTCTGTGCGATGAGTGGGACTTCTTTCCCCGCAAACAATTCGACTGCAGAGCAACCCAAAAGGACAAGAGAAACCATCCGGAATTCCTCTGCGCCCTCGGCGTCTCGGTGGTGAATTAGTTTAAGCTTTAGTTTGCCGCGGCCGCTGCCGCCTTCTCCGCGGCCAAGTGAACGGTCCGTTAGAATTTCGATCGCTGTGATTACAACAACTTATAAGCGCAGACGGGGATTGCCGACGGAACAGGTTGAGCGTAGGCTGGCGTTGTGATCCTTGAACTTTCCGAATCGACATCGGGAGGCCTTACATGTCACCTCATGCCAGCGACCATCTCAAGAACGACTCCGACCGCGGAAAGGGCTCCCTCGAACCCGACGAGCGCACCCAACCCGGCAACAACTCCATGAAAGGCCAACTCTCGCACCGCGATCCTGATCCGATGGTGCAGGGCGCCGACAGCGATTTTCCCGAACCCGGCCACAGCCCCGAACATTCCTTCGAAGGCGAGCTCGAGAAGAAAACGGGTTAGTCGTCCCCGGGATCCGGTGGATCCGACTTCTGCGTCTTCTGTGTCCCATCCGTCATCTGATTAATTTCAACCCAGGCAGGTCACCGAATCAGAGAGCGGAAGGGAACAGTTATGTCTCGCATGAAGGTCGTCCAGGTCGCCAAAGCAGGCGGTAATTTCGAACTCGTCGAAAGAAATATTCCTGAGCCCAGCCGCGGCCAGGTCCGCATCAAAGTCGAGGCCTGTGGCATCTGTCACAGCGATGCAATGGTCAAAGAAGGCCATTGGCCCGGCATTGAGTATCCGCGCGTCCCCGGACACGAAATTGCCGGCCGCATTGACGCTGTGGGTGCCGACGTAACCAACTGGAAGCCCGGCCAGCGCGTCGGAGTCGGTTGGCACGGCGGCCATTGCTTCACCTGCGACTCCTGCCGCCGCGGCGATTTCATCCTCTGCCAGAGCGAGAAAATCACCGGCATCAGCCATGACGGCGGCTACGCCGAATACATGATCACGCCCGCCGAAGCGGTGGCCGCCATCCCCGACGAACTTTCCGCCGCCGAAGCCGCGCCGCTGCTCTGTGCCGGCATCACGGTTTTCAATGCCCTCCGCAACGCGGGTGCTCGCGGCGGCGATCTCGTCGCCGTCCAGGGAATCGGCGGCCTGGGTCATCTCGGAATTCAGTACGCGCGGCAGATGGGGTTCCGCACCTTCGCCATCGGCCGGGGCAAAGATAAAGAGCCGCTCGCCCGCAAACTCGGCGCCGCCCACTTCGTTGACACCGCCGCGGGCGATCCCGCCGAGGCGTTGCAGAAATTTGGCGGCGCCCGCGTGATCCTCGCCACCGCCCCCGACTCGAAATCCATCTCCGCGCTGGTGAACGGGCTCGCGGCAAACGGCAAGATGGTGGTCGTGGGCGCCAGCCCCGAGCCGATTACCGTCAGCCCGCTCCAGTTGATCTCCGGCCGCAAGTCCATCCAGGGCTGGCCGTCGGGAATGGCGAAGGATTCCGAAGACACCATGCAGTTCAGCGCCCTCACCGGCGTGCGTCCTATGATTGAGCGCTACCCCCTGGAAAGAGCCAACGAAGCCTACCAGCAGATGATCACCGGACGAGCCCGCTTCCGGGTCGTATTGACCATGGGCGCGTAACGACTGGCTCGCAATTCGGAGTCAGCAAGCCCGCGGCGAGCCCCCGCGCCAAAAATCCGCCTTGCGCCAACCTGCGGACGGTCCACCCGAGCCCGCGCCGAGCACCCCGCCATGCGACCGGCTGGTCTGGAAAAAAGTCTGGGAAAAATGCCTGACAAGACAATCTCTTTTTGTTAGACTGCGGCCCATTCTGACTCGCAGTCAATATGGCAATGGCGCGCCACCCCTCTTCCCTCCGAAAACGCGGTTGCTGCTGAATTCAACTTTACGAAGGAGATTGCAAATGCTCGCACAGAAGTCGCTCCCCCACAGACATGCTGTGTTGCTGGCAGGTCTATTGCTCTGCTTTTGCCTTCCCGGGCTCGCACAATCACAAATGACCGTGCGCCACGATGTTCATCATGATGTTTCTGCTCCGCTGCGCGAAATGATCCTGCATGCTCCGCCGCCTTCGTTGGAAAAGCACGAAGCTGAGCCGGCACGCAGAATTCCGTTGCCGCCCGGACTCACCCAACTCGAAGAAGACCCGGTGTTGCAACGGACGGTGTATCCATTCACCCCCGTGGTCGGCACCAGCTTTGAAGGCCTGGGCCAGGGACAGTATGGCTTCAGTATCACCGGCGCTCCTCCGGACACGGAGGGCACGGTGGGCGCGACCCAGTATGTGCAGTGGGTGAACACTTCGTTCGCGATTTTCAACAAGACTTCGGGCGCGCTCATCGCAGGCCCCACCGCCGGCAACACGCTGTGGTCGGGTTTTGGTGGCGGCTGCCAGACCAATAACGACGGCGACCCCATCGTTCTCTACGACAAGGCCGCACAGCGGTGGGTCTTCAGCCAGTTCTCGGTTTCCACTACACCATACCTGCAATGCATCGCCGTTTCGACCACCTCGGACGCAACCGGCACTTACAACCGCTACAGCTTCCAGTATGGCAATTTCGACGACTATCCCAAGATGGCCGTCTGGTCCGACGGATACTACGAAACCTTCAATATGTTTAACGGCAACACCTTTGTCGGCGCCGATGCTTGCGCCTACAACCGCACCGCCATGCTCGCCGGATCTGCAGCCACCCAGGTTTGCTTCCAGCAGGGTTCTTCCGTCGGCGGCCTGTTGCCCTCGGATATCGACGGCGCCACGGCTCCTCCCGCGGGCTCCCCAAACTACATGCTGTACTACGGGACGAACAACCTGAACCTCTACAAGTTCCACGTCGACTTCAACATGCCTTCCAACTCCACGTTTACCGGTCCGACGGTGATCAGCGTGGCCGCATTCAGTCCGCTGTGCGGCGGCGGCACTTGCGTTCCGCAGCCGGGAACGACTCAACAACTCGATTCACTCGCCGACCGGCTCATGTACCGGCTGGCCTATCGCAACTTCGGCACCCACGAGTCGCTGGTGACGAACCACTCGGTCGTCGCAGGTTCCGCAGGCGGCGTTCGCTGGTATGAAATCCAGAATCCCAGCGGGACTCCGACCGTGGCGCAGCAAAGCACCTTCGCTCCCGATTCCAACTACCGCTGGATGGGCTCGATCGCCACCGATCAAGCCGGAGACATGGCCGTGGGTTACAGCGTATCGAGCAGTTCGGTCAATCCCTCGGTTCGATATACCGGACGGGTCCCGACCGACCCCGCCGGCACAATGGAAGCCGAAGTCAACGTAGTCACCGGCACGGGCTCGCAAACCACCGGCCTGAGCCGCTGGGGCGACTACAGCGCCATGCAGGTCGATCCGGTGGATGACTGTACTTTCTGGTACACGCAGGAGTACATGAAGACCAACGGCACCTTCAACTGGAACACGCGGATTGCGAACTTCAAGTTTCCCAGTTGCGGCGGCACGGCCGACTTCACGGTTGGAGCGTCGCCCTCATCCCTGACCATCACGCAAGGCGGGAACGGAACCAGCACCATCACGGTCACCAGCTTGAACGGCTTCAACGCGGCGACCACGCTGAGTGCTTCGGGCCTGCCGAGCGGCGTGACGGCAGCGTTCGCGCCGAACCCGGTCACTCCCCCGGCCAACGGCAACGTGACTTCAACTCTCACGCTGACCGCTTCGGGGACCGCGACGACAGGAACTGCCACGGTGACCATCACTGGGACTTCCGGCACGTTAACGCACACCACGACCATCACTCTCACGGTGAATCCGGCCGCCTCGGCAAACTTCACCATCAGCGCTTCGCCCGCTTCGGTTGCAGTCACGCAAGGCGGAACCGGAACGAGCACTGTCACCATCACCAGTCAGAACAGTTTCAATTCAGCAACTACCCTGAGCGCGACTGGCCTGCCCACCGGAGTAACCGCGGCCTTCGCGCCGAACCCGGTCACCCCGCCCGCCAACGGCAGCATAACCTCAACCTTAACGTTCACGGCGTCCCCCTCGGCAACGGTCGGAACAGCCACCGTGACCGTAACTGGAACCTCCGGAACGCTCACCCACTCAACAACCATTTCCTTGACGGTCAACTCGTCCGTAGGATTGCAGACCGCAACCTACAACTCCACGCTCAAGGCCCCGGCTTGCGCCAGTGTCGGGTCCGGTTGCGATTCAGGTCCGTCGCTGCTGCTGGGACGCGACACGTTGTCGGGCGGCTCGGAACCGAATCAACCCAACACTATCAACAGTTCCTGCGCCGATGGCACTTCCGGAACGTTCCACTCCGACGAATCTAACGACCGCCTCGTAATCCAAACCACCGACGGCAGTACTCTGGCGCCGGGCAAAACCATAAAGGTCAGTGCAACGGTGTGGGCCTATAGCAGCTTCACCTCCGATCATCTCGACCTCTACTACGCTGCCAATGCCAGCAGTCCGACCTGGGTCCTGATCGCAACCATCACCCCCACCGCGGCCGGAGCCCAGACACTGTCGGCTAATTACACGCTGCCCAGCGGCGGCGCCTCGCAAGCCGTCCGCGCGCAGTTCCGCTACCAGGGAAGTGCGTCTTCGTGCACCACGGGCTCCTACAACGACCACGACGACCTCGTATTCGCCGTGGGCGCGGGAACTCCGGGCTTCACGGTTTCCGCCTCGCCGAGCGCGGTCAGCGTGACGCAAGGGTCGACCGCCACCAGCACGATCACGGTCACCAGCCAGAACGCATTCAACTCGGCGACGACCCTGAGCGCCTCTGGACTGCCCAGTGGCGCGACGGCGTCATTCGCGCCCAACCCGGTCACTCCGCCGCCAAACGGCACTGTAACCTCGACCTTAACCTTCACCGCTGCGGCGAACGCCACCACGGGCACCAGCAACGTCACCGTGACGGGAACCTCCGGCTCGCTGGTCCAGACGACCACCATCGCCTTGACGGTGACCACAGCCGGCGGCGCCCAAACCGCCGTCTACGACTCCACGCTCAAAGCACCCAAGTGCGCGACCGTGGGCTCGTCGTGCGACTCGGGGCCATCTCTGCTGCTGGGACGCGACACGCTCTCCGGCGGCGCCGAACCGAATCAGCCCAACACCATCAACAACTCGTGCTCGGACGGCACATCGGGAACCTTCCACTCCGATGAGTCGAACGACCGCATCGTAGTCGCGTCCACCGGCGGCGCCCTGACTCACGGCACCACCGTCACCGTCACCGCCACTGTCTGGGCCTGGAGCACGGGCTCATCCGACACTCTCGACCTCTACTACGCAGCCAACGCCAACAGCCCGTCCTGGGTCTTGATCGGCTCGATCGTGCCCTCCGCTGGTGGCGCTCAGTCGATCTCCAGGACCTACACGCTTCCCACCGGAAGCCTGCAGGCCGTTCGGGCGAACTTCCGCTATCAGGGAAGCGCGTCCTCTTGCAGCACCGGCGCGTACGACGACCACGACGACCTGGTGTTCGCTGTGAACTAAACAGCGAACCAAGTCCAAAAACACGAGCCGGTCCCGAAAGGGCCCGGCTCGTTCCTTTGTCTTCTATATCGGTTTCAAGCTTAGTGCAAAACTGTGCTCAGGTTTGGGAAGGACACGACTTCAGTCGTGTCACAATCGGGCGCAAACAATTCTGGGCTTCAGCCCCCGAGGAGAATCGGTCTACACCTTGGTGTGAAACCGGTCCCGGGCCAAATTGAGTTGGTCCCGTAGGGACCACTGAAAATAGCCCGCCAGTTCACTGGCGGGATCGCCTGCGCTCCAAAGCCGTCAGAGTGCCGTAGGCACGACTGAACCCTGCCGACGCCGCTTGCTCCGTTACAGTCGTCCCTAGCGGGACTGGCCGGAGACTTGGTGCAGTAATCCCGGCGTCGAAACGCCGGGCTACTTTCAGGCGTCTCTGCGACACTTACAGTTCTTCTCTTCGCCGCCGCCGGAGTCTTACCGCAACTCTTCCATGCACGCTTCCAGCGCTTCCCGTCCCGGCCGCACCGCCGATTCCGGCAGTGTCGCCAGCGGCTGGTCGGTGACATTCAACATGTCGATGAAGCTGGGCGCCGTGGCATTGATGTAAAACACTCCGGTCAGCACTTCTCCCTTGGCGTGCGACTCCATCAGGCGGCGCACCGCTTCAATCTTGTTGGTCGGATCGTAGTCTTCTTCCAGCTTGCGCAGCCGCAGGCGCGAACCATCGTGCATTGTAACTTCGAAGGTCGTGCCCGGATCGTACTCCGCGTTGATTTCTTCGAAGGCGGGAACGAAGTTGATCTCGTGCAGCGGCTCCTCATGAGCCTGCATGTACTTGTACGACTTGGTCGAGCCCTCGTGATCGTTGAACGTGACGCAGGGAGAAACCACGTCGAGCATAACGGTGCCGTTGTGCGCGATAGCCGCCTTGAGCATGCTGTGCAACTGCCTCTTGTCGCCGGAAAACGACCGGCCGACAAACGTTGCGCCTAGCTGGATCGCCATCGCGCAGGTGTCGATCGGAGGAAGATCGTTCACCACCCCCGTCTTCAGCGTCGAGCCAATATCCGCCGTGGCCGAGAACTGCCCCTTGGTCAGGCCGTAACACCCGTTGTCCTCGAGCACGTAAATCATCGGCAGGTTGCGCCGCATGAGATGGACAAACTGCCCCACACCGATCGATACCGTGTCGCCGTCGCCCGTAACCCCGAGCGCGATCAAGTTCCGATTCGCCAGCAAGGCTCCGGTCGCCACCGAGGGCATGCGTCCGTGTACCGAGTTAAAGCTGTGCGACCGGTTCATGAAATACGCCGGGCTCTTCGAAGAGCAGCCGATGCCGCTGAACTTGGCGACGCGCTCGGGCTTCACGCCCATCTCGTACATGGCATCGATGATGCGCTCCGAGATCGCGTTATGGCCGCAGCCCGCGCACAGCGTGGTCTTGCCGCCGCGATAGTCGATCACCTGCAGGCCGATGCGATTCACCTTCGGCGGCGGGGTACTGGGCTTTGGTGTGGTCGGGGTCGCCATTTACTTGTCCTCCATCATCATCACTTCGTCGGTCACCGAACGCGCATCGATCGGCAATCCATGAACGTGGCAGATCGAGCGCAGGCGCGGCGTCAGTTCCGGCCTGATGTCAAGTTTCAGCAGGCTGGCCATCTGCCCGTCGCGGTTCTGCTCCACCACGTACACGCGGTCGTGCTGCTCCACGAAATCATGCACCTCGCGGGTGAACGGATACGCGCGCACCCGCAGATAGTCCGCCTTCAAGTTGTGCTCCTTGCTCAATTGATCGAGCGACTCGACGATCGCCCAGTGCGAGGTGCCATAGGCCAGGATTCCAACCTCAGCCTTTCCGCTGCCGGTCAGCTCCGGCCGCGGCACAAACGAGCGCGCCGTCTCGAACTTCTTGTTGATGCGCTCCAGGTTGCGCTCGAAGTCGTCGGGACGCTCGCTGTACTGGCCTTTCTCGTTGTGTCCGCTGCCGCGTGTAAAATATGCCGCCGCCGGATGGTCGGTCCCGGGCAGCGTGCGGTAGCCGACTCCATCGCCATCCACATCTTTGTAGCGGGCAAACCCGCCCAGCTTTTCCAGATCCGCCTGGCTCAGCACCTTGCCGCGATTGATCGGCTTCTCCGGATAGGGGAACGGATCCGACATCCAGTTGTTCATGCCCAGGTCCAGGTCTGACATCACGAACACGGGAGTCTGAAAATGCTCCGCCAGGTCGAACGCATCCTGCGCCATGCTGAAACACTCGCTCACCGAGTTCGGGAACAACAGGATGTGCTTGGTATCGCCGTGGCTGAGGAAGGCCGTCGAAATCACGTCGCCCTGCGAAGTACGCGTCGGCAGGCCGGTCGAGGGCCCAACACGCTGAATATCCCAGATCACCGCAGGAACCTCCACGTAATACGCCAGGCCGGTGAACTCCGCCATCAGCGAGATGCCCGGCCCCGCGGTCGCCGTCATCGCCCGCGCCCCTGTCCAGCCCGCGCCGATCACCATACCGATCGCTGCCAGTTCATCTTCCGCCTGCACGATGGCAAACGTCGCCTTGCCGTCGGGGCCGATGCGGTACTCCTTCATGTACTCAATCATGGTCTCGACCAGCGACGACGACGGCGTGATCGGATACCAAGTCACCACCGTGCACCCGGCAAACACGCAGCCCATCGCGGCCGCCGAGTTGCCGTCGATGATGATCTTGCCCTTCGTCTTGTCCATGCGCTGGATGGTGAACGGGTCGCGCTTTTTCAGGTTTGCGACCGCGTAGTCGTAGCCCGCTTTGACGGCCGCGAGGTTGAGGTTTGCTGCCTTCGCCTTCTTGGCAAACTGTTTGCGGATGGCCTTCTCCACCTCGGCGAGGTCGATCTCCAGCAGTTGCGCCACCACGCCGACATAGATCATGTTCTTGACCAGCTTGCGCAGCTTGGCCTCCGGACACACCGGCGCCACCAGCTTGTCATACGGCACGGAGTAGAAAATCAGATCGTCGCGCAGCTTGTCGAGGGCGAGCGGCTCGTCATACAACACCGCCGCCCCCGGCGCCAGCGTCTTCACGTCCTCCTGCGCCGTTTCCGCGTTCATCGCCACCAGCAGGTCGATTTCTTTCTTGCGGGCGATGTAGCCGTCTTTATTGGCGCGGATCGTGTACCACGTGGGCAGGCCGGCAATATTCGACGGAAACAGGTTCTTCCCCGAGATCGGCACCCCCATCTGGAAAATACTGCGCAGCAGGACGTTGTTGGAACTCTGCGACCCCGATCCGTTCACCGTCGCAACCTGAATGCTCATGTCGTTGACGACACGCTTATGCCCCAGCTGGCCGGATGATTCCCGGGGCACGACATCGGTAGTGGACATCCCAATCACCTTTCTGGTCGTTTCCGGGCAAACCCCATTCGCCCGGTCTCACGGAGTGAGGAGTGAAAACCCTTAATTATACAGGCAAGAAGACCTGTGGGAGTGAATCAACCTCGGGTGGTGAATGCGGCAGCAGAGGCCAGCGGGCGCAAACTGATTTTTGTCACGATTGCACTCAGCTCTGCCTGGGACAGCTTCTCGTTTGATTCCGGAACCCATCCCTTTCGTTCCTTCGAGAGAGCACTCCCCTTTTGCCAAGCCCTGCATACCTTGGTTAGCTTCCGGTGCGGTTTAAGTCTCCGTACGCTAGTCGGTTACACAACAGAAAGGTCCACACCAATGAAGCAGGTCAGGCGGGTCGTGACGACCGTCCTCCTGATCTTCGCGGGGCTTGGGATTCTCCCTTCCTGGGGACAGAGCACCGCTGAAGTCCGCGGGAAAGTAGTGGATGCGTCCCACAAGCCAGTCGGGAGTGCATTTGTCATTGTAACTTCCCAGGAGACGTCCCTGATGCGTGCGGCAAGCACTGACGATGCCGGCGTGTTTGAGTTTGCCTCCTTGCCGATCGGCACCTATCAATTGCAGGTAACGGCTGACGATTTTCTGCCGTTTGAAGCGCGCGGCATTCGTGCCAGCATCGGGCAGGTCGTGAATCTTGAGGTTGTCCTTTCCCAAAAGCAGGGGGCTCCGGGCTCCCTGCACGCGGGCAATGCCACCATGATCGAAGCTGGGAACGCCCAACTGGGTGTGGTGATGGGCGATGTTTATGTAACCCAGCTTCCCCTGATCTCTCGCGACACCTTTGACCTGCTCCAATTGCAGCCGGGGGTGCAAGGCACACTGGGTGCGAATCTCTTAGGCAACAGTCAACCGGGAGTGGTTTCGGTCAACGGCGGGCGTTCCCGCTCGAACAATTCCAATGTCAATGGTGGGAACGCCGGCGACCAGATGATCAATTCTCCTTCCCTCGCGCCATCGCCGGATTCCATCAGCGAGTTTCGCGTCATCTCCCATAACTACGACGCTGCCCTGGGCCGCAACTCCGGGTCGGTACTGAACGTGATCACCAAGTCCGGAACCGCCGCCTTTCACGGCAGTGCGTATGAGTTTCTCGGGAACCGTGCCCTGAACGCCAAAGGTTACTTCGACCCGGCGACGCCGGATGCCAAGCAAAACGAGTTCGGCGGGACCTTTGGCGGCCCCATCCGGCGCGACAAGACTTTCTTTTTCTTTTCCTATGAGGGCCGGCGAGAGCGGCAGGGGATCGCCTCCGATCCCGTGATCGTGCCGACCCGGGAAGAACGCGCCGGCGATTTTTCTGCCGGGCCGGCATTTTCCGGCGATCTCAGCAGTGCCACGGTCGCGCAAGCTCTAATCGCCCGCAGCGGATGCGCGGCGGCCGTACAGGCTCAAGGCGGAGCGCCGATCACTGCCGGCACATCCTATGCCGCTATTTTCCCGGGCAACACCATTCCGCCATCGTGCTTTGATCCCACTGCCATCGATCTGTTGATCCAGTTCGTTCCGCCGTCAGATGCGGGAAACACCACATACCGCTCGACACCCAACGCTAGAGTCCGGCGGGACCAGTTGACCTTCCGCTTGGACCATAACCTCACCAGTCAGCAGCAACTCAGTTTCTATTATTACGGCGCGGACGGCTTTGACGGCGAGCCCTTCTCTCGTTACCTCGCGAGCGGAGCGAACCTGCCAGGGTTTGGCAACCAAACACGGAGCCTTTTTCAGCAACTGAATCTGTCTCACGACTGGACGATTACGGCGAAGACCATCAACGAGGCCCGCTTTGTCTACTACCGGCAGGGGCAAGGCAAGCTGCTGTTCCCGGCCCACACCAATCTGGTGCAGGACTCGTGCGTGGTTGTACCCGCCAGCCAGTGTTTCAGCGATCCGGTAAACCCGGGGCTGGGAATCACACCCGGCTACGGTGCCAGTTACGAGGGGGTTCCCTTTGTCTCTCTGTCGGGGGGCTTTATCTTTGGAAACAACGAAGAGGGAAACTTCTCCCAAACCGGAAACGTTTATCAAGGATTCGACACTTACAGCCGAAGCTGGGGCCAGCATACCTTAAAGTTCGGAGCCGACATCCGCAACCAGCGCCTCAATCAGTGGTACTTTTATGACGTCAGTGGGAGCTTCTACTTCACCGGGGGCGGCCCCAACGACGTCGGATTCAGCAGCCTCATACCCAACTATCTCCTCGACCTCCCCGATAACTATGGCCAAGGTTCGGGCAACGCGGTGGACGTCCGCGCCACCCAATTTGCCCTTTTCGCGCAAGACGCCTGGAAGCTAAGGCCCAACCTTACCTTGAATTACGGACTTCGCTGGGAGTTTAATACGCCTCAAGCGGACGCCAGTCACCGTGTCCAGGCCTTCCGTCCGGCCCAAGCCACCGGGATTTACCCCTGCGTGCTGAGTTCGTCGGATCCGCTCCTGGGCTCGTTCGGCAGCAGCGACTGCTCCCCGCAAGGGCCCGGCCGCTCCGTCTTCCCTCTGGGCATGGTTTTCCCGGGAGATCCAGGAGTGCCCGCAGGACTCACGAACAACTACTTCCGGGCTTTTGCCCCGCGCTTGGGATTGGCTTGGTCGCCGAACTGGTCCCACGGTAGGTTAGCCAAGGTCTCCGGTGGACCGGGCAAGTCCAGCGTCCGTTTGGGATGGGGGATGTTCTACGACAGCAACGAGGAGCTCGTACTCGGCGAGGATTTTACCGCCCAGCCACCATTCGGCGGGAGTACGTCGATCAGTAACGTTTTCCTGAACACCCCGTTTCTGGGCCAGGACGGTTCGGTTACACCGAATCCATTCCACGGGTTCCTGGATCCCAAGCCGGGCTCACCGGTTGACTTCGCTCTTTTTCGACCCATAACCCTATACGGAAATTTCCCGCCAACCTTGCGCAATCAGTACTCCGCTCACTATCACGTTACCGTACAACGCGAGTTGGCCCGCGACACGCTTTGGCAGTTTGGATACGCCGGTTCTCAGGGACACCGGCTCCTGGCTACCTAGGACCAGAATTTTGGCACAGCACAAACCTGTCTCGACCTGAATCAAATCCCAGGAGTATCCTGCGGGCCTTTCGGAGCTGACAGCGCCTACTTCGTCCCCGCCGGCGCCATTCCTGCGCGTGTCACCCTGCACTTGCCCTATGGCTCGGTGCTAACCGTAACCGGTCCCAATGCGAATCCGATTACGCTGGTGGGACTTCGCAAGTACTCTTCGCCGCTCTGCGAACCCACCACCGGGGCCGGTTGTCCGCCGGACGGGATTCCGGTGTTTGCCAGCATCTTCGGACAGATGCCGGTCGCCAACTCGTCCTACAACTCGTTCCAGACCCTGGTGAATCAGCGCCTGGCGCACGGACTGCAATTTCTGGCCGCTTACACCTGGAGCCGGTCGATCGATAATGCTTCCAGTTTTGAGAATTCCGTGAATCCCATCGACCCAAGAAAGTCGCGTGCCCTCTCCCTGTTTGACGCCCGCCACCGGCTGGTGGTCAGCGAGTACTGGCGGGTTCCCGACTGGCGAATCTCGAATTGGAGGCGGCACCTGGCGAATGGATGGGCACTCAGCGCCATCTTCACGCTGCAGTCGGGCTTTCCGATTCGCTTGACCTCCAACGACGATCAGGAACTAATGAGCAGCTTCGACTTCGAAACAGCCGGCCAGCCGGACCAAATCGCACCCTTCCGGCGTCTCCATCCGCAAAAATCCGGCGGCTACTACTTCGATCCTTCCTCCTTCGTTGCCGCTTCCTTGGGCCAGATCGGCAATGCGCCGCGCACCATCTGTTGCGGGCCAGGAATCGCCAATCTGGACTTGGCGGTTCACAAAATCGTGCCTGTGCGGGAAAGCATGAATCTTGAGTTCCGTACCGAGATTTTCAATGTCTTCAATCACACACAGTTCTTTAGTCCCGATGGCAACATTACGGATGGCGCTTCCTTTGGACAGGTCAGTCGTGCCCGACATCCGAGATTGACTCAACTGGCGCTGAGATTCACTTTTTAGCACTAACCCCGAGGCAAGAACCGGGACCTGACAATGACGGCACTGAAGCAAATCTTGCTTCTCTTAACACTTCTAGCCGGCAGCGCGATCGCCGCTGACCGGGAGCGCAAGCTCGTTCGCCGCCAAGATCCGGAATATCCTCCCATCGCGGAAAAGATGAACCTTCACGGCACCGTCAAGTTGAAGATCTGGATCAGTCCCGACGGTACGGTGCGACGGTTGGAATACATTGGCGGTCATCCGCTGTTAGCGGAGTCTGCGCTGAAAGCGGTAAAAACGTGGAAATACCAGAATGCACCCCAAGAATCCACTACCGTGGTGGAGCTGAAGTTCTAAGGCGCAGAACATCGGGAAGCAAGCGTCAGCCATTCCGAAATTGCTGTTTTTCGAGGCTTGAGCGCTGGAGACTTGAGCGGGTCGCTAGCCATCCGCTGACGAGGAGTACGCCTCGCGGCGCGTCTCTCGGTTCACGGCCGACTTGAAAACAATACATTTGATTCCGTAAGACGCACTGGTTGTTGAAGAGGAACGCCGGACTCGACGTTGGCTTATCGGAAACTGAACCAGAGGATCGGAGCCCGCTATTCTTCCACCAGGAAGAACTGCGCCATGTTCCGGAACTTGGCGTAGCGCGCGTCGAGCAGATCCTTCACCGACAGCCGCTTCAGTTCCGCCAGCGTCTGCTGCAGCACGGCGTCCAGCAACTCCGCCGCCTGGGCGTGATCGGTATGCGCTCCCCCGGCGGGTTCCGGCACGATGCCATCAATGATGCCGAGTTCGTTCAGATCTTTGGCCGTAATCTTCATCGCGGCGGCGGCGATGTTGCGCTTCATCGCATCGCGCCACATGATGGACGCGCAGCCCTCGGGCGAAATGACCGAGTAGATCGAGTTCTCCATCATCAGCACCCGATCGGCGACCGCGATGGCCAGCGCTCCGCCGCTGCCTCCTTCGCCCGTGATCGTGGTAACGATGGGAACCTCCAGGCGCGCCATTTCGCGGAGGTTGTAGGCAATGGCCTCAGCCTGTCCGCGCTCTTCCGCGCCCAGTCCGGGATAAGCCCCCGGCGTATCCACGAGAGTAAAGATGGGCCGGTGAAACTTGGCCGCGATCTGCATCACCCGGATCGCCTTCCGGTAACCCTCCGGGTTCGGCATGCCGAAGTTGCGATAGACCTTCTGCTTGGTATCGCGCGCCTTCTGGTGCCCCACAATCAGAACTTCTTCGCCGTGAAAGCGCGCCATTCCGCACACCAGGGCTGGATCGTCGGCAAACCCGCGATCGCCGTGGATCTCGCTCCAGTCGGTAAACATCCGCTCGACGTAATCCAGAGTGTAGGGGCGCTGCGGATGGCGCGCCAGTTCAGTCCGTTCCCACGCATTCAGCTGGGACGAGAGCTCGCGGCGCAAGTCGTCTACCCGGTCATGGAGTTGCCGGACTTGGCGGTGCGTTTCCTCGCTTTGCCCCGCGAGCGACTGCAGGTGGTCAATCTGCTGCTGAATCTTTTCCAGCTCCTGTTGCGCTTTCAATCGCGAATCCATTTTGATGACGTTGCCGTTCTTGCCGGCGCGATGCGTTTCCACCATCGCCAGCAGCAGTTCGGTTCCCGCGACGGCGGGATGATCCACCGTGATCTCGAGTTTCGCAGTCGCTGTTTTGTGTTTTCGACGCATCCACGGAACCCGTAGCTTGGAATCACTCAGTTAATAACGCGCACCGAGCCGCGGCCGCACAGCTTTTCCAGGCGGCCCATGAAATTGCGGTCCGGCATCACATTATAGCCTTCGGCTTCCATCACCACCATGAAGTCGCCTTCCCGCTCCAGATCGAACAGCACCTTGGCCTCGCCCTGGCTTTCGCGGAACAGCCGGTGCAAGGCGTTCACTGTTTCTTCGGTCGCGCTCTCCAGCGGAATGCGGACGCGCAAGGCTTTGGGCAACGGGACGCGGGCTTCGTCGAGCGGGATGATTTCGTTGGCCGTAACCTTGGGGTTCGCGCCTTCTTCGATGCGCACGCCTCCGCGAATCAGGACGGGAACCTCGAGCCTCACCTTGTCACCGATTTTCTTGTAGGCTTCCGGAAAAACCAGCAGTTCCACCTTCCCCAACCTGTCTTCGAGGGCAGCCTGCGCCCAGAGTTCGCCGCTGCGCTTTGATTTCGCGATCCGCAAGCCCGAAATCAGGCCCGCCGTCGTGATGTTCTCATCCTTGCCTGTGGACCGCTTCATCGCGGCAATGTCTTCGGTCGAAAGCGCCCCCAGATCTTTCAGCTTGTCCTTGTACTTTTCCAGCGGATGCCCGGTGATGAAGAAACCGAGAATTTCTTTCTCGGCGGCCAAGCGGGTGTGCTCATCCCAGTCGGGAATATTGGGCAGGGCCTCGTTTTCGGAAGGCGCGGCTTCCTCCGCGAACACTCCGAAAAGCCCGTGCTGGCCCGATTCCGCGTCGCGCTGCGTCTTCTGCGCCCGCTCCATCGCCTTGTCCAGCACCTGCATCAGCTGCGCGCGGCGGCCGAACGAATCCATCGCCCCGCTCTTGATCAGGGATTCCAAGACGCGTTTGTTCAGCAGCCGCAGGTCCACTTCTTCGCAGAATTCAAACAGCGATCGGAAGTTGCGCCCCAGTTTCTTTCGCGCCGCCACGATGGATTCAATCGCATTCCCGCCCACGTTCTTGACCGCCGCCAGGCCGAATCGGATGGCTGGCCCGTGCGGCGTGAAGTTGGCGTCGCTCACATTGATATCCGGGGGCTCGACCGCGATCCCCATCTCGCGGCACTCGTTGATGTACTTCACCACGTCGTCGGTCGAGCCCGTCACCGAGGTCAGCAGCGCCGCCATGAACTCCACCGGATGATGCGTCTTCAGATAGGCCGTGTGATACGCCAGGAGGGCATACGCCGCCGAATGCGACTTGTTGAAGCCGTAGCCGGCAAACTGCGCCATCAGATCGAAGATCTTCGCGATCTTCTTTTGCGGGAATCCGCGCTGCACCGCGCCCTGCACAAAGCGCTCGCGCTGGGCCGCCATCTCTTCCGGCTTTTTCTTTCCCATGGCGCGCCGCAGGAGATCTGCGTCACCCATGGAATACCCTGCAAGACGATGGGCGACCTGCATCACCTGTTCCTGGTACACGATGACGCCCAGCGTCTCCTCAAGAATCTCCTTCAGTTCCGGCAGTTCGTATTCGATCTTCCTCCGCCCGTGTTTGCGCTCGATGAAGTCGTCAATCATGCCCCCCTGGATCGGTCCCGGACGGTACAACGCGTTCAACGCCGTCAGGTCTTCCAGCGCATTTGGCTGATAGCGCCGCAGCACGTCGCGCATCCCGTGCGATTCAAACTGGAACACCCCCGAGGTCAGCCCCTTGTGGAAGACCTTGTCGTATGTCTCCTGATCGTCGAGCGGGATACCTTCCAGCGTGACCGGTGTGGGGCGGGCACTCTTGCCCGCCTCACTCTCGCCCGCGTCTTTCCCTTGTTTCTGCGCGATCAGCTTGAGCGCGTCGTCGAGGATCGTAAGCGTCGTCAGGCCGAGGAAGTCCATCTTCAGCAGGCCCAGCTTTTCGATGGCCACCATGTCGAAGGCGGTGACGATTTCGTCGTTCTTGGTCTTGTGCAGCGGCACCAGTTCGATCAGCGGCCGCGGCGAGATCACCACCCCCGCCGCGTGCACTCCGGCGTTGCGCACCAAACCTTCCAGCTTGCGGGCCGTATCCAGCAACTGCCGCACCTGGGTATCCTTTTCATACGCTTCCCGGAGCTGCAGCGACTCTTTGATCGCATCATCGAGCTTGATGTTGAGCGTGGTGGGAATCATTTTGGCGATGCGGTCCACATCGCTGTAGGGCATGTCCATCGCGCGCCCTACGTCCTTGATCGCCGCTCTGGCTGCCATGGTGCCGAAGGTGATGATCTGCGCGACATTTTCCCGGCCATACTTGCGCGTAACATAGTCGATCACTTCGCCGCGCCGGTTCATGCAGAAATCCATGTCGATGTCAGGCATCGAAATCCGCTCCGGGTTCAGGAAGCGCTCGAAGAACAACTCATGCTGCAACGGATCCAGGTCGGTGATGCCCAGGGAATAGGAAACCAGCGAGCCGGCCGCCGATCCGCGCCCCGGCCCCACCGGAATGTTGCGTTCCCTGGCGTAGCGGACGAAGTCCCAGACAATCAGGAAATACCCCGAAAACTTCATCTGCTGGATGATGCCAATCTCACGCGACAATCGCTGCTCGTAGTCCGGAAGGTTGTGCTTCAACTTCCCCTGCGCTGCCAGCGAACGTAGGCTCTCCATCCGCCGGGCAAAACCCTCGTGGGTCACTTGCTCGAAGTAACTGTCGAGCGTGAATCCGGAGGGAACTCCGAAGTGCGGGAACGGGCTGGGTACTTTCTCCAGCCGCAGATTGCAGCGCTCGGCGATCTCCAGCGTGCGGGAGAGCATTTCGGGAGCGTCCGGAAATGTCCGAACCATCTCCGCGTAGCTCTTGACATAGAATTGCGTGCCTTCGAACTTCATCCGGTTGGTGTCCTGGATTGACTTCCCCGTCTGGATGCAGACCATCACGTCCTGCGCGTGCGCGTCTTCCTCGCACAGATAGTGGCTGTCGTTGGTCGCCACCAGTGGCATCCCCAGGTCCTTCTCCAGCCGGAGCAAGCTGGGACGAATGCGATGTTCCGTCTCCAGCCCCTGGTCCTGGATTTCCAGAAAGAAATTTCCTTTGCCGAATAGCTCGCTGTAGAACCCGGCGGCCTGGCGCGCCGCCTCGTAATTCCCTTCCATCAGCCGCTCCGCCACCTCGCCCTTTAAACAGCCGGAGAGTCCGATCAAGCCCTTCGCGTGCTCCGCCAGAAACTTCTTGCTCACGCGCGGCTTGTAATAGAAACCGTGCAGCGACGCCTCCGAGGTGATCTTCACCAGGTTGCGGTAGCCTTCTTCATTCTCGGCCAGCACCAGCAAGTGGTTGTAGGTGTCGCCTTCCGGCGGAGTGCGCTCAATGTTGTGGTCGTCTTTCTTGCAGACGTAGAGCTCGCATCCCACGATCGGCTTGACCCCGGCCTTGTGAGCCGCATTGACGAAATGCACCGCGCCGAAAATGTTGCCGTGGTCGGTCATGGCCACGGCCGGCATGCCCAGGTGCTCGACGCGCTCGACCAGCTTCTCGACGTCACAGGCGCCGTCGAGCAGGGAGTAATCGGTATGCAGGTGGAGATGAACGAATTGCGAGCTCATTGGGAAACAGGACCTGGGACGAACACGGGTTCCATTCTATCGGCTCAGCGCCGATGCGCAACGCCAGAGAATGGTGCACTGTGAGTCGCGAGTGACGAGAAGCGATCTGGGAGCACTACAACTTACTTCGGAACTCGAAAGTCCACGCCGCGATCGTCGTTCACTTTCGCCGTGGCGGTCAGATCGAGATCGGCGAGCGGGATTTTCTTGGCGGTCTGTTCACTGAACACCCAGAGCGTCTGGCCGGCAATCGCATAGTTCCGCACCTCCTGCTGATGCTGATCGCGGAATACCAGCACTGTAGCCGGACCGGCTACCGGGTGCTCTTCTTCGCGCCGCCGGCCGCGCCGCGCATACAAATCCTGGTCGTGCTCCTGATCCCAATCTTCGCGCTCGCGTAACCTCTGCTCCTCGAGGTTGAGCCGGTCCATTTCGTTGGCCAAGGCAATTTGGCGGGCTTGATCTTTATCATAGTCATACGAAGATGAGTCGTCCCACCAATACGGATCGTAGTAGCCGGCATAGCCGTATCCGGGATACCACGGATATCCGAAACGCCCGCGACAACCGAAGCAGTGATTCCTGAAGCCGTGGAAGTGCCGTCCGGAAAAGCCGCCTTCGCGGAAGCCGCCACCGTGGAAGGAAGCATGCGCTCCGAATCCGGAGTGCATCCCACCGAAAGCGGTCCCGCCCGAGGCGTGTCCAACGGCACCACCGCGACCGCCGAATCCGCCGTGACCGCCACCGGAAGCTCGCGCGCTCCCACGCTGGGCGGAGGCCGATGCAACCGCGATGAGAAGAACGAACGCCGCGATGGTCAACAGGCGACGCATAAGTAGATTATATGCCCGGTTCGAAACAATGGTGTTCGGAAAAGCCCCTTCCCATGCGGGAGCATGGCCCGGGTTTGGCCGCCCATCGCACCATCTCAGCGCCCCACTCTAACAGGCGGCAACCGGGCTGGATGTTGGGCTCGTCTAGCGCGACGATAGGGGGAGGCGCTCCCACAATCATCTCGATAGCCCAAAGGCTCAGCGCGGATGCGCAGCGCCGCAGTTTGGTGCAGTTCCAGGGACAAAGGGCTGTCCCTGCCCGGTGCTGACGGGCGCGACTTCCAACAAGAAATAACGCTCGGCGGGTACCGAGCCGAAGGCAAAGGGCAGCGGTCCCCAGGACGCATAGTAGAAGCCGGCGCCCAATGGAAGGCTCATCGTGGTTACCTGCAGGGGCATCTCAACTTCTACCTTCTGCTGCGCCATGACCGCCAGGGGCGGCAGCGCAACGATGTCAGTATTGTTCTCCGGTACGATGATCCGATCCCCGCGCTGAACCTGGTACGTCGGCGCGTCAAAAGGCACCGATCCAAAACTCTGCATGTAGTACTGAAAACCCCAGTGACCCTGGAACACCACTCTGCCGGATGCATTGCGAGTTCTCTCCCGTATCGCAGTGGCTGCTTTTCTCGCGGCATTCGCCAGCTCGGCATCTCCCCAACTAACCCAGACGGAGAGAATCCCGGCCACCACCAGAGGCACGGTGATCTGCAGCCAGAACCACCGTCTGGACCCAACCGTCTCCCAACGGCGCATCAACGAGATTCCCGCCGCCGGAATCAGAGGAAGCACGGAACGCGCGTTGATCGTCCAATTTACGTAGGTAGCGAAAAGAAACACTCCAAGGATCCACAACAACAGGAGGAACGATTCCGCATCTTTGTTCTTCCGCCAATCCACAACGGCAAGGGATACGATGGAAAGCCCGCCCACCATGAAGAGTGCCAAAGGAAGGCTCAACCCATACCACGGGCTGCAGGCCCCAGCGGGCGCCGGAAGCTGAATCCATCCTTTCGCACTGGAAAGGCCGGCCAGTCCCACCAGCGCAATCCCCACCGCCCTCCACTTCCGGCTCCAGACGATGGGAAAAAACGTCAGCCCGGAGATGGCGCATCCGCCGACGAAAGCGGCTCCGATCATCGTGTTCGCCAGGACGGATCCTTCTTGCCGGCTCAGAACGTATCGAACCGCATCCCCTAGCAGAACTGTTCCATAGAGTTCGCGCGCCCAGAACTGGTAGCCCGCCACGATCACAACTGGAATCAACAAATACCACGCCCAATTCTCAAGGCGGCGTCGCCGTACGATCGAATAGGCGAGCAACAATGGGATGAGCGCGATACCAAAATACTTGGTTAAAGCGCAGGCACCGATCACAAGGCCGGCGCTGACTAGATACCCCGGCCTCATCGGATCCAGTCCTTCCACCCAAAGGACCATGGCCATGATCCACAGAGCCAACATCATGGTGTCGCACATGACACTCGTGCTCGACACCAGAAAGCCGGGGGTAAGAAGCGTCGCGGCGGCCGCCGCCAGAGGGTATTGAGTAAAGCGCTGGGCGAGGCGATAAGCGCCCAGCACGACCGTGAGCGCGGGCAGCAGAAAACCAAAATGCAGAGCCCTTTCCGACCATCCGGCGACGCTGCCAATCAAGGCGCAGTAGTAGCTCGCAAGGGGCGGATTCTTGGTCACTTCCCACAAGGGCAACTCGGTTGTGCCCCAAGCCACCCGGAATCCAAACGGATTAAAAGGATGTTCGACGATGTGCTGAGCGGTCCAGACAAAAAGCGGATCGTCGATATGGAAAGCTTTCCCAGAAAACGGAACTAAACAGAACAGGGTCAAAACCGCGAGAAGCAAGTACGCATGGAGGCTCGACCAGTTCTTCAGACCTATCTCTTCCTCTTGGCCTTCGCTTTGCGCACCGGCTTCGCTGGCTTGCTCGCGGTCTTCTTCGCCGGGGTTTTGTCGCGCTTATTTGTGGCAGGAGCGGCCTTCGCCGCCGTCGCGGGCTTGGCGGGCGCGGGGGCCGCGGCGGGAGCAGTCACCGCTTTCCCTTTTCCTTTGGCGCTCGCGCCTAGCGCCGCCGAAACCGCTGCGGCTGCGGCAGCCGCCTTGGCTCCGCGTCCACGCTTGGTCGGTGGCGGCGGGGGCGGAGGGGGCGGTGCCAGCGGCTTCAGGAACTTCAGAGTTTCCGTCCGCGAGCGCAGCTTGCCGTCCAGCAGCATCAGGAAAACATCATGGGCAATTTTCGGATACTGCGCGAACTGCGGCGTGATATGCAGTTCCGTCATCTCCGGCAGCGGGATCTTCTGCTGCACTTGGCGCCACTTGGTGAAGAAGTTCTTGATTTTCTCTACCACCGCCTGTTGCCGCGCCGTCACCGCCAGGAACAGCACCATCTCCGGCCGCGCCGACGATAAGAGCTGCCAGGCGCGCGCCGGCGTGCCCGCTTCCTTGCCGGTCAGCCGCTTCGCCAGTTCCTTGGCATGGTCTTCCAGATCCTTCCACGCCTCGACCAGGTCCTTGCGCGGAATGGCCCGCCGGATTTCCGCAACTTCCTTCTCGCCCAGCCGCTCGGTCAGGAAATAGAGTACCGCCGGGGCAATTTCCGGCGCGTAACCCAGCTCGTTCATCTGCTGCCGCGTCTTCAGCACCGCGCTCAGGCCCGCGGTGTCCACCTTGGCGGAACTCCAGTGCGGTTTCAGCACCTTCAGCCAATCTTCCTTCTCGTACGCTTTCAGGATGCTGAGCGGATCATCCTCATAGGCCAGCTGCTCGATCTCGTAGCCAATGGTTGAATTCCGGATGTACTCGATGTAGCCGTTTTCCTTGGCCGCGTTGTAGCGCTGTTGGGTGCGCTCCTCCAGCGGCCAGTGAAAGCGCGCCGCAAATCGGGTGGCGCGGATCAGCCGCGACGGATCGTCCAGGAACGCGTAATTGTGCAGTACGCGCAGCAGCTTGGCCTCGATATCGGCGACGCCGTTGAACGGATCCATCAGCAGTCCGCGCGATCCCTCGTTCAGCGACAGCGCCATCGCATTAACGGTGAAGTCGCGGCGGCGCAGGTCTTCGCTGATAGTGGCGGGCCCGGTCTGCGGCGCCTTGCCCGGCTTTTCGTAGCGCTCCCAGCGCGCCATAGCAACTTCGGCACGCACGCCGCCCAGGAACGTCAGCAGCAGGGCCTTGTTCTCGTCGTCGCTAGCCCCGACCCCGGCCCCCGCGCGCTCCAGATCCTTCTGCAGCTTGAGCGCGTTGCCCTGCACGGTGAAGTCGAGATCGCGGATGGGGAAGCCGCTAATGATGTCGCGAACCGCGCCCCCGGTGAGGTAGAGGTTCATCTCCGCCGCTTTGGCGGCGTCCTGCACCACGGTGATTGCCTTGAACTGGTCCGGCGAGAGCCGGGTTTCCAGGGTGTAGATGTAGTCGGCCATGCCTTCCTAGTCGCCGCGCCGTGGCTGGACCGGGGCGTTATCCACAAGATTTCCACAGGTGGAGGCGTCGCCCCTCGGGATTCTGCCCCGCCAGCGGAATCTAACCCTCTCTAGATATTAGACTTATACAGCAGACTGCAACCTCAGGCAAACTACAAAAACTAACACAACGTTTACCGTTTGGCTACTGCGAAGCCACAAACTCGCCCAAGCTGGCCGGAAAGTGCGAAAATCGCCCCTGAAGCTTTAAACTCCGCCGCGTACGCCGTTCTCGGTGCGGGATTTTGAGCCTTCTCCAGCCCCATGCCCTCGACGCACAAGAAGGTGATCGTCCGCAAGTCTGACCGCGACTCCATCAGCGGTTTCGTCGCTCCTGCCAATTTCGTGGTCGCGGGCAAGCTGGAATTGCTCAACACCACCGGCAATGTCGTGTCCATTGATCTGCGGGAGATCAAGGCGGTTTACTTCGTCCGCGAGTTTTCCGATTCCGAGGTGATGAGCCGGAAGACCTTCACCACCCGTCCTCGTACCGAGGGCCTGTGGGTGCGCCTGAAGTTCAAGGACAGCGAGGTCATCGAGGGCATGATGCCCAACGACCTCACCCAAAATCCCGAGGAAGGTTTCCTGATCAATCCTCCCGACCTGCGCTCGAACACGCAGCGGGTCTTCGTGCCGCGCTCGTCGCTGAGCGCGGTGACGGTCCTCGCAGTCATCGGCGCCGCACACCGCCGCCGCAAAGGCGCCGGCCCCGACACCCGCCAGGTCACTTTGTTTGAGCAGTGAAACGCCGCTCGCGTTCGCCTTTCGCTGTTCGCTGTTGGCTGTTGGCTATTCGCTGACAGCTGACAGCTGAGAGCTGACAGCTGTTCCATTACAATTCTCCCGGACCCCACTATGAAACTCGCCGACATCGCTTCTGCCCTCAACGCCCGCCTCGACAACGGCTCTCCCGACACCGAGATCACCGGCGTGGCCGGTATCGAGCAGGCTGGTCCCGGCCAGCTCACCTTCGTGTCCAACGTGAAATACCGGTCCGCGGCCAAAACGACGCGGGCGTCGGCCGTCATCGTGGCCGACGATTTCCCCGCCATCCCGGCCGCGATGTTGCGGACCAGCAATCCCTATCTCGCCTGGGCCAAAGCGGTCGAACTCTTTCACCCGTCGCCGCGTTACGCCCCTGGAGTGCACCCCACGGCGGTGGTCCATCCCACGGCCAAGGTCGGAAAGAGCGCGCACCTCGGCCCCTACGTCGTGATCGACGAGAGCGCCGAGATTGGCGACAACGCAGTCCTGCTGGCGCACGTGGTCGTCTATCGCGGGGCGAAGATCGGCAGCAACTTCTTCGCCCACGCACACGCCGTGGTGCGCGAGTTCTGCCGGCTCGGAGACAACGTCCTGTTGCAGAACGGAGCCATCGTCGGCTGCGACGGGTTCGGCTTCGCCAAGGACGACTCCGGCCACTGGCACAAGATCATCCAGTCGGGCAATGTCGTAATCGAGAACGACGTGGAACTTCAAGCCAACACCTGCATCGACCGCGCCAGCATTGGCGAGACCCGCATCGCCCGCGGCGCGAAACTCGACAACCTGGTCCACGTCGGCCACAGTTGCACCATCGGCCAGGACACGCTGCTCTGCGCACAGGTCGGCCTCGCCGGGACGACCGACGTCGGAAATAAAGTCATCCTCCTTGGGCAGGTCGGCGTCTCAGGCCACGTCAAGATCGGCGACGGCGCCGTCGCCATCGCCCAAAGCGGCATCCCGCACG
Source organism: Terriglobales bacterium (assembly GCA_049696815.1). Taxonomy (GTDB): domain Bacteria; phylum Acidobacteriota; class Terriglobia; order Terriglobales; family Acidobacteriaceae; genus Acidiflorens. The sequence goes on along the minus strand of JBAVUO010000075.1, from coordinate 37,520 downwards.
ACGTTCCCGCCGGGGCCATGGTCAGCGGCGCCCCCGCCATCGATCACAAATTGTGGTTGAAATGCTGCGCGGCCTACGCGAAGCTGCCGGAGATTGCCAGGGCAGTAAGGAAGCTGCCGGAACGGGATTTCTAAACTCTGTCATCCCGAGTGCAGCGCGCAGGAGCGAAGCGACTAAGCGCAAGTCGAGGGACCTTGTGTTCCCCCTCAATTGCCACAAACCTGCGGTGACGCGGCGCACTGCATCTCGGAGAGCTTCGCTCTAGCATCGTCAACATGCGACGTGAGTATCGCTTCTACTTGTACATCCTGCAGAGCAGTTCACGCCGATGCCTCTACATTGGCATGACCAACGACCTGCACAGGCGCGTGTTTCAGCACAAGACCCATCGCTTTGAAGGATTCTCAGATCAGTACAACGCAGTACGGCTGGTGTATTGGGAAAGCTTCGGCGACGTGCACAAAGCGATTGGGCGGGAAAAGCAACTGAAGGGTTGGCGCAGGGAGAAGAAGATGCGGCTGATCGAGCAACTCAATCCGGGATGGAAGGACTTGGCAGTTGACTGGTACGCGCCCGCAACCGGAACACATGGTCCCTCGACTCGCGCTTAGTCGCTTCGCTCCTGCGCACTTCGCTCGGGATGACAATGAAAACCGGGCTCTCCTACTCCCGCAGTCCCTCCGGCAGCCCGCTGTTGATCACCGCTCGCACCTTGGCCATCAGGCTGTCGCGGTCGCCGAAATCCTCCGGCTCGATCGGGTCGTGAAATTCGACGGTCACTGTTCCCGGCTGGATCGCGAACCGGGCCTTGGGCATGACTTCCTGTGTACCCGAGATCGTGATCGGCACCACCGGCACCTTGCATTCCTCCGCCAGCCAGAAGGGGCCTTTCTTGAACGGCAGCATGCGTCCATCGAAGGACCGCTTCCCTTCCACGTAGATGGTCATGTTCAGTCCCCCCTGGACCACCTTGACCGCTTCGCGCACCGCCGTGATGCCGGCATCGCGATTGCCGCGGTCCACCGGCACCAGCGAACCGAGCCGCATGACCGGCCCCAGAATGGGGTAGCGGAACAATTCTTTCCTGACCATCACCGAAGTGCGCCGCGGAATCAGCGGCAGCGTAACCGGCGGATCGAGGTTCGAGATGTGGTTCGACATGAAGATGTAGGTCCGCGCCGGATCGATCTTTTCCAACCCCAGCGTCCGCACCCGCACCCCGGCGATGCGCACTCCCGTCCACGCTCCCAGCATGCAGGTGCGGTACAAAAAGCTGACGTCCTTGGTCAGATACGTCCAGGGAATTCCCGTCAGCGCCGCCAGCGGCAGCGAGATGGCCCAGAACGCCAGCATGAAAATGGTGCGGAACACAGAGACTTTCTCCCGTTTGGATCTTGTAGCGCCGGCATCTTGCCGGCTGTGCGAGGGCATCTTGCCCTCGCCGGTGGGGGCGGGACGCCTCCACGACAGCCGCGAGCCTGCCCTGAGGCCTTGGCCGAAGGAGCGGCGCTACATCTTGCCAGCGCAGCCGCAATCTCAAAATACTAGGCTGTCAACGGAACCAGATGCTTTCTACGCTCGCAGCCCGAGCCCCCGCAAACGCTCCGGTAGCTTCTCATAGATGCCGCCGAATCCGCCATTCGACAGGATGGCAACCACATCGCCCGCGCGCAACTCCGGCGCGATCGCGTCCACGATAGCGTCGGCGTCGGCCAACACGCGCGCGCACTTGCCCCGGCTCCGGATCTCACTCGCCACGCGATTCAAATCCAGCCGCTCCGCCTCGGGAATGGCATCGGACTTGAAGATGCCGGCCACGACCACCTCGTCGGCCAGCCCCAAACTGCGGGCGAGCGCGTCCTGCAGCACGTTGCGCCGCATGGTGTTCGAGCGCGGCTCCAGCACCACCCACAAGCGCGCCCCCGGATACCGCGCGCCGAGGGCCCTCAGCGTCATCTCAATCGCCGTGGGATGGTGCGCGAAGTCGTCAATGATCGTGATCCCGTTCACTTCGGCCTTTACTTCCAGGCGCCGCTTCACGCTCCGGAACGTGCCCAGCGCCTTGGCAATCGTTTCTTTCGTGATCCCGTATCCCGCCGCCAGCGCCGCGGCTGCAGTCGCGTTCCAGACGTTATATTCCCCCGCCAGGGGGAACTCGAACTCCGCCCACGGCTTTCCCCCGCGCTCGACCGACCACGACGTTCGCTCCGCCTCCAGCTTGATGTTCGCGATCCGCCACGCTGCCTGCGCGGTCGTTCCGTAGCGTTCGACGGGGCAGAGCGCTTTCTTCAGACAGCGCTCCATGCTCTCGCCGCGGTCGAAGCCGACAATCCTCCCCCGCCGCGGCACCAGGTTCACCAGCCGCTTGAACGCCGTTTCGACCGCATCGAGATCCTTGTAGATATCCGCATGATCGAATTCGACCGAAGTCAAGATGACCGTGTCCGGAAAATAGTGGAGGAACTTCGGGCCTTTATCGAAGAACGCCGTATCGTATTCGTCGCCTTCCAGGATGAAGTACACGCCCTGACCCAGCCCGAAGCTGCTGCCGAAGTTCTCGGCGATCCCGCCGATCAGAAACGACGGCATCAGCCCGGCGATTTCGAAAATCCACGCCAGCATCGAGGTCGTCGTGGTTTTCCCGTGCGTCCCGGCGACAACCAGCACTTCTTTTCCCACCAGGAACTCGTCATGCAAAATCTGCGGCAGCGAGCAGTACGGGATGCGGTCGTCAAGCACGCGCTCCAGTTCGACATTGCCGCGAGAAAGCGCGTTCCCCACCACCACCAGATCGGGCCGAGGATCGAGGTTAGCCTCGGCAAACGGCTGCGCCACCGGAATCCCGAGCGACTCGAGAAAAGTGGACATCGGCGGATAGGCCGCCGCGTCGGAGCCGGTAACGCGAAAGCCGCGCTCTTTCAGCATCCCGGCCAGCGACGCCATCGCCGTGCCACAGATGCCAATTAGGTGAATGTGCTTGGGATTGCCTTTCATTGCGTGTGCATGATGGAGCCACGGCTCTCAGCTCTTAGCTCTTAGCTCTTCGCTCTTAGCCGACAACCCTCAGTGTCCTCTGTGTCCTCTGTGGTTAAAATCTCGTTGCTGCTTCCAGAATTCTCAGTTCCACTGAGTCCCCCACCGTCAGTCTAGCCCGCACCCCGATCGGCAGCGTGATGTTCGCTCGCGAGACATGCCCCGACCGCAGCCCGAACGCCACCGGAATCTTCAGGTCGCCCAGCACTCGCATCACCACTTCTTCGAGCGTATAGTCCTGATCCGGACTCTGCCGGCAGTCGAGCATTTCGCCAAAGATGATTCCCCGCACGCCATTGAGTTTCTCCGCCAGCTTCAACTGCATCAGCATGCGATCGATCTGGAAGGGCTTGGCCGCGATGTCTTCCACGAACAGAATCGTGCCCTCGGTGCGAATCTCGTGCTTCGTTTTCAGCGATGCCACCAGCATCGAAAGACACCCGCCGTACAGGATGCCTTCGGCCTCCCCTTTGGCCAGGGCTCTGGCCCCCGAATCGGCCCCGATCACCCACTCCGGCGCGCCGCCTACCGCGTTGTGCCACGAATCCAGATCCAGGCCGTCAGCCACGGCGAAATCCTTGGTCACCATCGGGCCATGGAAGGTCACGAAGTTGGCCGAGTCCGCCATGCAGCACACCAGCGTCGTAATATCGCTGTAGCCCACGATGATCTTGGGATGGGGAACGATCTTCTTCGGATCCAGCGTCAGCGGCAGATAGTTCGACCCATAGCCTCCCCGGGCGCACACAATGGCGCGGATATCGTCGCGCCCGAACATTTCTTCCAGTTCATGCGCCCGCCGCTCCACCGTTCCCGCAAAATACAGGTCCCGGTCGAAGATGGAGTCGAAGTAGAAGGGCTCGTATCCCAGGCGGCGCAGCCCCGCGCAACCCCGCTCGAGCAACTCCCGCTGAATGTTCGAAGCGGGAGCGACGATTCCCACCTTGTCTCCCGGCCGCAGCGCCGGGGGCTTGCTTCGCGATTGCTGGAAGATGTTGGCCATAGAGGACCGATCTTTATTGAAAGAATATGGGTTGAAAGAATCCAGGTTGAAAGAATCCTGGTTGAAAGAATCTAGTCAAAGAATTCTGTCAAACCGATCCTACACGAAAAATTCTCCGCGGCAGATCAGCGTAGCCGGACCGAGCAAGTGCACTTGATTCTCCCATCGGACCGTCTGGGTTCCGCCCGGCGCGACCACCCGCACCGGAGAAGAAACCCTCCCGCTGGCGATGGCCGCCGCCGCCGAGGCGCAAGACCCCGTGCCTGAGGACTGCGTCTCCCCGACGCCCCGCTCGAACAGCCGGATTTCGATTTCCCCCGGACCACGCACCACCACAAACTCCACGTTCGTGCCCTGAGGAAAAATCGGCTGCGCCCCGATCAGGGCGGCCTGCCGTTGCCAGCCTTCCGGAAAATCCTCCACAAAAATCACAAAATGGGGATTTCCCATGGACACTTTCGTCCCCGTCGCCAGCCCCCGCACCGTTTCAACCGCGACTCTTTCTCCGACCGTGGGCTGGCCCATGGCGGTCTCGAACTCAAACGTTGCGCCCTGCCGTCCGGTGAGCCGGCAGGTCTTCAGACCGGCGCCGGTGCGAATCACCACTTCCGCCTTCCCGGTTCGCGACGACAGATGGGCCGCGACCGAGCGTGTGCCGTTGCCCGAGATCTCTGCTTCGGAGCCGTCGGCGTTGAACAGTTGCGCCCGCACGTCGGCTTCCCGGTCCGGAAACAGCCATTCCACTCCATCGGCCCCAATCCCGCGATGCCGGTCGCATAGCCGCCGCGTCAGCGCCGCCAGATCGCCGGAAGCATGCGAACCTTCGATCATCAGAAAGTCGTTGCCGCAGGCCGACGCTTTGATAAACGGGATCCCCTTTGGTTCAAGCGCGCTCATTCGTGTTCCGAGGTGCCCAGCGTGGCCACCGTGGCAAAGACGTTGGACTGATGCAGCCGGATGGACAGCGTGTTCTGCTCTTCGCGGACGGTGTCTATGGCAAACACCAGGCGCGACTCCGGCTCCCCGGCCGCCAGGTGCACGTTCTGCATGGTGAGCTTCTCGTCGTCAATCAGGCGATTCAGTTCGCGCAGCATGGAATCCACGTTACTGCCGGTGACTTCGTAGGTGGTCAGGATCGTCTTCAGGGCAAACGCGCGCTCCAGACGTCCCAGCGCGGCCAGCGCCAGCAGGATGATGATGGTGGCGAAGCACGCGGTCAGATACAAGCCGCCGCCCGCCGCCATCCCGACCGACGCCACCACGAACAGCGTGGCCGCCGTGGTCAGGCCCGTCACCGATCCCCGCGAATGCAGGATCGAGCCCGCGCCGATGAAGCCGATCCCCGGGATGATCTGGGCCGCAATCCGCGTGTGATCGCCCCCCCAGCTGCTCGCGAGCTGGCCGGAAAGCACCGTGAACATCGCCGAGCCGAAGCAGATGAAGATGTTCGTGCGCAGCCCCGCCGGCTTGTGCCGCAGCTGCCGCTCCAGTCCGATGATGCCGCCCAGGATGGCCGCCACCACCAGCCGCGCCAGCGTCGTGCCCAGCACCACGCCCAGTTCACTTCGCAACAGTTCCGACGTTTGGTGGATTGTGTTCATAGGACCGCCCGATTTCGAGCGGATTCTATCACCGGGAGCCGCCTCCCTTCTGTGTCCTTTCACTGGCAGGTTGCTGAAAAACTCACGTTTTGTATCTGGGCATCGCTTTCGTTTTGTATCAGGGCATCGCTTTAGCGATGCCGCAAGTCCTTAGCTTATAACCGCCCCTTTAGCGCTGCCGCTGCTATTTCGACTTTTCTCCGAAGCCTCCCGCCTACGTCAACGCGATTGATTCAGGGCAACCCGTGTGGCATAAATGCGGGCACGCGGCTGCCCGGTGGTGTGGATCTCCAGGAGAAGAGTGAGGCGGCTCTTGTCCACCCCCCGGTCCACCGCATCGCCTTCATAGGCAATCGCGAAATCCAAGTGCCGCGCGGGATCGGCCAGCGCCCGCTCCCACAGCCCCTCCGGGTCCGCCGGCTTCTTCCACGGGCGATGGTTCTCTTCGTTGATCACCCGCCGCAGCGGCACTCCGGCCTGTTGGAACACTCCGACATGGTCTCTCACGGACATCAGGTATTCGGAATTCCGCGGAAGCGACCTGATGCGCTCCGCCACGGCCGTCTCCAACGCCAGCCGCGTGCGCGAGTTTACCCAGGCTTCCTTGAAGCAGAGCGGCTGTGCCTTCAGCACGGAGAAATAGCTGAGCGCCGTTAACACGATCACCGCCGCCGCGGCGACCCAGACCGCAGGGAATGCAACGATTGTCTCCGGTTGTCGCCTCGCGGCAAAAGAGCGTGGGTTCGCGTCGGGTTGTCGTTTCAGCGATCGCGCTCGCTGCTCATCCTGGGAATCCCCTTCCGCGGCCGTTCCCGCCTTGTCGAATTTCGTGAGCGCGGACGGAATCATCCCCGCCGCCACCGCAAACAGCGGCAGCAATTGCAGTCCATACCGCAGGTTGTACCAGGTAAACGGCCACCACGCCGGCACAAACAGCGGCACGCTGCCATACGCGATCGAGAGCGCGTAAAACAGCAGGGGGAGCCACAGCATCAGCAACACCCATCGCGCCCGGAGCTGCGTGATCGTGAGAGCCAGGCCAGCCAGCGCCACCACGATCCAGATTCTTCCCCAGTTGCCCGCCGCCATGTCCAACTGGGCCGACTTCAGAAAATAGCTCGCCGCCGCGCCCACATGGTTCGCTGCCGGATTCACCGTGGCCGTGCGCTGTTCGATCGCCTTCGCCGAGTATGGTCCGTTGGCAAACGCCAGAGGATTGCCGTACACCGCCGCGTTATAAGCCAGCCACAGCAACGGCACAGCCGCCACGCCCACCACGAACTTGAGCGCGCACCGCCGGAAACTGCGGTCTTCCCAACGCCGGACCGCGAGCCCGATCACCACCACCCCCATCGCCACCGCCAGCACCCATCCGTCGTAGCGCGTGAGTTCAGCCCCCGCCAGGCACAACCCGCACTTCCACAGCAGCAAGCGTTTTCCTTCGTGGACCTTCGTGTCCTTCGTGGTTATTCGTGTTTCGAGGCCCCTATCTCCTTGCGCAAATTCCTGCAAATACACAACCGCCCAAATGAACAGTGCCAGGTATAGCGACTCGGTCATGGCCGTCGCCTGCAGGTAGAGCAGGTTCGGGTTGGCGCCGTACGCGAACGCCGCCACCCAGGCGCCCGCCCGCGCCGCCGGCTCCGAGCAAGCACCCGTTTTCAGCATTCCCCGGACCAGGCGGAATATCCCCGCCACGCCAAAAACATATCCGATCATCGAAGGGATCGAGCCGCCCACGCCCGTCTGCCACATCCAGTCGGAAAGCAGAAACGGGACCATGAGCAGGTGCGGCAGCGGCAGCCAGACGGTCCCCAGTTGCAGCAGGCCGGGAGTCTGCGAATCAAAAACGCGCCGCGCAATGTTGATGTGCGCCACGGCGTCGCCATAGAGCAGAATCTCGCCACGCTGGAAGCAGTAAAGGAAGGAGAGCAGGCAAACCGCAGACGCTGCCGCAGCGACTTGCAGCAACTCACGATCGAAGTGGGTTGGCGCCGGTCTCAATGGGGAACGGATCATGAAAGGAAGTCAGAAGTAAGAAGTTAGATTGCAGAAGTAAAATCGTGCCAGCAGCGGAGGGCTCCACTTCTGCAATCTGACTTCTGACTTCTGCAATCTGCCTTCTGGCCTCATTCCAGGTGGGTCAGCTCGCGGAACAACTGAAAGCGCGCATCAATCTCTGCCCGCGTCAGGTTCTGGAGCCGCTCCGTGCCGAACTGCTCCACCGCGAACGACCCCATGACGCCTCCGTAAAACAGCCCGCGCTTGAGCACCTCGCGGTTGATCTCACCTTGCGACGCGATGTAGCCCATGAAACCGCCGGCAAACGAATCGCCCGCGCCCGTTGGATCCTTCACTTCTTCGATGGGAAGCGCGGGGGCGCGGAACGGGTGCGCCCCGATGCCGAAGGCACCTTCGCGGAAGAAGATGGTGGCCCCATACTCGCCGTGCTTCACCACCAGCGCCTGCGGCCCCATGCTCAGAACCTTCCTCGCCGCGCGCGGCAGGTTCTTGTCGCCGCCCAGCATCCGGGTCTCAGTGTCGTTGATCAGCAGCAGGTTCACCAGCTTCAACGTTTCCGCCAGCTCCTTGGGTGTGCCCTGGATCCAGAAATTCATGGTGTCGCCGCCGGTCAGGCGCACGGCGTCCATCTCCAGACGCACCGCCGCTTGCAGCGTGGGATGGATATTCGCCAGAAACAGAAACGGCGTGTCCAGGTAATCCCGCGGAATGCGCGGCTGAAACTTCTCGAACACGTTCAGTTCGGTGAAGTCGGTCTTGGCCTCGTTCAGGTTGTCGAGATACTGCCCGCCCCAGCGAAAGGTCTTCCCCTTCACGTGATCGATGCCCCGCGTGTCCACGCCGCGCTTCTTCAGTACTTCCTCATGCTGTGGGGTGAAGTCTTCGCCTACGACGGCGACGACCCGCACATCGGTAAAGTAGCTCGCGGCCAGCGCAAAGTAAGTGGCAGCGCCTCCGAGAATATCGTCTCTTCGCCCCGAAGGCGTGGCAACGGTGTCAAACGCGACAGAACCAACGACCAGGATGCTCATGAGTCTCCAAGAGTCAGTCGTTAGTCGATGGTCGTTAGTCGTTAGCGTTCGTGTCACGAAACCGGGGAGAGTCGTGCTGATGCTCGCCAACGACCAACGACTAACGACCAACGACTACTTCAGATACTTTCCCAATATCAACTTCAACTTTTCCTTCGTTGCCGCCGGAATCTTGTCCCGCTCGGTGAGTATGGCATGGGCCAGCGCCGAGCCGCACTTGCACGCTGGCGCCTTCGGCATGGCCGCCACGGCCGCTTTCACCACTTTGGCGGCGTTCTCGGCGTTCTTCACCAGCACGGCAATGATCTGCTCCACCGTCACCGAATCGTGCTGCGGATGCCAGCAGTCGTAGTCCGTGACCATCGCGATCGTGACGTAGCAGATCTCGGCCTCGCGCGCCAGTTTGGCTTCCTGCAGATTGGTCATGCCGATCACGTCCATGCCCCAGCCGCGGTACACATTCGACTCCGCCCGGGTGGAAAACTGCGGACCCTCCATGCAAAGGTAGGTCCCGCCCCGCTTGCCGTTCACACCCGCGCTCCGGCAGGCGCCCTCGACGACTCGGGTCATCTCGCCGCAAACGGGATCGCCAAAACCGATATGCGCCACCACGCCCTCGCCGAAGAAGGTATCGTCCACCCGGTGCCGCGTGCGATCGTAGAACTGGTCCGGGATCACGAAATCCAGCGGCTTGTGTTCCTCCTTCAACGATCCCACGGCCGAGATCGAAATGATGCGCTCGGCGCCCAACTGCTTGAAACCGTAAATGTTGGCGCGGAAATTCAGCTCCGACGGCAGCAGCTTGTGCCCGCGAGCATGGCGCGCCAGAAAGGCCACCTTGCGTCCTTCGAGTGTGCCCAGGATGTAGGCGTCGGAAGGATCGCCGAACGGCGTCGTCTGCCGAACCTCGTGCACATCACTGAAGCCGGGCATGTGGTACAACCCGCTGCCCCCGATGATGCCAATCTCTGCCTGCTGCAAGCGACGCTCCTGATTAGGCTGGAAATTAACGCGGAACTCGCGATTATACAGTGAAAGGATTGTTGATTATTGATTGTTGATTTCTGATTAAAGCCCGCCAGTTCCAATCAGCAATCGAAAATCGACAATCAACAATTTTTCACCTGTGCAATCTGACCTCTGGCCTCTGCAATCCTTCGGTGTCTCCGTGGCGGGTTCTTTGATCGCTCCCCCAGTACAATTGATGCCATGAGATCCACCATCCTCGCCATATTCCTTACGATCTCCTGCGCCGCCCAGACCGCTTCCCAGTCCGCCACCATTCCGGTCACGCTTGACCACAACCGGATCATCATCGACGTCTCCCTGCCCCTGCCCGACGGCACCCAGAAGCGCGTCCGCGGATGGGTGGACCCCGGCAACGCCGACGTCTGGATCAGCGAGCGCGTCGCCAGGTTGATGGCGCTTCAGCCCACGCCCGACTCAAAAGAAACGGAAATCCTCGGCGCCAAAGTGCGCACCTTTCAGGCACCGAAGGAAATCGTTGTGGGCGGAATGAAAATTTCCTTGGCCGGCGTGAAGGAAGCGAAGATGGTCGCCGCCGACAGCATCGCCCCCGGCTCCAGCGCCGAAATTAACCTGCCCTCGACCGTCCTGCGCGGTTACGACCTGGTCATGGATTACGTGGACCGCGAACTCACTCTCGCCGCTCCCGGTCAGGCGAAGTTCACCGGCAAATCGGCCAAGGCGTTCGTGAATCCGCCGAATGGCATGATCCAGGTTCCAGCCAAGATCGAAGGCAAGCCTTACCAGTTGACGCTCGACCTCGGCGCCAGCTTCAGCATGCTCATGGGCGATGTCCTTGGGAAGCTCGCGGCCGACCACCCGAAGTGGCCGCGCAACACCGGCGCGGTCGGCACCGAGCTTTTTTGGGGAATGCAGGAGGAAGCAAGCCAGCACGCCCTGCGCGTCCCTTCGATCGAATATGGCCCGGTGAAACTGGCCGAGGTGGGATTTGACACTCTGCCGCAAGCGTTTATGTCGTTCTACCGCCAGCGCGCCGGCGCTGAAACCAGCGGCCTGATCGGCGGCAACGCCCTTCTTAACTACCGCGTCGGCATCGACTATGCGCACGCGACCATCTATTTCGATCAGCGCGGCAGTTACATCGCGCCTGGCATCGATGTCGTCGGCCTCACGCTGCGCCCCGAACTCGACGGGCGCTACACCGTGATCGGCGTGCCCGAGCACAAAGGCAAGCCCGCCGTTCCCGAAGCAAAGGCCGGAGACGTTCTGCTCACGATTGACAAAGTCCCCGCGAAAGACTCGACCATGGGCCAGATATGGTCGCTGCTCGGAGGGGATCCCGGCGAAACCCGCGTGCTGACACTGGAGCGCGACGGCAAGCAGTTCACCGTAAACGCGACCGTGCGGAGATTCCTACCGGTTTCAGCTGGGAGTCACTGACCGGACGAGCTTCTCACCAATCGTCGTGCGGTGTAGTTGGCGAAATCGCCTCCAGAGTCCGGCCCCTGCCATACTCTCGCAGAGACCCGTGGAGACGACTTCACAAAGTCAAGCGACCGAAATCGCTGCCGCCACTCGCCGACGGCTCGATTCGTCCCTAGAGGGTCGGCTTCCTTTATCTGATCTGTGCAAACGCGATCGACCAGGGACTACCCCCTCCCGACATCGGACCTGCCTCGCTCGTAAGCGCTCCCGTGGTTGCATCGATCGTGAAGACCAGAAGCGCAGTACTGTCATGGCCCACGTACAAAGACTTGCCGCTCGGATCGACTCCGAAGCACATGGGCCACGGTTGTGTTGTATAAGGAGAACTAGGTGTCGGTGTCAGACTTCCATCCGGCTGAATCGCGAATCCCGAGATACTGCTGTCCTTGCTGTTGGCAACATAGAGAAATTTTCCGGCCGCATCGAAAGTCAGAGTGATCGGATCCGTTCCCGCGACAAAGGGTGAACCGGGTGCCGGCGTCAGCGCTCCATTGGCATCGATCACGAAGCCAAATACACTTGTCGATTCCGGCCCCCACGACGTTGCATCCGCTACATAGAGGAACGTTCCCTTCGGGCTCACCGCGATGGTGCGCGCGTAGTCTCCTACGATACTGCCGATCGTGAACGGGCTTCCTGCGATCTCAGAAAGAGCTCCGGTCCCGGTATCGATATCGAACACGGAAATCGTATCGCTGGAACCATTCGCCGCGTACAACCGATTCTTCACTGGATCGATTGCTACTGAGTCAGTCCCCAGCTGCGCAGGGAAAGGAGAACCAAGAATTGGAGTAAGGGTGCCCTGCGTCGCATCAATCGCAAAGCCGGAGACACTATTGTCGCTCTGGTTTGCCGTGTACAAGAACTTGCCTGACCCATCCAAGACCATCGCAACCGGATTGCCTGCGGCCGGAATTGGGGAGCCCGCGATCTCCATGAGACTACCATTGGCCTGATTGATCGTAAACTCGTGAATGCTGTTATTTGTGAAATCAGCCACATAAGCGAATCTTGCGCTCGTCTCCACGACCACAGAAATAGGATTTAAGACGGAATAAGGTGAACCGGGCACAGGAGTCAGCATGCCGGTAGTGGTGTTCACTTGAAATCCCCAAACGTCGGCAGTCTGAACGTTCGCCGTGTACAGGAAGACTGGCTTGTTGGCGGGCGGGGGCGGGTTTGTCGCGGACGGGTTGCTGCCGCATCCAACCACCATTCCGAGAAAGAGCAAGGAGATAGCGCTTCCAACGAAGTGGACCAGACGTACTTCTAGGGATTGCACAAGGAATCTCCTTTCACGCCGATTGCTTGGGGGAAGCTGGCGTGATATCGAAGGCTGGGAAGAAAAGGCTAGCCTTCTTTCAAGAAGCTAGCGCCGGCACATAAGATTCGCTGTGACTCGGGTCACAAGCAACGGGTAATCTGGAATCGGCGGATTGAACCTCAACGACAGCATCTTCCGGGATGGGGTTGCATTTCTCGTCAACACGCGGGAGAGAGAAAACGCCCGTCTCTAGGCTATTTCGTCCCCGCCCAGAAATCCCCCTCCACCCGCTTCGTCGTGTTGTCGTCGAGGCTCTCGCTAATCAGCACGGCATCTCCCCGGACTTCGATCACCACCGGCCCTTCTTCCGTCAGCCACGCGTGTCGCCCGCGAAGGGTTCGCCAGGAATCCACCGGCGGCGCATCCTCGGCGACTTTGCCGTCCGGCCCCAACCCGCGCGGCCTCTGATATCGCTGCGCCAGCGACTTGGCGTACACGGCGGCAAACTCCGCCGCCTTCTCCGCGCTCGACCAGCGCGAGACATAGAGCAATCCGAGCGCCGCCGACTTCGCTCCCTTGGGCCGTCCGGCAAAGTAATACCCGCCCCGCCAGTACGGATAGAGCGCCCGCGCCTCGTCCCCGCCCGCGTACTGCTCCACCAACACGGCAACGTCGAACTCTCCCATCGCTCCGATGTCAAACCAGTCGTAGGCTTCGAAATCCTTATTGAAGTCGAGCATCTTCATGGGCTCGAGTTTCTCGTGCGCCAGGTACGTTCGCGGCTCCATGATCTCGCGCGTCGTCTTCGGAGGGTCCTTGAACACGCCCGTGTAGGCCAACTCTTTTCCGCCGGCCGCGAGCAGGGCGGCGGTGAAGTCGAGCCCATAACGATAGGGAAACGTCAGCTCGTCTTTCAGAAACAGCGGCGCGTCGCGGAAGGTCGGAGAATCGGGCGTCCCTACCAGCATGCCCTGCTTCAGGGCCTCGGCGATCTGCGGAGAATCGACGAGCGACTGGCCCGTCGGCGCCAGCATGTAATCCACCAGCACCGCCATCGCCTGCCCCTCGACGATCGCCTGGTGAGCCGACATCTCTTCGTCATTTTGGATGTCGGCTAGACTCGGATCTCCTTTGTGGTCAGCTTTTTCGTCTGCACTCTTCATCCATTTCTCGAGCCCAAACGACTGATCCTGGAGGGCGTGCGTCAGTTCGTGCGCCAGCACCGGCCGCTGCTGTTCCACGTCCAGCCAGTTCAGCAGATTAACCGTGTTGGTTTTGGGATCGTAATATCCCGCCACCTGCTCCCGCAGCATCGCTACGAGAAATGTCTTGAGATCGAAGTTGCGCGGCAACAACCCAAATCTTTTCAAGACCACTTCCGAGCGTTCCAGCCGCTGCGCGTCCTTGTCCTCCTTCATGTTCTTCTCGAGGTAGGACTGCACTTGGTCGCGCTGGATCAGCTTGCGCTTTACTTCGTGCTTGATGGGCAGTCCAGTATCCTGGCTGGCGAACTGCAGGATCTCGTCCACCGAGCGAAAAAGCTCTTTCGCTTCGTCGGGCGAGATGGTCTGCTCTGGTGTAGGTGGTGTGGCTTGTTTGGCCGGTGCTTGTGTGGCGCGGGCGCCCTCGCTCGCGGAGGCTTGTGTAGCGCCGGCGACCTCGCCGGCAAGCTGGCTCTGAGCAGGGGCCAGAGCAGCAAAGGCCAGCAGCACGGCGAAGACTGCACTGAGAAGAAAAGCCCAAGGCTTCGCGGACGGCTTGCAAGAGATTTCGTGGTTATCCGGCATGTCAGTTTGAAGTCGATCCAATCCGCGAGAATCCGCGTTTATCCGTGGGAAAGGAAGTTCGCCACCCACTCGCCCGCCTCTCGCGTCCCCAGCGTTCCGCCGATGTCCTGCGTCGTCTTCCTCTGCCGCACCGCTTCGACGACGGCGGCTTCAATCCTGGCCGCCGCGGCCGTCATCCCCAGATGCGCCAGCATCATCGCCGCGGTCAGGATCGCGCCGAAGGGGTTGGCGATGTTCTTGCCCGCAATCGACGGCGCCGATCCGTGCACCGGCTCGAACATTGAGGTCTCCCGCGGATGCAGGTTGCCGCTGGCCGCCATGCCCAGCCCGCCCTGCAGCGCGGCGGCCAGGTCGGTGAGGATGTCGCCGAACATGTTGTTGGTGACGATCACGTCGAAGCCGCGTGGATCGCGCACCATCTGCATGGCGAGCGCGTCCACGTACATGTGCTGCGTCTCGATTCCCGAATGCTCGGCGGCGACTTCCTTGAAAACGCGCTGCCACAGGCCGCCGGCATGGGTCATGGCATTCGACTTGTCGCACATGAGCACGCGGCATCGCGGCGAGCCATCGAGCTTTCCGTTCTTCGCGCCGTATTCAAACGCATAGCGGATGATGCGCTCCACGCCCTTGCGGGTATTGATATCTTCCTGAATAGCAACCTCATCCGCAGTTCCCTGCTTGAAGACTCCGCCGAGATCGCCGTACACGCCCTCGGTGTTCTCGCGGATCACGACAAAATCCACGTCTTTCGGTTCGATGCCCTTCAGCGGACAAAGCGATGCATCCAGCAGCCGCACCGGCCGCACGTTGGCATACAAGTCCATCTGAAAGCGCATGCCCAGAAGGATTTCCCTGGCGTGAATGTTCGAGGGCACGCGCGGATCGCCGAACGCGCCCACCAGAATGGCGTCGAAATCGCGCGCCAGAGATGCGAAACCCTCCGGCGGGACCGTGACCTTGTCGCGCAGGTAGCGGTCGGCGCCCCAGTCGAAGTGGGTAAGCGCAAGGTCCGCCCCTGCGGCCTCGAGTACGCGCACGGCCTGCGGGATGACTTCCCTCCCGATTCCGTCCCCGGGAATGACAGCGATACGTCGCTTGGGGTTCACTCCCGGAAAGGTATCACAGGGCAGTGGGCGGTGGTCAGTGGGCGGTGGTCAGTGGGCAACTCCCAGTTGTCAGCTCTCGGGGGGGAGACCTGAGGTGCTCTTGCCCTTCCTGAGAACCGAAAGCCATACATCAACAACTTACTCTGCTATGCCTACAAGATATATCATTTTGAGACAACTTCTGCCTGCCAGCGATCCCTAAGCCCGGTCTGAACCTTCTCTAGAATGCCCCGTAGATGCCCTAGGAGGCTTGTAGGCGCGTTTGCAGGCCCTAGGACGACCCGAAGTACCATTTCGCGCTCAGAAGCGATCCTAGGGCCTCCTACGCGATTTCCTATTAGCTCGGTGTTATTGTCTGCGGCTGCTGAATATTGGGCAGCCGCCGGTCGCTTTGGCACCCAGACGCCTCCGTTCGTCGGTCAGTCGCGCCTTCGCTATAATCAAAGTTTGGCTCTCAGCTGTCAGCGGTCAGCCGTCAGCTCTTAGTTCTCAGCGAACAACCACTCCGGTTGAGAACGGAATCCGGCCACCTGGGAGCTGAGAGCTTAAAACGATGAATTCCGCCACCATCCCGGGAGCTCACGCCAGCGCGCACACCGGCCCGAATACGCCCGCCGACTTCGGCGACGCGCGCGCCGAGTTCCACGCCCTGCTTTCGACTTGCGGCGTGTACGACCTGCGATGGCGCTCGAAGATCGCGTTGACTGGCAGCGACCGTGTGCGCTGGCTTAACGGCATGATTACAAACAACGTACGCGACCTCGCCACCGGCCACGGCGTGTATGCCTTCCTGCTCAATGCCCAGGGACACATCCAGGCGGACCTGTACGCCTTTCAGCGCGGCGATTCCCTGCTGGTGGACTTCGAAAGCCTGTGGTGGCAGCAAAAGATTCTGCAGTTGTTCGACCACTACATCATTGCCGACGACGTCGAGGTCACCGACGTCAGTGTCACGATCACTGCTCTTGGCCTCACCGGACCCGAGTCGCGTCCGGTGCTGGAGCGAGCCGGGATTGCGGTCCCGGAACTCGCCTACCTGCAATTCGCGGAGGTTCAGTGGCAAGAGATTGGGGTCACGGTGCTGCACTCGGGCGAAGAGGCGCGTGAGTCCTGGCAGGTCTGGATCGCGCCCGAGCACGTCACCACACTTTGGGATGCGCTGCTTCAAGCTGGAGCCAGGCGCACGGGCGAGACGGCGCTAAATTTCTTCCGCATCGCGAAGGGCATTCCGCAATTCGGCGTGGACATCCGCGAGCGCGACCTGCCGCAGGAAACCGGGCAGATGCGGGCGCTCAATTTCACCAAGGGCTGCTACCTGGGGCAGGAGATCGTGGAGCGTATCCGCTCGCGCGGCGCCGTGCACCGCCAGTTTGGGGCATTCACCGTCGAGGGCGAATTGCCTGCTCGCGGAATGAAGATCCAGGCGGAGGGTAAAGACGTGGGCGAGGTCACGACCAGCGCGATCTTGCCGCTCGCCGGTGGGGATCGGAAGGTGGCGCTGGGCTATCTGCGGCGGGAAGCGGCGGGGAAGGAACTGCAAGCGGGGGATGCCAAGTTGAAAGCCGCGCAGGTTCCGATTGTCTAATTCCCATAGCCCGAACGGTCAGGGGTTGGAAAAAACATCGTTGTTGCTATTGAGCGATGGCCCTCCGACGTGACGAGTTCCGGAGGAACGCCTGAAAATAGCCCGCCAGTTCACTGGCGGGCCAGGGTGCAATCTAAACGTGGAGTGCCGTAGGCACGACTGATCCAGACCGGCAGTTCAGTCGTCCCTCCGGGACTTTCTCGGTTGGGGTTGCCCGGGATCCCGGCGCTAAAGCGCCGGGCTATTATCAGTCGTCCCTGCGGGACTTCGTCTTAAGTCCTAGGGCGAGTAGTTCTGAGTCGAGGGTAAGGTATCACTTATGGCAGAAGAGAAAAAAGACACCGGCTTCAAAGTCAGCGACCGGCGGCTGTTTACGGCGGATGGAGAGCTCCGGACCGACAGCGCCGAGGAGGAATACAGGACTCCGGCGCAAGTGCCGGAAACGCCGGCTGCCGCAAAGGTCGCCGACCCAGCTGTGGCCGCGCCAGATGCGGCCGCGGCGGATATGCCCGCTCCGCCGACGGCATCGCAGCAGCAGGCGCAGCATGACGCCTACCAGCAGTCGTCGCGCGATCTGGATGCCCGCGTCGAACTGAGCGGCCACTCGGCGAAAGAGCTGGAAGTCAACTTCGAGCGTTTTATGGCTTCCCTCTACATGACGGCCATGATGCAACTCGGCCTGATGCAGGAGCAGGGCAGCCAGCCGCACATCGACCTGATCGGGGCGCGGCAGACGATCGACTCGCTGGGCATGCTGCGGGAGAAGACGCAAGGCAACCTCTCGCCCAAGGAAAAGGCTTTCCTGGACAACTGTCTCTACGAGCTGCGCATGGCCTACGTGGAAGTGACCAACGCCCTGGCGCATCCTCCGCAAGCGCCCGGCCCCAGCACGGGGACCAGTGGCTGAGGAGAAGGTCACGGGTCACAGGTGACAGGTTGCAGGAAGGAACCGCCGTGGAGGTCAGAGGTTAGAGGTCAGAATGCAGAGGTGGAACCTTTCGCGACGAGCGGCATGCCGAATCGCTGAGGTTTTACCTCTGCAATCTGACCTCTGACCTCTGCAATCCCTCTGCGGCTCTGTGACTCTGTGGTGAAAGGATTGTCACCTGTGACCTGTGACCAAACCGCGTTGATCTTTTAAGATGAAAGAGCGATGCAGGCGACTCTGACGGTACTGGGCAGCGGCACCTCGATGGGAGTGCCCACTATCGGCTGCGACTGTGCCGTCTGCCACTCGGTCGATCCGCACGACCGGCGCACCCGGCCCTCGGTGATGGTCAGCTATGACGGGCACCACGTCGTGATCGACACCACGCCCGACTTCCGCGAGCAGGCGCTGCGGGAAAAGATCCGGCGGGTGGATGCCGTTCTCTATACCCACACCCACGCCGACCACATCCTTGGCATTGACGATCTGCGTCCCCTGAGTTATCGCCATCGCCCCGGCAGTCTGCCGCTGTACGCCGAGCCGCGCGCCGCCGAGACCCTGCGCCACATGTTTCGCTACATCTTCGAAGGCAAGTACGAATTTGGCGGACTGCCGGAGGTGGAGCTGAAAACTCTCGACGGCCCGCTCGAACTGTTCGGCGCGCGCTTTGAACCGGTGACTGTGATCCACGGGGAAACGCCCATTTTCGGCTTTCGTTTCGGATCGGCCGCCTATTTCACGGACCATAGCGATATCCCAGCGGAATCGATGGAGAAGCTGCGTGGCCTCGACATTTTGTTCTTGGACGCGCTGCGCCGCAAGCCGCATCCCACGCATTCGACGGTCGAGCAGGCGCTCAAGATTGTGGACGAGGTGAAACCGAAGCGGGCATTTTTCACCCATATCTGTCATGATCTGGCGCACGAGGCCACGAACGCGACTCTGCCGCCGCATGTGCGGCTGGCGTACGACGGGATGAAATTGGAGTTTGAAATTTAGTTTCTGGTTATTCACGAGTGTGGGCGTGGCTTTGAAGGGGCGCGGCTTTCAGCCGCGCCGATGTGGAGCAAGAAGAAGCCCGGCTTTAGCCGCTGGGGTGAATCGCGGGGAACATCCTGTGACGCTGGGAGCCTGCTCGGCCCCGGCCTCAGGGGCTAAAGCCCCGGTTTTCGAGCGCGCGGTGACGGCGCGGCTGAAAGCCGCGCCCCTTCAAAGCGGGCTTCATGGATAATGCAGGCAAGTAGTTCGGGAGTTCGCGAACTGCGGGCTACACAATGAAAGTCTTCCACAAACTCGGAGACGTGCCGGCGGACTTCGGTCCGACGCTGGTCTCGGTCGGCAACTTCGACGGTGTGCACCGCGCACACCGGGCTGTTGTGAGCGAAATCGTGGCCCGGGCAAAAGCGGGGAACGCGAGGTCGGTGGTGGTCACCTTCGAACCGCATCCGGCACGCATCCTGCGGCCGGACCACGAGATGAAGCTGCTGACGCCGACGCCGGAGAAGCTGCGGCTGCTGGCCTCGACCGGAATCGACGCAGTCCTGCTGCTGGCCTTTACCCGCGACCTCTCGCTGATGTCCCCGCACAAGTTCGCGCACGACATTTTGCATAAGTGTCTCAAGGCCCGCGAAGTTCACGAGGGCTATAACTTCCATTTCGGACATCAGGCCGCGGGCAACATCAAAATCCTGCGCGAACTGGGCCGGGAAATGGGCTTCGAAGTGCACGACTATCCGGAAATGCGTCTGCGCGGCGAGCCGGTTTCGAGCAGCCACATCCGTAAACTGCTGCGGGAAGGCCGGGTCAGTCGGGCGCGCCACCTGCTGGCGCGTCCCTACTACATTCTTTCGACCGCGGGCCGGGGACGCGGCTACGGGGCGAAGTACACGGTCCCGACCATCAACCTGTCGCGCTACGAGGAAATGGTGCCGAAAGATGGCGTGTACATCACGCGCACGCGGATCGCCGACGGCAGCAACGAATGTTTCGACTCGGTGACCAACGTCGGCAACCGGCCCACCTTTGGCGCCGATTCGTTCGCCGTCGAAAGCCACCTGCTGAATTTTCATCCGCTGGAAATTTCGGCGGACACAAAGGTGGAGGTGCACTTCCTCGACCGTCTGCGCGATGAGATCAAGTTTCCCTCCATCGAGGCGCTGAAGGCGCAGATCGCGCGCGACGTAGCAAAGGCAGCGAAGTATTTTCGCAGGTTGGGTGGAAGCAGTGGTTAGTGGTTAGTGGTATTAATGGGGCTCATCAGACGAGCAAGAACGAGCCGTCGCAGCCAACCGTGATCTGGCTGGTACCGTGCGGGAAAACTCCTTGTGTCCAGGCTAGTTGAAGGATAAGCTTGCGCGGAAGCCAGATATCCCAATCGGAAATTCCGGTCAGCACTCACCTTTGGAGGCAGCAAATGATGAAACGTTTATGCGCAGGGCTATGCGTATTAGCCCTCCTGTCCTTGCTCTCACTCTTGCCGCCAGTTCTGGCGCAAACAACGGAAAGGACTGCGGGGCCACTCGGCTACGACATTACCAAGGAAGTCACACTCAGCGGCACGGTGTCGAGTGTGCTCACGAAACCTTCTCTGGGAATGATTATGGGTTCCCACCTCCTGCTCGCAACCCCCTCCGGTCCGGTGGACGCAAGTTTGGGGACCTTCGGTTTACGAGGCAAGGGCGCGCTCTCGGTCGCCACAGGCCAGCAAGTTGAGGTAACCGGCGTCATGAAGACACTTAAGGACAAGCAGGTCTTTCTGGTCCGCACCGTGAAAGTGGGTGGCCAGGTGTACATGATCCGGAGCGAGCACGGGTTCCCGGTGTCGCCGCAGGCACGTGAGCGTGCCGGGAAGACGGCGCAGAAAGGGGAGTCTCTATGAACCGCAAAGCTTACGTGAGCATCCTCGCTTTAATTTCCCTGGCCATAGTCTTCTTGACCGGCTGCAGTTCGACCTCGAAGCCTGCTCCTCCGGTCGTTTCGATTGCGGCGACGAGCGGAAGCGGGCAGAGCGCGACCGTCGGCACCGCATTTGCAGCGTCGCTGGTGGCGACGGTGACGACGGGCGGATCGCCGACGGGCGGCGTGACGGTGACGTTTACGGCTCCGGCGTCGGGAGCGAGCGGCACCTTCACGGGTGGAACGAATACGGAAACAGATACAACCAACGCGAGCGGCGTGGCCACCTCGACGGCGTTCACGGCGAATACGACGGCTGGCGCTTATGCGGTGACAGCCTCGGTCGCAGGAGCGTCGACGCCGGCCAGTTTCAGTCTGACGAACACCGCGGGGGCTGCTGCTTCGATCACGGCGACGAGCGGATCGGGGCAAAGCGCGGTGATCAACACGGCGTTTGCAACGCCGCTGGGAGCGACGGTGCTGGATAGCGACTCGAACCCGGTGAGCGGCGCGACAGTGACGTTCACGGCTCCGGCATCGGGAGCGAGCGGTACCTTCACGGGTGGGACGAATACGGAAACAGATACCACCAACGCGAGCGGCGTGGCTACCTCAACAACGTTCACAGCGAATGCGACGGTCGGCGGACCCTATACGGTGACGGCTACGGTTGACGCGTTGGCGGCCGACTTCAATCTGACGAACACACCGGTGGTGGCTTCGAACAGCTATATGTTCTATCTGAGCGGGCTCGAGGCCATCAATTCCGGCCCGAATTTCTACGCCCTTGCAGGGGCGGTAACCATTGACGCGAATGGCAACGTTCTTGCCGGCGAGCAAGACTACAACGACGCTTTTGGACTCACGTCACCTGAGCCTTCCGGCGACACCATCACGGGAGGAACGCTGACGGTGGATCCGACCACCGGCCAGGGGACACTCACCCTGATCACGGACAACACGGATTTGGGCGTGAACGGGACCGAAACCCTCGGCGTCCAGTTTGCAAACACCAACCACGCGCTCATCGTTCAGTTTGACGGGAGCGCCACCTCCAGTGGGAGCATGGACTTGCAGACACTGACGAGCCCGCTCAGCGGGGGTTATGCCTTCACCCTTTCTGGAGTGGACACCGCCTATCTTCCGGTTGTGGCCGGAGGCGTGTTCTCAATCAGTGGCACCGCCATGCAGAATGGTCTTCTCGACGTCGATGATGATGGAACGGTGACGCTGGGAACGGCTTTCAGCGGAACAATCTCAGCGCCCGATTCCTTCGGGCGCGGCACGATCACCGGAACCGGTATAGCAATCGCAATCAACTATTACATCGTCGGTCCGGAAGCGATACGGATCATTGATGTGGATGTCGACGATTCGTTCGTCGGTTCGGCGTTCGGCCAGGGCGCCGGCACCTTCGACAATACATCGCTAGGAAGTTCCGTGTTTGGTGTCCAAAGCAACTCGTTCGGGGTTCCGTATGCTGCGGCCGGCCAGTTTGCTACGGTTCCGGGCAGCGGCACATTCCAAGGTGTCGCGGATGACGACGAATTTGGCTTTGTCTTTAGCGATTCCCCTATCTCAGGCACCTATGCTATTGCGAGCAATGGATACGGCAACCTGACGATCACGCCCGGAGACTTGCAAGACGTCAGCGCTCTGGGGATATATATGACGGACCCAAATCTCAACCTGAACGATCCAAATAACACCACCAGCGGATTAGGAGGCGCTCTGGTTGCCGACCTGGATACGTCGCTCAACGGCACTGGGGTCCTGACTCCGCAAACGGACACCTCCACGGCCAGCTTCGCCGGCAACTATGCCTTTGGAGCGCAGGATTACAACGCCATCAGTGGCGAATTCGACTTTGTTGGGCAGGGATCGGTTACGGGCGGTGTTCTGAGCGGAACCGGACTCGTCAGTGATCCACTGTCATTCTTCAGCGCTAACCCGACGGATTCCGGGGTTACATTCTCGGGAACTGCGGACCCTGACGGGGTAAACGCTGGGCGCTACACAATGCTCACGAACCCACTTGCCATCACTGTCGCCGGTGGCTCACCGGTTGACTTCTCGGTAGTCATCTATCAGGCTAGCGGCGCACAGTTGTTCTGGATGGACGAAGATGGCGACAGTCTATTCCTTGGGCCCCTCGAGCAGCAGGGGTCGCTAGCCGGACTACATGCGGCAAAAAGAGTCGGGGCGAAAAGCAAAGCCAAACCGAAACAATAACCAGTAACGGGGAAGAGGGGCACCAGCCGAGACGATCCGGCTGTGCCCCGCTCTCCCAGTTCTTTTCCGCAGCGTGTGAGGTCCTGCCCTTCCCCAAACTGCCCGCGGTCTACGGTAGCCATGGAACCGGCCTAACCAGCATCACCTAACTCAAACAGATCGTTCTCCAACTCCGCGCCGATGCTGGTGTTTGTGCGGTTGCGTTCCGTGTTTCGGCCGGCCCAGCTTACCGTCTCACCAGCTACCAACTACTATCCACTAACCGCTGCTACAATCGCTCCCTCATGGCGATTGGGCCGATCCAACTCCTGAGACGAGCGAGCCCCGGGCAACGCCGCACGCTGCTGGCGGCCGCGCTCGGCTGGATGCTTGACGCCTTCGACGCCATGCTCTACGCGCTGGTGCTGGCGCACGTCATGCGCGATCTCGGGATGACCAAGGCGACCGCCGGCCTGCTCTACACGCTGACGCTGCTGGCCTCGGGGATGGGCGGCGTGCTCTTTGGCTTCCTGGCCGACCGCATCGGGCGCAAACGCGCCCTGATGCTCAGCATCCTGACCTACTCGGTCTGCTCGTTCGCCTCGGGCCTCTCGACGACCGTGCTGATGCTGGCAGTTTTCCGCTTCGTCTTAGGGCTTGGAATGGGCGGCGAGTGGAATACGGGCGCGACTCTGGTCGCGGAGACCTGGCCGGATGACCTGCGCGCCAAGGCCATCGCCATGGTGCAGAGTTCGTGGGCGTTCGGCTATGCCCTGGCCGCGCTGGTGGCGGGGATTGTCCTGCGCTATGCCAACTGGCGCGCGGTGTTCTTTGTCGGGGTGCTGCCCGCGCTGGTCACGCTGTGGATTCGGAACCGCGTGCCGGAATCGGAGATGTGGAAGGAACACCGGCGGCTGGCGGCAGATTCTGCGCGCGGCGAAGATCAAAATCTTGAACCGCAGAGGACGCAGAGTACGCAGAGGAAAGGATTGGATCCTTCTGCTGCAGTTTCTCTGAATTCTCCGCGTCTTCTGCGTACTCCGCGGTTAGAGATTTTCGGTCGAAGCTCTTCGGAAAGCAGCCCCGATTCTTTCTTTTCTATCTTCCGGGCGCCCTATCTCAAGAGCACCGTTGCGTTGCTCCTGCTGAACTTCTTCGGCCTGTTTGGATGGTGGGGCCTGTTTTCGTGGATTCCGCCTTATCTCTCGCTCCCAGTTGCGCAGGGCGGACGCGGCTTTGGAGTGATGAGCACGACCACGCTGCTGGTTGTCCTCAACCTGTGCGGAATGTTTCCCGGATATGTCAGCTTCGGCTGGTTCGCCGATCGCCTGGGCCGGCGGCGGTCGTTCATGCTCTATACCCTCGCCGCGGCGCTGCTCGTGCCCATATACTCTTTGGCGCGTTCGCAGGCCGCGCTGCTGGTGCTGGGCGCGATCGTTGCATTCTTTGGGACGGGATTCTTTTCTGGCTCGGGAATCATCGGCAGCGAAATCTTCCCTACCCGCCTGCGCGCCCGCGCGCTTGGGTTTACCTACAACGGGGCGCGCACCATGAGTTCCATCGCACCGTACGTGATCGGGCGGGTTGGCCAGGCGAAAGGATTGGGCTGGGCTTTCTATCTATGCGCGGCGGCGTTCTTTCTGGCGTGTTTGATGGCGACGCAGCTGCCGGAGACCAAGGGAAAGAAGCTGGTGTGAGGTCGGTGGTCGTTAGTCGTTAGTCGTTAGTCGTTGGTCGTTCGCGGACCGTCGTTCGCTGTTCGCTGTTCGCCGTTCGCTGATCGCTTTTCGCCGCTCGGTCGTCGTCCCGAGTCGTTGGTCGGTGGTCGTTGGCAACCCGGCTGCGCGAACGACTAACGACTATCGACCAACGACTGCTCCTCACTCCATCGGCTCGACCACCAGCTCCTCTTCGCGCGCGGCGCGCTCCGGCAACTGGATGAGCACGATCGCGACCAGCACCAGAACGATCCCCACCGTCTGCAACGGGCGCAACAGTTCTCCCAAGGCAATCGCCGCGATGACGATGCTGAACACCGGCTCCAGGCAACTGGCAACGACGGCGCGGGTGGGCTGCAGGTGTTGCAGCCCAGCGAAGTAACACGAGAACGGCGCCAGCACGGAAAGTAGCGAAAACGCCAGCATGAATCCCCACTGCTCGCGGCCAAAGTGGGCGGCCACCACTCTCCACGGCGGATTCACGAAGATCCAGAAGGTGGAAGTCGCCAGCAGCACCCAGAGGAGCACCTTCCAGCGGTCGTAGCGGGCGAGCACGCTGTGTCCGGCGATGTTGTAGAAGGCGAACGAGAACGCGGCTAGGGTGGCCGCGGTCACGCCCAGCGCATCGAGGCGCAAGCCCGATCCGACGAAACCCACGGCTAAGGCGCATCCGGCGACGGCCAGTCCGACCGCCGCCGTCCGCCGCACGGAAGGCCGCTCGGCGCCGCGCAGGACGGTATAGAGCAGGACCCACACCGGCGCGGTGTATTGCAGGATGATGGCGGTCGCCACGTTGGTCCGTTGGATCGCGAGATAGTAGAAGTAGTTGGAGGCCGCGACGCCGAGGATGCCGAGAAGAAAGAACCGCAGCAGGTCGCGTCCGGGCACGCGCAATACCGCCGCTCGCCGCCGGACCAAAAGCACGGGCAGCAGCACGGCCAGCGACAACGTGGCGCGGCTCTGCGAGAGAATGAGCGGATCAATGGCGCGCAGCGCTCCGCCCGGCAGCAGGCGTCCAGTAAAGGCGGCACGCCCCAGGGTGGCCGCGATTCCCCAGAGCAAGGCGGCGCTGCCGATGTAGATGTAGCCCCGCAAGGGATGAGGAGCGGGCTTCACGAAACGTACTCGATGCTGGAGGCGATCTTCGCCGTCTTCTCGAGCATGGCGGAAACCGAGCAGTACTTTTCTTTGGAAAGACGCACGGCGTCTTCCATCGCTTTGGGCGCGACCGGGCCGCGCACGCGATAAGTTAGCTTGATTTCCGTGTAGACGGCGGGATAGCCTTCGGCTCTTTGGGCCTCGGCGCGCACTTCGAGGGCGGTGAAGGGTTCGCGTTTCTTGCGCAGGATGCCGACTACGTCGGAGGCGGTGCAGCCGCAGAGCGCGATGAGGATCAGCTCCATCGGGCTGTTGGCGGTTTTCTCTTTTGCGGCGTCCATTGTGATCGCGTGGCGGGAAGTGGCCGATCCTATGTATCGCTCGTTTTCGGTCCAAATGGCATTTGCTTCAATCATGGATTGTTGATTGTTGATTGTTGATTTTTGATTTTTGATTCAAGAACTCCGCCGTAGGCATTCTCAACTTCTGAATCGAGATTGTCGAATAACCCGCAGCTGAACCTGAGCGATTGATAGCACAGAATCTGAGCAGTCTGAAGCGAAGGACGAGCGGTTTATGAAGCTGGCTTCATCTGATTTTTCCGCGCGGTGGCCCGCGAGGCATTAAAGATAGCGACCAATTGGTCGGCTTCGGGACGAAGACTAGCAAGCTTCGACTCGGGGACCAGTTCCGTATCTACAAGCAACTCCAGCCAAAAGGCAGACTCGTCGGCTTCTTCGAGCACGATGCTCATTTTCGCCAAGAACTCGGCCCGCGAACGGGAACGGCACACCGCACGGTAGTTTGCCGCTACCGCTGTCCCAGCCCTGAGGAGTTGGTGAGCAATTACTCGCGATTCCATGCCAGGAGGCAGAGCGCGAATCAGCCGGACGATGCGAACAGCAAATGCCTTCGTTCGATCCTTCAGTTCCACAGCCTGGTTTTCGAGGGCCATTTCAATCAACAATCAAGAATCACAATCAATAATGCTATCCGCCTCTGAAAACGTCTGTGAGCCCAGTCACCTCAGCGCCGGTTGTCGGTCATCGGCTCGGGGTGAATCAGCACGCGGAACAACTCGGGCGCGTTCTGCTTGAAGCGGATTTCGAGCGACGTCTGCACATCATGCACGCGGGAGAGCGGCATGTCGTCGGGCAGGGTGCAGTGACAAGAAACGTAGAGCCGGTCCCGTACTTTCTTGAACTGGAATTCATGGGCGTCGAGCACCTCGGGAAACTCCGCCACAATGCGTTTCAGACGGCGCTCCAGC
This sequence comes from Terriglobales bacterium, assembly GCA_049696815.1. Lineage (GTDB taxonomy): Bacteria > Acidobacteriota > Terriglobia > Terriglobales > Acidobacteriaceae > Acidiflorens. The sequence goes on along the minus strand of JBAVUO010000075.1, from coordinate 10,493 downwards.
GCCGGCTCCCGCACCATCTGCTCGCCGGTTTCGATGGTGGCGGGTTCGCTTTCGATGTGCGTCAGAATGGTCGAAATCTCGGGAACCTCGGCGCGCATCTCCGTCTCCAGGCGCGTGACTTCATCGTGCGCCTGCTTCATGCTGAGCTGCTCGTCGAGTTCGAGATGCTGCTCGACATGCAGCTTGCCGTTGAGATCCTGCACGCTGACGTCGTGGACGTTGAAGTTATGCCGGGTGGCGACGGCGCGGATGCGGTCAAAGATATTCTCGGCGTGGCGGGCCCGCGGCACCGGCCGCACCATGACGTCGGCATCGGGGAGAACCTGGTGCACGCGCGCCGTGATCTCGTCTACCACCTGCTCGGAGCGCTGAAAAGTGAAGTTGCGCGCCAGGCCCACCGAAACGTCGGCGAAATAGCGGTTCCCGGCGCGGCGGATGCGGACGCGGTCCACCTCGAGGACGCCCTCAACGGTGGCGACCTTGTCCAGAACCTGGTTGCGCACACCGGCGGGAGCGGCATCGAGCAGCGCATCAATGGTCTTTCGCGCCAGCCGCGAGCTCACGTAGACCACTACGCCGGCGACAAACAGCGCGGCGATCGGGTCGGCTTGGCGCAACCAGGCCATGTGGTAGCTGCGTCCCGCCTGCACCAGAGCGAGGCCCAGGATGACCACCGAGCTCGACCAGATATCGGTGGAGAAATGCAGGGCATCGGCTTCCAGCGCCTGGCTGTCGTATTTGATGGCGATCCGTCCCAGGGCGCGCGAGCGCCAGGCATCCACCGCGATCGAAAAAAACATGACCACGAAGGCTGCGATGCTGGGTGCGATCTCCACATGGTGGAAAAAAATCCGCTTCACGGCTTCGGAGACAATCCAGACGCAAGTCAGCAGCAGGAGTCCGGTCTCGATGAAGGCGGAAAAATTCTCGACCTTGCCATGACCGTACTGGTGGTCGGCGTCGGCGGGCTTATCGGAGACGCGGACGGAGAAATACGTCACCAGGGCGGCGACCAGATCCAGCCCGGAGTGCGCCGCCTCGGAGAGAATGCCCAAAGACCCGGTGGTAATGCCCACGACAATTTTCAGGCCGGTGATGGCCAGCGCCGCCAGCACCGAGCGGCCGGCGACAGCGCGCTTTTCGCGGCGCATGGACTCCGAGCCGAAGGCCGCCTGGATTTCTGGCATGGGGTCATTATCGCCTTTGGAACTCGCAGCGCCAACCCCTCGATTTCTTGGGTAGTGTCCTAATTAACCACAAAGGACACAAAGGAACACAAAGGAAATCCGCCGTGGATTCACACCTTTGTGCGACTTCGTGCCCTTTGTGGTCGATGAATTTGGAACACTCCTGATGTCTTGCCATTGAGCGGGGATGGCATGCTACGATTACAGTTCGCCTTACACCTTCCTGGGAGGACTATTCATGCGTTTGCACTGGCTCGTTTTACTCCTGCTCGGCGGTCTTGCCTATGGGCAGGCGACATCCCAACCGGCTCCATCCAATCCACCCGTCCCGGCCGGCCCGAAGGCGGCACAAGCCGCGCCCGCCGCCGAAACCAAGGCGGCCGAACCCAAGGTTGCCCCGAGTGATCCGGTGATCACCCTGAAAAACTTCTGTGACGATCCCGCCAAGCAGGGGGACGCCTGCCGGACGGTGATCACGCGGGAGCAATTCGAGAAGATGGCCGACGCGCTGCAGCCGAATATGTCCCCGGCGGTGCGCCACCAACTAGCCACCGCCTATGCCCGCATGCTGATGATGTCCACGGCGGCGGCAAAAAAGGGGCTGGATAAAACGCCCCAGCACGACCAGATGATGCTCTTCGCGCGCATGCAGATTCTTTCCCAGGCGCTGGGCCGCTACCTGCAGGAAGAAGCGGGCAAGGTTTCCGACAGCGATCTGGAAAAGTACTACAACGACAACCAGCGCAATTACGATCAGGCCACGGTATTGCGCATCTTCGTCCCGAACAACAAGCAGGTAACGGCTCCGCTGCCCAGCGTGAACAAGGCGGGCGTGAAGCTGACGGACAAGGAAAAGAAGGAAGCGATGGAGGCGCGGGAGAAAGCAGGCGAAGCGGCGATGAAAAAAACCGCGGACAGCCTGCGGGCGCGGGCCGCCAAGGGTGAAGACTTCGACAAGCTGCAGAAAGAGGCGTACCTGGCCGCCGGTCTGAAGCAGAATCCGCCGACTACCAAGATGGAAAAGATTCGGCGCAACACCTTGCCGCCCGCCCAGATTACCGCTTTCGACCTTAAACCCGAGGAAGTCTCCCCGGTGTTCTCCGACGCAAGCGGCCATACCATTTACAAAATGGTGAGCAAGCAGACCCTGGCGCTGGATGCCGTGAAAGCGGAGGTCCACAATACGATCGCCGCCAAACGCTACACCGACGCTATGCAGGCGTATCAGTTGGGACCCAATCTGGATCTGAGCGAGACCTACTTCGGTCCGGCGCGGAATCCAGCGATGCCACCGATGAAGAAGGGGGAGAAACCGCCGGCCGAAGACGTCGACCCGGACTAAATGGAAACGGCAAAGCCAACCGTCCTGGTCACCGGCGTTTCGGGCAATCTGGGCCAGCGCCTGCTGCCGCAACTTTTTGAGTACACGGTGGTGGGGGTGGATGTTGCGCCTCCCGCCACGGCCCAGTGCCAGCGCTTTGTGGCCATGGACCTGGGGAAAGAAGCCTCGACTCGCGAACTGTATCTGCTCTTGCGGGAGGTGCAGCCGGCGGCAGTGGTGCACCTGGCATTTGTGATTGATCCCCAGCGCTCCGGCGTTCTGGATGTGGACCGGATGTGGCAGATCAACGTCGCGGGCACGGCGCGGGTGATGGAAGCCATCACCGAAGCCAACCGGAACTCGGCCACTCCCGTCCGGCAGTTCATTTTCCCCAGCAGCGTCTCCGCATATGGTTCGGACATGCCGGGGCCGGTCACCGAGGCCGCTCCGCTGGAGGCCCACACGCTTCCCTACGCCGTCCACAAAAAGGAAACCGATCTGGTAGCGCAGCAGCGCGCCCCGGCCTTACGGGGATGCAGTGTTTTCATTCTGCGTCCGCACATCTTTGCCGGGGCCAGCGTGGAAAACTACCTGATGGGAGCCTTCCGCGGAACGCCGAACGGAAAAGGCAAGCGCGCCGCCCGCATGCGCCAGGAAGGCAAACGCCTGCCCTGCATGTTGCCGTTTGGGCAGAGATACGTGGACAACAAGATCCAGTTCATTCATGTGGACGATATGGCCCGCCTCATCGCATGGCTGCTGAAGCGCGAGCCGGAAGCCCAGCGCTTGACCATCCTGAATGTCGCCGGGCGGGGCGAGCCTCTGACCTTCGGCCGCTGTATCCAGATGGCGAACGCCAAACTGGTGCGCGTCCCCGGCAAGTGGGCCATGCGCATGGTGCTTCAGTTCTTGTGGGATTGGAAGATTTCCGCGATTCCGCCGGCCGCTGTTCCCTACATGAGCGGGCAATACATCATGAACACCGACCGCCTGCAAAAACTACTCGGGGCCGACTATGAGCGCGTCATCCAGTACACCATTGCGGATGCGTTTGCGGATTCGTTTCGAAAAGCTTGAACCAGAGACTTAAACCACAGAGGACACAGGGGACACAGACTACTCACCGCTAACCGCTGACGGCTAACAGCGAACCGCGAACTGCAACATGCGTCTGGTTGCCGGAGCCCGCGGCAACGCACACGCGCCTGGAATCAAATCCTTCGACCTTGACCTGCGTCCGGTCGCGGACAACAATGTGATCGTCTGCTATTTGCATTGTCTGTAGCCAATCATCTGGCCGGGACCGAGTCTCGCGCAAGGGTGTGAGTGATCGCTCCCGGCGAACTTGCTTTGCGCCATCGTCCTCGAGCGCAAAAGATGTCGAGGGAGTATCCAATGAATTCACCCAAAGCGAATCCTGTGGTGAAAGATCCGTGGCGCGCTTCTGCGTTCTGGCGCGAGCGCGTTCTGAGGATAGCGGCAACCGTAACCTCACGCCGCGCTGTGACGTTAGCTTTCTTTTTTGCGCTGCTGGTCGCTGCTGGCACGCCCATGCAAGCCCAGTACAGCGTGCTCTATTCGTTCACGGGACCTGACGGGGCAAACCCCCACGCTGGGGTGGTTCGCGATTTGATAGGCAATCTCTATGGCACAACTTACAACGGCGGCGCTAACGGCTACGGCACCGTCTTTGCGCTAACGCCGAGCGGCACGGAGAAGGTGCTCTACAGCTTCACCAATGGGACGGACGGAGCTTGGCCCTCTACCGGTTTGATCCGGTTGGACACCTTCCTCTTTGGCACAATCCAGTCCAGCCCTAACGATCCCTTCGGCTCCTTCTATAAGGTATTTCCGACAACGGGCAAGTTTAAGCTGATGTACACCTTCGCCGGGGGGACGGACGGGGCTTGGCCCGTCGCGGCTGTGGTCCGGGATGCGGGCGCCAATAATGTCTACGGCACAACCTCAGCGGGAGGAGTTTACGGCTACGGCACGATCTTTCATCTGCCGTATCCGCTCACCAGCGAAAATGTGCTCTACAACTTCACCGGGGGAACGGACGGAGCTTATCCGGAAGCGTTGTTCTGGACTGCGAGCGGCTATCTCTATGGCACAACCAACCGGGGCGGCACTACCGGCTGCGGGGGTGCCGGCTGTGGGACGGTCTTCAAGTTGGATTACAACCTCCTCAACGAGACAGTACTCCACACTTTCACCGGGGCGCCGGACGGGGCTTGGCCCGTCGCCGCTATGGTCCAGCCTTGGAGGGGTAACTTCTATGGCACAACCCTCAACGGTGGAGTGGCGGGCGGTTCTTGCTCCGACCCAAACGGCTGTGGCACGGTGTTTGAGGTAGCTGCAGACGGCACGTATAACGTGATCTACCGCTTCACCGGGGGGACAGACGGGGTCTGGCCCGTCGGTTTGGTCGTGGGCAGCAACGGCAATCTCTTCGGCACAACCTACTCTGGCGGTCTATACGGCTACGGCACCATTTTCGAGCTGAAGCACTCACGAAAGGGCTGGACCGAGAAAGTACTTTACAGCTTTACCGGGGGGGCGGACGGGGCAAACCCCGACGCCGGTTTGCTCTATAAGAAGCACCATTTCTATGGCACAACCTACTACGGCGGCAATCCCAACTGCTCTGGGGGCTGCGGAGTAGTGTTTGAACTGACTCCTTAAGTGACGGTCACGGGGTCAGAGGTCAGCGGGTGGCTGACTTCCCCCTCTTCGCGGATTCGCTCAGGAAACCGTGAGAGCTTAACCGCAGAGATCGCAGAGTTCGCTGAGAAGTTCATAAGGAAAAATCGATTTGATCCAGTTTTTCTCTGCGTCCTCCGCGTACTCTGCGGTTAGAGATTCTGACTCTCCTTCACTCCCCGGTAAAGTCCAGCCACGCCAAAAGTGTACGGTGTCCAGGAAGCCTGGCGAAAGCCGGCCTGGCGCATGCGTTCCAGCATTTCCTGGGGCGGGGGAAATTTCTCGACCGACGCCGGCAGGTAGGCGTAGGGGCCTTTGACGCCGGAGATCACGGTCCCGACCGCGGGCAGCACTTTCTTGAAATAGACGCGATAGAGACTTCCCATCAAGCCCCAGGGTTCGCCGAAATCCAGGATGCCGCATTCTCCTCCGGGAGCGAGCACGCGGACAATTTCCTTTAATCCCGCGTCATAGTCGGCCAGGTTGCGGAAGCCGAAGGCGGCGGTAACCAGATTGAAATACGCATCCGGAAACGGCAGGCGCAAGGCATCGGCTTCGACCCAGCGCAGAGTGGTTTTCCTCCCCTTTCGAGTCGCGCGCCGGAGCATGGCGTGGGAGAAATCGGCGCCGATGATTAGCGGGCACGCGGAATTCGCCCGGCGCCCGAGGGCGAAGGTCATGTCGCCGGTGCCACAGCAGAGGTCGAGCACGCGCGCCTCCGGACGCTTCAAGATGGAAGCGAAAGTGCGCGCGGCGCGGCGCCACCACCAGCGGTCGATGTTGAAGGACAAGACGTGGTTCAGCAGATCGTAGCGCGGCGCGATGGAAGTGAACATCTCCCGCACCGCCCGGGCGGCGGACTCCGGGTCGCCAGCTCCCTGCGGGCTCGCACCTGCGATGCGGTTGCTGGATTCCTGAGCCATGGACCTCCATGATAGTAGATCGCGCGACCGATCCCGGCTCTCGTGGCGGGCAGACGGAACAAGAATCTTTACCACAGAGGGCACAGAGGACACGGAGGAAAAACTAGGCCTGCGCCAATTTCCGAATCTCGTCCACTGCCGATCGGACTGAGGCCTCGGGCACATCGCTCACGATTTCCACCTTGCCGATCTCTCTCGGCAGAACGAAATGCACGACTCCAGCGCGGGTCTTTTTGTCGGAGCGCAGACGCTTCATGACGTTCGCCACGTTCACTTTTACCCGCGGCAGGGCTCCCAGGGAGAGAACCGCACTGGTAATGCGGCCGGCGGCGACGCTGTCCAGTTTCCCCATTGAGAGCGCAATATTCGTGGCCGCGATCATGCCCCAGGCTACGGCTTCGCCGTGAAGCATCTGCAGGTAGCGGGTCTCGGCCTCGAGCGCGTGTCCGATGGTGTGGCCCAGGTTGAGAACCTGGCGGAGGCCGCTCTCGCGCTCGTCGGCGCTCACCACCGACGCCTTGAGACGCACGGAATCAGCGATGACCTTCTCGATCACGGAAGTCTCGCGGTCCAGAATCTCGCGGCGGCGGTCCTCGAACAGCTGGAACAGGCCGGGATCGCCAATGATTCCGCACTTGAGCGCCTCGTACAGGCCGGCGCGGTATTCGCGCGACGGAAGCGTCGTCAGCACGCGCGGGTCAATGAGCACCGCGCGCGGCTGATGAAACGTCCCGAGCAGGTTCTTCCCGGATTGCAGGTTCACTCCGGTCTTCCCGCCGATGGCTGCGTCCAGTTGCGCCAGCACGGTGGTCGGCACCTGGATCACGTCCACGCCGCGCATGTAGATGGAAGCGAGAAACCCGGTGACGTCGCCGACCACTCCCCCGCCCAGGGCGATCAGGGTGGCGCTGCGATCGGCGCTCAGCTTGATCAATTTCTCCGCGAGTTTTTCCAGCGTCGCCAGGCGCTTGAAGCGCTCTCCGTCCGGCATCACCAGGATTTCCGCCTTGATCCCCGAGCCAGCCAGCGACTTCACCAGAACTCGCGCCCAGCGCCGCCGCACCGGCGGAACGGTCACGATAAACACGCGGCGGTTGGCCAGGATATTGCCCAGGCATTCCCCGGCACGCGCCAGCAGGCCGTTTTCGAGAAGCACTTCGTAGGGTCGCGACGGCGCGGCCACCGGGATGCGGATCATGAGTGTTCATCATAACTTATGGCGTGAGCCATGCCAGTGCGGACAGCAGAGCGAAAATCCTTAACCGCAGAGTACGCAGAGAGCGCAGAGCAAAGAGTGGATCAAATCGATCTTTTCCCATGAATTTCTCCGCGTGCGCTGCGTACTCTGCGGTTAATGATTTTCCGCCCCATCCGCGTGATACCATTTTCCCGTCGATGAACCACACGCCAGCGGAATGCGATTTTCTGGTGATCGGGGCCGGAGTCGCCGGACTGCGCGCGGCGATCGAACTGGCCGGCGCCGGACGTGTCGTCGTGCTCGCCAAGCGCGAGGTGCGCGATTCCGCGACCCAGTATGCGCAGGGCGGCATTGCCGTCGCATTAAGCGACGAAGACGAGGTCAGCCTTCACCTGCAGGACACGCTGGTAGCCGGAGACGGCCTGTGCAACCTGGAAGCCGTCCGGGTGCTGGTCGAGGAAGGGCCGGGCCGCATTGAAGAACTGATCGAATGGGGCACCCGGTTTGATCGCAACGGAACTAAGCTCGCCTTCACCCGCGAGGGCGCGCACAGCCGCAATCGCATCCTGCACGCCCAGGGCGATTCCACCGGGCGCGAAATCCTGCGCGCTCTCCACGCCAAGTCCAAGACGCTGAAAAACATCTCCGTACTGGAGTTCGAGATGTCTTCCGACTTGCTGCTCGAGGAGGGCCGGGCGGCGGGGGTGTCCGTGATCGGCGACAAGGGGGAATTCCAGGCCATCCACGCTTCCGCCGTTCTGCTGGCTACCGGCGGACTGGGCCAGCTCTATCGCAACACCACCAACCCCGAGGTGGCGACCGGGGACGGCGTCGCCATGGCGTACATCGCCGGGGCGGAAGTGAGCGACATGGAGTTCATCCAGTTCCATCCCACCGCGCTGTACCTGAAGAACGCGCCGCGCTTTCTTCTCTCCGAAGCGCTCCGTGGAGAAGGCGCCTATCTCCGCAACATGGAGATGACTCGCTTCATGGCGAAGTACCACGCCCTGGGCGAGCTGGCGCCGCGGGACGTGGTGGCGCGCGCCATCGTCCACGAGCTGCAGGTGACGAAGAGCCCGGACCCGGTGGTTTACCTGGACCTCACCCATCTGGATCCCGACCATGTGAAGAGCCGTTTCCCGCGCATCCACTCCACCTGTCTGCAATACAACATTGACATTGCCACCGACGTGATCCCGATTCGCCCGGCGGCGCATTACGCCATGGGCGGCGTGCGCACCGATCTGGTGGGGCGGACCAGTGTCCCGCGACTTTACGCGGCGGGCGAAGCGGCCTCGACCGGAGTCCACGGCGCCAACCGCCTGGCCAGCAATTCCCTGCTCGAAGGGCTGGTGTTCGGCGCCCGCAGCGGCGAGGCGATGCGGGAAGCCCTCTCGCACCCGGCCGCGCGTTCCAAACCGCGGCTGGCTTCCTCTTCCAACGGGCCCGTGGATCCGGCAATCGAGGAGTTGATTGGCCAGGTGCGGGATATCATGTGGGACAAAGCTGGGATCGTCCGCGATGGGACCGGGTTACGGCACGCCATGGAGAAACTGCAGGGCCTGGAGCGCCGCACCGCGCATCCCCGGACCCGCCGCGCATTCGAGGCCCGGAACATTCTTGTCTCGAGTCTGCTGGTGGTGCGCTCGGCGCTGGCCCGCGAAGAAAGCCGCGGCGGCCACTATCGCACCGATTACCCCGCTCACGACGACGTCCGGTTCCTGAAACATTCCGTGGTTCGCGGGGAGAAGATCAGGTTCCAGTAGCGGGAGAATCGTTGGTCGTTGGTCGTTGGTCGTTGGTCGTTCGCTATTCGCTATTCGTCGTTCGCTGTTCGCCGGTCAAGAACCTGAGCCGCAGAGATCGCAGAGAAATTCCTAAGGAAAATCGAATTTGACCCAATTTTTCTCTGCGTCCTCCGCGTCCTCTGCGGTTAAAGATTCTGATCTTCGCCGCGGACTTGAGCTGATTCTTTCTGAGGATGCAGCAACGAGGCTGCAATCGAGCCGGCCAGCAGGAGCAGCACGACCGCCAGCGCCCAGACCGTCGGGATGGAGAAGTAGTGCGAGCCCAGCATCTTGAGGCCGACGAAGATCAGCACGACCGATAGTCCGTAATGGAGGTAGCGGAAAGCCTCCATCATGCCCGCCACGGCAAAGTACATTGAGCGCAGGCCCAGGATGGCAAACACGTTCGAGGTATAGACGATAAATGCGTTTAAGGTGATGGCCAGCACGGCCGGAATGGAATCCACCGCAAAGAGAATGTCGCTGGTCTCCACGACCAGCAGGACCACGAACAGCGGTGTAGCGTACAGTCCGCGGCTGCGGACAAAGAACTTTCCGCCCGCGTAATCGTGGGTCACTGGAAACGCCTTGCGGAAAAGACGCAAAACGGGGTTCCTCTCGGGATGAATTTCGGTTTCCCCCTGCCGCAGCAGCTTGAGTCCCGAATACACCAGCAAGGCGCCAAACCCGTAGGTAATCCAGCTGAAGCGGCGGATCAGGCTCACTCCGGCCAGGATGAATACGCCGCGCATGACCAGCGCGCCCAGGATTCCCCAGAACAAGACCTTGTGCTGCTGCTCGCCGGGAACTTTGAAGTAGCGGAAGATCACGAGGAAGACAAACAGGTTGTCCACGCTCAACGAGAGTTCGACCACGTAGCCGGTGACGAACTCCAGCGCCCGGCCGTGCCCCTGCCAGACGAGCACCAGAACCGCGAAGGCGGCGGCCAGGGCGATCCACATTCCCGACCAGGCCAACGCCTCGCCAAATCCGATGCGGTGGGACCGGCGATTCAGCACGCCCAGATCGAGCGCCAACATCGCCAGCACAAACAGGTTGAATAAGACCCAGAAGAAGAGCACAGAGAATCTTACGATAAGCTGGCAGGTTGCAGCTGGCAGGTTGCAGCTGGCAGGTTGCAGCTATCAGCTGTCAGCTCTCGGGAAAATCTTTCGCTTGTGACAGATTAATTCTGTTGAGCACCAAGAGGACTATTGACAGTTTCTTGATCTTGTCTGTGCATGCTTGTTTGACGGCTGACGGCTGACGGCTGACGGCTGACGGCTGACGGCTGACGGCTGACGGCTGACGGCTGACGGCTGACGGCTGACGGCTGACGGCTGACGGCTGACGGCTGACGGCTGACGGCTGACG
>JBAVUO010000074.1:0-78934 GCA_049696815.1 Terriglobales bacterium | reverse complement strand
ATCAGGGCCAGCGTTTGTCCCCGCAGCGAAGCTGCGAACCGCTCCGGATTCGACTTGATCAGCCGCCCCAGATCGATGAACTCTCGAATCTCCTGCGGCGTGAAATCCCGGATGGAAAGGAAGTCATTGCGAAGCATGTGGACGGCTCCTTGGAATTCAGCTCTTAGCTCTTAGCTTTAGCTCTTAGCTCTTAGCTCTTAGCTCTTAGCTCTTAGCTCTTAGCTCTTAGCTCTTAGCTCTTAGCTCTTAGCTCTTAGCTCTTAGCTGTCAGCCCGCAGCTCTCTGGCTTTTCCTGAGACCTGACGCCTGAGACCTGTGACCCGCTTCACACATGAGCCAGCCGCCGCTTCTCCATTTTCTGGATGAACTCGGCGATCAACTCGGTCACGCCCGGCTGACTGCGCTCCTCAATTTCGTACCCCACGCGCACCGACGGGTGGCTGATCTTTAGAATGCGTCCCAAATCGACCGGGGTGGCGATCACCACGACATCACAGGGGGTGCGATTGATGGTCTCTTCGAGTTCATGCCGCTGCATCGCGCCATAGCCCATCGCGGGCAGCAACGCGGTGACATGGGAATAGCGCTCAAACGTGCCGCGAATCGAACCCACGGCATGCGGCCGTGGATCCACAAGTTCGGCGGCTCCGTTCTGTCGCGCCGCTACCACGCCCGCGCCGTAGGGCATTTCGCCATGCGTGAGCGTCGGTCCGTCCTCGACCACCAGCACCCGCTTGCCGCGAATCTGGGCCGGATCGTCCACCGAAACCCGGCAAGCGGTCTCGATGATCCGGGCATTGGGATTGGCGCGCTGGATGTTGGCACGCACGGTGGCGATGTTCTCCGCGGCGGCAGTATCCACCTTATTGATCACCACGACCTGGGCTCGCCGAAGGTTGACTTCTCCGGGATAGTAGGCCAGCTCATGGCCGGGCCGGTGCGGATCGGCGACCACGATCTCCAGGTCCGACGCGTAGAACGGCGTGTCGTTGTTGCCCCCGTCCCAGAGAATGACGTCGGCTTCCTTCTCCGCCGCCCGCAGGATCTTCTCGTAGTCCACGCCGGCATACACCACCGTACCGTGCACGAGATGAGGTTCGTACTCCTCGCGCTCTTCAATCGTGCACTGATGTCGCTCCAGGTCCTCCAGGGTGGCGAAGCGCTGCACCGCCTGCGCCGCCAAATCCCCGTACGGCATGGGATGGCGAATCACCACAACCTTCAGACCGGCCCGCCGCAGCTCGGCCGCCACTTTGCGCGAGAGCGGGCTCTTCCCGCACCCGGTTCGCACCGCGCAGATGGAAATCACCGGCACTTTGGACTTCAACTGGGTCGGCTCCGTACCCAGCAACCAGAAATCCGCTCCCGCCGCCACCGACCGCGACGCCAGGTGCATCAGGTTCTGGTACGCGATATCGCTGTAGGAGAACACGACCACTTCCACGCCCTGCTCCCGGATTAGTTTCTCCAGGTCCTTCTCCTCGGCAATGGGAATGCCTTCCGGATACGCCGGGCCGGCCAGTTCCTTTGGGTAGCGCCTGCCCGCAATGTCGGGGATCTGGGCGGCCGTGAAGGCAATCACGTGGTAAGAAGGATTGTTGCGAAATACAACATTAAAATTATGAAAGTCACGGCCAGCCGCACCAAGAATCAAGACTTTTCTTACCATTCCAGTCCTCCACCCCACTCTTGTACGTTCTATGGTCGCGCACCCGCGGGCGAACAGGCTGTGAGCATTATCACATGGGAATGTGCTGCTGAACGGCCATCGGCGTGATCCATGCCGAGCGCCGGTCGGCAGCAACCAGCCTCCGTCGCGAACGCCGTGTAAGTGCTGTTGTCGCTTGACTCTCGCATTGCTAACTCCAAGTGCTTGAAGCTGTTAGTTTCTTCAATGCCCGACTTCTTCTGGCCATATGCGTGCACCCGCCTCTGTTTTCAAGAACAACTGAAGAGGAGTCAGAACCGCGATGCTGCAAAAATGCGCGAACCCGGCCTGCAGTGTTCCGTTTCGGTCGCTCCGCGAAGGCAAACTATTTCTGGCGGAAAACCGCGATTCCGATGCGCGAGCCTCCGGGGCGTCCAGCCTCCGCAAGCCGCGTCGCGAACACTTCTGGCTGTGTGAAGCTTGTTCATCGCACTTTACCCTCCGCTTCGACCACGACCGGGGCATGATGACGGTCCCCTTAGCTGAGACATCCCAGGCGCGGTTCCAGGTCGCGGGCGCAGCGGAGAAGTGCTGATTTTCGAAAGGGAATGAAGATGGATCGCTATCCAGCAAAGCGCTTCTTTTGCTCGGTCTGCGGAATGGAAGCAAGCGACCACACGGGGTGGTTTCTGGTGGTGGAAAACTACTGGCTCGATCGCCTGAAGGTCCTCCATTGGCACCCAATACTGGCGGAACAAGCACAGATACAGAGCGTCTGCGGCAAGTTCCATCTGAAGATCCTGATCACGCACTGGCTGATTCATGCGAACCTGCAATTCCTGGCGGCGGGGCCGTCCGATTGGGCGCCTGCCAGTGGAACCGGTCCGGCCGAACTCGCCTGCGGAGGTCCTTGCATGGCCAAGATCGTGGGCGAATTAGCGATTCATCGCGAGGCCCTCTCCCGCGTCTGGAGCGGGTCGCCCGAGGCCCTCGAGTGCATTCTGAACGCCCTAATTGGCGGGCTGGGGACCAAGGAAGCGCCCCAACCCGCCTCTCCGGTACTCGCCGGAGATTCCGCGTTTGCGCCCGAATACGCCGTCGTCGCCCGGGCTGCGGAGCATTTGCAGGAACACGCTCTTCCGTAAGCGCAACCGCTCCCTAGACTTCCAGTGTTCCCTCAGGTTCGCCCGTCCGTCTCCATGGCGCCTGCCATGGTTTCAGCGCTCGTCTCCGGCCAGTTTCCTCTTCGCTGCCGCGAGTCCTTGAGGACCGCTTCGCACCTGTCTTCGGTTCCGAGATGAATGCTGGCGGTTTCCCGACCCATCGCCTGAAGCAACCGCAGTTCGTCCTGGCTCCTGCCCAGCGCCTCCGGTTCGATTCTCGAGCAACGGGGCGACATGGGAAGGCGGGAACTCTCTGTCAGGGCAGGCGCAGAGGGGCGTAAGAGGGCCCGCGTTGCTCCACGGAGACGTGGAGGCGCGGGCCGGCAGGGACTGAGGCTAGCTGTAATAGGCGGCGTTCTTGTCCAGGAACTCTTTCTTGTCCTCGGGGAGGTCTTCCGCCGTGAAGATCGAATCCGACGTGCAGGCCGGAATGCAGGCTCCGCAATCGATGCAGCCGACTGGATCAATGTAAAGCTGGGTCGCGGCTTCGAACTTCTCTTCGTCTTTCTTGGGATGGATGCAGTCGGTGGGGCAGACCTCGACGCAGAGCTCGTCCTTAATGCAAGTGTCGGTGATGACGTACGCCATGAGTGCCTCTCCTCAGTTTTCTGAAGGAATATCGTAGCTACCTTAAACGGAGCCGCGGGCCCTGGGCGGTGACCGCCGTCACAACTCCGCGTGGCCTATTAGTCACACGCGACGGTGATCGCCGTCACAGCCTAGACGGAAATTCCCCCTGTATAAAATCACCAGCTTTAATCCAGAGGGGAAAAGCAGAGTTGCCCGGCCCCACCCCACGACCCCACACAGCCGCCACCCAGCGGCGGGCCGGGCATCTTCACTAATCTGATTCTTCCGCCCCGTCCTTTTCTTTCCTGCATCCCGTCCCCGCCGGCTGCTATATTTGCGCCTAATGGTTCTGCGCTTGCGGCTTTTCTCGATTCTCGGTTTGGCGGGATGCCTGCTAGTCCCCGGGCACGCCTCCCAAATTCCGCCTCCCGCTCCCGCCCGTTACGGTGTCCGCTTGGAACAGCAGTGGATCCCTATGCCCGACGGCGTGCGTCTGGCGGCCACTCTTTACATGCCGGATGGCGCCAAGCCCAGCGAACGATTCCCCGCCCTGCTCGAATATCTTCCCTACCGCAAGGATGACGCGACCGCCGCGCGCGACTATCCCATTCACGCTTATTTTGCCCGGCGCGGATACGTGAGTGTCCGGGTGGACATCCGCGGCTTCGGCGCCAGCGAAGGCGTCCCCACCGATCGCGAATACTCCCCACAAGAGCAACTGGATGGCGAACAGGTCATCGCATGGCTGGCCAGTCAGCCCTGGTCCACGGGAAAGGTCGGGATGTTCGGCATCTCGTGGGGAGGATTCAACTCCATCCAGATGGCCATGCGCCACCCGCCCGCGCTGAAGGCCATCCTGGCGGTCGATGCGACGGAGGAGCTCTTTCACGACGACATTCACTACATCGATGGCATGATGCACCTCGATGAATTCGAGCTCGACATGGACCTGTCACCGGCCATCACCGGCGCACCCGACTACACGCTCGACGAAAAGGTACTCGATCCGCGCTTCGAATCCGCCCCGTGGTCGCTGCTCTACCTCAGGCACCAGCGCGATGGCGACTTCTGGCGCAGCCCGGTACGACCGCTGAAAGAAATCAAGATTCCCTGTTTCCTGATCGGCGGATTGCTCGATGGCTATCGGGATTCCATCCCGCGGATGCTGGAACAGGTGAAAGCGCCACTCAGGGCCATTATCGGTCCGTGGAACCATACCTTCCCGCATGACGCCGAACCCGGTCCGCAGATTGAATGGCGCGACCAGGCCGTGCGCTGGTGGGATTACTGGCTCAAGAACCGGAATACCGGGATCATGAACGAGGCCCCGCTAACCATCTTCATGCGGGACTGGCACCCTCCCGATCCGCACCTGAAAGAAGTGCCTGGACACTGGCGGGCGGAAGTCGGCTGGCCCCCGGCCAACGCGTCAAACACCGCGCTCTATCTTTTCGACGCGCACCTGCTCTCCACCGAGCCGGCGAAACCGGCAGTGCACCACTTGCGTTACATCCCTTCGGCCGGTGTGGAAGCCGGGTTCTGGTGGGGCGAACTCCTGACCGACCAGCGCCCGGTCGACGCCTTCAGCCTGACCTACGATTCGGCACCGCTCCCGGAAGACCTCGCCATCCTCGGCCGCCCCCGCGCCCAGCTCCAGGCAAGTTCCTCAGCCCCGTTAGCCGACTGGTTCGTGCGTCTTTCCGATGTCGCTCCCGACGGCTCCGTGACCCTGGTCACCGGCGCCGGGCTGAATGGGGCTCAGCGCGAGTCCGCGGCCGACGCGAAGGATCTTGAGCCCAACAAGACTTACCTTCTCGACATCGAAATGCACCTGACGACCCGGGTCTTTCCCAAAGGCCATCGCATTCGTCTAGCCGTTTCCAACGCACTCTGGCCGATGATCTGGCCCACTCCGTACAACATGACAACCAGCCTTGTGCTGGGCGGCAAGAACGGGTCGTGCCTGGTGCTCCCGCTAGTTCCGCCCTCGCCTTACGCAGTTCCGCATTTCTTTCCGCCTGAGCCTTCCGAAGAACGCGCCGGCTTCCAGTCCGTGGGCTTTCCCTTTCCGGGCGAATGGAAGGTGGAGCGCGACGAACTGAACGGAAACACGAAGGTCAACTGGAGCGGCAAATCCGAGGAGATCTATCCGTGGGGAAAAGAAACGGACCTGGAGCGGATCACTTACCAGGCAGACGACCAGCACCCGGAAACCAGCTCGGTCGTCGGTGAAGCCGATACCACGATCGCACTCACAGACCGCGTGCTCGTCTGGCGCGGCCGCCTCCAACTTACCAGCGACGCCAGGAACTTCTACTACAAATACACCCGCGAGTTACTCAAAGACGGCCAGCCGCTGAAGCAGAAGACGTGGGAAGAAACGATTCCGCGGGATCATCAATAATCTCCGTGCTTTTTATCCAGTCAGCCATGACACAGCCGGTTCTTAGAAGAACCGGCGCGTTGTCAGGCAACCTTCCGCGTTCGGCACGGATCAGACCTCATTAGGTCCGCGCGGAATCCAAGCGATATTAGTGTGCTCGACACAAGCGCGTCGGGCTCAGAACGTTTGTTGCATTCTCTTACGGATTCTTTACCGGGAACCCGTTTCCGCGTAGAGTTACCATGAATTCGGAGCTCCCAACGTGAATCGATTGACATGGCTGATCTGTGGGATTGTTCTCCTAATGGGTCCGCCCATCCTGCTGGCTCAGCATCGAGGTGGGCACGGTACAGGTGGGGGGCGTCCTTCGACTGGGGCATCCAACAGCGACGATTTGAAGGACTTCAAGCGAGCTATTGCGCTCCAAGCCACCCCAGACCAGGTGACCCAGTTCCAGCGGTTGACCAGAAGCACTCAGGCTGCCCGAAAAGGCGCGCAAGATCTTCTGCAGCTTGCTGAAGACGCAAGCAAACCTGATCTATTCCACTACTCGAATCCCTTAACCAGCGCGCTACAAGAAGCCCAAACTGACAATGAACATTTCTTGCAGAGCTTTTCAGCGGTGCAGAAGTCGGGACTAAAGGATGTCACGAAGAAGCTGG
Organism: Terriglobales bacterium; assembly: GCA_049696815.1. Lineage (GTDB taxonomy): Bacteria > Acidobacteriota > Terriglobia > Terriglobales > Acidobacteriaceae > Acidiflorens. The sequence goes on along the minus strand of JBAVUO010000074.1, from coordinate 72,508 downwards.
GAAAAGCGAATTCTGATGTCACGAAACAGAGCAAGGCTCTTTCGCGGGGGCTGGAACACTCGGGGATCGAAGTCAAGCAAATTACCGGCGTCGTAGAAAAACTTGACAAGGCACTCAGCGATTTCCAGACTAAGCAGCTTGCCGTTGGAACTGAGATGGGGATTCAGGGCGAGGGAAGTTCTCAATGACCAGAGTGTGGATCAGGCAACGACATGCAGGCCGCTTTGTCGCGGTTGGCGCGCAACGGCTAGGAATTCCGCCGAATCACTCTTCCCCGCGACGGCGACCGGCGCACTGGCTCATCCTCTCCTGTCAGACTCTGGCACTGGTCTGCGTGCTGTTTGCCAATCGGCCGGCGCATGGCCAGAATCCGCCCGCGGCGACCACGATGTCTGTCGATGTCAAAGTGGTCACTCTGCCCGTCACTGTCCGGGACAACCACGGCCAGATCGTCCGCAATCTGACCAAGGACGATTTCCTCCTCGAAGAAGATGGTCACCCGCAAACGATTCGCTACTTTTCGCAGGAAGCGAATCTCCCGCTCAGGCTCGGCCTGCTTGTCGACACCAGCCTGAGTCAGCGGAATGTTCTGGATCAGGAGCGAACTGCCAGCAAGAGTTTTCTGGATCAAATGCTGACCGGCGCCAAGGACCAGGCATTCCTCATTCATTTTGACCATGAGGTGGAGTTGCTCCAGGATCTCACTTCCTCGCGTGACAAATTGCAATCCGCTCTTGCGCTGCTGCAAGCGTCCAGGTACGACCGCGACAGCGGGGGAGGAGGCGAATCGCCGCGGGATTCTCACCCCGGCGGTTCGCGCGGGATGCGCGACGGGGGTGGCACTTTGCTTTATGATGCCGTTTTCCTGGCCTCCGACGAATTGATGAAGAAGCAGCAGGGTCGCAAAGCGCTCATCATTCTCTCTGACGGAGTTGACCGGGGTAGCAAGGAGTCCCTGCAGAGCGCCATTGAGGCGGCCCAACGCGCCGACACCGTGGTCTACTCCATCTTCTTTGCTGATAAGCATCATAAGGAGGGTGGCGGCTTCGGCCGGCCCATTGGTGGAGGCGGGATGGGCCAGCCCGGTGGAGGCTGGCCGGGCGGAGGTTGGCCCGGAGGCGGAGGTCCCGGAGGCGGAGGCCCGGGAGGTGGAGGTCACAGGGGCGGTGGGCAGCGGCATCCCGAGGAAGCTCGTCCGGACGGCAAGAAGATTCTCGAGCAGATCTCAAAAGAAACCGGCGGTGGTTCCTACGAGGTTTCCAAGAAGCAAACGGTAGATCAAATCTATGCCAGCATTGCGGAGGAACTGCGCACGCAGTACAGCCTGGGCTACACACCCGACAAAGCCAATGTTGCAGCTGGTTATCACAAGATCAGCTTAACGACCAAACAGAAGAATTTGGCTGTGCAAACACGAGATGGGTATTATGCCGAACCCTGATATGCGCAACCTCCTGCCCTTCGTCGCCATAACGATTCCTTTTTCCATAGTGTTGTAAGCAGGGATTACACTACCTATTTGGACGCACTCATGGCGCCGTTAGTAAGATAGCCTCTACTGCGCACACACCATCGCCCCCGCTTGCTTGTACATCTTGCCATCCTTCATTACGAACTCGACGTTTTCGAGGATGCTAATGTCTTTCAACGGATCGCCACTCACCGCGATCAAATCCGCATACTTTCCCGGCTTGATCGAGCCGATCTCATTCGAATGACCAAGCAGATCGGCGGCGTTTGAGGTCGCGGCCTGGATCGCCTGCATCGGCGTCATCCCGTACTTCACCATGAAGGCAAACTGTTTCCCGCTGCTTCCATAAGGGCACACGCCCAGATCGGTGCCAAACGCCATCTTCACGCCCGCCTTGACGGCTTTGCCGAAGTTCTCGCGCTGGATCCGCCCGAGGTCGGCATCGTGTTGCAAAAAGTCGGCCGGCGTCTGCCCCGTCTTCGCCCCCGCTTGGATACATTCCTCATCGTAAATATCCATGACGAGATACGTCCCGTGCTGCTTGGCCAGCGCGATGATCTCATCGTCCAGCATCTCGGCATGCTCGACCGAAGCCGCCCCCGCCAGGATCGCGTTTTTGATCCCTTCCGCGGCATGGGCATGCACCGCCACCCGCAGCCCGAAGTGCCTGGCTTCGTCCACCCCTGCCTGCAGCTCTTCCGGCGTGAACTCCACCGACGCCGGATTGCTCCCGTGCGTCAGCACCGCTCCGGTAGAGAGCATCTTGATCAGGTCCACGCCGTCGTGCGCCAGCAGACGAACCTTCTGCCGCACTTCCCACGGACTATTGGCTTCGCCGTAGTGCAGGTCCCAGGGGAGCTGAATATCGGGCGCCTGCCCCGTCATGGCCCCGGCGCCGCCGGTAATCGTGATGTACGCCCCAGCCACATACATGCGCGGCCCCATCACGTCGCCACGGGCAATCGCATCGCGCAGTGCGATATCGTTCAAAGCCCGGTACGTCCCCACGTCCCGGACGGTGGTGAATCCCGAGAGCAGCGTCGCCCGCGCGTTCGGAACCGATTCCAGCGCGACTTGCGACGCCGTCTTGCGCAGCACATTGAACGGGTCGCCATCACTCTGCCCATCCGCCACGTGGGTGTGACAATCGATCAGCCCGGGCAGCACCGTCTTGCCGGACAAATCAATGACCTGCGCCCCAGCGGGGATGGCCAGACCCGTCCCTATGGCTTGAATCTTGTTTCCCTGGACGAGGATGACCTGGTTGGAAAGCACCGTGCCCGAATCCGGATCGATCACTCGCCCGGCACGAACGGCGGTAACCTGCGCGGCCGCGATGGAACCACAGACCAGCAAAACGAAGAGAGCGTTTTTCATGGTTGTTCCCTCACGTAAGAAAACGGAGGGCGTTGACCCTCCGCTTCGCAAACTGTTTCGCCCCTTCGGGGCTGCATCACAACGACTCGGAACCCACGGCTGGCCCGTGGACTGTATTCTTACGCCGCTTCGCGGCTAGGAACGGCTTTCCGGCGCTGCTAAAAGCTACGGCCCCACGGCATCGCCAAATCGATACCCTGATACAAAACGTGAGTCTTTCCGAAGCCTGTCAGTCCGCCGCCAGCACCTTCGTCCCCGGACCGTTCTTCAGATCCGCCACCAGCAATTGATGGAACAGATGCTCGCCCGCTTCCCGCCGCGCCGAGAGCCGTCCCGCCCCATAAGCCCGTGATTTCAGCCCACGTTGCACGGCCTCGCAGATGCCGAGATCTTCGTCCTGCACGCGGTTCCCCACCGCGACGCTCTGTTCGTTATATTGGCGCTGCGCCTCACTCACGTCGCTGAAGTAGAAATCAAAGATCACCCGGCAATGGTCCACATCCAGCGGGATCACCAGGTTTGTATCCATGTAGCCCTGATAGCAGTTGAACATGAAATTCGGATACAGCCAGAAATACCAGGCGTGGTCCCCTTTGCGCGTCGTCGCGGTTGCCGCATCCTCGTCCGAGGCCACCATCGGACTCGACTGCAGGCAGTACCGGTCCTCGTTTTCGATGGTGTACTGCTTGTAATCGAGAACCGAGTTGAGCCCCTTGTGCAGATGCGGCACGTGATAGCCGCCGTCCAGGTAGTTGTCGACAAACACCTTCCAGTTGCAGTGAATGTCATAAGACTTGGTCGTGAAGTAATCGAGTTTCGCGAGCCCCAGCGGAGCCGCCCGCCGCACCAGGCCTCCGAGAAACCCGCTTAGCGAAGCGGCCTGGAGATCGAGATTTACGAACACGAACTTCTCCCAGGTATCCACTTTCACCGGAACCAGGCCATTGTCCTTGCGCTCGAAGTCTTTCACGCCCTCGAACTCGGGCGTCCCCTTCAGCGATCCATCCAGCCCGTAATTCCAGCCGTGGTAGGGGCAGTGCAGGATCGAAGCCTGTCCACAAGGCTCCGTCACCACCGCCGCGGCATGATGGCGGCAGACGTTGTAGAACGCCCGCAGCACGCCGTCGTTCCCGCGGACGGCCACCAGCGGCTCTCCGGCAACGGTCGCGGTGACAAACTGCCCCGGCTTCTCGACTTGTTCCACCCGGCCGATCACCTGCCACGACTTGCTGAAGACGGTTTGCCGTTCCAGTTCCGCGATGCGCGCGTCCACGTACCACGGCGCCGGAATCGTGTAGGCCTGGGACAGGGGCGCCTTGTCGTCGTAGCCAGCCAGAATCTGCTGGACGCTGCTCTTCTGATTCATCCTCATTTTCCTGAAACTTGAACTTTCTCCGATCCGATCGCCCGCCGCAGCACATCCAGAAACTGCTGGATGCGGGCTTCCTTCCTTTCCGGCACCGGCCCCTGCTTGCGAAACAGGCCGGGGTCGAGTTCTTCGGTCAGCAGCGCGTCCTGGAAGCGGTCGATCGTCCACTCCAGGATCGAGCCGATCATCTCGGCGTCGAGATCCTGGCGCAGTTCGCCGCGGGTCACACCGTAGCGCACAAACTCGTTCCATCCGTAGGGGTCTTCCGCCACCAGGAAGCGGTTAATCTCGCGACGCAGCGCCAGATCTGTTCCGTAATTGCCGATCAGATAAATGCGGTACGACGCCCAGTTGTCGCGGACCATCCGTTCGCTGCGCCCGAGCCAGTAGCGCAGCACCGCGAAAAAGCCCTGCTTCATAGCCTCTTCGGGCGCTTCCATGTACTTTGGAAAAGAGTGGACCGCACTTTTGTAGGCTTCGAAAAACAACCCGTCTTTGCTCTTGAAATGCTGGAATACCGACCCTTTGGCGATGCCGAGGTCGGCGGCAATATCTTCTACCCTCGCCGCGCTGTAGCCGTGCTCGGCAAAATGCCGGATGGCAGTCGCCACGATGCGGGCCCGTTTGGCCTCCGAACGGGGACGTGCCTTGGCATCGCGCCGGAGTTGCGCGGGTTTGGCCAGACTGCTGGCGATTCCGTCCATGATTGACTCCAAGTCAAGGCAAGATACCGCACTGGCGATTCATTTTTCAACGGCTTTTTTCAACAGCTTCCGTTAACTTCGATCTCTCGGTGGGTGAGGGTTCGTTGACCTTTGGTCATGGCCAAGGAATAGAACGTCGCTCGGAGCCGATGTTCGCGCATATGGAGTATTACGATCAGGACCAGATGACGACCAAGCAGGTGTGGCGCGGGCATTCTTGCCCGCGTAACTTCCGAGGAGCAGCGGAGACGCGGGCGGGAATGCCCGCGCCACGAACTCGTTCAAATTGCCAATTTACAAAATTACCAATTCCCTACGAGCTCCCAATCCATATCCCCGCGATAAATACCAGCACCCCTCCGACCACCACCTGAAACGCCGCCGAGAGCAGCGGCGTATCCATGTAACGGTTCCGGATCCACGCAATTGCTCCCAACTCCAGTGCAACGATGATGACGGCAGCGATGAACGCAACGTGAAAATCAGGGATCAGGAACGGCAGCGTGTGGCCAATCCCGCCGGCAGTCGTCATTAATCCAGTGACCGCGCCCCGCAGCACGGGACGCCCTCGGCCCGTCAGCGACCCGTCATCGGAGAGCGCCTCGGCGAACGCCATCGAAATGCCCGCGCCGATCGACGCGGCCAGTCCAACCAGGAAAGCGTCGTGACTGCTCTTGGTCGCGAACGCCGCCGCAAACACCGGGGCCAGAGTCGAAACCGAGCCATCCATCAGCCCGGCCAGCCCGGGCTGCACAATCTGCAGCACAAACAGCCTGCGCTGTGCTTCTTCTTCCGACTTCTCCACATCGGGCGTAATCTCCGCCTCCAGCGCTTCGGCCGCCACCTGGTGTTTGCGCTCCACCTCCTCTAAGTCTCCTAACAGCTTGCGAATGCCAGCATCGCTCACCTGGGTGATGGCCTTCTGGTAGAACCGGCGCGTCTCCAGCTCCATGATCTCGGCCTGCTTGCGCACTTCAGCGATCTTCAGCGGACGCGTCAGCCAGAACGGACGCCGCTGCACGAATCCCTTCACGTCCTGCCGCCGGATCAGCGGAATGTGCTCGCCAAAGCGCTCGCGGTAGGTCTGAATCAGCGCGGCGCGGTGTCCCGACTCCTCTTCGCGCATCTCCTCGAACAGTTTCGCGGTGGCCGGATAGTCTTCGCGCAAGCCGTCGGCGAAATCGGCATAGATGCGCCCATCTTCCTCTTCCAGCGAAACCGCCAGCGCCAGAATCTCGCGTTCCGATAACTCCTTGAAGTTTCGTGCCATGCCAGCCGTCTCCTGCGTCTCCAGTTTTTGCTATCGCGTTCCGGCCCGCCATCCGCTGCTCAGGCAGGAACGAATGGTCGAAGGTGGATTCTACCGCGCTCGCGGCAGAATGGGACGGCGCCAGGAACCTTGCCGCATACCACTTCGCGTGCCGGCCTCCCACCCGATGTAGGATTGTCAGGGCCTTGCTGCCAGGCCCACGCCAGTGCCCGAACTGCCCGACATCGTCGTCTATCTCGAGGCGATCGAGAAACGCATTCTCGCTCAGACCCTCGAACACGTGCGTATCGCCAGCCCCTTCTTATTGCGGACGGTCGCGCCGCCCATCACGGGCGTGGAAGGTAAAGCCGTTGTTCAACTACGCCGGATGGGGAAGCGCATTTGCATCGGCCTCGAAGAGGATCTTTGGCTGGTGCTGCATCTGATGATCGCCGGCCGGCTTCACTGGAAGAAACGCGGCGCCAAAGTTTCGCCGCCCCGCGGCCTGGCTGCCTTCGACTTTGCCGGCGGAACTTTGCTCTGGACCGAGGCTGGCTCTCGCAAGCGCGCTTCGCTCCACGTGGTCGCAGGAGAAGCGGGGCTGCGTGAGCTCGATCCGGGCGGACTGGAGGTTTTCGAAACCGATCTGGCGCACTTCGCCACAGTTCTCACATCGGCCAATCACACCCTGAAGCGCGCTCTCACCGATCCCCGGCTCTTCAGCGGTATCGGCAACGCCTATTCCGACGAGATTCTTTTTGCCGCGCGGCTCTCCCCCCTCGCGTTGACGAAAAAGCTCAGGCCGGAAGAGATCGAGCGGCTATTCACGGCGGTGCGCACCAGCCTGGCCGAATGGATCGACCGTTTGCGGCGCGAGTCAGGCGACGGATTCCCCGAGAAAGTCACCGCGTTCCGCGACGGCATGGCGGTTCACGGCCGCTACAAAGAGCCCTGTCCGCGCTGTGGCGCGAAAGTTCAGCGCATTCGTTACGCCGCCAACGAAACCAACTACTGTCCCGACTGTCAGACCGGAGGCAAGCTGCTCGCCGACCGCGCCCTCTCCCGTCTGCTGCGCGAAGACTGGCCCAGAACGCCGGAAGAGCTCGAACTGCTCACACGCGAACCGAAGTAATCGGACAGTGGAGCTTCGCTTGGGGGGCACCGAGTTGAACGGAATCCTGTGCTACGGTTATGAAGGAGGTCCGGGTTGTTCATGAAGACAGGAGAAAACCGCTGGCAAGTCCAGAACGCCGAGGCGCGTTTCAGCGAACTCTTCCGGCGCGCCCGCAGCGAAGGACCGCAGTACGTCACTCGGCAAGGCAAAGAAACCGTCGTGGTGATCGCCGCTGAAGAATTTGAGCGGCTGGAACGGCGGAACCGCAAAACGAGCCTGGTCCAATTCTTCGCCGAGTCTCCGCTAGTCGGCTCTGGAATCGACCTCGAACGTAACCCAGCCTTCGGCCGGAAGACGAAATTGTGAGTGGTCTCTGCTGGCCACCGACGTTGTTTCCAAGCGCGGCCTCGGGCTGACCAAGGCCGCCGAAAGAGTTGGAGTTGAACTGAATGGCAACCTATGAACTTCCTTGCACAGCCCGTAGGAGGCCCTCAATTACCAATTACAAATCGCCAATTACAAAAGCTCGGCGCTCTCCGCGTCTCGGCGGTGAACCGCTCCCCTACACCACAAAATACTTAGCCGCCGGATGATGCACCACAATCGCCGACGTGGACTGCTCCGGCTCCAGCAGGAATCCGGAGGTCAGGCGCACGCCGACATTCTCTTCGGGATGCAGGAGCGCGAAAAGCTTGGTCTGGTCTTCCAGGTGGGGACACGCGGGGTATCCGAAGGAATAGCGCGAACCGCGATACTTCTGGTGGAACAGGTCGCGGATATGCGGGGCGTCGTTTCCGGCGATGCCGAGTTCCTCGCGCATCTTCTTGTGGTGATACTCGGCCAGCGCCTCGGCCGTTTCCACGCTCAACCCGTGCAGGTAGAGATAGCGCGTGTACTCGCCGTTCTCGAAGAGCCGCTGCGACTCCTCGGTGGCTCTCGGGCCAATGGTCACCAGCGAGATCCCGATCACGTCCGTCTTGCCGGATGATTTTGGGGCAAGAAAGTCAGCGATCGAGAGCCTGCGGCCTTCTTTCTGGCGAGGGAAAGTGAAGCGGACGAGTTCTTTCCCCTGTGCTCCCCGGAGCCTGCCCTGAGCTAAGTCGAAGGGACCTCTGTGGTTAGGATCTTCCGGTTCATACACAATTACATCATTCCCCTCAGCCTGCGAAGGGAAGTATCCATAGACGACTTTCGGCTCGAATAGCCCGCCAGCCAGAACTTCTTCTTCCAGTTTCTTCTTGATCGGAAGGTACTTCTCCTCGACCAATCGCGCGTAGTCTTCCTGTGACGCGGTCTTCAATTGCCACTGGTTCTTGAACAGCGCGGTATCGTTGACGTACTGGAAAATTTCGCGCAGATCGTAATCTTTGCGCACGCGCACGCCCCAGAACGGCGGGGCGGGAATGTTGGGCGCGTCCGTCACCACCGGGCTGCGCTCGGCAAAAACCGGGCCGATCTCCTCATCGACGGCCGCGGCTTTCGCATATTCTTTGACCGTCTTTCCTTCTTGCAGCCGGGCCGCGCGCGGCCCATCGGCGGCGGCCAGGTCCTCCATCACGTGCAGCCCGGCGAAGGCGTCTTCGCCGTAGAACACGGCATGCGAATACTGGCGCCGAAGATCGTCTTCCACGTACTTCCGCGTCAGCGCCGCACCGCCGCAGATCACCGGGTATTCCAGCTTTTGCCGCTCCAGGTTCTGGATGACGTACTTCATCTCGAGCGTGGACTTCACCAGCAACCCGCTCAGCCCGATGGCGTCGGCGTTGTGCTCCTGCGCGGCGCGGATGATGACGTCGCCCGGCTGCTTGATTCCAAGATTGACGACCTTGAATCCATTGTTCGTGAGGATAATGTCCACCAGGTTCTTCCCGATATCGTGGACGTCGCCTTTCACCGTCGCCAGCACAATCGTGCCCTTCTGCGAGCCGGCTTTCTTCTCCATCCGGGGCTCCAGGTAGGCGACCGCCGCCTTCATCACCGCCGCCGAATCGAGCACCGAGGGCAGTTGCATTTTGCGCGCGCCAAACAGGTCGCCCACCGTGCGCATGGCGCCGAGCAGGACGGTGTTGATCAGGTCGAGCGGCGAGTACTGCCCGAGCGCTTCTTCCAGCAATTGTTCAAGGCTGCGCATCCGGCTGCCTTCGCCCACCGACTTTTCGCCATTGATGATGGCGTACTCCAGCTTGTCTTCGACCGAAAGAGTTTCGACCTGCGCCGCGGTCTGCGCCTGCGGCTTGCCTTTCACTCCCGTGAAGTGCCGCATGTAGATCTGCAGCGGATCGCCGTTTGCTTCGTCGCGGTAAATCAGCCGGCGAGCAAGGTCAACTTCTTCTTGAGGAATTTTGTATAACGGATAGATCTTGCTGTAATTGACGATGGCGATATCGAGCCCGTGTTCGACCGCCTCGTGCAGGAACACCGAGTTCAACACGCGTCGCGGATAAGCGTCCAGCCCGAAGCTGATGTTGCTCACGCCCAGCACGGTCTTGACCTCAGGAAGTTCCTGCTTGATCCGCTCGACCGCTTTCAGCGTCTCAATGCCGGCGGTGCGGTACTCTTCCTGCCCGGTTGAGATCGGCAGCGTGAGCGCGTCGAAGATGAGGTCGACGGGGCGGATGCCGTACTTCTTCGTGGCCAAATCGAAAATGCGTTGCGCTATCGCAACTTTTCTGTCGGCGGTGAGCGCCATGCCCTCTTCGTCAATGGTCAGGGCTATGACGGCCGCGCCGTAGCGCTTCGCCATGGGCAGGACTTTGGACGTCCGCTTCTCGCCGTCTTCCAGATTGATGGAGTTGATGATGGCCTTGCCGGGAATGCGCTTCAGCGCCTCTTCGACCACGTCGGCTTCGGTCGAATCGACAAGGATCGGCGCCGGAACGCGGGTCGCGATCTTTTCCAGAATCGAACTGATGTAGCCCTTCTCGTCCTCGCCGACGATGGCGCAGCACAGGTCGAGCATGTGCGAGCCTTGGTTCGCCAGTTTTTTCGCGAGCGCCAGGATGTCGTCATATTTCTTGGCGCGCACCAGGTTGCGGAAATGCTCAACGCGCGTGGTAGTGTTCATTTCTTCCGCTACGATCAGCGGCTTGGGCTCAAGATCAAGCGGCACCGAAGTGTACGCGCTCGAAGCCGCGCCCGCCGGCTTCACTTCCCTTTTTCCGGGCTCCACGCCGCTGACCGCTTCGACCACCGCCTTCAGATGCTCAGGCCGAGTGCCGCAGCAGCCGCCCACGATGCGCACACCATAATCGGCGACAAAGTGCTTGTGGTACTTCGCCAGTTCCTCGGGCGTGAGCTTGTACACCGCTTGTCCGCCAACGTTCTGCGGCAGCCCGGCGTTGGGCAGCACGGAGACATGCTTGGTCGAATTCAGTCCGAGAAAGCGGACGGCGTCATTCATCTCCGCCGGACCGGTTGCACAGTTCAGCCCGATCACGTCCACGTCGTAGGGCTCGAGCGCGGTCAGCGCCGCGCCGATCTCGGTGCCGAGCAGCATGGTGCCGGTGGCTTCAAGCGTGACCTGCACGGTCACCGGCAGCCGCTTGCCGGCTTTCTGCATGGCATCAAACACGCCAGCCAGCGCGGCCTTGGCCTGCAGCAGATCCTGCGAAGTTTCGATCAGCAGCACGTCCACGCCGCCTTCGATCAGGGCCGCCGCCTGCTCTTCGAAGGCGAGCGCCATGGCATCGAATTTGATGTGTCCGAGCGAAGGCAGCTTGGTGGTGGGGCCAATCGATCCGGCAACGAAGCGCGGCTTGTCTTTGGTGGAAAATTGGTGCGCAACTTGCTTGGCGATGCGCGCGGCGGCGAGGTTGATTTCAGCGACCTTATCATCGAGATCGTATTCGGCCAGCACCACGCGCGTGGCCCCGAAGGTGTCGGTTTCGATCACGTCGCAGCCGGCCGCGAGGAACGAGGCGTGAATGTCTTTGATTATGTCTGGACGGCTGAGGACCAAAATTTCGTTGCAACCTTCCTTGCCCCGGAAATCGTCTACCGTGGGCTGGCGCAACTGGATGTTGGTGCCCATGGCGCCGTCATAGACGACGACCCGGTCGGCTACGGTTTGGAGAAAGTCAGGCATCAGTCGTTGGTCGATGGTCGATGGTCGTTAGTCGTTCGCTGTTCGTCGTTCGCTTTTCGCGGTTAGCTGCTCATTACGCTTCTTTAAGCGAATGGCGAACGACCGGCGACAAACGACCAACGACGGTTCATGCACAAACGCCGGCCCGCGAGGACCGGCGCGCAGTTCATAATCCAGAATTCCAAAACCGAATCGCGTTAACTTCCCTGCTGCGACGTCGCCGGAGCGCCCACATCGGTATCCGCTTTGCCAAACACGGCATTCGCTCCCATATGCGCCGGTGCAATGGACAACAACTGTTCCTTGCGGTAGATCAGGTTGCTGGCGCTGAAAGTTGCGAGCTCAAATCCGTGACCGTGCGTAATCGCATCGGTCGGGCACGCCTCGACGCAATACCCGCAGAAGATACATCGATTGTAGTCGATATTGTAAACCTTGGCGTAGCGCTCCGCGCCGGAGACGCGGCTCTCCGCCGTGTTCTCCGCCGCCTCGATGTAGATGCAGTTGGAGGGGCAGGCGGCAGCGCACAGGAAGCAGGCCACGCACTTCTCCAGGCCGTTTTCGTCGCGCTGCAGGACGTGCATGCCCCGAAAGCGTTCCTGAAACTTCGCGCCCTTCAACACGCCCGGGCCGTCGGGATAGTTCTCGACGATCGTGGGCTGGAACATCTCCCGGAAGGTGATGCTCATACCCTGGGCGATGGCGCCGATGTTCTTGATCACGGACATGAGTAAATAGTATAGCGGATCACGTGGGGACTGAGTTGGGGCTTGAGCTTCTGCCGACTAGCGCGGATTCACGGTTACTGTACCCGAAGCCGCCCGCAATGCGCACACAGGAGACGCAGCAAGCTGCGTCTCTACAAAATGGGCACGGCGGGTGAAGAGCGGAGACGTCGGGTAGACCTTCTGGGACTCCGCTCTAGCTGCTGCCTCCTGGCTTGTCGCGCCTCACCCTCTTGCACTGGCTACCTCTTCTGTGGCTGGCTTGGACGAGTCCAGCACGGATTCATCACAATCGGGGCCGCCAGGTCTCACAGACAGGGTATGCGGGCGGCCGGACAATGTGAGGAAACGCAGAGACGTCTTCTACCGCCATGGCCAGCCGAGGTGTGCGCGCGCTCGTTTTCTTGTCTATCCTCTTCCTGGCTTTCCTGTCGAGCGCATTCGGCCAGGGATCGAAGGTCAAATCGGCTTACGATCCGGGCGAGGAGAAGGACCAGGATCGTCCCGATCTTCGCGAGCAGTGGCTTGCCAATGGACGCACGGCGCCACCAGGCGAATCGCGGGCGGCGCTGCGACTGCGGGCGCATCAACAAAAGATGGCGATGCGAGCCCAGCGCGAAGCCGCTTTGGCGGCAAGCGGTGCGGAACCGGCCGCGCCCGGTTCTGCGGGTTGGACCGCGCTGGGACCGGCCCCGCTGGACTCGAACGCCGGGTTCCAGCAGGACTACAACCTGGTTTCCGGGCGAGCGCTCGCGGTGGCCATGGATCCAGCCGACACCTCCGGGAACACGGTGTTCGTGGGTGGCGCCTTTGGAGGACTGTGGAAGTCGGTGAACGGAGCCGATCCCAGCGGCCCGGGGGCGGTGGTCTGGCAGCCCCTTTTGGACAATCAGCCATCGCTCGCGGTGGGCGCGGTTGCGATCCAGCCCGGCAATTCCAACGTCATTCTGGTGGGAACGGGCGAAGCGAACAGTGCCATCGACTCCTATTACGGGGTCGGCATACTGCGCTCGACCGACGGTGGAATCACCTGGCCGCAGCAAATCACCTCGGCGCAAACGGGCCAGTCTTTCCTGGGGCTGGGCTTCACCAAGATCGCTTTCAGCAGTAAGAACCCGAACCTGGTGGTGGCGGCCGCCGCCGGCGATCTTGGTTTCAATCGCGGCCGGGAAGAAGATGGAAACTCGACCGCGCGGGGACTCTACTACTCGCAGGACGGCGGCCAGACCTGGAACCGCGTCACCCTTACCGACCATGCGGTTCCGTCTTCGGCAACTGATGTTGTCTATAACGCCAGTCAGGGAACGAACGGGACCTTTTACGCCTTCATTCGCCGCCACGGGATGTACTCGTCAAACGATGGGGTGAGTTGGAGTCCATTGGCGACCCAGCCGTACTCCGGAATCAACTCCGGCAATTGCCCGACAGGTTCGAATTCAACGACCTGCCCGATTTATCGGGGCCAGCTGGCCGTGCTGTCAGCCGCGGGGCGGAATGAATTATATGCATGGGTAGAAGAGCAACAGGGAACGGTTCCGGTGGACTACGGAATTTACCAGAGTGTGAATGGCGGGAGCAGCTGGCGCCTGATTGAGAATCCGGCGAACAGCGGCATCACCAACTGCGGCGACAACGCCTTCGGGCCCGGACATAGTGGCTGCGGCGTGCAGCAGGGTTTCTACAACCTGGAACTCGGGGCCGTCCCCAATGGTTCGGGAACCGACCTCTACGCCGGAGCGGTGAACCTTTGGAAGTGCTCGCTGCCGAGTGGCGCCAGTGCGTGCTCATCCTCGGCAAACTGGATCAACCTCACCCACGTTTACGGTTGTAATCCGCTGGGCGCTCCCGCGCGCGTCCACCCTGACGAACATGCGATCGCGTTCATGGTGGCCAGCGGTAAGGCGATCGGGTATTTCGCGAACGACGGCGGGATCTACAGGACGCTGGACGCGTTCACCAAGCTGACCAGCGGCAGCTGCACTCCGGGAAGCAACGGATTCGACAGTCTCAACCAGACGCTCGGTTCGATGACCCAATTCGTGTCTTTTTCCGTGGACCCGAGCAACCAAGACAACGTGCTCGGCGGCACCCAGGATAATGGCTCTCCCAAGACGGGCTCGGCGACGACCAGCCAATCCTGGGCAAGCGCAAATGGAGGCGACGGGGGCTACAACATCATCAACCCCGACCAGGTCAATCATCCCAACGAATGGTTCACGGCCAACACCTATGTGAGCATTCAGGTATGTGAGCAAGGGGTGAACTGTAACGGGCCTGCCTTCAGCCTGGTCGTAGACAACGCCACCATAGGCGGGGATGAGGGCCCCTTCTACACCCCGTACATCCTCGACCCCCAGAATTCCACTGAACTGCTGGTCGGGACATGCCGGGTCTGGTAGGGTACGACGAGTGGCACAGGGTTTACTCCGTTGAACAGCTGGAGCTTCGACAATACTGGCGTACCCTGCACGGGGGGTGAGACTGACCTGGCAAGAGGCCTGGCGGCCGGTGGACCCGTGGATCCGACCAGCCATTTGTCGAAGGTCATTTACGCCACAACCACCGGCACGGGGCCATTGGCCTCGGCTCCAGACGGTGGCGAGGTCTGGGTCACGACGGCGGTCGGAAAGATGTCGCCAGTCACCGGCAGTATCAATCCGTCGCATTACACGATCTCTTCAGTGGCAATTGACAACACAGATTCGACCGGGCAGACGGCGTACGTCGGCATCATGGGGTTCGTCGGCAATGCTGGCACTCACATTTGGAAAACCACGAATGCAGGCACGAGTTGGTCGTCCTTCGGTTCCGTGGCCGGCGGACTGCCCGATGCGCCCGTCAACGCCCTGCTGGTGGATTCGCAAGCGGGTCAGGTCTACGCCGGAACTGACGTGGGAATGTTTGTCAGCCCGACGTCCAGTCCGAGCTGGACCGAAGTCGGGCCGACGCCGGGCAGCGGGCAAGCTGGATATCTGCCCAACGTGCCGGTAACGGCGATCCGGCTGTTCAATCACGCGGGCACGAAAAAGCTTCGCGTTTCGACCTATGGTCGCGGCATCTGGGAATACACCCTGGCCACGGCGCCCGATTACCAGATTGCGATTTCGAACACGCCGCAGACGGTCCTACAGAACCATACTGTGACCCTTAACGGAACGCTGACCGCAATCTCCGGCTACGCCAGCCCGGTGACCCTGAGCTGCACGGGGACGACACCCGCGCCGTGCACTTTTTCCCCAAGCAATTCCATCACGCCGACGCCGGGCGGAGCGCCTTTCAGCGTCTCGTTGAACTCCGGGGCGGTGATCGCCAACTACAACTTCAACATCCATGGTACAGCCGGCACTCTCACTCACGATTTCTCCGTCACCCTGAACGTCACCGACTTCAGCATGGGGACGCCCAATCCGGCAACGGTTTCCGTGGAGCCGGGCGGGACCTCGGACGCGACCCAGTACCAACTGGGCTCGCTCGGTGTGTTCAACGGCTCGGTATCTCTGAGTTGTAGCGCCGGTCTCCCGTCGGGAGCGAGCTGCAATTTCGCGCCGTCGTCGCAGATCACTTTGAACCCGGCCAACCCGAGCGCCACGGTGAGCACAACCGTGAACGCCGCCCCCAGCACGCCGGTGGGCAGCTACCCGGTGACCATCTCGGCGGCCACGGCGGGAGAAGGCGCCAAGACTCAGAGCTTCACGGTGCAGGTGACGGCTCCGGATTTCCAGTGGACCGGCGGAGGTTCGCACCAAGTGCTCGCCGGACAGGTTTCGCTGAGCTATAGCTTCACGGCCACGCCTTCCGGGCCAACTTTCGCCAGCAACGTGACATTTGGGTGCGCCAGTCTCCCTGCATTAACCCATTGCAGTTTCAATCCGCCCTCCATCCCAATTGGCACCGCCGGGGCCCAGCCCGTCGCAATCACCATCTCGACCACCGGCCCCAACCCGGGCATCGGACCACTGAGCCGCCGGGCAGGCAATCGCAATCCCTGGCTGCCGCTCACAGCGCCGATTGCCGGCGGGCTGGTGGTCGGAGTTATGGGGCGGAGAATGCGCCGGCAGCATGCTGTGGATGTCCTGTGCGTCTCTCTGACACTTCTTGGCCTGCTGGTAGCCTGTGGAGGTGGAGGGGGAAGCTCAAGCCCGCCGCCACCGCCCTCGATTTCGGTGACCGTGGCCCTCATGGCAGGAGAGCCTTCAAGTCTGTTTCCAAACGACGCGGCTGACGGCTGGCCCGCTCAAACTGCGCAGTTTACGGCGACGGTCAACAACTCCGCCAACCAGGCAGTGAACTGGGCGGTCGTGGGCGGTGCCGCGAACGGCACGATTGACGCCAACGGCGTGTACACGGCTCCAACCGTGGCTCCGGGGCTGCCGGCTTCGGTCACCATTACAGCAACCGCCCAGGCGGACGCGACGAAGTCGGGTTCGGCCATGGAGACGCTCAGCCCGGCGACGATCCCCGGAACATACAGCAACATCATCGTGAGCGCGGCCGATAACTCGGTCACGCTTTCCAATCCGGTCACCCTGATCGTGCAGTAGAGGAAACTCGGTAATTTCGTAATTTGTAATTTGGTAATCTCGGACCTAAGACTGAGGCGCGGAGCGATCCGCGCCTGTTGTTTGGACGTCACATTTCTGGCAAAGGAAGGTGCGATAGTATCAGAGGCGGGCGCGGCCAGCCCCTAAAGGGGACGTTGAAAAGAAGCGGCTTTGCGGCATCGCTGAAGCGATGCCCTGATACGAAACTGGACTTTTTCCGCAGCCCGTTAGCGGGTCGCTTTCGAGTTTTAGCCTTCAAATTACCAAATTACAGATTACGAAATTACAAATTCGCATGACCTATGACATTGCGGTGATCGGCGGCGGGATCGTGGGGTTGTCATTCGCCATGCAGTCGGTCGAGCAGTTCCCTCACCTGCGGCTGCTGATCCTGGAAAAAGAAGCGGGCGTGGCCCGCCACCAGACCGGCCATAACAGCGGCGTCATCCACAGCGGAGTTTATTACAAGCCAGGATCGCTCAAGGCGCGGCTGTGTGTCGAAGGTGCGCGCGAGATGGTGGAGTTTTGCGGGCGGAACGGGATCCCGCACGAAGTGTGCGGCAAGTTAATCGTGGCGGCCGACACCGAAGAAGCGGGGCGCCTCGAAGATCTGCGGGAGCGCGGGACGGCAAACGGGCTCACCGGGCTGCGACTGCTGGGTCCTGAGGCGATGCGTGAGATAGAGCCGCATGCCGGCGGAGCGCGCGCTTTACAGGTTCCGGGCACGGGAATCACGGATTACGCGCTGGTCGCCGCTAAGTATGCGGAAGTCGCCGGAGCGCAAGGAGCGGAGCTGAAGACGGGCGCGGAGGTGCTGGGGTTTCGGAATTCCGCCGGCGAAATTGTCATCCAAACCCGGGCCGGAGATTTCCGGGCGCGGTACGTCGTGAATTGCGCGGGATTGTACAGCGACCGGATTGCCCGGTTGGCGGGGCATGATCCGGGACTGATGATTGTTCCGTTTCGTGGTGAGTATTACGACCTGGTCGAGTCGCGGCGGGAGTTGGTGCGGGCGCTCATTTACCCGACACCCGATCCCGAGTATCCGTTCCTGGGGGTGCATTTCACGCGGCGCATTCACGGCAACGTGGATGCCGGGCCGAACGCGGTACTGGCGTTCCGGCGCGAGGGCTACCGGCGCACCGACTTTGAATTGGGCGAGGCCATGGAGACGTTGACCTATCGCGGTTTTCGCGCCATGGCACGCCGGCAGTGGAAGTATGGTTTGGGGGAGTTTCGGCGGTCGTTGCGCAAGAGTGAATTCGTGCGCTCGTGCCAGAAGCTGGTGCCGGAGGTCCGCAATCAGGACATGACTCCGGGCGGCTCGGGCGTGCGGGCGCAGGCGCTCGCTCCGGACGGGAACCTGGTGGATGACTTCCGCTTCGTGCCCCGGGAACGATTCCTGCACGTCCTGAATGTGCCGTCGCCGGCGGCGACTGCGTCGCTGCCGATCGGGCGCGAGATCTTGAAGATGGTTGAGGGCAGATTGAATCATTGAGTCATTGAATCATTGATTCAATACCTCAATGACTAAATGCCTCAATGACTCAATTCCTGACTACTGACTAATCTTCCTGTACTCTGGATTCCGTCCTTAAGAAGCTGGAGAGGCAACTATGGGCCAGAGTGTTTCTCACAAAAAGAAAGTCGCCGTGCTGGGCGCGGGCAAGATCGGCGGAATCCTGCTGCAGGCCTTATTGCGCGACGGGCTGCTTTCGCCGGCGCAGACGTGGGCCACGGTGGCGCATCCGGAGCGGGCCCGGTCGCTCAAGGACAAACTGAAAGTGCACGCCGGAACCGACAATGTGGCGGCGGTGCGGGATGCGGACATTATTTTTCTGTGTGTAAAGCCGCAGGTAGTGGCCGACGTAGTGCGCGAGATCAGCGCCCACGTAAATCGCAACCAGCTGCTCATCTCGGTGGCCGCGTCGGTGCCAACGGAGATGATCGAGCGTGGGTTGGGGACGGAAGCCCCGGTGGTGCGCGCCATGCCCAATACGCCTTGCGCGCAGGGCGCGGGCATGACGGCGCTTTGCAAAGGACGGTTTGCACAGAAGCATCATCTGGAAACGGCGGCAAAGTTCTTTGACGCGGTCGGCCGCACCGTGATCGTCGATGAGAAACACATGGACGCGGTTACGGGGCTCTCGGCCAGCGGCCCGGCGTATATCTACATCATCCTGGAGTCGCTGGCGGAGGCTGGAGTGAAGGTCGGGCTGCCGCGAGACGTGGCAACGCTGCTGGCCGCGCAAACCACGATGGGGGCGGCGAAGGTGGTGCTCGAGACCGGCGACCATCCGGCGCTGTTGAAAGACGCCGTGACCACGCCAGCGGGGTGCACCATTGACGGGATCCTGGAACTGGAAGAAGGCAAGCTGCGCGTGACCCTGATCAAGGCGGTGGTCAAGGCGGTGCAGCGGGCGAAGGAGCTGGCCTTTTCGTGAGGCGTTCTTCACCGCTGGGGCGCAGAGAAACTGGGATTTCCACCTCCTCGAGCCCAAGCCAGTATTTCACCGCAGAGACACAGGGACACGGAGAAAATCAAGCAGAAGATCTTCTCTGTGTCTCCGTGACTCCGTGGTAGATCTTCAAGGGTCGAAATAATGAACGGGCCCTCGGCGCCTCGGCTGTGAAAAAGCTGGCTATTCCGGGAGCGCGAATTTCAGTGTGACTTCCGTCTGGAACTCGGCGGGGCGGCCCTGGACGCGGTAGGGTTCATAGCGCCAGCTGCGGACGGCGTCCGCAGCCGCTCCGGCCAACAGCGGGTCGCCGCTCACGGTGCGGATCGAGCCCACCGAGCCGTCCTCCCCGACAAACACTTCCAGGACAATGTCGCCGGCGCGATGCGCGGCCAGCGCCTCGGCCGGATACTGCGGCTCGCCGCGGTGGCGTAGGCGGGCCTCGGCGGCATCCGGCGCCAGCCAGACGTGAGCAGGGGCAGCGGACGTCGCCTTTGTGGATCCATTGGCGGATTGCCCGGCGTCGGTCTGCGACGAAGGGGGCTTCATGTGGAAGACCACTTTACCGTGCTCATAGACGACCAGTCCGCCAGACTGCGGGACCGGCTGCGCGGCGGATGGGGAGTGGGGGGACCCCGCTTGCCGCGCGGGCGGTGTCGCGAGATTCGCCCGGTTGGCAGACTCGGACGCGCCCGCTTTGGGCGTTGCGCTTTGGGTCTGCGGCGGAGAGAACGAGCGCAACCACCCGGTGCGGGAACCGATCAGGAAACTGAGGGCGGCGGCGGCGGCAATCACCAGCGTTCCAAGGATCAGACCCCAGAAATCGGAGGCGCTGCGCAGTTTTGGCGGCGGGAGAGAGGCCAGCGTCGGCAAAGAGGAATCATCAACGGGTGAACGCAGCTCCGAGAATTCTAGGGACGTCTCGCCCGACGCAGGGACGGGGGCTGGCAACGCGGCAAGCCGCGTCTCCACATCCGATCCCTCTTCTTTAAGTGGGTGTGGCGGCTCCGGCGGCCACTCTCCAAGTTCAAGGGCGAACCGGCGGAGGCGCGCACAGTCGCGAGCAAAGGTTTCGAGCAAGATCTGGTGAGATTCGGAAAAGGCTCCTGGGTGCGGGGAAAAAACTTCCAGCACTCCGACGAGGTCGTCACCGTCCATCGCCGGCACGATGAGCATGGAGCGAACCCCGAGGCGGCGCGAAGCGGCGGCGTCCACCCGCGGGTCGGATTCGGTATCGTGACAAAGTTGGGGGCGGCGGCTGTGCAGGCAGGCGCCGGAAAGGCCCTCGCGGGTGTTGAGCGGGACGCCAAGGTCGGGGGCGTGGTCTCCGGTGGTGGCTCGGCACACCATCTCTACGCCGCGCGCGAGAGCTAAAGCGGCGGCGCTGGCCTGCGTGGCGCTGGTGGCGCGCACCACCAGTTCGTTCAGCGTCACGTCGAGCGCCAGTTCCGGGGAGAGCCCGTCCAGCACGTAATGTTTGAGGGCGGAGGCCAGGTCTGGGAATGCCGGCGATTCCGCGCCCGGATTAGCGTCATCTTCGTGCGGTTCGGACCACGGCATGGGTCGCGGGATCATCGCAGGTCCCTGAAAAACAGACCGGGGCAGGCTAAGTCGAGTTTCCCGCGAATCCGGGGGGAAGTCAATCACAGCGCGCTTGCAATCTGGCAATTCCTGACTTGGGAATTGGAAACGCAAGCACACTCCGGCGCGGCCTCCCGCGTGATTCCGGAGGGAGCGCTTACTGTGCGGTCTCAGAAAAAACGGCTGGGTTGGTCACTCCGGCAGCGTTCGCGGTGATGCTCACGGTGCTCGGATCCGGCGGAAGCGTGTAACCCTGCGTAGCCGTTCCCGTGTTGTCGGTGGTCACGGGATTCGAGTTCAGGAACGATCCTCCGGCGCCGCCGTCATCGAAGTTGACCGTCACACCCGGAACGGGGTTGCCGTATTGGTCAGTGACAACGACTGTCAACGGCTGCGGCAGCGTCGTACCTGCGGGCCCGGCCTGGTTGTTTCCGCCGCTGATGGTCAGCGTAGCGGCTGCACCCGCGGTCACATTCGCCGTGATCTGCGTGCTCAGGGCGTTCACGGAAGGCGTAATGGTAACCGCGCCCACGGAAGTTCCCGTTGTGTAGTTGACCGTGGCATTCCCGTTCGCGTCGGTAGTCGCCGGACTGCCGGTCAAGGTCCCCGACGGGGCCGAGAATGTAACCGATACACCGGCGATTGGGTTTCCCCCTTGATCTGTGACCTGCACCACCAGGGGCTGCGGCAACGCAGAATTGACCGGTGCCGTCTGGTTGTTTCCTGAAGCTACGATCAGGTTTGCCGGGGCACTGCCGGTTGCATACTCCACGAACTTCGCTGGCGTCAGTGCCAGCGCACTGGCAGTAAGCTTGTACGTCCCGGCCGTGTTCGGGAGTTGGTAACTGACCGCCGCCACCCCCTTGGCGTTGGACACAGCGGTCGTGGGATTGAGCGTACCGGCATGGCTCTGGTCCACGAACGTGGCGGTAATGCCCGGGATGCCGTTGTTATAAGCGTCCTCGATCTTGACACCCAGTTGCTTGGGCAGGATTGATCCCGCTTGCCCCGATTGCTTGGTCCCGGAAGCGGTGATCATTCTTGTCGGAGGCCCGGGAAGCGCCGTTTCCGTGAAGGACAGGCTGCCGGCATTCGCGGAGCTTGCCGTAATGGTGTAACTGCCGGCAATTTTAGAAAACGTGTAGCTAGTCGAAACATACCCGGAACTATCGGAAACGACGCTGGACGGATTAAAGGTGCCTCCCTTGCCCCCGTCGCTGAAGGTTACGGTCACGCCCGGAATTCCAACCCCGGTGTAAGGGTCGTCCACCTGCACCTGGATGGGTGCAGGGAGAGTTGTCAGCACGGGAGCACTCTGATTCGCGCCGCTGACCAATGTCAGACTCTGAAAGAGCCCATAGACCTCGAGAGTCGTTCGCGTGGCAACATAAACTCTGCCGTTCGCCACGGTCTGGGTAGCGAAGTGAGCGAGCTTGGGCAGGTCGTCGCGGGCCTTGACCTGCGTAGAGCTGTAAAGAAGCTGCAAGGTCGTCGCGTCGAACGCAAGCAAATGACCGTTGATCACCCAAAGAATGCCATTGGTATTTCCGTTGGCCGAGATCGAGGGCGAATGTTGTCCCGGCAACTTCTGGGACGAGGTCATGACGGGCGCAGAAGAAAGCAACCCGCCGCTCACCGAGAAAGCCTTCAGGTGGTCGGCATTGCCGCCGTAATAAAGCATTCCGTTCCAATAGGCGGGGGAGCTGAACATGTCGCCGACGGCGAACGGCAACTCCTGCAGGATCTGGCTGTCGTTAACACTGTAAAGGCCCAGATTGTCACGATTGAGAACGTAGATCGTGCCTTGCTTCCCCGCCTGCACCAGGATGTGGGGATACGGACCGTCCTGATCGGGCAGAATCACCGCCCCGCCCGAGCTTAAGTCCAAGTCGTGACTGTTCAGATACACAACGGCCCAGGGGATGAAATAGTCGGTTAGTGCCAGGGTGGGGGACAGCTTTAAGACAGCGTGTGTGTAACCCTGGCCTCCGATGTCGACATCGAATTGGCCTTCTGCCGTCGCCGCGTAGATGTTCTCGTCATCGGCCGCCAGGCCCTGGCCGGTTTGCCAGATCGACGTCAGACCGTGGTCGGGATTCGTATTGAAGGCACCCACCTGCCGCAGGGTGCTGGCGTCGTAGCCGAGGACCCAACCGGTGTTGTTGTCATTGCAGGAGTTCGAGCCAAAGCCTATGTAGACCGCGCCGTTAAGAAGCAGCAGGCCCGGCCGGTTCAACTGGTGCAGGCTGTTGAAATTGGTGACATGTCCCTTGTTGCTCACGCTGGTGGCGGTAATGAGAATGGGGCCACCGAACTTTTCCACTCCGGTGCTGATGTCGAGCGCATGGAGTCGGTGGCGAACCGTGCCGTTTTCCACGGTCTTCGCCACGACGTATAGTGTCCCAGTTTCGGTATCGATGGCCGGCGTGCCGGCAATTCCCTCTTGGGTGAAGCCGACGGTATTCTGAGGGGTTTGCGCGCAAGGCAGGTTCTGGCCGCTGGCAGTGGTAATTCCGTTGGCAGGATCGGTGAAATTCACCCACCACAGAGGAGACGCATTCGCGCCGGCGTTGCTGTCGGCATCGAAGGCATAGACCGAATCGGCCATGGTCGCGACATAGACGACGTTATGCGTCCCCTGTCCGGGGATGTCCACATTGGCGACGTACAGCGGTTGCGCTAGTGCCTGATAGTCAATCGGGTAGTTGAACAGGCGGCCGAAGCTGTTCTTGTTCACGTTCTGTGGCGTCAGCAGGGTTTCGTCGGTGTTCGCACCCGTACGCTGGTTATTCGAGTGGGAGGTAGTAATATGGGCCTGCGCCGAAGCGAAAGAAACAAGTGCTGCGCAAACCACCAGCGTAATCGCGACTCTGCCGGAGGATGAAATCGAGGAGCCCTTTGCCATCCCGCGGGACGAGAGGAGAAACAGCATCGCCCTTAGTCCTCCAAAATGTAATGGGCCGAAAAGCCAATAGGGGAATAGCAATTCTTACGCCGGAGACAAGGGGTCGATAAATCGGGCAGTTATCCGGCAATTTTCAGGTCGTTTGGTTATACCACATGGGTCTGTGAAAAAAACAACATATTGTCAGAAAGGAAATTCTTTGCACATATTGGGGAGGCGGGTCGCGCAGGGACGAGGGGTGCGTTCGACGGGGTGGGTCGGCGGGGCTGTTACTTAATGTATTAAAGATAAACGGTTTCCCGCGAAACAACGGGGCGCCAGCATCCGTGCAATCTCAAGCAGCTTTGTGGGGGCTCGGCTCTTTCGCGCCGTCTTTCTTGTGTTCGAGGGTCGCGGCCAGCGCCAGCATCAATCCGATCAGGCCAAAAACACCGAGCGCAACCAGGGCAACCATCAGGATGGGCATGGTGGTCCCTCCTAGCTGCATTCTGAGGCGTCGTGACCGCGAGGTCGGTGACTGCCGTCACTCGGACTTGTGAGGTCTACTTTCCCGTTTTTGTCCTGATGACGCTCGGAGATCTCTGGGGAGCCACCGGCAGCCCCGCCAATGCTGCTAAAGTTAGTAGTGGCACGCTCCTTGGCGTGCCGCGTAAAGCCAGGAGAAAATCCCATGCGCATTGCGGTCGTCGGCTCCGGTTACGTAGGTCTGGTCACCGGGACATGCTTCGCGGATCTGGGACACGACGTGGTTCTGGTGGATAACGACGAGCCCAAAATGGCGGCACTGCGCCGCGGTGAGGTCCCGATCCACGAGCGCTTCCTGCCGGAATTGCTGGCCCGGCATCGCGGGAAACGGATTCAGTTCTCTGGCGACCTACCGGCGGCGGTGCGCCAGAGCCAGGCCGTGTTTATCGCGGTGGGGACGCCGCCAACCGAGCACGGTGACGCCGATCTGTCCTATGTGGAAGCGGTGGCGCGGGAGATTTCTGGCGCGGTGGACGAGTACAAGGTGGTGGTCGAAAAGAGCACCGTCCCCGTCTACACCAGCCAGTGGATTCGCACCATCATCCTGCGGAACGGGGCGGCGCCGGCGGCCTTCGATGTGGCTTCCAATCCGGAATTCCTGCGGGAAGGGACTGCGGTAACCGACTTTCTCTATCCCGACCGCATCCTGGCCGGTGTGGAGAGCGAGCGCTGCGCGGAAGTGTTGCGCGAGATCTACGCGCCGCTGACCAGCGGTGCCTACTACTCGCGGAGCGAAGCGATTCCCCGGCCCGATCGCGCCCAGGTACCGCCGCGGTTGATCGTCACCAGCACCAAGAGCGCCGAGCTGATCAAGCACGCGTCTAATGCCTTCCTCGCCATGAAGATTTCTTTCATCAATGCGGTAGCTTCGATCTGCGAGTCCGTGGGCGCCAATGTGCAGCAGGTTTGCGAGGGCATTGGAACGGATTCGCGCATCGGGCCGCGGTTCCTGAACCCGGGCATCGGCTACGGGGGATCGTGCTTCCCGAAAGACCTGCTGGCGTTCCGAGCGGTGGCGCGAGAGTGCGGATACGAATTCCGGCTGCTGGACGAAGTTATCCGTATCAACGAGGAGCAGCGGCACCGCTTCCTGCGCAAGGTGCGCGGTGTGCTCTGGACGCTGCGCGGAAAGCGGCTAGCCGTTCTGGGGCTGGCGTTCAAGGGCGGGACCGACGACATTCGGGAATCGCCGGCGTTGCTGCTGGTGCAGGAACTGCTGCGCGAGGGCTGCCGCATCTCGGCGTACGATCCGGCGGCGATGGAGCGGGCCCAGGAGATACTGGGGTCCAGTATCGAGTTCACGCCCGATCCTTACGATGCGGCGACGGGCGCCGACGCCCTGCTCATCCTGACCGAGTGGGAAGAGTTCGCGGCGCTCGATTTGACTCGTTTGCGCAAGCTGCTCAAGTACCCTATCGTGATAGACGGGCGGAATCTGTACGATCCGGCGGTGATGGCCGCGCACGGCTTTACGTACCACAGCGTCGGGCGTCCGGCAGCCCTGACTGAGGACTTGCCCGCGGGCATCCGGCCGCACAAGACGGAGCGCCCCTGACGCTATGAAACCGCCACGCGCACTGGTGACCGGAGGAGCTGGTTTTCTGGGGTCGCACCTTTGCGATGCGCTCTTGGGAGAAGGCTTTGCCGTCGTTGCGGCTGACAACCTGCTCACCGGACGGCTGGCCAATCTTTCGCATCTGCGGAATGACTCGCGCTTTGAATTCCTGCACCAGGACGTGTGCGATCCGTTCGATTGCGGCGCCGTGGACTACGTGTTTCACTTTGCCAGCCCGGCCAGCCCGGTGGACTACACCCAGCACGGCATCGCGACGCTGAAGGCGGGATCTTATGGAACGTTTGCAGCGCTCGAAATGGCGCGCCGTTACGGGGCCAAATTCATGATGGCTTCGACCTCAGAGTGCTACGGCGACCCCCTGGTACACCCGCAGCTCGAGTCGTATTGGGGACACGTCAATCCCGTCGGCCCGCGCTCTGTCTATGACGAGGCCAAGCGCTTCTCCGAGGCCGTGACCATGGCCTTCCACCGCTATCACCAAGTGGACACGCGGATTCTGCGAATCTTCAATACCTACGGACCGCGCATGCAGATCAACGACGGGCGCGTGATTCCCAATTTCATGCGCCAGGCCCTGCGCGGCCAGAACCTGACGGTTTTTGGCGATGGCAAACAGACCCGCAGTTTCTGCTACGTCAGCGACGAAGTGGACGGCATCCTGCGGCTGGCGCGGTCCTCAGAGCACGATCCGGTGAACATCGGGAACCCGTCGGAGTTCACCATTTTGGAGTGCGCGCAGAAGGTGATCGCGGTTACCGGCGCGGCCAGCAAGATTCAGTTTGAACCGCTGCCGCAGGATGACCCCAGGCAGCGCAGGCCGGACATCGCCAAGGCACGACACTCGCTGGGCTGGGAGCCGAGAGTGGATCTTGAAAGCGGACTTAAGCTCTCGCTCGGGTATTTCCGTCACGCCGTGCTGGACGAAAAGCCCGCGCCGGTCTAGCGCGGCAGTTCGTCAAGAGAGGGACCGGCGGCAATCATGGCCAGCAGGCGCAGAACCTCTTCGCGCTCCGCCGCATCGCGGAAGATGAAACGCACCCCCATGCCGAATCCGCGATGGACGGCTAGAACCTGTCCCTGAATCTTCACCCTCATGTCGGCGGTTCGGACCACGATCTCAACCCCGCTTTGTGCGGCGAACGGGGACGGCATCTCGACATAGCATCCGCCCTCGCTGACATCGGAAAGCGTGCAGCGATTGGGCACTTTGACGCCGAGACGGTAAACCTCCGCGCCGAGCTTGCACGCGAAACGACGCTCGCCGCGGCGATTGCCGGCATTGGAGATAAGACTCGGCTCGGGTCTTGTCCCGTCGGCGGGCGGGACCACCGGCGCGGGCCGCTGGCCGGGCTCCGGTCGGGCCTTGAAGCTGTTCTGCATGAGCCAGTCATGGATCAGGCGGCGCGAGGCCTGGGGCACATCTACAAAGCGGATTCCGGTCCGGCCATTCGCGTCCTGCCAAGCCACCTCGCCGGAGAGGCGCACGAGTTGCTGCTGGCCGGGAAGAGCGAACTGAAAGTAAACCTTGCACCTGGGAGGAACCAGGGGATCGCTGCGTAACGCAGTTCCTCCGTCGCTGAGGTCGAGAAGGGTGGCGCGCTGGTTCTCGGCGCCGGCCGAGTCGAAACTCGCCTGGGCATTGATGGGAATCCTGGGGCCGCGGCGGCGTTCGCGACGCATCAGGCCGCGTGCCGCCCGCAGGCTGAGCCGCGTGCGCTCTACGGAGAGCGGCCGGTAAAGAACGAAGTTTGCGCCCAGACCGAAGACCGGGCGGGCGCTGTACTCGTCATCGATAATGGCAATGAGCAGTGTGTTGCGGTTGTTGCTGGAAAGGCGCAACTTGGCGAGGAAGTCCTGCGAACTCTGGTCCGCCCTGTAATCCAGGATGATAGCGTCGAAATGCTGCTCTTCCATCCGCTCGAGTCCGCGGGTGATCGAGGCGGTGTGTTCGGCCTCTATGCCCACCTCAGACAGGATCTGGCTCAGCAAATCGGCTGCGTCTTGATCCGGGCACACTACCAGAACCCGCAAGTCCATGATGTCAGCATCCTAGAGCCGGCGGATACCTGCGACAAGTTACCTGCGTCACGGGTAACTTCCGTCATACGTCACGGGGGCGATTCCCATACTTGAAGGCAGCGAATTGGGGCCCCCGGCTGGAATGCTCCACGCCGCAAGTGCTATCCTCAGCATCTCCTGGCTCGTCCTCAAGGGGTGCCTCGCATGGCTGTCTCGAATGGGCGGAACTACGTGCGCTGGTTGCCGATTGTCCTGCTGACGATCGTCGGCGTGGGCTTGTTTCTAGTTCCGGCGGTGATTATCCGGCCGTTCCAATACCAGTCCCCAGCGGCTCTGTCGCTGGCTATTGCCATCAAATGGGCCGCGCCGCTGCTCACGCTGGCCACTCTTGGAGGCGTGCTGGTTCTGGGCTCGGGTCTGTGGCGCAGGTCCTCGTGGGCTGGCAGGGCGGGGTTAGTGCTGGCGATCCTGCTGAGCGCGGGCGCCGCCGTCATGGTGCGGTTGAACTACTTTGAATGGATGTTTCGCCCGATTCCGGCAGCGGGGTTCCTGGCCGCCACCGATGCTGACCTCGGCGACCCGGAGATGGTGATGACGGTGCGCTTTGGGCCGGAGGCGCGCGCTTATCCCATTCGGCAGATGGCCTACCACCACGTATTGAACGACACGGTGGGAGGCGTGCCGATTGTCGTCACCTATTGAACCCTCTGTCACACCGGTCTGGTGTGGAACAGAACAGCGATGCGGCGGGGCCTGCATTTCTATCTCGCCGGCATCAACAACCAGAACTTCCTGATGCGCGATCGCGAAACCGGCTCCTGGTGGCAGCAGGTGACCGGGCGGGCAATCTCCGGGCCGCTCGCCGGCACGGTGCTCGAGCCGGTGGCGAGTGACGAATTGACCTTCGCCCTGTGGAAATCGGAGTCGCCGCGCGGCATGGTGCTCGCGCCGGTCACCGGGCACGAAAAAGACTACGACAGCGAGTGGGAAAAGGAGGTCGCCAGGTTGCCGGTTCCTCTGAGTTTCCCGGGGCAAGGTCTTGCCGATCGCGACATCGTCCTCGGGCTGGAAATGGGCGAGCGGGCCCGTGCCTTCCCTCTCGAGCGCGTGCGCTCGCAGAGTCCGGTCCACGACAGGGTGGCGGGCGTTCCCGTTGTGCTGGTGGCCGGGCCGGATGGCGAATCGGTGCGCGTGTTTCGGTCGCAGCTGAATGGTTCGGAGATCGAACTCTACCGCGACCAGCAAAGCCCGCAGTGGCAACTGATCGACGCGGGAGGAAATACCTGGAATTTTCAGGGATGCGCCGTGGCCGGTCCCGCCGCCGGACAATGTCTGGAGAAGATCGCTGTTCTGAAAGATTACTGGTTCGACTGGCGGAATTATCACCCGCAGACAACCGTGTACAACCACTGACGGCTCAGCGCGTCTTCCTGGCGCCGCCGGCATCGCCCGGCTTGCGGACCGGTTCCACCGCTGCCGGACCGCTGACGCTCAGGTCGGTCGACCAGCAATCGGCAATGATCTTCCAGTGTCCCGCCGGTTGACGGGCCATCACCACCAGGTATTTGCCCCGCTCCTCGCGTCGCTTGCCCATCGCCACCGGCACCAGCATCTTCGAGCGTCCCATATCAAACGCGATCTCGCCGAAGACTTCGGTCCGCAGAGACTCCATTTCCACGTCTCCGAGTCCGGCCTCGAGCAGGGCAAAGAGGAATTCGCGGATGGCGGGCACGCTGCGCACCGGGGCCACATTGGCCCGGACCAGCGTGGCATCGGGAGCGTAGAGTTCCAGCACGTCATCGAGATGCCTGGTGTTGCACCCCTGGGCCCAGTCCTGGACCAACTGGCGGACGGCGTTCTCGGCGCGGCTACCGGCGGCGCTGCCCGTCCCGGCCGCAGCAGCACGGCCGCGGGGAAGGCTGAGTTCAGCTTCGGCGGGCCCACGGCCCGAACCAGTCTGCGCTGGGATGAAATGATGGTAGTGATGGTGGTAGTGGTGCTGGCCCGCTGCGGCCGGTTGTGTCGCGCCCGCGATCGGCATACCGCAATGCCCGCAAAACCGCGTTCCCTCTCCCAGCGGCTGCCCGCATCCCATGCAGGTACCGGGGGTGAACTGGCGCGTGGCCGCCGTACGCGGCTCCTGGTCCGCACCTCCCGCCAGCCGCTGAATGGCTTCCACGGCAGCCGCGACCGCCTCGGCACTCGGCTTTGGCCGGCGCAGGTTCGACGGCAGCCGGTGGAAGAACTCATCGATCTCGGGGTTGTCGCGGAGACTCCCGCCTTGATCGGCAGCCGGATTTGGAGACTTTGGAATCTCTGGATTCAAGGCACGCTCACCAGTGGCCATTGTAGGAGAAACTGTCAACTAGCGGGTGCTGAATTGTACCCGGGCTTCGGAATCGGTGGGAACTCCGTTACAGAGCGCGGGACGATAGCGCCAGCGGCGGATAGCATGCAGCACAATCTGGTCCTCTGCGGTTCCCCCGCTCTCCAGAATGAAAGGGCTGTGCACGCGTCCGTCAGTACCCACGATGAAGCTCACACGCACTCGTAGGTTCTCGTCTTCCGGGTGCCACAGGGGATCCGGCGTGGCCAGGGCTTCCGGCGGGCGCGTCTTCCCGCAGCGCGGTAGCGCCAGCGGTTCCGTCAGAGACGCAAACTCCGAGGCGTGCACGGGCGCCCGGCGCAGGCTCTCCTCGTGCCGGTAGAGAGTTAGGAGATCATTACCAGCAGACCATGGCGTCGAACACCAGCCCAGCACACCTGAACATCCGACGAGCAGCGCGACCACAACAAATTTCCTTTGGAGAATTGCGCTTCCCATATGACCGTTCGAGACACACTGCGTCACCCCTCAAGCCGCACTTCGTGTTCCAGCCAACGAAGAGGAGTACACGCTTGTCTTGTCAGTGACTTACGGTGAGATCCGAGTGCGACACTGCGAGCTCGCACGCAAACCTCTGGCGGACCTATGCAGAGATTTGCAGAGGGCGTGGGGTTGACCAGAGGTGACCTGCCCAACTACATAGTGTGAGCTACGTCACACAAGAAGCGAAACCCACGGGCAGACAATAGAGGTGAATCGCGTTTTGCGGAGACCCGAAATCCGCCGGAGGATGCCATGTTCGAGCAAGAGTTGGAGTTGGAAAAGCGCGAGTCGTCGATCCTTCCCCTGCTTCTGATGGTCACTTTGATCGTCGGGGTTGTGGGTGTAGCGCTCTATTTCGTGACCGAGAGTAGAAGGGTGCTCACGATGACCGAGGCCACTCCCGTCGTGCTGGCGGCGCTGGACAACCAAGGGCCAGCTACAGTTCGCTTCCAGACTGGGATGATCGACAACGCAGGCGAAACAACGCCTGACCCGCACTATCGCCTGCTGGAAAAGGCGGGCTACATCAAAATCGGCAAGGTCAAGAAGGGGAACCTGCCGATTTCACTGACCCCGCAGGGACTGGAGTTCCTGGGCCAAATTGCCGGCGTGAAGAAGAGCACGCGCAAAGACGGAAATGATGAGTACGTCGTTCCACTGGCGCAACGCAAGCTGGTCGAGATCGGCAAAATCACGATGATCGAACCTACCAAGGCTGGGGTTGAGTATTCATGGAAGTGGGAACCCAACCCGGGTGGGGAGCTGTTTGATGCTGCCGGTCCGGCGGTGAAGAACTTCAACACCTGGGAGCGCGCGGCGTTGATCGACAAGTATGGCGCCGCCTTCTACCACGCAGCACCAACCAAGGCGACGATGGCGCTGGTGAAGAACGACAAGGTTTGGCAGGTGGCTACCCGGTAACCAGTCTGGGAATTCTCCGCCAACCAGCGGAGAAAGGCCCTGCTGTGGGCTTCTCAGGAAAACCTGCAGCAGGGCCTTCGCGTCTGGGTTTTTCTAATTCAACCCGTTCTGGGTAAATTTATACGCGGTGTTCGGGGTTCCCTGATTGCTCAGATAGAGACTGGAAGCCTGCCCCGCCGTACTGTAGTTGTCCACCACAATCCCACTCGGCCCACCGGTCACATTGGCCTTGGTCAGGGAGGTGTCGCTGGTGCGCGCCACCACGCAACCCGGAGTGCCAGTGCCGGTGCAATTCTGGGTCAAGCCGAAAAAGAAGAAGTCCGTTCCGCCGTTGACATTGGGGTTGTAAAACTCCTGCCATCCCGTACAGCGGGCTGTCGTGACGTTGAGGAGCTGTTGCGAGAACACCGCCGTGGTATTCATGACGCGCCCAGTGAAGCCAAAGGCGTACTGCCACGGAGTGATGTCGGCAGCCCCCGTCCCGCAGAGGCGGACCACTCCGGTGCCCGGAT
Organism: Terriglobales bacterium; assembly: GCA_049696815.1. Lineage (GTDB taxonomy): Bacteria > Acidobacteriota > Terriglobia > Terriglobales > Acidobacteriaceae > Acidiflorens. The sequence continues at coordinate 40,507 of JBAVUO010000074.1, read as the reverse complement.
CGTTGTAATAGTTGTTGTCAAACGCCGGTTGGTAAAGGTTGACTGCGGTTCCGGAGTGGGATGCCAGGCCGATGCGGGCTTTCGCCAGCGGGGTCATGGTGGCCGAATCAACTTCGACCAGCACGCCGGAAGTACCATCGTTGGCGGTCACCACGAAGCTGGTGCCGTTGGTGACGTCGACTATCGGGGGCGCCAGAATGCCATGGTTCGTACTGCTCCCGATCGCCAGCCGCTTGACGACGCCGGTCGTGGCATTGATCGAGTACAGGTTTCCGTTGGCGCCCGCCACCATGACCAGCCCGAGATTCTTGTCGAGAACCGGGGCCGTCGGCCGGTACCCGGGGCTGACGGCGACCGGCCACGGAGCACCGGCGAGAGCCGGCGTCCCATTGAACACCCCTGTGATCTTGTAGACGTTGCCGTTATCCGCTCCAACATAGGCGTTGTCGGTGTTGTAGTCCACCCACGGAGAGGATCGCGAATCCAGGGCGGCGGCGAACGTCAGCGAAGTCATGGAAGCAGTATTGCCGACGCCGGGCACCGCCGCTGCGGTAATTGTTCCGTTTCCCGGTCCGGTAGCCCAGGTGACCACGTGAAAAACCGACGACCCCGACCTACTTTCCACAAAAGCAAGCTTTTTGCCGTCCAGGGAAGGCACGGGTGAGGTTAGGATCCTGCCGCCGAAGACAGTTGAAACGTCATAGGCAAACATCACCGTGGGCGCGGCGCCACAAAGTCCTCCTGTCCCCGCATACAAATTATTGAAGGCCACAAAGTTCGCTTGGCGACCAGACGCCCCGGCGACATTCAAGCCCATCACAACGTAATCGTTCTGGCAACTGGGCGGAGCCCCCGGATCGAAGGAGTACTTGGCCGGAAACATCTCCGGGGCGATACGCCCGCTTCCCAAGGCAACGTTCCAGTCCCGCTGCGAGGTGATTCCGGAGGAGATTGGGGTAGTCTCTGCGCCGCGAAACACCTTCGAGTTCGCGCCCTGCCCCCGCTGCAACAGTTGATGCACAATGCGCGGCTCGTTATAGATCAGGTCGGGATGTTGAACAAGAGCATCGTGGCTGAACACGACGTGGTGCTGCGTCCAATCCTGCGGGACTCCGACGCGAAGCGGATTATCGAATTCCTGCGCCCAAGCGCACGAGGTGGCCAAAACCAGAAGCCCTGTCCACAGTATTGCCATAGCACCGTCAGGATGCCTGTCCTTCACTGCGACCTCCGTTAGCGTGGGATTGGGGTTATTGTAGCCGCTTTCGATCCCGCGAATGCCAGGAGATTTTCGCGATTCCTGCACGACCGGGTGGTACATGCCAGTCGCTAGCAATGCGCCGGGTAGTGCCTATGGTCATGAGGCGGGTCGGGAGATAAGCCGGACCTCAGCAAATCGGGAAAAAGTGCACGAGGGGCGCCCCAACACACCGGCAAGCGAAGACCGTGCGAATCAGGACAAGAATGGCGTTTTGCGTTTCCGATTCTCCGCGCCCTGTGGAAGAATGAAGGACTCCATGCCGCACGTGGACCCATAATGCCCTCTTCGACGCTTCAGCTCGCGCTCCTCTCGGCGGCCATTCTCGGATTTCGCCACGGCTTCGATTACGACCACATCGCAGCGATTTCCGACATCGTCAGCGTGCAGACCGATCGCATTCGCGCCATGCGTCTCAGCCTGCTCTATGCCACAGGACATGCCGCCACCGTCGCCTTGCTGGGCACCGCAGTGATCTTCTTTCAGCTTTCGCTTCCCCGCGGAGTGGACCGGGTCGCCGAGCGGTTGGTTGGCCTCACCCTGGTGCTCCTCGGAGTCTACGTCATGGGATCGCTGTTCCGTGGAAACTCTGCGCCCCGCAACCGCTTCCACTTGATTGCTCACGCGCTGCGCTGGCTGCACTGGAAGCTGCGGGGCTACTGGCACAATCATGATGTTCCTGCACCCGCCAGCACAAATTGGAATTACAACAACCGGACCGTCCTCACCATCGGCGTGGTTCACGGTCTCGGCGCGGAGACGCCCACCCAGCTCATGATCTTTCTGCTCGCGGCCAATCTGGGCGGGCTCAGCAAGGGATTTCTCGGCCTGGGCATGTTTATTGCCGGACTGCTGGTGATGAACACCTTGATGGCGGCATCCGCCGTGGGACTGTTCGGCTTCAGCTCCAAACTGCCGCGATTTCAGTTTTTCATCACCGCCGCGACCGCAATCTATAGCCTGGCGGTTGGATTCCTGTTTCTTTTCCGCTCGTCCAGCCTGCTGCCGCCGTTGGGCTGAGCGGGCCAAAACCCTCCCGTGACGCCGCTTTCGATAACTTGTCTCCGGGTCAACCTTACCCCTCCGACTAAGACTCCGTCCCCAGTAATAAAGCTGGCACAAATCCAGCCAGACAGTTACAATGCTCCTGCACTTACCCGAGGGGGTACTCGATGAAAAACATTACTCAGGCGCTGATCCGGCTGCGCGATGAACGCCGCCAGGCGCTAAAACAGGTCGCAAGAATAAGCGAAGCCATTTCCGTGCTGGAACGGCTAACCCGGGTCCAGAGTTCGTCCCGCCTGCCGCTGAGAGCCAAACGTGTTCTTTCCGCAGCAGGACGCCGGAGGATCTCTCTGGCGCAGAAAGCGCGCTGGGCCAAGGTAAGACAGCTGAAAAAGGCGGCCTAACCAAAAGGCGGGCCGGAGCGGATGCGATTTCCCCTTGCATCGGCTGCGGCCCACCTCTTTTTACCGATCCAGTCCGGTCTCAGTTACATCCCGGCGCATCCCAGCGACTTACCGCGCTATCCGTGTCCTCCCCCGAGTTCGCGTACGATACTGCCGACGAAGGCCTTGGCGTCTCCGAATAACATCAGGGTGTTGTCCAGATAATAGAGCGGGTTCTCAATGCCGGCGAAGCCCGGATTCATGCTGCGCTTGATGACCATCACGGTATGCGCCTTATCCACATCGAGGATGGGCATGCCGTAGATGGGGCTGGAAGCATCGGTGCGCGCGGCGGGGTTGGTCACGTCATTGGCGCCGATCACGAGGGCGACATCGGTCTGCGGAAAGTCCCCGTTGATCTCGTCCATTTCGATCAAACGATCGTAGGGGATATCGGCCTCCGCCAGCAGCACGTTCATGTGCCCCGGCATGCGGCCGGCGACGGGGTGAATCGCGAACCGCACTTCCACGCCGCGCTTGGTGAGTGAGTCGTAGAGTTCCCTTACCTTGTGTTGTGCCTGGGCCACAGCCATGCCGTATCCCGGCACCACGATCACCTTGTTGGCGGCGGAAAGAATGGCTGCGGCCTCTTCAGCGGTGGCGCTGCGGACGGCCCTTTCCTCCTGTACACCCCCTGCCGACGCCTGCACCTGACCGAACGCTCCAAACAGCACGTTGGTGAAGGATCGGTTCATGGCCTTCGACATGATGATCGACAGGACCATGCCCGACGATCCATCGAGCGCGCCGGCGATGATCAGCAGCTTGCTGTTGAGCACGAAACCCATGGCCGCCGCCGACAGGCCGGCATAAGAGTTCAAGAGCGAGATCACCGTCGGCATGTCCGCGCCGCCGATGGGAATGATCAGCAGCACCCCAAACGACAGGGCGATCAGGATCATGAACGGGAACAGATTCCGCGCGCCTGGGTGCAGCACCAAGAACACCGCGATCCCGATGGCGACCGCGAGCAACAAAAAGTTGACGAAGTTCTGACCTTTGTAGGTCAGCGGCCGTTGCGGCAGGATTTCCTGCAGCTTACCGGCGGCCATCAGGCTCCCGGTGACGGTCAACCCGCCGAGAATGACTTCGATCGAGAGCACGGCCATCATGAAGGGGGAAATGGCGGGCGAGCGCAGGTAAAACTCCGCGGAGCCGACCAGGGTCACACAGAGTGCGCCAAAAGTGTGGCTGAGCGCGGTTCGCTGCGGGACGGCCGTCATGGCCACGCGCCCGAGCGGAACGCCGATGATGGTGCCCAGCACCAGCCCGATGGCGATCAATCGGTAGTCAATGATCCCGTGGTGCAACAGCGTGCCGCAGATCGCCAGCAGCATGCCGATTTCGCCGGCCCAAATGCCGTGGCGGGCCGTGGTCGGCGAGCTCATCCACTTCAGCGAGAGGATGAACAACACGCTCGCGACGAGATAGAGGATCTCGATGAAAACCTGGTTCCCTGCGAGTTCTGCGGTCATGGCTTGGCGGCGGGGCGGCTGGATTTGAACATCTTCAACATGCGATCCGTGATCATAAAGCCGCCCACGATGTTGCTGGTCGCGGCGATCACCGCGATGAATCCCAGCGCGGCCGAGAGTGAGCTCTTGTGCTCGCCCACCAGCACGATCGCGCCCACGACCGCAATCGCGTCCAGCGCGTTAGTCAGCGACATCAGCGGCGTATGCAGAAGTGGTGAGACTCGGCGGATCACCTCAAATCCAATGAATCCCGCCAGTACAAAAATGAAAAGCGCGTTAATCAGGTTTGAACTGCTGGCCATCTCTCCTCCGGTCGAAGCCTTCCCAGGTCATTTTTGCGTGACCAGTGCCGGCAAGGCAAAAAACTCGCGCACCCGGGCTTGGACGATCTCGCCATCCCGGGTCAACAACGTCTCGCGGACAATCTCATCTTCGAGGTTCAAATTCAGTTTCTGGTCTTTGATCAGGTGCATAAGGAACGAGGTGATGTTCCTGGCGTACATCTGGCTGGCGTGATAGGGCACGCCGCTGGCCACGTTGATCGCTCCAATGATGGTTACCCCGTACTTCACCACCGTTTTTCCAGACTCGGACAGCTCGCAATTTCCGCCCCGTTCGGACGCCAAGTCGAAAATCACGGAACCCGGGGCCATGCCCTTCACCATTTCTTCGGTCACCAGCACCGGCGATTTCTTCCCCGGAATGACCGCCGCGGTAATCACGACGTCGCTTTCCTGCACCACCTTGCCCAGCAGTTCCCGCTGGCGGCGGTAGAAGTCTTCATCCTGCGGGCGCGCATACCCGCGGGCATCCTGCGCGTCTTTCGCTTCAATGGGAAGCTCGACGAAGCGGCCGCCCAGGCTTTGTACCTGCTCCTTGGCCGCCGGACGCAGATCATAAGCCGAGATGACCGCCCCTAAACGGCGTGCCGTGGCAATCGCTTGCAGTCCGGCAACGCCCGCGCCGATCACCAATACCCGGGCCGGTGTAATCGTGCCGGCCGCGGTCGTCAACATGGGAAAGATGCGCGGGAGCGAATTGGCCGCCATCAGCACCGCCTTGTAGCCGGCGATTGTGGCCATCGAGGAAAGCGCATCCATGCTTTGGGCGCGTGTAGTGCGCGGCATCAGTTCCACCGAAAAGGAAGTAACGCCGGCTTGGGCGATCTCCTGCACGACTTCGGAGGCGCCGAACGGGCGCAGGAACCCGGCCAGGATCTGACCTCGGCGATAGAGCGGCACGTCTTGCTTACCGGTGACATCGTTGGACCCGTAGCAGAGAACCTGCAGAATAATGTCGGCAGCGCCGAATACAGCGGCGCGATCGGCGACGATCTTTGCGCCCTTGTCGGCGTATTGGGAATCGGGGTACCCAGCTTCCATCCCGGCCCCGGCCTGCACCTGAACTTCGAACCCAGCCTTGGTCAGCGGCGGGATGGCCGCCGGCACCACGGCCACCCGCCGCTCTCCTGGATAACTTTCCTTCGGAACACCGATGATCACGAGGCCCTGCCTCTTTCCTGCTTCTGAATACGCCAACCGCCCAGCCCCAAACGACCGCTGCGGTCAGCTTCTAAGGAACTGAGATTCTAGTTGAGCGGGGCGGTAAACGTAAATGCCTATTGCGGAACCCGCTCCAACGCAGACGGCTGAGAGGCCCTCCTTTCCATAGCGGCACCGGAAGAGCAACATCCAAAAACACGCCGCTATCGGCACCGCTAAAGCGATGCCCTGATACGAATCCTCACGCGAGGGTTATGACCAGACCGTTGCGATCTCTCACCGCCGAAATATCGGCGCAGTTGCGCACGATCCAGTCCGGACCGGCGTTTTCCAGCTCGCGACGATCCATGGTGGTCGGAAAAGCGATCACGCGCGCGCCCGCCGCCTTGCCCGCGCGAATTCCGGCGGGCACGTCTTCGACAACCACGCAATCGGCTGCAGCATAACCTAAGATCGCCGCTGCCTTCTGGTAGGGCTCGGGATGGGGCTTACCGTTCGCGACGTCGCTCGCCGTGACCATGTTCTTCGGGATGGGCAGGCCCGCCGTGCGCAAGCGGACCTCAGCCAGGGGCCGCGTGCAGGATGTGACGATCGTCCAACCGCCCGAAGGCAGGCTGCCCAGTAGTTGCCGAGTGCCCGGCAGCTGGATTACGCCTCCGATGTCTTCTATTTCCCGGCGTTCGACTTCGCGATTCTCGGCTTCGTGGTCGGCGTGGGGCAGAAACTCCCGAATCGTGCTCAGACTCGGGCGTCCATGCGCTCGGCGCACAACCTCTGCGGGATCGAATCCGTGTTCCTGGGCCCAGCTATGCCAAACGCGCGCCACCGCGGGAGTCGAGTCAATCAGCACTCCGTCCAAGTCAAACAGCAGGGCGCTGCAACGGATAGTCGTCATTCCATCTAATTTACTATTTAGCGGCGGCAGGAAGACGCGCTTTGCAGGCAGTCCGAGGAGCCGTGCTTCCCGAGTTTTGTCCCCGGTTGCAGGTCCATATTTGGCGGGAACGACAAGCCTGGATTTCACCCCGACAGGTTACGGCGATCCGCAGGTTCATTTCGCGGTCTTGCGCGCGAAATCAATCACCCAGTGTTTGGACCAGGTTTTGCCTTCATCCATGGAGCGGTGACTCTCCCAGTGCGCCGTCCGGTCGGTGATCCGAGACCAGGTGAGCCGCGAGCGAATCCGGCGCCCGGTCTGATCCTCCCACTGACCGTAAAGATCGATAGCGCCACTTTCAAATCGTCCGCGCCAGACGAGGTAACCACCCGGCGCAGACGTGTCGGTCCAGGTATGTTCCCACTCCGATGTTTGCGGATTGAATGCGCGGAGGCCAAGGCCTTTGATGATCTTTCCTTGATAAGGTCCTTCGAAGAACTCCAGCGAAACGAATCCGTCAAGAACCTTGGTCGCTTTCAACGTACCGAGGCCTTCTCCCCAGGATCCATCGGGCCGGGGGAAGCGACAGATAGCGTTCCATTCGCCTTCGAGAAAATCAAACTGCTTTGCGTCAACGCTGGTTGCTGGCGAAATCACTTCGCTCATACCGACCTCTCAAGGTGTGGCCCTCTTAATACTAAGAAAGTGCAAGTACAAGTGAAATGCCGGGCGGCACAATTTTCTCCCCACCGGTCATCCTTGCACTGTGCCAATTCCCCCGCTCCCCTAGAATGAACGATATTTCAATGACTTAAAGGCCACTGCTCCACTTGGCAGGGGAGTTGCACCGGTCTTGGCATTCAAACTGATTCCCCTCAAGGAGATTCCCATGAAAAAAGTACGATTAGTGCTCCACAAGTTGCCCGCGGTGGCGGTGATGGTTGGCTTGTGCCTAGTGTGCCTGTCAGCCATCGCACAGAACTCCCACAACTTGCCGATCAACCCGACAGCGCAGCAAGCGCCGATGCAGCATCAGGGCGACCCGAACTCCGCGGCGGAGGCCAAAACGTTTACCGGAAAGATCGTGAAATCCGGGGACAAGCTCGTTCTTGCCGACGCGGAGAGCAAGACCACCTATCAACTCGACGACCAGCAGAAGGCCCAGGAGTTTGTAAACAAGAAGGTAAAGGTGGTCGGTGTGCTGGATGCCGATTCCGGCATGATTCGCGTGAGCGCCATCGAACCGGCCTGATGCCGATTCGTTCCAGCGCGGGGCGGCTCGCGCCTCCGCCCCTTCTTTCCTTTTCGATCGCATACAATTGTAGGCGCGTCATTTCGTCGAACCCGGGGCTCTTACCAAACTCGCGGCGGGAGGTCCATGCATGCGCTTATTGAGTGTTCGGCTCATGGTGTCCCTCATTCTCGGTATCACGCTGGTCTCTCTGAGTTTCTCGTACTACCAGGTTGTGAGAGAGAAGCGTGGTCTGCGCAGTGACCTGGAACGGCGGGCCGAGATGCTCGGCGAAAGTCTGGCCGGCAATGTCGAGAAGTCGTGGGAGGCAGGATCGGAACGGGGGCTGCAACAACTGGTGCAGCGCTTCGGCAACAGCGGGCACCTGCTTGGGGTCGCCGTTTACGACCGGCAAGGCGCCCTGGTGGCGATGACCCCGGCACTGGGGAAGACGCTCACGGCGAGCCCTGACGTGGTCACCCAGGCCATCGCGGAAGGTCACGGGGTAGGTTCGTTTGTCCGGCTGGGCAGAGAACCGGTACACATTCTCGCGTTGCCTCTGCGCCGCCAGGACGAAGTCGTAGGTGGCCTGGCGGTGGTACACGAGGTGGGCTATATCCGGGCGCAGAGCCTGCGCACGTGGCGGGAGACGTTTGTGCGGGTCCTGGTTCAGGTTCTGCTCATCGTTCTCATCACGCTGTTGATCATACGCTGGAGCATCGCCGGACCCATTGCGCGCGCCGCGCAATGGATGCATGGCCTCCGAACGGGAAGAATTTCTTCACGCCAGGAAATGCCCGATCTTGACTTGTTCCGGCCGCTGGCGCGGGAAGTCGCTACCATGGCCGAGAGTCTCAGCCAGGCTCGCAGCGCCGCGGAAAACGAAGCTCGCTTGCGGGAGGCGGGCGAGTCCATGTGGACGGCCGACCGGCTCTCGGTGCAAGTCCGGACCCGGCTGCAGGGGAGCCGCCTCTTTGTGGTGTCGAATCGCCAGCCTTACATGCATCAGCGAAATGGGAAGTCGCCCCAAGTGGTCGTGCCGCCCAGCGGCCTGGTAACCGCCCTGGAGCCGGTCCTCAACGCCTGCGACGGCACCTGGATCGCCCACGGCAACGGAGACGCCGACGCCGAAGTCGTCGACGCGCATGATCGCCTCCGTGTGCCACCCGATGATCCCCACTACACCTTGCGCCGGGTATGGCTGAGCAAGCAGGAGGAAGAAGGCTATTACTACGGGTTTGCCAACGAGGGCCTTTGGCCACTCTGTCACATCGCGCATACCCGCCCCATATTTCGGGCGGATGACTGGCAGCACTACCAGGAGGTCAACCGCAAGTTCACTAAAGCGCTGCTCACGGAAATCGAAGATATACCCAGGCCGGTGGTCTTGGCTCAGGACTACCACTTCGCGTTGCTGCCCCGGCTGATCAAAGAGAAACGGCCGGACGCGCGCGTCGCCATTTTCTGGCATATCCCCTGGCCCAACCCGGAAGCCTTCGGCATCTGCCCGTGGCAGCGACAGTTGGTGGACGGCCTGCTGGGCGCGGACCTCATCGGGTTCCACATCCAGTCCCACTGCAATAATTTCTTGCAGACGGTGGACCGGGTGGTGGAATCACGCGTTGACTGGGAGCACTTTTCGGTGCTGCGGAAGGACCATCGCACCCTGGTCCGCCCTTTCCCTATCAGCGTGGACCTTACCGACGATGAATCTGGAAAAGACAACAACCATGGACTCGGCTACCTGGAGCGAGCTGCTCTCCTGCGCAGCCTGGGCACAGAGGCCACGTTCATGGGGATCGGCGTTGACCGGGTGGACTACACGAAAGGAATCCTGGAGCGCTTCCTGGCGATTGAGCGCTTTCTGGAAAAGTATCCCTCGTATCAGGGGAAATTTACCTTCGTCCAGATTGGAGCGCCTAGCCGCACTCACATCAAACGCTATCACGATCTATTGACAGAGGTGGAAGCCGAAGCGGATCGAATCAACTGGCGCTTTCAGGCGGGCAAGTGGAAGCCCATCGTCTTCCTGAAACGGCAGCACAGTCACAAAGAGATCAATCCCTACTATCGGGCAGCCGACCTTTGCCTGGTGACCTCGTTGCACGATGGCATGAACCTCGTCGCCAAGGAGTTCCTGGCTGCGCGCCGGGATGAAAGCGGCGTGCTCATCCTGAGCAAGTTCACTGGGGCAGCGCGCGAACTGCGGGATGCTCTGCTGGTAAACCCCTACGACATTGATCAGACCGCGGAAGCCATCCGGGTGGCGCTGGAGATGGAACCGGAAGAAAAGCAGTTACGCGTGCAGCGGATGCGTAGGATCATCAAAGAACACAACATCTATCGCTGGGCCGGAAACCTGATCGCGGAACTCTGCGAGGTCCGGCTGGATGCAGCCGAGGACGCGGAAGAGAAGCCTCGGGCGGGCGCGTCCGTCGCCTGATCGGCCGAACGGTAGAGATAGGATGAGGTATTGAGACCAGACGCGCAACCGCAGGTTGAGTCGCTTGTGAAAACTGTCGCGCAGGCGTCCCGATCCCTGCTGCTGCTCGACTACGACGGGACGCTGGCGCCATTCCGCACGGAGCGAGACCGGGCCTTACCGTATCCCGGAGTGGCCGCAGTTCTGCAGGAGATTGTGCGCAACGGCCGGACACGCGTGGTCATCATCTCGGGACGCGATGTGAGCGACGCCATTTCGCTGCTGGGCATTCAACCCTGTCCGGAGGTCTGGGGACTGCACGGTTTGCAGCGGCTCAAGCCCAACGGGAGCGCGGAGATTCCCGAACTGGATGAGCACATTCCCGAGGCCTTATCGGTCGCCGACCACTGGCTGGAGTACCAGGGGCTGCGACGCGCGGCAGAGTTCAAGACGGGAAGCATAGCAGTCCATTGGCGAGGACTGGGTGAGTGTGAGGCGGAGGCGGTCCGGGGCCGGGTGCTGCTGGGCTGGATGCCCGTCGCCGAGCGCTTTGGCCTCGACCTGTTGGAATTCGACGGTGGCGTCGAAATCCGTCCGCCCCATGCCGACAAGGGCGACGCGGTCCGCGCTCTCTTGCAGGAAATGGATCGGGACACGCCCGCAGCTTATCTGGGCGACGATAACACGGACGAACCCGCATTCCAGGCTATTCATGGCCGGGGCTTGAGCGTGCTCGTGCGTCCGCAGTGGCGGGAAACCGCGGCCCAGTTGTGGCTTCAGCCGCCCGAAGAACTGCTCGACTTTCTGACCCAGTGGCTCCAGGCCTGCCGCCGGCGAGATGAATCTGGCGCTGCGGCCGCCGTAGCGGTGAACCGATGACCAGCGCAGTGGCACCAACTCTCCAACGCACACCGGCGAAGCCATTCTATTTCAATACGTCGGCGCACCTTCTGCGCATCACCCGGCAGCGCGCAAATACGCTCTCGGAGTTGCTGGATGCGTTGCGGGAATGCCCCGACGACTCCATCTTCCAGCACACATTCCGCACCCTTGAGGAGCATCACTTTCTGCGCGAGGGCTTCTCCAATGACTTTGCGCACTGGGCGCTTTCGGCGTGCAATGAGCCGAGCCTGGCCGAGCGGCTGGCTAGCGTCGACGTTCGCGAGTTCACGTCGGTGCCCGAGCTGCGCGACCGAATCATCCAGATCCTGGAGAAATATCTCCAACGCAATCCGGAAGCTGGCAAACGAATCGCAGACGAGACGTTCTATTTTTGCGCTTCCGACTCGGTCGTGGTGCCCACCAGCTTTGTGGCCAACACGATGCATGAGTTCGCCGAGGGACTCAGGCACGTGAGCTTGCATTCCATTCATCATCATTTCATCGAGGCGCGGCTGCGGCTCAAGCTCATGTCCAACGATTTCTCGCAATGGCTGCATGAGGATGTGGGGTTGACCGAGACCGCCCGTGCCTTGAACCGGATCGACATCTACACGGCAACGCTGGAAGATGTTCGCGGGCAAATTGTGCGGGTCGTGGAACGGGCGCTGACGTAGTGGGGGCTAATCGTAAGGAACGGTCAAGACGAGCCGGTGGTGAGCAAACCATGGAACCAATGAAGCAGCCAACCAGAGACAGCGGCCGGGGAGCGCCCGAGATTCCATCGGACCAGCCCGCGACGTCCTCCCAGGTCGTGCCGCTCCGGCCGGAACGGCGGAAACTGCCCCGGCCCTGGGAGACTCCCCCGGCGCCGGTTCCGCCGCCCCACCTGGATGACTATCAAGCAATTGTGGGTGCAGCCGAAATCGAAGAGTTGCGCTTCCTCGCCCGTGAGCTCCAGGGAAAAACCGTAAAGATGGTCAGCTCCACGGCGGTGGGCGGAGGAGTTGCCGAGATGCTGAACCGGCTGGTCCCGTTGCTGAGCGAACTGGAGGTCGCGACACACTGGGACGTCATTACCGGAGGAAACGACTTTTTCGAAGTGACCAAGGCCTTTCACAACGCGCTGCACGGCAGCAACTACGAACTGACGCGGCAGGCGCAGGAAATCTTCCTGATGTACAACGAGCAAAACCGCCAGCGCATGCAGTTTCCGGAAGATGTGGTTGTGATCCATGACCCGCAGCCTGCGGCGCTCATTCGTGCGCGCCAGGGAAGGTCACGCTGGGCGTGGCGCTGCCACATCGACTTATCCAATCCCCACCCCCAAGTGTGGGGTTTTCTGCGGCCCTTCATCGAACAATATGACGCTGCAATCTTTTCCTCGCAGTCGTTTGCCCGCCAGTTGCCGGTCCCTCAGTATCTGGTCTACCCGTGCATCGATCCGCTCTCGGAAAAGAACAAGGAACTCGAAGACAGCCTGGTTCAGAAGGTGTGCGACGAATTCGGAATCAATCGCCATCGGCCCATCGTGACCCAGGTTTCACGTTTCGACCGGTTGAAGGATCCGGTGGGAGTGGTCCAGGCCTTCAAGCTGGCCAGAAAATATGTGGATTGCCAACTGGTGCTGGCCGGGGGCGGAGCGAGCGACGATCCGGAGGGAGCGATAGTTCTAAAAGAAGTCCAGGAGGCGGCCGGCAACGATCCCGACATCATCATTCTCGACCTGCCGCCGTGGTGCGCGCTGGAAATCAATGCCTTGCAACGCGCTTCGACACTGGTCGTGCAGAAATCCATTAAGGAGGGCTTTGGGCTCACCGTCACCGAGGCTCTCTGGAAGGGCAAGCCGACCATCGCCGGCGCCGTCGGGGGCATTCCAAACCAGATCATCCATAAGCTGACCGGTGCGCTGGTGCATTCGGTCGAGGGATGCGCGTATCAGATCCGCTATCTGCTGACCCATCCCGACTTTGCCGCCCAGCTTGGCCGGAACGGCCACGAGCATGTAAAGGAAAACTTCCTCATGACCACCAACGTCCGGCGGTGGCTGTTGCTGATTCAGATCTTGCTGCGCGGCGAGCCGGCCTGAGAAACGTGGGGGAACCACCACGATAAGGGAAATTGGTGAGCGCGGCAGGATTCGAACCTGCGACCCATGCCTTAAAAGGGCATTGCTCTACCAACTGAGCTACGCGCCCCCACTTTTCAATCTAACACATAAGGATTCGCTGCTGCGTCCGCCCTCGAACGGCCCGCCGCTTGCCTGATCCGACCTGGATCGGTACTCTGGCTCAGGCGTCTCCGTTGCATGTGGAGTTTCCGTCAATTCCCGAAGATTTGCGGTTCCCTGCTCTGCTTGGTTCTGGTGGTACCCCAGAGCCAGTGCCCCAAGGAGCCGTCGAACACGATACGCTGGCGTGCCGGTGCTCCAAATTGCGAGTTCCAGCGCGGAAACGACGGCCGCTACCGCTGGCGTATGACCGAGGGCGATGTGGACATGACTCTCATCGTGGATTCCCAGGAATTAACGAAGAGCCGCCATCGCCTTTATCACCCCCTTGGCGTGTACCTGTCCGTCACTTACACCGGGCACGACAAATTTGAATTTCCCGCCGGTTTGCGCATGCAATTTGTCCGGCATCACAACGTCGCCGAGGGCTATCTCGATCCTGACGAGTTCTCCACCAGAATGCAGAACGATATCGATACGCTCGTTTTCGACACTGAGCGCGAGATCAAGAAGCATCCCGAGAAGGCCGGGGAAAAGACCGCCTACGCGCGCGAATACCAGAAGGAAGTTTCCGAGTTCATCGAATTCATCAGTACGCAGAGTCTCCAGGAAGCCATCCTGACACCCGGCAATCCAGAAGTGCACGGGTGGGTCTTCTTCGGCAGCCAAAACAAGTGGATTGGCCCCTGGAAGAGCCGGGAAGACTTCATTCTCCGCGTGAAAACGAAAGACAACTACTGGGAGTTTCCCTTCTCCCTGCCGCCTGCCGAAGGCGACGTCATCCTACGCAAGCGCGACCAGTGAATTGCAGGACTGGGCTCCCGATGCTCCGCCACTATTCGGGCGGCTTCTTTCCGGCGGCCGATGACCGCAGGAAGCCAGCGGCGTGGGCTTCCGGAATGATCGCCAGCACCGAGAACTGGTACACCTCCTGGTCGAAGTCTTCCACCTGCAGCAGCATGTGGCCTTTCTCAAGGTGGAACTGCGCCTGTTCCCCGATCGGAAGCAGCACCGGATGCTTGCGATCCTTTGACCGGATGCGGTAGTAGAGCCCCTCCGAGTGCAGGATATATTCCGCACAGAGTCTCTCTTCCTGGATCTGGACTTGTGGCGCTCCCAGGAGCGCGTTGCCGAGGCTGCTTGTTTCCATCGGGCCGCAGGGCACGGACACCATGCTCAGCAACTCCCCGACGTGGTTTCGGGGAACATTCTTCGCCGCCAGGGCGGCGGCGAACATTGCGACAACGACCAGCAACTTCTTCATGGCAGACCAAGGCCTCTAACCTGATTATCGGCAGAACAGGCCCGGAGTTGAGGGCCCGCGTAAGCCCGTTCCCCAAACTGTGTTACAGTTTCGCCTTCATGAGTTCCAGCGACAACCGGGCTCCGGGCGCGAAGCAGTCCGCTGAGGTGCTGTACTGTCCGGTCTGCGCCGCCGAAGTGAACGACCCGCTGACTTGCGGAGACTGTTCCGCCGTGATCTGCCGCCGCTGCGGCACTCCGCTCGAGTCCCCCGACGAACTGGCCATGGGCTGAAACTGGTCGCTGGTCGCTGGTCGTTGGTCGTTCGCAACACCCTGAGGCATCTGCCTTGCGAATAGCGATCAGCGAACGACGGATTGCGAACGACCAACGACGAACGACCAACGACCCGATCTGCTAACGGATGAAAAACTGACCGACCCCTCAATGAACACGGCTCCCAATTCCCAGACTTCCGCGACTGACACTTCCGGCGCGCGGCCCACTCTGGTCCGCGGACTCAGCCTGCTCGACTCCGTCCTGCTGCTGGTGAGTGGCATCATCGGCTCTTCGATCTTTCTCACCGCCAAAGACATTGCCGGCCCCCTGCCCCACCCGCTGTGGTTCTTCCTGGTCTGGGTCCTGGGCGGAGTGATTTCGCTCTGCGCCTGCGTCGCGTTCGCCGAACTGGGCTCCATGTTTCCCGACTCCGGCGGCCAGTACATTTACCTGCGCGAAGCCTATGGCGACCTCGTCGCCTTTCTTTACGGATGGATGCTGTTCGCCGTCGCCAACGGCGGCACCATCGCCGCCCTCTCCGTCGCTTCCGCAGCTTACATGGGGAACATCATTCCCTGGATGTCGCAGCAGCACGTGATTGCGAACATCAATCTGCCGTATCCCACCCTCGCGGATGGTCACGTGCTCTGGGCCACGTTCACGATCGTTTTCACGCGTGCGCATGCTGTGGGCCTCGGCCTGATCGTCAGTCTCACTTACGTCAACGTCGTCGGATTGCGCTGGGGCGCGCTGCTGCAAAATGTTTCTACCTGGACCAAGTTCGCCGCTATGGCCGCGTTCGTCGGGTTGGGATTTGCCATCGGCAAGGGACACTTGTCTAACTTCTCCGCCCACGCCGCTGGTGGGCTGAGTATGGGCCTGAGTCCGGGGCAGCTGATTTCCGCGATGGGCGTGGGATTGATCGCCGTTTTCTGGGCGTATGACGGCTGGGTGTACATCACCTGGGTTGCCGGAGAAGTGAAAGAACCCCGCCGTAATGTGCCGCTGGCCATGGTGCTGGGCGTGTTGGCGGTAGGCGCGATCTACATCGCGATGAACCTGACCTACGTCTACGCCATGCCGCTCAGCGAGGTGTCCAAATATGAAACCATCGCCCATGCCGCCGCCGCCAGGTTGTTTTCGCCGGGCGCGGCGGTCTGGCTGTCGGCCACGATCGCGATCTCGTGTTTTAGCGCCGCCGCTACCTGCACGCTTTCCGGCGCGCGCGTCTATCTCGCCATGGCGCAGGACGGTGTCTTCTTCAAGCGCATGGCGGTCATCCATCCCAAGTGGCGAACTCCCGCATTCAGCCTGATCGGTCAAGGCATCTGGGCCGCGCTGCTCACCCTGAGCGGGCGCTACGACCAGCTTTACACCTACGTGATCTACGGCATGGTGCTCTCCTACACGCTGACCGTCATTGGCCTCTTCGTCTTGCGCTGGAAGCGACCGGATGTCCCACGCCCCTACCGCTGCACGGGATACCCATGGCTCCCGGCCATCTATGTGCTCGCGGGCGCCGCCTGGACGCTGAACACCATCATCACCCGACCCACCGAGGCCTTTTGGGGCACAACGATTGTGCTCATCGGCGTGCCCGGATATCTCTACTGGAAGTGGAAGAACCGCGCGAGACTCGGCAGTTCCTGAAATTCACCCAACAACAATTACGCAGGTATTACAAAAGATCTCTCGGCTTTGTGTTGCAATTAAATCTGGCCCTCGAAAACTATCGGAATGAGCATCTTCAACCGCGACAAGACCTTTGCCCAGCCCATCAATCTGACCATCACTTTGTTCTTGGCGCTATTCCACGTCTGCGCCATCGTTGCCCTCTTCATGTTCAGCTGGAAAGCGCTGGCGTTCGCCCTCTTGATGTGGTGGATCGCGGAGAGTCTGGGTATTGGCATGGGATTCCACCGGCTGCTCACCCACCGCGGCTACAAGACACCCAAGTGGATGGAATACTGCCTGACCGTCTGTGGCACCCTGGCTCTGCAAGGTGGTCCGATTGGTTGGGTGGCGACGCATCGTCTCCATCATCAGAATTCCGATAAAGAGGGCGATCCGCATTCTCCGCGCGATGGTGGTTTCTGGGCGCACATGGGCTGGATCATTACTGGCGATGCGATACACAACAAGACAACCGAACTTCTGCCCTACGTCCCCGATCTCCGCAAAGATAAGTTCATGATCTGGATCAGCAAATGGCACTGGATTCCACTGGCCATCCTAGCGATCACCGTTCTCGTTTTGGGCGGTTGGCGCTACGTGATGTGGGGTATCTTCTTGCGCACCGTAGTCGGCCTCCACGCCACTTATCTCGTAAACTCTGGCACTCACATGTGGGGATCGCGCCGGTTTCTCACAGGCGACAACTCCACGAACAATTTCTGGGTTGCGATGTTAAGCTTCGGCGAAGGCTGGCACAATAACCACCACGCCCACCCGCAGTCGGCTCGTCATGGCCTCGCCTGGTACGAATTCGACCTGAATTGGTACGGCATCTCCGCCCTGCGCACCCTGGGCCTCGCCTGGGACGTCAAACTACCCGCCGCGCGCAAAAGAGCAGCAAGCACCGCAACGTAGCAACCAGAGGAAGCTTCCGCAGTTTCCCAACTGAACAATGAGGCGCTGGCCCTAGGCCCGGTGTATAACGTCTTGGACATTAACGGTACGTTGGTATACACGCCGCCGGCTTTTGGGACCTTCCAACCGCGGCAGTTCTTGAGAAGGTTGACGCTTTCACGCAGTAGCCGGCGTGCGGAGAAATGCGGCCCCCATCGCTCTCGGCGTCATTTGTAAAAACAACGTCAAAATTGTGCGGAAAGTGTGCTGGAAGGGTCCTTCAGTGCTATAGTTCCGCGGCAAGTGTCGTCTCGGACCGACGTGATGTCTGACTGGAGGAACTTAGAATGAAGAACAAATTCATCAGCAGGGCTGGTGCGGCTTTTGCCCTCGCCGCCATTCTCGCAAACTCCTCCTGGGCAGCGACCTATAAAAAGCTTTACAACTTCACCGGAGGCACGGACGGCGGCGACCCCGCGACTCCATTGACTCTTGACAGTGCGGGAAATGCTTACGGTACGACCGCGGCGGGGGGCGATTTCGACTTTGGCACAGTTTTCATGCTCACGCCCTCGGGCGAGGAGACCGTGCTCTATAGCTTCACCGGCGGTGGCGACGGCTTGGATCCCCACGGCGGCGTCACGCTCGATAGCGCCGGGAATCTCTACGGCACCACGGTCGCGGGCGGATTCGGCGGGTTCTGCGCTGGCGACGGTTGTGGTGTTGTTTTTAAATTGTCGCCGTCGGGCGGTGGCTGGACCGAAACCACGCTCTACAGTTTCCAGGGCCTCAACGACGGCTTCGGCCCCGGTGGCGGGCTGGTCTTCGACAGCGCCGGCAATCTCTTCGGCACAGCCCCGGACGGCGGTAAGCATTCAGCCGGCGTGGTTTTCGAACTCTCTCCGACTGCGCAGGGCTGGCGGTATAGAGTGATCCACGCCTTTACCGGCGGCAAAGATGGGGCCGTCGGCTCACTCGGTTTACTGCTCTTCGACGCGGCCGGAAATCTCTATGGCGTCACCGAAATCGGCGGAACCCATGGAGCCGGCGCCGTGTACAAGCTGTCTCCGACGCCGAGCGGCGGATGGAAGACGACTGCGCTTTACGACTTCAAAGGCACGCCGGATGCCGCGAATCCCTACGGTGGATTGATTCTTGACGCGGCGGGCAATCTCTACGGCACAACTTATTTTGGCGGCACAAGTGGGATGGGCGCTGTCTTCCAGCTGATTCCAGGCCCGAACGGCACGTGGCAGGAAAACGTGCTTTATAGTTTCCAGGGCGGCACCGACGGAAGCTTCCCCACGACCACCCTCGTCTTCAACGCGGCAGGAAGTCTCTATGGCACCACTTCGACCGGGGGCCGCCCGTCCTGCGACTGTGGCACGGTGTTCAGACTGACTCTCTCCCACGGCAATTGGAAGGAGCGAATCGTCCACTTCTTCGGCAAGGGCCGGGACGGCTCCAGCCCCAACTACGGATTGACGCTCGACCAGGCAGGCAATCTCTACGGCACAACCCCCGTCGGCGGCACCGGAGGCCAAGGCATCGTATTTCAGCTCACACCGTAACGGATTTTCAATGGGCACCGCGGAGTGGGATAAGGCCTTTCAATGAGGAAGAGAGGGCGACGAGCCTATTGCGGGAAGTTCATGCGGCGCAGCAAATCTTGGAAGCGCGGGTCGTCCCTCACGTTATCCCAATCCCAGGCCACGCTGAGATGAACTAAAGGGATTTCACCCTGCTGGTAGGCTTTCTCGAGCCATTTCATGACTTGATCTTTCTCTCCAGCATGGGCGTACAATCGCGCAACGCGCACACCGGGAACATGGGTCCGCGTGGACCGTGCTGCCAGCACCTCCGCCGCAAGATGCATCGCTTTGGCGTATCCACCAGCCGCATAGCCGCGCGTCAGGGCGTCCTCGACTTCATGGTCGCCGAGTACCGCGAAGAACTTCTTGGCTTCCGCCAAAGCTTCCTTGTGCCTTCCCGTTTTGTAGAGGGCACCCCAAAGGCCCATGTGCGCCGACGAAAAGTCGGGTTCCGTTGCCAGAACCTTGTGGAATTGCGAGATGGCCTCGTCATACCGGCGCACATACACCAATTGCCAACCATAGAAGCACGGGAAAAAGGGGTTGAAGGGGTCCAACTCCAACGCCCGCTGAACTTCGGCGTTCCACTCCTGCGTACGTCTCATCGAGATCAGAAAATCCGCGTACATGAAATGCCCATCGGCGCTGTTCGGGTTGAGTGCGATGCCGCGGCGGAATTCACGCTCGGCGGCGGACCAATCGTGGTCATAGGGTCCCACGATATTGGCGAGGGCGATGTGCGCTTCCGAAAGCGTGTCGTCGAGCGCCAAGGCTTCTGCAATGGCGGCCTTCGCCTTCGGCATCGTTTCGCTGGGCTGCATGAATCCAGCATCCCCGCGCGACATCCAGACGTTGGCGACTCCGACATACGCGCGCGCATAGTTGGGGTCCTTCTGGAGCGCCAGTTCAAAGTACCCAAGAGCCGCGTCGAGGTGCTCGCGCGAGAGATGGTACCAATGCGATTGCCCCTTCAGATAAGCCTCGTAGGCGTCGGGGTTGACCGGGCTGGCGCCGCCCAGAGTCCTTGTTTCCTCCGGCGAAACGGCAACTCTTATCTCGCGGGCAATTGCCTGCGCCACTTCGGCCTGCAAGGTCAGCACATCGCGAGCGTCGCGTTCGTAACTTTCGGCCCAGAGATGAGTGTCGGTCGCGGCGCGGATGAGCTGCGCCGTGATTCGGACTCGTCCGCCGGAGCGCTGCACCGAGCCCTCCAGGATGCCGTCCACTCCTAACGCTTGCGCGATCTCGGGCAGCGGCTTCTTGACCTCTTTGAACTGCATGACCGAGGTTCGCGAGATCACCTTCAGGGCTCGGATCTTGGAGAGATCCGTAATCAGTGCTTCGGTCATGCCGTCGGCGAAGTATTCTTGTTCAGGATCGCCAGAAAGATTCGCCAAGGGCAAAACCGCCAGGGAACGGATGGGCGCATGAGCCGTTCCGCCGAACAGCTTGTCTCGCATGCCGCCGGGGTTGAGCCCCAGAATTAACGTGAGCAACACCCCGATCGAGCACGCCGCGGCAAGGGCGATGGTCTTGCCCGCACCGAACTTCCGCCGAAGGGTTGGGCGCGTGACTGTGCTCGGTGTTAGCAGCCGTCGCAAATCCACGGCCAGTTCTTTGGCGGATTGGTAGCGGTTCTCCGGGCCTTTCTCCAGGCACTTCCCGATGATCCTCTCCAGTTCTGGTGATAGCCCGGGATTCAGCACAGTGGGCAGCACTGGGGAACGCTGCAGAATCGCACCGATCAGTTGCGAGCGTTCCACCTCGGCAAACGGGCGTTGCCCCGTGGCCATCTCGTACAGCACCAACCCGGCGGCATGAATGTCGGTGCGAGCGTCGATCTCTGCGCCCAGCAACTGCTCCGGCGCCATGTAGGGCAGAGTCCCGGCCATGGCTTGCGTCTCGCTAAGACTCTCTGTCGCGGCACTGTCCATGACCGGGCGCCACAGCTTGGCCAGCCCGAAATCCAGAATCTTCAGCCGTCCATCGCTCGTAACCCGCAAGTTGCCGGGCTTAAGGTCACGATGAACGACCCCGTGGTCATGGGCTGCGGCCAGGCCTTCCGCGAGTTGCACGCCCAGACGGAGCACTTCCTTCTCCGGCAGCGGTTTGGCAGCTAAATTCTCGCTGAGCGTGATTCCGGGGATATACTCCATCACCAGGAAGTCCACGCCCTGCTGCGTGTCAAAGTCATGGATGGTAGCGATGTTCGGATGGTTCAGTTTCGAGAGAGAAAAAGCTTCGTTGCGGAAGCGCTTGCGGGCATGCTCGTCAATCAGGGTGCCGGGTGGAAGAACCTTGATGGCAACATCCCGATCCAGATGTTGATCGCGGGCCCGATAAACTTCCCCCATGCCGCCGGCGCCGATCTTCTCGACGATGCGGTAATGGCCTAGTTCGCGCCCGTTGAGAGTATCTTGGCCTTGCGCCCGCGGCGCCAAAGGGAAGGTCTCCTTCCCGCTCACCCTCGAACAAATCGTAGGCCCGACCCAATGGCTTGTCAACGCAAGGCAAACTTTGTCCTCATCTTCTCAGTCAGCGTGCCGCGACATTATCCAAGGCTAATTAGATGGAGGAGATCCAACAGTTCTAAGTACTTACACCGGCACTGCCGTCTTCCGTTTCGGATTAAAGAACGGTAACGTCACCACCGTCGCCGTCGTCTTCATCCGCTGCGCTTCGATGGTCAACTCCATCTGCAGCTTGGTGCCAGGCTTCGAATACTCGGTACTCACGCTGGCCAGCGCGATCAACTTCTTCAGCAGCGGAGAGAACGCGGTCGTCGTCGCTTTGCCGACCTGCCGATCTCCGGAATAAACCGGCACGGCCACGCGTGAAGCCTGGCTGGGCGCGGCTGGGGACAATCCGAACTTGTCGTGCTGCTCTTCGACTTCCACCCAATCCACTTCGAGTCCCACCAACTGCCGGGCCACGCCGTTCTTGTGGTCGCGTGCCAGCGCCCGCTTCCCGATGAAGTTTTCTTTTTCCAGGTGCACCATCTTCCCGAAGCCCAGCTCATACGGCGAATATTTCTGTGACGGGATCAGCGCTTTCTTCGAGCTGATGTAATCCACTTCAATCAACAGCAGCCCTGCCTCGACGCGCGCCACGTCGAGCGCCAGCATTCCCGCGGCGTGGATGTCGAACTGTTTGCCCTTGGCCATCAACTCGTCCCACACTTTGACGGCGTCGCTCCACGGAATCCAGATCTCATAGCCGAGGTCGCCCGTGTATCCGGTGCGTGAAATATCCACGGGTACACCGGCAATCTTGCCGCTCGTCTTGCGGAAATACTTCAGGTTGGAAATATCTGTGTCCAACACGGTCTTCAGGAGCCTCGCCGAGGCCGGCCCCTGCAGCGCCAGCGCCGCTGTCTGCTCCGAGATGTCATCAACCTGCACGTCCATGTTCAGGCCGTTTTGGCGGAACCAGCGCAGGCTGGGATCGGCTGCCGTCCAACGATATTTGTTCTCGTCCAGGCGCGTGATGGTGCCGTCGTCGATGACCTTGCCGTCTTCATCGCACCAGTTCGCATAAATCACCTGTCCGACGGCGACTTTGTTGATGTCGCGCGTGATCACGCGGTTCACCAGCTTGGTTGCGTCCTTGCCCGTGACCAGGTACTTGTAGAGCGGCGAGACATCGATCAGCGCGCAGGCGTTTCGAATCGCGTTGTACTCGTGCTCGTGGTGCACCTCGTACACGCTGACCGTGTAGTATCCCGACCACTCGCGGTAATTCAGGCTGTGGCAGAGCGCGAACGTTCTCTCGTGAAATGCGGTTCCGACAGGCACGGCGACCTCGCGCGGTTTTGGCTTCCTCTGTGAACCTCTGTGTCCTCCGTGGCTAAAGGTCTTTCTCTACCACAGAGGACACAGAGGTTCGCAGAGGAAAGAATCCGAACGCCGGATTATATGCGGCGTATCGCCCTACAGCAAGCTGGGAATTGATCTGACCGCCAGTCATCGTAAGGATGTAAGTACAGAGACAAACAGACAGTTTCCCGATAGAATGGCCAGTCATTTTTCGTGACAGTCTTTCTTCGTCTGGACCGAACTATGCCTGCGGCTGCGAACGGCAAGAAGTACGACGTCATCGTCATTGGCGGAGGCCACAACGGCCTGACCAATGCCGCCTACCTCGCCAAAGCGGGAAAGAAAGTGTTGGTGCTCGAGCGCCGTTACGTGCTCGGCGGTTCCGCAGTCACCGAGGAAATCTTTCCTGGCTTCAAGTTTTCGGTGTGCTCCTACGTCGTCTCGCTTTTGCGGCCGGAGATCATTCGCGACCTCGACCTTCCCCGCCACGGACTGGAGATCCTGCCGCTCGACGGCACGTTCACGCCCATGCCCAACGGCGACTATCTCTGGCGGGTGAACGACCACGGCAAGACGCGCCGCGAGATCGCCCGCCATTCCCGCGTTGACGCTGAGGCTTACGACGAATTCGGCAAGGCGATGCAGGCCCTGTGCCGCTTCGTGAAGCCCATCCTGAGCATGGTCCCTCCCGATCCGGCAACCCTGAATCCGCGCGAACTGATGAAGCTGCTCTTCATCGGACGCCGCTTCCAGGGTATGTCGAGCGAAGACAAATACAACCAGGTCCAGCTCATGACCATGAGTGCCGCCGGCTTCCTCGACCAGTGGTTCGAGACCGACGTGCTCAAGGCAACCATGTCGGCTTCGGGCATCATCGGCACCTTCCTCGGCGTGCGCTCGCCGGGAACCGCCTACGTTTTGCTCCACCACTACATGGGCGAGATTGACGGCGCTTTCCGCGCCTGGGGATTCGCCCGCGGTGGCACCGGCGCCATTTCGAACGCGATCGCCGACGCGGCGCGCGAAGCCGGAGCCGAAATCCGCACCGAGGCCCCGATCGCCAGGATCCTGGTCAGGAACGGACGCGCATACGGCGTGGCGCTGACCAGCGGCGACGAGATCTTGGCCGACGTCATTTCTTCCAGCGTCGATCCGCGGCTTACGTTCGTGAAGATGATCGAACCCGGCAACCTTCCCGATGATTTCACGGAGCAAGTGCAGCGCTACAAGTTCCGCGGCTCATCGGGAAAGGTGAACATGGCGCTCGATGCGCTGCCGGAATTCAAATGTCTGCCGGGGATCGGCGCGCACCAGCGTGGCGCCATGTCCATTTCTCCGGCCGTTGACTACATGGAGAAGGCTTACGACGAGGCCAAGTACGGCCACTGGTCCACCCGCCCCTACATCGACATGGTGATCCCGACCCTGACCGATACTTCGCTCGCGCCGCCGGGCAAGCACATTCTCTCCTGCTTCGTGCAATACGCGCCCTACAAGCTGGCGCCTGGGCTTGACTGGGAAACGGAGAAAGAGAAATTCGGCGACACCGTGGTCAACACCATTGCCGAGTACGCCCCCAATATCAAGGACATCATCCTGCACCGCCAGGTCGTGACCCCACTCGATCTGGAGCGCGAATTCGGGCTGAGCGAGGGCAACATCTTCCAGGGCGAACTCTCGCTCGAACAACTCTTCTTCCTGCGCCCGGTCCCCGACTGGGCGCAGTTCCGTACTCCGATCAAGAACCTCTACATGTGCGGGTCGGCCACCCACCCGGGCGGCGGGATCATGGCCGCCAACGGGCGCTTGGCCGCGCTCGAAATTCTGAAAGATGGGAAGGGGGCGTAGACCAATGGCCGAAACGCGCGATGTCGTCATCGTCGGCGGCGGGCACAACGGCCTGGTCGCCGCCTTCTATCTCGCCAAGGCTGGATTCAAGCCGCTGGTGCTCGAACGCCGCGCCCAAGTCGGCGGCTCGGCGGTCACCGAGGAATTTCATCCCGGCTTCCGTTGCTCCACGCTCGCGCACAACACGGGACCGCTCCGCGCCGACGTCGCACGCGACATGCACCTGGAGCGCCACGGACTCAAGCTCACCACGCCAGACGTGAGCACGGTTTCCCTGCTGCCGGATGGCCGCGCGCTGGTTCTCTATTCCGACCCTCAACGAGCCGCGCAGGAAATCGCGCACTGGTCTCAGAAGGACGCCGCCGCCTACGCGGAATTCGGCAATGCCCTCGGCAAAATCGGCAAGGTGATGGGAGACGCGCTCGCGCTTACGCCACCCGATATTGACGATCCCTCGAGCGGCGATCTCTGGGGAATGCTGAAGACCGGTCGCTCGCTCCGCAACCTCGGCAAGAAAGATATGTACCGGGTGCTGCGCTGGGCGCCCATGGCCGTCGCCGATCTGGTCGCAGAGTTCTTTGAGTCTGAGCCCCTGCGTGCCACCGTCGCCACACGCGGAATCTTCGGAACATTCCTTGGCCCCTGGTCCGCGGGTAGTGCGCTGGTTCTGCTGTTGCGCGCCGCCGCTGCTCCCAACCCGGCCGGGAGCGTCCAATTCCCCGCCGGAGGCGCGGGTTCGATCACCCAGGCCATGGCCGCGCCTGCCCAACAGGCAGGTGTGGAAATCCGCACCGGCGCCGGCGTGGCCGAGATTCGCGTGAGTGACGGCGTCGCCACCGGAATTGTTCTCACTTCGGGCGAAGAAATCTCCGCCAAAGCCGTTGTCTCGAACGCCGACCCCAAGCGTACTCTGATGGGCTTGGTCGACCCTGCGCACCTGGCTCCGGACTTTCTCAGGAGAATCAAGAACTATCGCTCGATGGGAACGGTGGCGAAGATCAATCTGGCGCTCTCGGCTCTTCCAGACTTCCCGGCGCTCACGGCGAAGGGCAACGGCAACCTGCTCCAGGGCCGCATCCAGATCAGCCCCGAGATTGACTATCTGGAGCGCGCTTTCGATGAGTCGAAGTACGGCAACTTCTCGCGCCAGCCCTACCTCGAGATCGCGTTCCCTTCGCTCTCCGATCCGTCGCTCGCGCCCGCGGGCCGGCATGTGATGTCCATTTACATGCAGTACGCGCCCTACAAGCTGAGAAACAGCGACTGGGAGAGCCAGCGGACCGCGCTCGGCGAGACCGTGGTCAAGACCATCGCGCAATACGCTCCCAACCTGCCCGAGCGAATCCTGAGCCACCAGATCATCACGCCCAAGGATCTGGAAGAGACTTACGGACTCACGGGTGGCCACATCTTCCACGGCGAACTCGCGCTTGATCAGTTCTTTACTATGCGGCCGCTGCTCGACTGGGCGCGGTACAAGACGCCGATTGAGCGGCTATATTTGTGCGGGAATGGCACGCATCCGGGGACGGGGTTGACCGGCGGATCGGGCGCCAACGCCGCGCGCGAGATCGTGAAGGCGCTGAAGAGATAGTTGGCGGCGCTACCGATTTTCCCTCTGTGTTCCTCTGTGTCCTCTGTGGTAAAGATCTTCAGTCCTAACCACAGAGGTCACAGGGGAACACAGGGAAGACCAGTCACCTATGCGCAACTCCGCCATCCTCCTGGTCTCCTGCCCCGACCGCAAGGGCGTCGTCGCCTCGGTCGCCGATTTCATTTTCCGCCACAACGGCAACATTCTGTTCAATGACGAGCACGGAGACGAGGCATCCAATCTCTTCCTCACGCGGGTTGAGTTCGACGCGGCCGATTTTGATTTCGATCTTTCCGATTTCCCCCAGCACTTTGCTCCCCTCGCCCGCGACTTCCAGATGGACTGGCGCCTGGCCCGCTCCACCGACCGCCCGCGCATGGCCATCTTCGTTTCCAAGTACGACCACTGCCTGGTGGACTTGCTCTACCGCCACCAGAGCGGCGAGCTCAAGTGCGAGATCCCGCTCGTCATCTCCAACCATCCTGACAACCAGCGCATTGCCGACTTCTACCGCGTCCCCTACTTTGTCGTGCCGGTCACAAAAGAAAACAAAAGGGAGGCCGAGTGGCAGCAGACCGCTCTTCTCCGCGAGCACCAGTGCAATCTGGTCGTCCTGGCGCGCTACATGCAGGTGCTCTCGGACGAGTTCATTGCCACCTTGGGCGCGCAGAGCCTCATCAACATTCACCACTCGTTTCTTCCCGCCTTCATCGGATCGCGGCCCTACCATCAGGCGTTTCAGCGCGGCGTCAAGCTGATCGGCGCCACCGCGCACTACGTTACCCAGGTTCTGGACGACGGCCCCATCATCGAGCAGGACGTGGTTCGCATTTATCACCGCGACACCATCGAAGACCTGATTCAGAAGGGCCGCGACATCGAGAAGGTCGTGCTGTCGCGCGCCGTCCGCTGGCACGTGGAAAACCGCGTGCTGCTCTACGGGAATAAGACGGTGGTGTTTCAATAGCTTCGGGCTTTAGGCTCTGGGCGCTGGGCGTTAGCAGGTTCCTAACCCACAACTCATAGCGTTGACTCACCCCTGATCACTGGCAACTGGGTACTGGATGCTGGCTACTGATTCCCCCGTCCTGTAACTTCCGTAACCAGCTGAATCATTGCGCTGCCCTGCGCTTTCGGCTTTACTGGAGGGTTACTACTTCGGCACCGAATCGGGCCCATGGCCTCCGAGGGGGAGCGGGGTTTGGCTGAAGATCCGAAATGGGAACTGGCTTTGCTGGCGACCGTCCAGGGCTTTTACCAGCGGCTGCTGGGTGAACACCTGGGCGATGAGATTCCCATACCCGCCGAACTCACGCCTGCCGCCATCGGGCAGGCCGGCGACATCCGCGCCACGCTCGGCCGCATGCACCGCTGGCTCCAGGTTCTGGACATGGCCGCCACCCCCGCCATGCTGCGCCTGGGCATGCACCCTGATCTCGACCCCGAAGCTGCCGAGGCCGTGCTGCGCTACTTTGTCCGGCACCGCGACAATTCCGCCGCCAACCGTGATAAGACCGACCTCATCGCCACCTTCCTGTACCGCCACCCCCGCGTCCCCGGTCAGTGGGAACGGCGGGGCTACGGCCTGGATGGCTCACTTCCTCTGTCGCCTTATGAAATTGCACTCATCGAGATCCTTGCCGAGTCCGACGCGCCGGTCCTGCCCGAGCAACACGTGCAGTTTCTCCGCGAGTTCGGTCCTCTGCTGGATGAAACGCAACGCTTCCAGGATTTCAACGCCCTCATGGATTCCGGCATCATTTCCCGGGTCCGCGATCTGAAGGCCAGTCTGGGCGACTCCTTTTACCATCCCGGGGTGCTGGCTACCATCGCGCCCTACAACGCCGCCTTCGGCGCTCGCTTTGATGCGCTCTTCGCGGCCGCGGCGCAGGACATCAAGCAATTCGCCCGTACCCTCGCGGAACTCGGAGGCAGCATCCTCAGCACCGTGGATGGGATCGAGATCACCGTCGAGGACGTCGCCGCGCTGAACGAGGCCGAGCTGCTCAAGGTGGATTACGGCGCGGCCCTGGAGAAATTCCGCCGGGTTTCCAGGCTGAAGAAGGAATTGGAGCGGAGGCCGCCCATCCGGCCTGCGACCCCAACCGCCCGTCACGCGGTCGCTGTCGCAGGGGCGGGGGCCGCGGCTGCTGCCGCGCCGGCTCCGATCCCGAAGTTTGTTCCGGCCGCCGTTACCACCCAGGCGCTCTCCATCGAAGAGGCCAAACTGCGTCGCGTGGAGGAGTCCATCCGCGTCTTTGTGCGTGTGGCTGATCCCAAGTTCCGCCAGATCGTCCCCATGCGTTACTTCAATCTCATGCTCAGCTGCGACGAGATCGCAGCCTACACCGCCAGTTACCTTGAGGAAGCCAGCCCCCGCGCCGATGTCGCCCGCATGCTGCTGCGCATCGTGGCCATGACGGCACGCATGACCACCGAGTTGGAAGAGTTCAAGCGCTCCCGGAACTCCCACTCCATTTGGAAGCTGCACGCTGATTCGCTGGTCGTTCTGATCGAGATGACGAACAAGGTTGCGGAAGCGGTCGGCCGCATGGCTCTAGTTGCCGTAGAGGAGGCTACGCCAGAGCAGAGAGCCGCCCTCGACCATTCGCTCGGAAAACTGCGCGAACGCACGGACCAGGCCGTAAAACTCCTCGCCGAAGCGTAAACCCAAAACAAAAGGGACGAGCGGCTTGCCCGTCCCTTAACTTTTTTTCGCAGGTGCCGTTCGTCCGGCCGTTCGTCCGCATGATCGACCAACGACTATCGACCGACGACCAGCGACTATCGCTCAGTGAATGTCAAACTGCTCCTGGTGTAACGCCGGATCGGACTTCACGATGATCGTCTTCTTCGTGAGCTCCTCCATTTCGTTCAACAGGTAGGCGTTGTTCGTCTTCAGCGCCTTCGCCACCTCGGGATGCACGCGTAGCATCACGTCGCTGTGCTCCAGGTGTTTTAGCAGCTTGCGCATCTCGACGTACACCTCGTTGCACACCGTGGTCACCGACTTCACGAACCCGGTCGCCTGGCAATACGGGCACGGCGATCCAATGGTGCGTTCCAGTGACTGCTTCACCCGTTTCCGGGTGATCGCCACCAGGCCGAAATCATTAAACTGCAGGACCTTCGACGGCGCGCGGTCGGCGCGCAGCGCTTCTTCCAGGGCCTGCATGACCTTCTGCCGGTTGCGCCGCTCATCCATGTCGATGAAGTCAATCACGATGATGCCGCCCAGGTCGCGCAGCCGGATCTGCCGCACGATCTCCCGGATGGCATCCACGTTGGTTTTCACGATCGTGTCTTCCAGCCGTGCCGTCTTGCCCACGTACTTGCCGGTGTTCACGTCGATCGCCACCAGCGCCTCGGTCTGATTGATGACGATGTACCCGCCACTCTTGAGCCAGACCTTCGACTTCAGTGCCTTGTTGATCTCTTCGCCCAGACCGAATTGTTCGAACAGCGGCGTTTCTTTCGTGTACAGCTTGACTCGCCTCACCAGGGCGGGCTGGAAGCGGTTGGCAAAGCGCAGGATGCGTTCGTATTCCTGCTCGGTGTCCACCCAGATGACGGAAAAGTCCGACGTCACCTGGTCGCGCAGTACCCGCTCCACCACGTTCAGATCGTGATAGATCAGCGCCGGAGATTTGCTGCTCTCCGACCGCGCTTTGATCTCGTTCCACAGGTTCTTCAAGAAGCGGATATCGGCGCGCAGCTCGTCGTCCGAGGCGCCTTGTGCCGCCGTGCGCACGATGAATCCGCCGTGCCCGTTCTCGCGCTCGCTCTGGATGATGCGCTTCAGCCGCAGCCGCTCCTCTTCCGACTCGATCTTGCGCGACACCCCCGTGTGGTTCACCGTCGGCATGTACACCAGAAAACGTCCGGGCAGGGCGATGTGGCTGGTAATGCGGGCACCCTTCTTGCCGATGGGCTCCTTCGCGATCTGGATCAGCGCTTCCTGCCCTTCCTTCAGCAGTTCGCTGATCTGCGGCACCACCTGGTTCTCGCGGCGTCGGAAGCGCCGTCCTCCGCGGCGTCCGCGGTGCCGGTCGAATCCCGGGGCCGGACGCTGTGCCCGCTGCAAATAGCGGGCCGCTGGCGCAGGACTGCGCACCTCGGCGCTGGCGTCTGCCGTGCCCTCGCCAATCGCCTCGGCCTCCAGCAGCGCTTCCGCTTCTTCCTGCGCTTCTTCCAGTTCCAGTTCCTCCTCTTCCCGCTCTTCTTCTTCCAGCCCACCCTCGCTGCCTTCTTCGCCGGCCGGCGCCGCCCCAACCGTCTCGCCCTCCGGCCTTTCGGCCGAAGCGGCCCCGGCCGCTACTTCCTGGCCGTTTCCGGGGTGAGCAAAGTCCGCCGCCGCCCGGGTTTCTTCCTCCATTTCGTCGAAGCCGGCGTCTTCCTCCAATTCGTCCGCGTATGAGGCGAGATCCGCTTCTTCCTCGTCGACCTCCTGTTCCTCGATGTCGCTCTCCCGAGCTTGGAGAGCAGCCTTGAAGTCCGCTTCGTGCGGTATCTCCGGCAACGCCACCGGCTCGGCCAACGCCTTCTCGCCGCGTGACTCTTCCCCTTCCGCGTGGCCTGCCTCTCCGGCCGCCGAAACCGGCGGGCGTTCTTGCCCATAAGTCTCGGAGGAAGTCACGTCCTTATGTTCTTGGTGGAGTGGCGCCGACTGCCCAGTCGCAAATATGGGTTCGTCCTCGGGAAAATTCGCCGCGATGGCAGTGGGCGCCGGTGGTTCTTGCGGCCCCGCCTCCGCGGTGGCAGTGGCACCCTGGGCCGTCCGCCGGTACTTGGAAATCGATTCGCCGGGGAGGATCATCGGTTGATATCCCGGTGGCGGCCCGTAATCGTAATCCCGTCCCCCCCTTGTTCCCTGCGGTTGGGGCCTTTGGAGTCGGGATTCAGGAGCATTCCGGTCGCGTTCGCTCCGCTCTCCCCGTTCGCCGCCGCGTCCGCGACGGCGCCGCCGTCCGCGCCATCCCCGGTCGCGCGAAGCATCGGCTGCACCCGACGCCTCCGAAGGAGTGGGAGCGGTCGCTTCCGTCTCATTGCCTGCTTTGCCGGCACTCTCCATTTCCTCGCCGCCCGAGGGTTCACCCTCGTTCTCTGGTGCTGCCGGCTCCGCCGCCCTCCGCGGACGCGCCTCGACCACCGGACGATTCGCTGGAATCGCTTCGTCTAGGTCTTCGTCCTGCTGCTCCAGATCCATAAAGTCGGAAACGTAAAGGAAGGCGTCGCGTTCCAGTCCGATGTCCACGAAGGCCGACTGCATGCCGGGCAGCACGCGCGTCACTCGGCCCTTATAGATGGACCCGGCTAAGGTGTATTCGTTCTCTCGTTCCAGGTAGATTTCTGCCAGCTGATCGTCTTCCACAATCCCCACTTTGGTTTCGTGAGGAGTGGAAGATACAAACAATTCCTTGTTCATTGAAACTCCGGTTTTTCTTCACCGGAACCGAAGCCGACAGCCGACGGAAGGATTGACGTGCTCAGCGCTGCTCCTGGCAGGAGCCAGCGCGGTTCCGGAGTGTGTTCCGGAACTCACACTGCAGCAAACACTCAGATCTGGTCTGCACTGATTGCGTCATGCACTGCGCCAGGTTTGTGACCGCTCTCTCAAGACCTCTGCGGGGGCCGTTACCTGCCTGACACTTTCAATCCTGTCCGGCCTTGCCTTCGCCGGTGATTTGCCCTCTTTTTTCGCGAGGGCGCTCGTAATCTTTGTTCGTGGCGCCGGTCTCAAGGGCACCACAGCTCTGCCCTCCGTCTCAGTTCACGAAACGGCGCATCCTGACGTTCATGACCATCCCCAGCGCCAGAAACATGAAAAGCACGGAAGACCCGCCATAACTCATAAGCGGCAGAGGTATCCCTGTGACTGGCATGAAGCCAACCACCATGCCGACATTGACCAGGATATGGAAGCTAAGCACCGCCACCACACCCATGACCAGAAACGTCCCGGCGCGGTCGGGCGCCGTTTGGGCATTCTGGGTCAAACGCATCAGCACTATGAAGTATAACAGCAGAACCCCGAGCGCTCCCACAAATCCGTGCTCTTCGGCAAACGCCGCAAAAATGAAGTCGGTTTGCGGCACGGGAAGAAACGCCAAGTGCGTCTGCGATCCCTGGCTACTCCCCCAGATTCCTCCCGATCCAACCGCGATCAGGGATTGCGTCACTTGGTAACCCGAGCCTCTAGGATCGGCGTCCGGTTCGCGGAAACTGACCAGCCGCTGCTTCTGATAGTCCTTCATGTGGTGCCAAGCCAGCGGCATGCAGAGTGCTCCGAGAAGCAGCACCACGATGGCCTGACGCGACCGTAGTCCCCCCAAGAAAAGCCCCATCAAGGCAATCGGCAAGTAGGTGAGCGCTGTCCCCAGGTCCGGCTGCGCCAGCACCATCAGCATGGGAAAACCGACGATCGCGCCGGCCTTCAGAAAGTCCGTCCAGGAAAGTCCCCGCTGGTGCAACTCGGCAAAGTACTTCGCCACCGCCAGAATCAGGATCAGCTTCACCCACTCCGACGGCTGGAAATGCGCGCCCCCCGGCATCTTGATCCAGCGCCGCGCTCCCAGGTATTTCTGCCCGAACAGCAGCACCGAAATCAGCGACGCCAACGCGATGATGTAGATCCAGTGGATTTTTTCCAGCAGGGCGTGATAGTTGACCAGGCTCACCAGGAACATCGCCCCCACGCCGGCCAGTATCCAATACACCTGCTTCAGGTGGGCCCCGGCAAACTTGGTGTGCTCGGTCGCGCTGTGAATCTGCACTACGCCGAGCGCGCAGATGGCCAGCACAAAGCCCATCAGCACCCAGTCGAAATCACGGTAGGAAACGTAGCGCGACATGAATCAGTCGCTCATCCGGGAACTCATGGGCAGGTATTGTTGGGGCAACTGGGACTCATCGGTTCATCACTCTGCAGAAGCACCCAGGCCGTCACGCCCCCCACAATGACCGATCCCGCGATGATCGCCTCCGTGGAACTCATGATTCCACCGCCCGCCGCCGGGGCCGCGCCCGTGCCGTGCTTCCGGTGCTTCTTCTTCTCGGGCTGGCTGGTATCGTCCCGTGTGGTCTGTTGCCCTTGCGACAGCGTCGTCGTACCCTGCTGATCTTGAACGGTCAGATCGCCCTTACTGGCCGTGATCCGCACTTGCCCATCCACGTCCGTCACCCGGAATTCCGTCCAGCTGTTGCCGGCCGGCTTCACGGTGACTTCGCCTGCCGTGGTGGCCAGACCGCGCGAGGTCGCCACCCGCACCGTCCCGTGCTCGATCTCCACGGCTGGGCCTTCAAACTTCACCAGCGAGTCCGACCCCACCATCACACTGGAGCCGGCAGCGCTGATATTGGCCGTGGAGTCCGACTGCGTCTGCACCAGGTCCCCGGAAAAAACCGCTGCGGACTTGGGCACCGCGCTGCCGTTCAGCCAAGCCGCTCCATTCGTGTAGAGCATGGCCGAGGCCGCGTCTGCCGCCAGCACCTGCATCGGAACCAAGATTGCCAGCAAACAGCTCAGAACATACCTGTAGACCGGCTTTGACATATTCCAATTCATTCCCGCAACCTTGCGCTTGCGCCCATCGTAGCTTGTACGTTGTTGCAGGTCAACGACGTTGTTAGATGCCGCCGCTGGCAAAGGGTTACTTCCGTGGGCTCCCCCTCGTGGCCGATTCCCGGTTCACCATCTGGCCCATCAGCACCCCGCCATCACTATCCGCCACCTCGACGCCAATCCACCGGTTCGGCTCCAGTTGCCCCCGAACCTGTATTTTGAGGTAGTTGTCGGTCAGCGCCTCGGTGAACTGCTCATTCCCCGTTCGTAGTGTGATCGCCTCCACCACCGTGCCCACTAGCGACCGGCGGAATGCCGCTTGCTTGCCCACGGCGATTTCCCGCAGCACCCGGTTGCGCTCCCGTGCCACCCTCACCGGAACCTGCCCACCCTGTTGGGCAGCCGCCGTCCCCGGCCGCGCCGAGTACGTGAACACGTGCAGGTACGTGAAAGGCAGCTGTTCCACCATGCGCCGGGTCTCGGCAAATTCCGCTTCCGTTTCCCCGGGAAACCCCACCATAACGTCGGCGCCAATTGCCGCCGTAGGCATGGCTGCCCGGATCTTCTGGATCTTCTCCCGATAATGCCAGGGCCGGTACTTGCGGTGCATCCGCCGCAACACGGCATCGCTCGCCGACTGCATCGGCACGTGCGCATGCTTGGCGATCCGCGCAGACGTCGCCATCAGCCCGATCAGTTCATCGCTCCAATCCATGGGCTCGACCGAACTGATCCTCAACTTCTCGAGGGACGTATGCTCAAGGATGGCGCGGACAAGATGCTCGAGTCGCTGGTCGTTGGAAGTCAGTCGTTGGTCGTTGGTCGTTGGTCGTTCGCGGTTCGACGCTGGCTGCTGACCAGAGGAAATCACCAAGGTCAAAGGGTTTTGCTCGCCAACGACTAACGACTGACGACCAACGACACCTGGCGACTGATGGCTGACGGCTGACGGCTGATGGCTGACGGCTAAGTCCCTTCCCCACCGCCCGAGGTTAATCCCCGAAATCACCACCTCGCGATATCCCGAATCCACCAGCGATCGCACTTCCCCGAGCACGCGTTCCATCGGCAACGATCGGCTCTGGCCCCGCACAAACGGAATCACGCAGAACGAGCAGCGGTTGTCGCATCCGTCCTGCACCTTCAGGTTGGGCCGGGTGCGCTCGTTTGCCGCATCGAACACCGGCGCTGCCAGCAGTTCCGTGTGGGCGAAGATGTCGCCCACCACGATGTCAGGGTGCCCCACACAATCGCTCGGGTGCCCCACACAATCGCGTTCTTTGCGATTGTGTGGGAATTCCGCGCCCTCTCCCGAAAGCTGCGCTAGCGAAACAAACCCGACCGAGGAAGACGCAGATGTGGCAATTTCAACCGCTTGGTGTTTGTGCGAATTTCCCACCACCCACTTCACACCGGGCAGCGCCGCCAGTTCTTCCGGGGCCCGTTGGGCATAGCAGCCGGTCACCAGAATACGGCAACCGGGATTCTCCCGCTGCAGCCGACGAATGGAAGCGCGTGCATCCTTGTCTGCGCCGGCGGTCACCGTGCAGGTATTGAGCACCACGATTTCGGCGTCGCGCGCCGTTTTCGCCCGATCCAGGCCGCGTTCCAGAAACTGGCGTTCCAGCGCCGCGCCGTCCGCCTGGGTCGCGCGGCAGCCAAAATTCTCTATGTAGAAGCTGGCCACACTCCTATACTAATTGAGGGGATGGGGTGGCTGAAGCAACGAGGGTTCCAACCCGATCCGCCGGACCTGCATCTCAAGGTGTTCCGAGGTGGGTATGAAGCGGCGCATTCTTCTCGTCGACGACGACCTGGCCGTCCTGTTGACCCTCAAGGCGGTTCTCGAATTGCACGGCTTTGCCGTGGACACCGCGGCCAGCACGCCCGAGGCCTTCTCCCGGTTGGAATCCGGCGTTTACCAGATGGTGATTACCGATTTGTCCATGGAAACCGAGGATGCGGGTCTGGAAGTGGTCCGTACGGCGCGCCGGCAGAGTTACGACCCCGCCATCGCTCTGCTCACCGCCTACCCGCCCTCCGCGGCGTACTGGAAGGAAGACCTCGCCCAGTCCCTGCTGGTGAAGCCTCTAGGAACGGAAAATTTGATCCGCCAGGTGGAGGTCCTGCTCATCCAGCACGAGGACGATAAACAACGCCGTATCCGCAATCGGTCGGCTGCGGCCGCACTCCCAGATGCCGAGCGCCAGGCGGGTTAGCCGACCCCTGTCTTGCCCCTTCCCCCGGAGCCCACGTTAAGCGCTGGCGACCTGCCGCTTCTGCTGAAAGCATTCGCGGCACAGCACCGGCCGTCCCTGCGTGGGACGGAAGGGCACCGTCGTCTCCTTGCCGCACTGCGAGCAGTTGGTGCGGGTTTCCGTCTTCATGTGCGGCTGCCCGTGCGCTGCTCCCAGCACCGCGACCCGCTTGTTCTTACAGTTCTTGCACCGCTTGGGTTCGTTCTTGAACTGCTTGTCATGGAAAAACAGCTGTTCGCCCGCGGTAAAGACGAAGTCCGTACCGCAATCCACGCACTTCAGAATCTTGTCCTGGAATTCCATTGAGAGGCGCTCCCCTTCCCCCATCCCTGTGCAACACGGGGATCCGAACGGGGAACGATCCGGCTCGCCCTGCAGCCAGGGGATTACTCCCCCTCATCTTGACCCTGGACTCGGCCCGCCATGCAATGTGCACCGCATGGTTACTGCGTCTTGAAATAAAGCCTGGAACTTCTTTGAATAACCTGGGGAATGTGCAGGCCGTCCCCCCACTGCCAGACGGCCCGCATGGGTTTAGTCTTGTTCTTTGCGCGCCTTCTTCCGGCTGCGCTTGCGAGCAAGAGCTTCCTTCACCCGCTTCTTCTCGCCGGGCTTCAGGTAAAAGGAGTGACGTTTCACTTCCTTGATGATGTCTTCCTGCTGTACCTTCCGCTTGAAACGGCGAAGCGCATTCTCGAGGGACTCGCCCTCTTGAAGTCTGACTTCAGCCAAAGGTCTTACACCCCCCTGCTCGTCCCAATTGGACTCGTTAGTTATGGCAAGCCCAAGCCCTCAAGTCAAGCGGAATGTAGAGGAATCTGCACACCGCTTCAGAAAATCAGCCGCATCGCCACTTGCATTTGTCGTGGCGCATACGCGCTCGTCGCCTTCATAAAACTCGTAGGTCGCTGATAATAAGCGGGATAGTATCTTCCTCCCGTTTTCTTGGTGAGCTGGACAAATTGTCCGGAAGAATTGTAGAAGCCGTTGTCCGTCACCACGTATCGCCGGTTGTCGCGATTGAGAAGATTGAATGACTCCCCCGTGAGTTCAAGCCGGTAGTGCCCGCCCAATTTGACCTTCCGCGAGAGTCGCAGATCCATCGTTGCGTAGTCAGGACCGACAAAGGAATTGCGGCCATATCCGGCAAGCCGGTCGTTGCTCGTATTGCCGTCCTGATTCGGATCGCCGCTCACCCGCGCGTCCGTCGGACGCCCGCTTCCGTACGTCATCACGCCCGCCACCTTCCAATGGTTGACGATCTTGCTCGGCAATCCCTGCCCCGCAATCGGCCTCGGCTCCGCCATCCACGACAGCGAAAACCGCTGCCTCTGGTCGGTTACGCTCGGCCCGCGCTCACTTTTCGCCGCATACGAGTTCTGCACCGTCGCCGGCTGCCCGGCCACCAGCGCGTCCTGCCCGTCGTCGATCGCGTGCGCCCAGGTGTAGGCCAGCCGGAAATAAAGCCCGTGTGACATCCGCCGGTGCAGCGAAACGGTCAGGCCGTGATACACACTCGACGACGCACTTTCAAACTGGTCGATGGCCCCCAACTGCGGCACCGGGCGCGCCACATTGTTAATGCACGGCGGAAAAGGACAGCTCAACGTTTGCGTCATCTGCCACGTCCCGAAGGAATCGACCGTGTAGTAGGCGTTCTGAAAATTCTGGCCGCTGGGATCGTAGATGGGATAGCTGTACTCGGTCGGCGACGGCAGATTGACATCGCGCGCCCGGATCATATCCACCCCATGTACGTACAAGTACGACAGTCCTCCCGCAAAACCGTCCGCCAGTTCCCGCTCCAGACTCAGACTTCCCTGCTGCGCCCTGGGCGTTCTGAAGTCCGGCGCAAAGGCCGCAACTTCGGCCGTCGCGTACGGCTTCAATGCATCCGGGAGTGCGCATGAAACAGGTCTCGGGCCACAGTGTACCGCCGCATTCGGATACGCCGGAAACAGCTGGCGCTGGTAGTAATCCATGTTGTCCAGGGAAAGGAATTGACTGTTCATCCCATTGTCATTGATTACTGTCGATTGATAGATCTGCGGAATGCGCACG
This sequence comes from Terriglobales bacterium, assembly GCA_049696815.1. Classification (GTDB taxonomy): domain Bacteria; phylum Acidobacteriota; class Terriglobia; order Terriglobales; family Acidobacteriaceae; genus Acidiflorens. The sequence goes on along the minus strand of JBAVUO010000074.1, from coordinate 2,367 downwards.
TAGAAGATGCCGAATCCCGCGCGCACCACCAGCGGTCGCTGGTCGCCGAGGCCATAAGCAAAACCAACGCGCGGCGCGAAATTGGACCCCCTCGACGGCATCTTGCCCGATGCTGGCCACAGCGGATTGCTCACCATCCCCGCCGTCCCAAACGTCTGCAAGTCGTAGCGCACTCCCAGGCTCGCCGCCAGATGCGGCGTCAGGCGTATTGTGTCCTGCACGAATGCCGCGTAGTCGTTGCTGTCCGGATGCGACACCGGACTGCCGAAATTCTGCACGTAGTACCGGGGCACATCGTGCGCCCAGGCGCGCAGCGGCGTAATCTCCATGCCGCCGTGCATCGGCACGAAGGTCCACGGATCGACGTGGATGTTGTCGTAGAAGTATTCGCCACCATAGATCGACGGAAAATAATTAAAATCCCACGTGAACATCGCGTCGCCCCCGAATTTCCACTCGTGGCGCCCGCCGCTCCGGCTTACCGTCTCGGCCAGATGCAAACGGTGCTCCCGCGTCTCGCGCGGCAGGATCGTCGCTTGTCCGAAGCCATCCATGACGTTGTAGATCTTCGTCCGCACCCCCGTGGCGTTCGGAAACGACTGCTGCAGGTCGCGCGACCACTGCGCCCGCAAGTGGCTCGTCAGCCGCGGCGAGACGTTACTCAGCAAAGCCAGCGACACGCTCTCGGTCTTGACGTCCTCTTCCCCGTTCCCGCTGAGGGCGTCAAATGTGATGGGGCTTGCCGGATCGAAGAAAACATTGTTGGCCCCGTAATACCGCGACGTGCTCAGGCGCGCCGAAAGAAAGTGACGCGCCGTCAGCGCATGGTCCACCTTGAGAAATCCCGCATTCCCCAGCAATTTCCCGTGGAAAGTCCCGCCCATGGTCGAAAGCTGTGCCCCCGACGCAAACACCAGGTCCTTGTCACAGGACTGCCCTCCCACAGCCGGATCGCAGATCTCGTAGTCCCCCGGATCATTAGGTCCGGTGCCGGCGCGCGGCACCACCTTGCGGCCGCCGTCCAGGAATTCCACCACCGTCGGCACATGGAAAATGTGCTGGTCGAATCCAGCAAGGAAGAAGGTCCTGTTGCGCTGGATCGGTCCCCCGAACGTGCCGCCGAACTGGTGCTGCTGATCGCTGGGCTTGAATCCCACAAACGCCGGCGCCGCGCTCAGCAAGCTGTCACGCAGAAAATAGAATCCGGTCCCATGCCAGTGGTTCGTCCCCGACTTGGTCACCACGTTTACGACGGCTCCCCCCGCCCGTCCCGACTCCGCGCCGTAGCCGCTCGAGGACACGCGGAACTCCTGCACCACTTCATTCGAGAACTGATAGGGCGAGCGATACCGTCCCCGCGCCTGGGCGAAAAAGCCGTTGTTGTTGTCGGCGCCATCCACCAGGTAGCTCGACTGGTAGCCACGAATGCCGCCGTAGGAAAGATCGCCGTTCGAACCCGAGGTCAGCCCGCGCGGGTCCTGCGTCACCCCCGGCGCCAGCAGCAAAAGATCGGTGAAGCGCCGCCCGTTCAGCGGCAGATCGGTAATCGCCCGCTCGTCGAGCAACACCGAGACCGAGCCGGGATCGGTCTCCACCATCTTCGGCGCCCCGGAAACCGTCACCGTCTCCTTCACGCCCGCCACGCTCAGTTTGAAAGTCAACTCCGTCGCCGCGCCGACTTCCACCTCAACCCGCGGCGAATTCTGCGGCGACATGCCCTCCGCCTCAGCCCGCGCCACGTAGTACCCCGGCGGCAGCAGGTCGAGCGTAAATCGTCCCGCCGCATCGGTCGCCGCGTGGTAGCGGATTCCGGTCTCCACCCGGATGGCAACGATGTCGGCGCGCGTGACCCTTGCCCCCTGCGCGTCAACCACGACTCCGCGCAGGGCCCCGGTCGAGGCATCCTGCGCCCGCGCGCTGTCCCCCAGAAGAATAAGGCTGAGTAAATAAGGAATACCGAGAAGGTACAGCGTCCCGCGTGTCCGCCCACAGAACATACGAATCTCCCTCCGTCCGACACTTCAGAATCGGAGGGGATCCGGGGAGACCTGGCATGTTTTGTATCACTGTCGGCCGCTGCGCGATGTGACGCATGCACAGTGAATTTGTGCGGTTTTTGTTTCTTAGCTCTTCGCCGCGACCACCTCGCCGGACGGCCGCGCGTGTCCCTCGGCCATTCCAAATGAGAACGCCTGGATTTTGGAGGCGTTGCTGATTGTAGCCGCGAAGCGGCGTAAGAAGCAGCCCACGGCGCAAGCCGTGGGTAGAGAGTCGAAAGAAAGCAAGCCCCAACGGGGCGAAAGAGAAGCTATCACACAAACTCCGGAGAGACGGCCCAGTTCTAGCACAGGCTGGCCTCCCCTTCCC
>JBAVUO010000073.1:0-44677 GCA_049696815.1 Terriglobales bacterium | reverse complement strand
TTGAGGATGCCGAGAAGAAGATCGGCGATATCGAACAAGCGCTGGGCTTTGCCGATCTTTCGCAGTTCACTCCGCCTCCTCCGCCGAAAGTCTAGAAGCCATCTCATCCGCTTTGAAGGGGCGCGGCCGGGGCCCCCAGCAAGCCCGGTTTTGGCTTGATGGGGTGGAGGCTTCAGCCGCGCCGTCCGACGCCGCTAAACATCGGGGCTTTAGCCCCTGAGGTAATGCCCGGTTACCGGTTTTGCTCCATTATGAGATAGCCTCTAACCACAACCGGATGCCCGCAGGAGACTAAAGACGATGCCCGATCCCGGAACTCCGCGTAGCGCAGCGACGCTCCTGATTCGACTGATGGTCGGCTGGGTGTTTCTGTCTGAAGGGATTCAGAAGTTTCTTTTTCCCGATGCTCTGGGTGTGGGGCGGTTCGTTAAGATCGGCATTCCCGCTCCCCACTTTTTTGCACCGTTCGTCGGCGTCGTGGAAATCGTCTGTGGCTCGCTCCTGATTCTGGGATTGCTCACCCGGCTTGCCGCCATACCTCTGCTGATCGATATCAGCGTCGCGATCGTCACCACGAAGATTCCCATGTTCGCGAAATCCGGGTTTTGGGCTACCATGCACGAAGCCCGCACCGACTACTGCATGTGGCTCGGCTCGCTGTTCCTGTTGATTGTGGGCGCTGGTTCGTTGTCGTGGGATGCGCGTCGGTCGCGCAGAAATACCTTACTTGACTGACTTGCCAGCCAAAGAACCAATGAACAACCGCGACATCCAGGCGGCTTGGAAGTATCACGACGGCACGAAGCACTCCTCCTGGAGTATTCGCAACAATCCTCACTTCATGGACTGGGCGAACCGGCCGCTCCCTTTCAAGATCTATCCGAAGATCGAGCCGCTTCCGCTGCCGCGGGACGTGCCGCAAAGCGGGGTGGCCGCGCTCTCCGCGATCGCAGAGCCAGTGCCCTCGTCGCGGGCCGATTCGGCGCCTGATCTTCGGGATCTGGCGCGCATCCTCTATTTCTCGGCGGGAGTTACCAAACAGCGCACGTATCCTGGCGGAGAAATCTACTTTCGCGCCGCCGCCTGCACCGGAGCTCTCTATGAGATCGAGCTATACGTCGTGACTGGCGATCTCCCCGGCCTGGATGCCGGTGTGTATCACTTCAATCCGGCGGATGTATCGCTGCGGCTTCTGCGAAAAGGCGATTTTCGCGGGAACCTGGCTCAGGCGGCGGCGATGGAACCCGCGGTAGCTGGCGCGCTCGCGACCATCCTCTGCACCGGAACCTACTGGCGGAACGCCTGGAAGTACCAGGCGCGCACCTATCGCCATTTCGGTTGGGACAACGGCACGCTGCTGGCGAACCTGCTGGCCATTTCCGCGGCTGCGGGACTACCGGCCGAAATCGTGCTCGGGTTCGTGGACACCGAGGTGAACCGCCTGCTTGATCTCGATACGCGGCATGAGGTCTCCTTGTGCCTGGTACCGATCGGGCGCATAGCGGAGAGTTCGCTGCCGGCGCCGAGAGAGGCTCCGGCGCTCGGCCTGGAGACGGTCCCGCTTTCCGAGCGCGAGGTCGAATATCCCGCCATGCTTCAGATGCACGACGCGTCTTCGCTTGCGTCCGAAGAGGAAGTGGCTCAGTGGCGCGGGAAGCCACCGGTCCTTGCCGCTTCCGCTCCGGAGGGTGAGGCAGTTCAACTGCAGCGCCTGCGGGAAGAAGAACAACCGAAGGACACGATCGAGCAGGTGATCCTGCGCCGCGGCTCTACTCGGGCGTTCGATAAGGCGGCATCCATTACACTCGCACAACTCTCAACCATTTTCGACTGCGCGACGCGAGGTCTTCCGGCTGACTTCCTTGAGCCTCCCGGCGCGCAGCTCAACGATCTTTACCTGATCGTGCATTCGGTCGAGGGGCTCAAACCGGGCGCCTACTTCTTCCGGCGTGAGCGAAACACCCTGGAGCTCTTGAAGGAAGGCGAATTCCGCGCCGAGGCCGGCCATCTCGGACTCGACCAGGAGTTACCCGCGGACGCCTGCGTGGACATTTTCTTTCTCGCCGGCTTGAATGGCATCCTGGAGCGCTACGGAAACCGCGGTTACCGGGCCGTCCAGCTGGAAGCGGGCGCCATCGGCGGCAGGATGTACCTGGCTGCATACGCCCAGCGTCTGGGTGCGACGGGGCTGACCTTCTTCGACGATGACGTGATTCACTTCCTTTCGCCGCACGCGAAAGATAAGAGCGCCATCTTCCTGCTCGCGATCGGCAAGCCGCGGAAACGCAAACCACAGTAGGGGCTCCGGCCGGTTGCGGAAAAACTCAAACTTTGCCGTGAAAAACGATGCCGCGGAAGAGTGCGAGGGGAGAGAATTACTTCAGTCCTTCCGCGAGAAACAGGGTTGTCACGACTCGGCGGTAGCGGTAGACCGACGTCTTTCCATCCGGCGTCATCACAATATTGCCGTACAGCACGCCGGCTGAGTCGGGCGGGACCAGAGTTGTCCAGGGCTGACGTCCGCCGGTTTTCAAATCCACGAGGAATATGTGCGCGGGAAAGGTCCGATCCCAGACGTATAACTTCGTACCTGAGGTATCCCACTGAATGGGAAGTTCTCCATCCGCGAGCCCCTTCAAGGGTTGTGGATTACCTCCGCCCAAGGGGTAGAGGCGGAATTCCTGCTGTTCGTCATGCGCGATGACGGCCTTTCCATCCGGCGAAACCAAAGGGTCGGTGGTGCCTTCCGGTGTCACCGCCGATGTCTTGCCGGTTTTCGTGTCCAACAGGTAAGTTCTCGGCAGTTTTCTCGGCTCTGCTCCCATGAACGTGAACTTCGAACCATCTCGAACCCAACTGCCGTAGTAATCGAGTACACGGACCGGGCTAATGTCGAAAGTACGGGTTTCCCCCGCGCCGGTCGGAAGTAATCGAAAGGTAGAGGTGGTGGAAGGTTCGGAAGGCATGAAAGCGGCGATCCATTTGCCATCCGGAGATATCCCCATGGACGAACCATCTCCCAGACGTGCCGGAGGGGAGCCGTCCGTTTTCACCAGGTACACGGCGTAATTGGGACCAGAACCAGCCCCGCTGTAGTCCACAGCGACTAGAGAACCATCGTCTGAAATACCCGAGGCGATCGTACTTTCGCTGGCGAGATCGAAGACTTTGTCCGAGGCCGCACTCAAGCGATGAAGGGCGACGCTGCCCCCCTCCTGCGAGTCTCCGAGAAGCACTTTGCCATCCGAACTGATGTCCTGCAGCCACAAATAAGACGGAGAGGACAGGATGAAGCGTTGGCGTCCGGTGCGTTCCACCGCCATCAGATTTTGGGCGTCCTCTTTCTGGCTGGCGGTAAACCAAACTTCCCGTCCGGAGGCGGGCCATGCCAGCCCACGCAGCGAACTCCATTCTTCTGTCAGCCGGGTGAGCTTCCCCTCGCGATCGACGATGGCCACGAAACCTCGGTCATCCCCGCGAACCGGATGATCACAGAAGGCAACCACATCTCCTTGGGGAGAGACACGCACGTGACTGATGTAGCCGTTGGTCCGGTAAAGGACCTTCCCAATGGGAAACTCCAAAGTCTGCTCGCTGCCAACGCAGCGAACAATGGCAAATTGTCCTCCATCTCGCGAAATATCCCCGTCGCAGATTCTCTCCAATACCGACCGGGGTGCGCCTCCGCTGAGGGATACCTCTGCCAAAGTTCCCATGGTCATCCAGTTCAAAGTGTGGTGCCAGCCCAGGGCAAGCGCCATTTGGCCGTTGGAGGAGATGCCCAGAATATTTCCCGAAGGCAGACCCAGACTGCGCGACTCCAGTCCTTCCAACCGAGTGCTGAAGATCTCGAATGGCAGGTCGTTCCAGGCCGCTCCATAAATCACATTTTGTCCATCCGGCGTGAATCGGGCAGTCTCGATGAACCCGCGTCCAAAAATGAGTTGATGAAATTGCGGTTGCCCGGGTGTTGCCGCCCGCATGCCGGCAAGAAATCCCAGTGCCAAAGCCGTCAGCGCCGCCAGCGATGCCACCAGAGCGAGGCGCAGTTTGCGCGGGGAGCGCACCGCCACTTGGGGTGCGGTAGTGCCGGATATTCCGGACAGAGCGTCCAGCGCGAAAGCCAGGTCGCGTGCCGATTGGAACCTTTCCTCCGGTGCTTTCTCCAGGCAGCGGCGGATCAGCCTCTCCATCGCGGGAGAGATGTTCCTGGTTGCCGTCGAAATCTCCGGTGGATCGTCCTTCAGGATGGCATTCATCGTCTCAATCGAGGAGTCGCCCCGGAACGCTCGCTGTCCTCCGACCATCTCGTACAGAATCGCCCCGAAGCTGAAAATATCGGAGCGAACGTCAGCCGTCTTTCCACGCACCTGCTCCGGAGACATGTAGCCGGCGGTTCCCAAAACCACGCCGGGCAGCGTCGCAGGCCCCGCCATGGTGGCGGTGTTCCCGCCCGCTTCCGGCGCGGGTTTGGCCAACCCAAAGTCGAGGATCTTTACCCGGCCGTCTTTGGTGATGAAGATGTTCTCTGGCTTCAGGTCGCGGTGCACGATTCCTTTTTCGTGCGCGGCGCCCAGGCCGTTTGCCATCTGAACCCCGTAGTCCACTGCCTTCCGGAGTGGCAGCGGCCCCCCATTCAGCCGCTCGCGGAGACTCTCCCCTTCGAGCAGTTCCGAAACCAGGAAGTAGGAACCGTCCTGGTGGCCAACATCGAAGATCGCGAGAAGATTGTGATGGTTCAGGGAACTGAGAACTCGCGCTTCCTGCTGAAAGCGCTGCAGACGTTCGGTATCGGAGGAAAAGGCCGCGGGAAGGATCTTGATCGCAACACTTCGCTCGAGGCGGGTGTCACGCGCGCGGTATACCTCGCCCATGCCGCCGGCGCCGAGCGGCGATTGAATTTCATAAGGGCCGAGTTTCGTGCCAGAGGTGAGAGCCATCCGTTCGTGCCATTATAAGCCTCTAACGGAGCGGACATTTTTCCGCAACGGGCCATCCGCCGGCGTCTTAAAATTTCCACTTGGTCGCCGATTTGGGAAAGCTCTTCTCAATAAATCCGAACACTGTACTCGGACGCACCATGAAGATCGGCTCGCCCATGCTGCGGGGGTCCATCTTGTACTTCTTTTTGTAGGCAGCAGCGACGCGTTCGAGAGCATCCGGGCTTTCGAGTTTCTCGGCCGAGCCTTCCACGATCACCGCTTCCTGGCCATCGTCATTCGAAACCGTGCACCGAGGATTTGCCGCCAGGTTCCGGCCTTTGCGCGACTTGTGCCCGGTCGAGAAAACGAACGCATCGTCCACCCAGACTCCCCAGACCGGCATCACATGCGGACGTGCGTGGTCGGCGTGGATGGTGGACACCCAGAACGTCCGGCAGCGGGCCATCTTTTCCGCAGCCCAGGTCCAGGGGAGCAAGCCTTCGCCATCTTCAGCGCCGACGATCCCGTAGCCGGGAGCAAAGGGGCGGCCGGCGAGCGGAGATGCCGCAGCGGTCTCGTGTGGTTTCGTTTTTGGTTGCCGGCGGAGCGGCGCCTTCTTCTTCACGCGTTTTTCTGCCACAAGGGCCTCCGGCGAGGGAGTGTATCACTGGGCTGGGGCTTTCGGCTCTCGCTGCTCGGCTCCTGAGCTCTTGGCCTAGCTCTGCGGCTTTAGCTTTGTGGAGTTGCCAATCCGAAGGCGCCATCGGAACCAGATCAGTTCTGATTCCCTTCTTTCCCACTGCGATTCAAATCTGGGACGCTCGCAACCTCCAGAGCCTGCTGTGTCGCCGGGAGATCCGGGTCCCAAAGAGAGGTGTTGAGGTCGAGCGTTACCACTCCAATTTGACCCGCGGCTGGAGTGCCGTACCCACCCGCCCAGGCCACTCGGAACTCTTCTTTCCTGCCCCTGCAAGTGAGGAAGACTCTGTCGCCCGGCCGAAGCTGGCGCTCGACGCATTTCAACTGGGCTCCACGGCGGCTGATATTGCACGTCGTCACCATCTGCTGGAAAGCACGCCCGTTGACGTCGGTTCCCGTGAGCAGGACCGGCAACGACACCTCGATGCGCGGCTCTCGGCGCTTCCCCAGCCGTTGCTTTTTCAAGTCGTCCTGGAATTGCTCCAACGGCACGAAATTCCCATTGCGGATAAGCTCCAGAAGCGGGTCCGGGGATTCGGGAGATTCGGCGGCGGCCGGATCCAGCTCCGATCCGGCCTTATCGGCATGCTCCTTGCGGCCGATCAGCACGCGCGGGACTTCGCGGCGATTCAGCAACCGGCTGATTAGCTGCTCCATGCGGACCCGGTGATCCTGGGCCCGTGGAGTGAACTCAACTCCCATGCCAAATTCTGCATGAGACAGGCGGACAACCCCATCCAAAAGGCATTCCGAGTTGGCCACTCGGATACTGACCAGCACCGGAGTGCCCGCAGGAAACGGCGCGGACGTCTCCAGGTAGCAGCTCCCGGCGCTGATATCCGTCAGCCGCCAGCGCCGGGCCGAGGCTGCGGGCCCAGCGGCAGGCGCCTGCTCTTGATTGGCTGGACTGCTTTCCGCCGGACTCTCTTCGACTCTCCAATCGGACGGTGCATACTCGATTCCCCAGAAGTTGCCGGGACAGTCGAGTTCCAATCCCAACAACCAGGTTTCGGGATCACCCCCGAGCGAGACCACGTCCGCAACAAACGCCGTAGTGTGCCGTTTGGCGGGGACGATTTCCAACCGGACTCGCATCCCCTGCGGGACGGCACGCTGCGCAATCATTCCGCAGCCGTGCGCATTCACCAAGGTGGTCTTGCACGATTCGGAAAATTCAAACCCGGCGTCGAGGCTGGTTACGAGGACAGGAATTTCCAGCGGCAGTCTGGTGCTGCGTCGAATCGCGTGCTGTTTCCTCGACGTGCCCATAATTGGGTCTAGAGTCTGACCATCGAACCGCCGAACCCATGCTAGAACACCGGAAACCGCAAGACACAAAATTTCCGGGACCCCGGTTTCCAGTTAGGCACGTGCCGGGAACGTTAGCCGGCTTTGACCGCGGCTTCGGCGGCCTGGAATCCGATTTTGCTGTGGGTGCCGTCACAGAATGGTTTGTTGACCGATCCGCCGCAACGGCACAGTGAAAAAGCGGGTCTGCCCGTCAGGTCGTACTTGTTGCCGTTGATGTCAACGAGTTCGACGAGACCATCGGGATCGTCCACCCGAAAAGGGCCGTGGGGCCGAACCGTGATCTTGACTTGCGCCATGGAACCTCCGATGGATGAAGAACCTTCAAGCTATCGCACAAGGGGTGCCGAGTTCAAATGGGCTCTAGGCTTTGGGCGCTAGGTTCTAGGAGCTAGGCGTCAGGTACAGGCGGTCGGGAGCCAAAGCCCAAAGCCTAGCGCCTAAAGCCGGTTTTATCTCCACCGGTCCACCGCCTCCCACCAGATCAACCTCAGCCACTCGTCGCAGGTGACCTTGGCCCATTCGCGCCGCGTCCACCAGGCAGCGCCGAAATGTGTAGGATCGTGCGCCGCGGCGGCGCTGAACTGGTACTGCGGCAGGCGCTGGCGGAAGGTGCTCAAGGCGCGGCGGGTGTGGAACTCGGAGGTGACGATCAGCACGCGATGCGCTCCCAGTCGCTCCAGACAGCGCCGGACGTCGTCGGTTTCCGCGTTGGTCGAAAGTCCGGTAATCGGGCACACCGAGGCGCGCGCCGCCTCCGGCAGGGTGTTGAGGTATTTCTGCGCCAGATCGGAGAGCCGCTGGTCGTAGATCACGTCGTTGCTCTCCACGTCCAGAAACATGTGCGACGCCATTCCCTGGCGAAGCAGTTCCAGGCCGCGGGCAGGGCGGGACTTGGTCTCGCCCGCCAGCACTACCAGCGCGTCAGATTTTTGCGGATCGTCCACCACCAGGAAGCGCGCCGCCTGGCTGCCCACGGCGGCAAGGATCAGGAGCGGGATGAGCCATCGAAGCAATCGCATCTCAGGCGCATGGTACTAGGGAAATCAGGTTCTGGTCGAATCGGATTCCTGCCGGAATCAAAAAGTGCCGGGAAACGGCGTGAACCGCCTGAAAACGCCGCCTTTTGCCGAGCGCCCGCCCTTCGATGCTAGAATCCTGTTGGACTTATGAATACTCCACCGACCTCTTCTTCCCTCTTTACAGACCTGAGAAGCCGCATCGAAGCCCGCAAGGCGCGGATCGGAATTATCGGCATGGGCTACGTCGGTCTGCCGCTGGCCCTGCTTTACAGCGAACAGAAGTTCCCGGTGACCGGGTTCGACATTGACCAGAAGAAAGTCGACACCCTGACCAACGGAGGCTCGTATATCTTCCGCATCTCGCCGGAGGAGATCCAGTCGGCGAAGACCAGCGGCTTCAATGCCACCGCCGACTATGCGCGCATCCGCGAAATGGACGCCATCATCATCTGCGTTCCGACGCCGCTCGACGAGTATCACGAACCCGATCTGAGCTTCATCACCGACACCGCGCATGCGGTCGCGCCCCACCTCCGCGCCGGGCAAATCGTCATCCTCGAGAGCACGACCTATCCGGGGACAACGGAAGAAGTGCTCGTCCCGATTCTGGAGAAAGAGAACGGGGGAGGGCTGCAGGCCTCACGCAGGGGCGCGGCCACGGAGCGGCAATTCTGGGTGGCGTTCTCGCCGGAGCGCGAGGATCCGGGCAATACGGCGGTGGCGCGGCACGATATTCCCAAGGTGATCGGAGGGCTCGACCCACAGGCCAGTCAGATTGCCGGCGCCCTCTACGGTTCGATCTTCCGGCGTACGGTGCCGGTGTCGTCCCCGGCGGCGGCGGAGATGACCAAACTGCTCGAGAACATCTACCGCTGCGTGAACATCGCCCTGGTCAACGAACTGAAGCTGCTCTGCCTGCGCATGGACCTCAACATCTGGGAGATCATCGACGCCGCCGCCACCAAGCCCTTCGGCTTCCACCCGTTCTATCCCGGGCCTGGCCTCGGTGGACACTGCATTCCCGTCGATCCGTTCTATCTCTCGTGGAAAGCAAAGGAGTTCGATTTCCATACCCGCTTTATCGAACTGGCCGGCGAAGTGAATACGGCCATGCCCTACCACGTGATTGCTTCCACCATGGGCGCTCTGAACCGGCAGAAGAAAGCAATCAACGGTTCAAAGATTCTGGTGCTGGGCATTGCTTACAAGAAAGACATTGACGACCTGCGCGAGTCGCCGGCCCTGACCATCATCGAACTGCTGCAGAAGGAGGGAGCCGTGGTCAGCTACCACGATCCTTACTTCCCCTTCGTGGGCCGCGGCCGCAAGTACGACCTGCAGATGACGCGAGCGTCGCTCGATAACCTGGGCCAGTACGATTGCGTGTTGATCGTGACCGACCACTCCGACTACGACTACCCGCGGATCGTGAACGAGGCCAAACTGGTGGTGGATTCGCGCAACGCCACCCGCGGCATCACCAGCGACAAGATCGTGCACTGCTAGAATTTTCGCTCTCCAGCCGGTTTCGCGGTCGGCAGGCGGCTTGCCGCTTGTTCCCGCCTCCTGCGTTGACGATGGGAAACGCGGCGCTGTGCTAGTATCGGCCTGAAGCGGGACGGGCGGCCGCCCGGGGGTAGGGCTGTCGCGGGTGCGTCCCGCAGCACTCCCGGTGCAGCGATGAAAGACACTCTCGGAGTCTTGATGGCCGGAGGCGCAGGAGAGCGCCTCTATCCCCTCACCCGCGACCGCGCCAAGCCGGCGGTGACCTTTGGCGGCATCTACCGCATCATTGACATCACGCTCTCCAACTGCGTCAACTCCGGGCTGCGCCGCGTCCATATCCTCACCCAGTACAAGGCGCTCTCCCTCAACCGCCACATCCGCGAGGGTTGGAACATTCTGGGCCGGGAGATCGGGGAGTTCATCGAGATCCTGCCGCCCATGAAGCGGGTAAGCGAGAACTGGTACATGGGCACCGCCGATGCGGTTTATCAGAACATTTATTCCATCGGCTCCGAGCAGCCCAAGCACGTGCTGCTACTGTCCGGCGACCACATCTACAAGATGAACTACGGCCGCATGCTCCAGCAGCACAACGACGCGGGCGCCGACGTGACTGTGGCCACCATCCTGGTCGAACCGGGGGAATGCCATCAATTCGGAGTGGTCGAAATCGACCGCGAAAGCCGCATCGTCGGCTTTCAGGAGAAACCCAAGGCCACCAACCTGCGCTCTCCCTTTGACCCGAGCAAAATTTCAGCCTCCATGGGCGTCTACATTTTCAACACCGACGTGCTCATCCCGGTGCTGCTGAAAGATGCCGAAGACCCGGACTCCAGCCACGACTTCGGCAAGGACATTCTGCCCAAAATGCTCGACGGTTATCGCGTCTTCGCCTTCAATTTCGTGGATGAAAACAAGAAGGAAGCGCTCTACTGGCGGGACGTGGGAACGCTCGAAGCGTACTACGAAGCCAACATGGATCTGGTGTCGGTCTCGCCGGTGTTCAACCTGTATGACGAGGCCTGGCCCATCCGCACCCACCAGCGCCAGTACCCGCCGGCGAAGTTCGTGTTTGCCGATGCCCCGCGCGTGGGACATGCCCTCGATTCGCTGGTTTCCTCCGGCTGTATCATCTCCGGCGGCGCGGTGCAGAATTGTGTGCTCTCGCCCGACGTGCGCGTCAACTCCTTCACCGAGATTGAGGCCAGCATTCTGTCCTCGCACGTGAACGTGGGGCGCCATTGCCGCATCCGGCGCGCCATCATCGACCGCGACGTACACATCCCGGAAGGCACCACCATCGGCTACGACGCCGAGGCTGACCGCGAACGCTATTTCGTGACCGAGAGCGGCATCACCGTCGTCACCCGCGACTATTCCCTGTTCGAAAATCCGGTGACGGTCGACTACTTTACCAGCGAGTAGAAAGCAGCTCGTAGCTCTTAGCTCTTAGGAAGGCATGGCCGAGCTATTTTGGACGCTCGTGGTCAGACCATTCAGAATGCGGCCCAGTTCGTCTGCTTTGTCTCTGATTCGTCGCGCTGAAATCGATTCGAGATAGTCGAGCTCTCCGGCAATAAACAATTGTGTTTGGAGCTCCAACAGAGAACCGCGTGCGCGATACAGAAATTGTACGAACTCTTTGCGAGAGTACCGGCCTTTCCCCTCGGCGATGTTGCTGGCCACCGACACGGCAGCGCGTCGCATCTGGGAAGTCAGGCCATAGAGTTCATCTTTGGGGAAGGTCCGAGTGCACCGATAGATCTCCAGAGCCAGGTGAGTTGCTTTCCGCCAAGCGATCAAATCCTTGTAAGCATCGGCCATATCGTCTTCCCGCTACGGTCCAATAAACAAGGCTCATCGCACAGTGATCCCTGTCACCCGAAGTTCGGTCGGTTTCCCTAAGAGCTAAGAGCCAAGAGCTAAGAGCTAGTTTTCCGTTACACTTTCCTCTCATGTCCTTCCGTCTCTTCAAGAAGAAAGAGAAACAGGAACGCCGCATCCTGCGCCAAATCGAGCGCACCGGGGACCAGGTCCAGCCCGAATACCACCGCCCCACGCCCGAGTGTCCGCACCCGGAACGCTGGAGCATGTTCGATTCCATGACCGCCGAGGTGGAGGTGCTCGAGTTCCTGCGCACCGCCGTTACCACCATCAAGCCCGAACTGGTGGTCGAAACCGGCACCTTCAGCGGCATCAGCACGCTCTGGATCGCCGAGGGGTTGAAGGCCAACGGTCGCGGTCGCGTGATCACCTGCGAGTTCGATCCCAAGATCTATGAGAATGCCCGGGCGCGCATCGCCGCTTCCGGTCTGGCGCAGTGGATCGAGTTGCGCAACCAGTCAAGCCTCGAGATGAAGGTCGAAGGCACGATCGACCTGTTCTACAGCGACAGCGATCTGCCCATCCGCGAGCAGGAGGTCCGCCGCTTTCTGCCGCAGATCAACCCGCATGGGCTGATCCTGATGCACGACGCCAGTTCGCATTTGCAAGTCGTGCGCCAGGCCGCGCTGAAGCTGGAACAAGAAGGGCTGATTTCGGTGGTATTGCTCCGGACCCCCCGCGGCCTAGCCGTCGCGCAAAAACGCGAGGGACGGAGATAGTCCGGAACCTGGTACCACTTGGCAGTCGATGTTTGGCCTCGCGCCCCGAGAGTAGCGCCGCCGTCCCGGCGGCTGTCCGACGGGCGTCCCCGCCCGCCGCGCCGAGGGCGAGACGCCCTCGGGACAGCCGGCAAAGCCTGCCCTGAGCGAAGTCGAAGGGATGCCGGCGTTACCCATCGGTCACCCACGGTAACACGCAGCTTGGTGAGCGCCAGTCCGCGGCGAGCGGCCTGATCCTTGCACGCCGGGCCGGTTCGGCGCTACGATGCGCCCAGACCTCTTACTCGCCTCACGGAGATTGCCATGCTTCGCGCCGCCATTATTGCGCTGCTCCTTTGTTCCCTTCTTGCTTTTGCGCAGCTCGACAAGATCCTGATTTCAGCGGGCACGCCCGAGGATCTGGCTCTGCAGGCGATCTCCAACGAGCCCGACGGGCAGAAGAAACTCGCCATGTACGAGGATTTCGTGCAGAAGTTCTCGGCCAACCCGGCCGCGGTCGCCTATGGCAACTGGCAGATTTCGCAGATCTACCAGACCTCCGGCGATCTGGAGAAGGCCCTCAGTTACGGCGACAAAGCTTTGGCCAGCGCGCCCGGCAACCTTGACATTCTGGTCTCGCAGACCAACCTGGCACAGCAAGCCAAGTCAAACGCCAAGGTCATGGACTACGCCGTCCGCGGCGGCAAGATCTACAACTCCGTCGCCCAGCAACCCAAGCCCGCGGACGTAACCGCCGAACAGTGGGCCACGAACGTGGCCGCCGCCAAGGAGAGCAACAAGAGTTCCTACGAATTCCTCGAGAGCGCCGCCTTTAACGCCATCGCGGACGAGAAAAACGCGAAGACGCGCATGAGCTACATCGAACGCTTCACCCCGGCGTTTCCCGCCTCGCAGTTCGACGAACAGGTGACGCAGTATGCCCTGTTCACGCTTGACCAGTTGAACGATTCGGCACGCCTGTACGCCTACGGAGAAAAAGCGCTGGCCGCCAATCCCAACAGCATGCCCACGATGCTGCTGCTGGCCAATGCTTATGTCGAGGACGCCCGTCCGGCCAGTTGGGCGAAAGCGATCACCTACGCGCAGAAGGTCATCGCGATGGCCAAGGGCGACGCCCCCGACGCCGATCGCTCCAACAAGCTGTCGGCTGGCGTCGCGCATTCCACCCTGGGCTACGCCTACGCCAAGCAGGAAAAAGCGGCGGCAGCCATTCCCGAGCTGAAGGCGGCCGCGGCTCTCCTGAAAGGACAGGACGACACCTCGTACGCGACTGCGCTTTACCGGCTGGGATGGGCTTACGGCAAGACCAACCGGATCGCCGAGGCGCGCGCCGTGCTCGAAGAGGCGATCAAGATTCCGGGGCCATTGCAGGGACCGTCCCAGGAACTGCTGAACAAGGTCAATTCCGCACGGACGAAACCCAAATAGTGCAAGGTCCCCCGAACCGTTCCGCCGCCGCCCGTGACACAAGGCGGAAGTAGCCACGGTCCGCTCGCTTTGAAGGGGCGCGGCTTCAGCCGCGCCGAAAGCGCGCGCTTGAAAGTATGGGCTTTAGCCCCCGCGGTTACGTACCTTCACTCCATCCGAGCCCCAGAATTCATCAACGAACTTCTGACTCGGGACAACTCTAACGCCCTTTCACCAGCTCATCCGAGAGCAGCCGGGCCTTCAAGGCCAGGGTACGCGCCCCCTGCGGATCGCCATCTTTCAACGCGGAACGCGCGCCCGCCATGTAGTTGCGGATCTGCGCGATGGTGTCCTGCTGGTTCTGGTTGAGAGCACTGCCCGCGAGCTGGCGCAAGTTGTTTTCCGTGGCGTCCAGCAGTAGTTCCGTCTTCCGGCGCTGGTGGCTGGCCTGCTCCCGGCTCATGCCGGGCGAGAGTTGCACGGTCGGTTCGTCGGCGCCCCCCTCGCGGACCACAAGCCGGC
This sequence comes from Terriglobales bacterium, assembly GCA_049696815.1. Taxonomy (GTDB): domain Bacteria; phylum Acidobacteriota; class Terriglobia; order Terriglobales; family Acidobacteriaceae; genus Acidiflorens. The sequence continues at coordinate 30,688 of JBAVUO010000073.1, read as the reverse complement.
GCGGCTCCCCCGGGGCCGGCGGAGACGCATGCTTGCGGGCGGGCTTCTTCGTAGTGGCGGGCCTCGCCGGACCCTTCTTCGCCGCTTGACCTTTTGTGGATCCCTCCTGACCCGCAGGCGGTTGGCGATTCGCGGGTCGAGTCTGGGCGTCTCCCGCGGGGGCGGAAGACGGAGCTTGGGAAGATGGAGCCTGGGCTGCGGCATTCGAGCCGCCGCTCGTATCCTGACTCGGCCCCGGCAGACTGGCCGGCAGCGAGCCCAGCAGAAGTGCCGTCGCAAGTACGCAGGCGCAATCCATAATGGTTTGGATGCCCGCTAGCAGGCTTCCGCCTCCCTTCTCCGGTTCACGGCCGAAGCGGCTCCAGTGTAATTCGCAGGGCACGATTACGTCTGTGCCGCCGCTTCGGTCGGCACAACATTTCTTGCCAACGCGGGCAGGTGCAGACGGAACGTGGTGCCCACGCCCGCGGCTGACTCGAAATCCACCTTGCCATAGTGCCATTCCATGATCTGATAAGTTTGGGCCAGCCCGATCCCGCTGCCGTCGTCTTTGGTGGTGAAGTAGAGTTCGAAAATCTTGTCCTGGACCTCCGGCGGAATGCCGCTGCCCTGGTCGCGCACCTCGGTAACGATGCTGCCGTCTTCGCGCTTCGAAACCAGAGTCAGCGTTCCGCCTTGGCCCATGGCTTGTATCCCGTTCAAGACCAGGTTCAGCACCGCCTGCTTCATCAGGTCAGCGTCCACGCGCACCAGCAGCGGCTCGCCGGGCAATTCCCGCGCCACTTGCACTCCGTACCGCCCGGCATCCGGCGCCGCCAGCACGGCCACCTCTTCCAGAATGCTTCGCATGTCCACTTCTTCCAGGCGCAGGTCGCGCGGGCGGGTGAAATCCACCAAGGTTTGGACCACCCGATCGAGGCGGTGGATTTCGTCCCCGATGACGTCCATGTGACGCTGGGTGTCGGGATCCGCACGCTCCAGCTTGTTCTGCAGCAGTTGCAGGTGCAGCACGATGGCGTTGATCGGGTTCTTGACCTCGTGAGCGACCCCGCGAGTGAGGCGGCCGCTGGCGGAAAGGCGGCGGGAGATTTCGATCTCGTCTTCGATGCGCTGCACCGATTCGGCATCGCGCATGGTGAGCAGCGCCCCGATCGAGGTGCCGCGTTCCTGGATGAAGTCGAGCGAGACCTGAACCCGCCGGTTGTCGGCGGCATCGAATTCGTACTGCACCAGCGCTCGCCGCTGCTGGAAGGCCGGGAGAACGATCGCGCCCAGTACCGAGCCATCGGAAAAAATCTCCTCCGCAGTGCGACCCAGAATCTCGCTCCTGGGGCGCCCCAGGAACTTCTCCGCCGAGGCGCTGACCAGCACCACGCAGGAATCGCGGGTGAACAGCATTAGTCCATCCTGCAGCTTCGCCATCACCTGCTCGACGTTGTCCTTGAGGGCGGAGAAGATCTCGTTGCTATCGCGAATCTTCCGGCCCAGGTGGGCGATTTTCAGCGAGACCAGCCCGACTTCATCGTCGGCGGAGTCATCGGCCGGGAAGTCGGTGGCGCCCGCGCTCGCGCTGTCCAGGTTGCGGCTGATGGCTTTCAACGGTCCGAGGGCGAAATTCGAGAACACCGCCGCCAGCACCAGTGAGCAAAAAATCGCGATCACCGAAAGAAACCCTGCCTGCCGCAGGCGCGGGGTCAGCTCGTTCCTGAGAAAGACGGTCGAAACCCCCACGTGGATGCTGCCGAAGGACTGGCCATCCAGGGCCATGCGGATGCTCACGTCGTACACCGCTGCCGGGCCGTAGAGCATCTTCAGTTGCCGCCGGAAACCGGCATCCCGCAGCACGCCAAAATCCGTGCGGCTGGGAACCGGTTTGCCATTCAGTTCGGGGTTGGTATCGAGGATGGCCACGCCGTTGGGATCGACCACGGCGGCGTCGTAAATGATCTCCGAATTGACCACCACCGACTCCAGCATGTCGTTCAGGTTCGTGTCCGTCTCGAGCGCGTCGGCGATGGCGCCCCGCAGCGCCTTGGGGTTGGCGGTGTCCACATGCGTGCTGGTGAGATCGGGCACCGCATTGGAGACCGCGTACTCCAGTTGGCGGGTGAGCATGGAGGCCGTCTCGTCGGCCCACAGCAGGCGTTGCCGCAACAACTGCGACAGATAAAGCCAGGAGAAGCCGAGCACCAGCGCCGTGATCAGCGTGGTGATGGTGAGCACGATGATGGCTTTGCGGCTCATGGATAGAGAACCAGTTGTAGAGACGTAGCTTGCTACGTCTCTCTTGAGCGAGACGCAGCAAGCTGCGTCTCTACGACAACTGAGAACCGGGAACTGAGAACTGGTTCTATTCCTCCGGGGCGATCGCTGCTGCTTCCGGGACCCGGCCGTATTCCTTGAGTTTATTATGCAGCGTCTTCAGGCTGATGCCCAGAATCTCGGCGGCCCGCGTCTTGTTGTTGTTTGTCGCCTGCAAGGTCTTGAGGATGAGTTGCCTCTCCGCCTCCTCCACCGTCGTGCCCACCCCCAGGTGCACGGCGTCGGGATCGTGCACCGCCGGCCGCACGCTCATGCCGAAGCCGGGCGGCAGATGCCGGATCTCGACCAACCCGCCCTCGCAGACAATCACCGCCCGCTCCAGGGTGTTGCGCAACTCGCGGACGTTGCCCGGCCAGGTATGGCCCTGAAACAGGTTCAGAACCGCCTCGCTGACGTCCGCCACTTTGCGCTCGTGTTTCTGGTTCATTTCCGCCAGCAGGGACTTGACCAACTCGCGGATGTCTTCCTTGTGCTCGCGCAATGGGGGCATGTGGAGGTTGAACACATTGAGCCGGTAATAGACGTCCTGGCGCAGTTGCCCCTGGGCGACCGCTTCCTCCGGGACTTTGTTGGTGGCGGCCAGCACCCGCACGTCCACCGCGGTCTCCACCTTGCTGCCCAGGCGCCGCAGTCTGTGGTCTTCGAGTACGCGCAGCAGCTTGGCCTGCGTTCCCACCGGCATCTCGCCGATTTCGTCGAGCAGCAGCGTCCCCCCTTCGGCGAGTTCGAAGCAGCCCGTGCGGCGCTCCAGCGCACCCGTGAACGCTCCTTTCTCGTGGCCGAAAATCTCGCTTTCGATCAGGGTTTCCGGAATGGCGGCGCAATTGATGGGCACGAACGGCTTGCTGCGCCGCGGACTCAGTTCGTGGATGGTGCGCGCCACCAGTTCCTTCCCCGTTCCGCTGGCCCCCGTGATCAGGACCGAGGCGGTGCTGGGCGCGACCAGTTCGATGAGGCGGAAGATCTCCTGCATCTTCGGCGAGGAGCCCACTAGCCGTCCCATCGCCCCTTTGTCGCGCAGGCTGCGCCGCAGCGATTCTTTCTCCCTGCGCTCTTGCAGAAGCTCGCTGATATTGCCCAGGATGGAACGCAGGCGCCGGAAGTCAATGGGCTTCTCGATGTAGTCCTGCACTCCCAGGCGGCCGGCATGGAAGGCAGTCTCCGTCGTCTTCTGCGCCGTCACCATCACCACCGCCACATCCTGCGGCATGTCGGCCAGCTTCTGCGCCAGTTCGATGCCGTCCATGCGCGGCATCTTGACGTCGGTGATCACGATGAAGGGAGAAAACGTCGCCACCTTCTCCATCGCCTCCACCCCGTCGCTGGCGGTATCCGTACAGTAACCCCAACTGGAGACCAGTTCGGCCAGCCCGGTGCGTTCGTTTTCTTCGTCTTCGACGATCAGCACGCGTTCCTGAGTCATAGCTCCCAAGCTTTCATTATTCAGCCCCGGGGCGGCCTCTGGCAACCCGGGTAGGAAGACAGCTACGTCAATTTGAGATGCACAACGCGACTTCGCCGGACCACTTCCGGCAGCGCGATGACAACAGAAGATTCTCGTCCCCCATTTCTTTTCTTTTCCTCGATTGCGTCCTTGCGGTAAAATCCTCTGTTTCCCAGTAGGGGCAAATCCTTGCTTGCCAGTCGGCCCCAGTGTGTTGGCTCGGCATTTCGTTGCGAAATTCTTGTAGTAGATATCGGAGGACTCTATGTCACTTTGTCACCTGACTCGCTGGCGGAGCGCGGCAGTCGTTCTGGTTCTGGCGGTAATTACGCTTGCGATGCCCGCGCTGTTGAATGCGCAGGACAATACGCCGAAAGCGGATGTGTTTATCGGCTACCAATGGTTGAACCCGGGCGGGACGGTTCCCCTCGGTCACGACTCGAGCGGTAACCAACTTTCCTTAAAGCTGCCCTCGATCCCGCAAGGTGCGGGCGTCAGTGCGGCTTACAACTTCACGAAGTACCTTGCTTTGGAAGGTGATATCGGTGGAAACCGGAATAAGTTCGCCAACGAAACCACGGCCAGTGTTGGACCCAGGCTCACCTACCGCGGAGAAGGTGTGGACTTCTTCGTTCACACTCTTTTCGGTTTGAACCGCCTGACTCCAGGAGGCGTGAATCCCAGCAATGGCGTAGGTGCGATTCTCGGCGGCGGCATGGACCTGAAAATCTGGAAGGCTTTGAGCCTCCGTGTTTTTGAAGCCGATTACGTGTACGCGCACCACAATTTTGCGAATTACGCCAGTCCAATTTACCCTGACCTGCGGCGCCCGACGCTGAGTGGCGCCCGCCTGCGCACCGGCCTGGTGTTCAACTTCGGCGGCGCTCCCGAATTGCCCGTGGCTGCGGCCTGCTCGGTTGACCATAGCGAAGTCATGGTGGGCGAGCCGGTGCACGTGACCGTTGCCCCCAGCAACTTCAATCCCAAGCACCCGCTGGCCTATAGCTGGTCGAGCAATGGTGGCAAAATCGACGGCAAGGACACCGGCGCCACCATCGACACCAATGGCATGTCCGGCGGCAGCTACACCGCCACCGCCAAGGTGACCGATGCCAAGGCCAAGAAGAACGGCGAGGCCACCTGTTCGTCGAACTTCGCCGTGAAGGAACCGCCCAAGAACCCGCCGCAGGTTTCCTGCTCGGCGAATCCGGCGACGGTCCAAACCGGCTCGCCCGCGACCATCACCTGCACCTGCACCAGCCCCGACAACGTGCCGGTGACGGTGGGTGGCTGGACCGCCAGCGCGGGCAGCATTGTCGGCAGCGGGAATACCGCCGCTCTGTCGACCACGGGAGCCTCGGCCGGCCCCATCACCATCAACGCAACCTGCACCGATTCGCGCGGGCTGACGGCCTCCTCTTCCGCCAGTGTCACGGTGGAGAACCCGCCACCCCCGCCCCCGCAGGCCAGCAAACTCAACGAGTGCCAGTACCCGAACAAGATGAAACCCTGGCGCGTCGACAACACCTGCAAGGCCATGCTCGACGATGCTGCGCTGAAGTTGCAGCAGGATCCAGAAGCCAAGCTCGTCGTCGTGGGTAACGCCGATCCCAAGGAAAAACGCAAGAACCTGGCGGCGGAGCGCGCGGTCGACGTCAAAGCCTACATCTCGGGAGGCGAGGCCAAGCAGAACATTGATCCCAGCCGCATCGAGACCCGCACCGGCACCGAGGGCACGATGGTCACCGAGCAGTGGATCGTTCCCGCCGGCGCCACCTTCCCAGAGGCCTCGACCACCACCCCGGTCGACGAGTCGAAAGTGAAGGCGATTCCGGACCATCCCAAACCGGCAGCCAAAAAGCCGGCAAAGAAGGCCCAATAACCTAGCAAACCAAGAGCCCAAAGGCCGGTGGAGGCAACTCCACCGGCCTTTCTGCACCTCTGGTCTTCGGTAACTTGTCCGGTTCCGTGGTAGGCTGGCAATCTCTGGGGACAGGCGAAAACTGTTCGCAGGGGTCACTCTACGCTTATGAATTGGGACATTCTTCGCAAGAGTTTGCTGCTCTTGGCTTTCTGCATTTTGAGCACGGCCGTGCTCGCCTCCGGACCATGGCAAGCCCTGGGCCCGGATGGCGGCGATGTCCGCAGCCTAGCCTACGACGCGCACAATCCCGACCGCATTCTGCTCGGGACCTCCACCGGCCAGTTGTTTATTTCCAATGATGCCGGCCATACCTGGGCGCACTTTGCCCGCCTCGGCGGCGATGATTATGTCCTCGACCACATCGCGGTCGATCCACAGGATTCCAGCCGCATCTACGTTTCGGCTTGGAGCGTTTCCAGCCAGCAGATCGGTGACATCTTCCGCACCCGCGACGGCGGCCGGAACTGGGAAACTCTGCCAGCCATGCATGGCAAGTCCATCCGCGCCTTCGCCGTCTTGAAGGCCAATTCCCGGGTGTTGGTCGCCGGCGCGCTCGATGGGGTTTACCGAAGTAAGGACGGCGGCAATTCCTGGGAGCGCCTTTCGCCCGCCAATTCCCCTGATATCAAGAATATCGAGTCGGTGGCCGTCGATCCCCGGGATGCCAACATCGTCTATGCCGGCACTTGGCACCTGGCCTGGAAAACCGCCGACGGCGGCGCCAGTTGGCAGCACATCAACAAGGGCATGATTGACGATTCTGACGTGTTCTCGGTCTTCGTCGATCACGCGAATCCTGCCATCGTCTTCGCCAGCGCCTGCTCCGGAATCTATAAGAGCGAGACCGCTGGCAACCAGTTCTCCAAGATCCAGGGCATCCCGTTCTCGGCCCGCCGCACCCGCGTGTTGCGCCAGGACCCCACCAACGAAAACATCGTTTATGCCGGCACCACCGAAGGTTTGTGGAAGACCTCCGACCTGGGAAAGACTTGGAAGCGAGTCAGCAACCCCGAGGTCGTGGTCAATGATGTGCTCGTCGATCCGCGCGATTCCGACCGCGTGCTTCTGGCCACCGACCGCAGCGGCGTCATGGCCAGCAGCGACGGAGCCCAGTCCTGGACTACTTCCAACCACGGCTACGCTCACCGTTACGTCTCCGCCATCATGGCCGACAACAAGGAAGCGGAAACCTTCTATGTGGGCTTGGTCAATGACCGCGAGTATGGTGGCGTCTTCTACACCCGCGATGCCGGTCAGCACTGGCTGCAAAGAAGCGCGGGCTTCGGTGGCCGCGATGTCTTCGCTCTGAAGCAGGCGCCGAACGGCATGATCCTGGCGGGAACCAACCGGGGCATTTTCGCCCTGGACCGCGATGCCAGCGAATGGCGTCCGATGAACGTCGTCGTGACGGAACGGACGGTCAAGACGGTGCGCAAAGGATCGCGCAAGCCGGTGACCACCACCACCTCGAAGAAGTCGGAGTTGCAGGCCCGGGTCAACGATCTGGAACTGGGTTCGGAGCGCTGGCTGGCGGCAACGACGGCTGGCGTTTACAGCAGCACCGACCAGGGGAAGACCTGGAAGGGCGGTCCGCTCATGGGACAGCAGGACTTCGTCTCCGTGCGCGCGCAGGGCCCGGTCCTGGTGGCCGCGACGCGCTCCAGTGTGCTGGTCTCGAATGACAAGGGCGCGTCCTGGAAACAGGCTGCGCTGCCCTCCTACGTGGTCAGCATCCGCGCCACCGCTCTTGCCGGCGACGGCATCGTGGTCGCTGCGCGCGAAGGCGCCTTCCGCAGCGGGGATGGCGGCTACACCTGGGAGCATGTCGTGAACGGACTCCCCGGCAAGGACATCACTTCGGTGAGCTTCGACTCTTCCCGCAGGCACATGCTGGCCACCAGTGATGCGACCGGCGTGATCTTCGTGAGCTCTGATTTCGGCCGCTCCTGGCAGCGCGGTCCCGATGCCGGATATCCGCTGCGCCGCGTCAGCGTACTGGGCGGGCGGTATGTGGCTGCGACTCCGTTTGATGGCGTCGTGCTGCAACCGGAAAACGAAAACATCAGCGCCGCGGCCGGCGCCGGTAGCTCCAAATAGTCTGAACTGTCTGCATAGGAGAACGGGGGAAGCGGAATCGCTTCCCCATTTTCTTTTGCGCGGAAAGGAGGTTTGGGGCTGGTCAAGAAGCAGTCCCCCGCCCGCAAAATTTGCCTGCAAAAACTACACGATGACCCCGTGATTACCGCGTGCAAGTCCCGTGTTTTCAATGCACGGGTTGGCAGCACTCGTGCCACTCTTGAATTGGGGAAGGGAGTTTTTAATGAAACCCTCTCAGACTTATCTGATCGTACTTCTTACTATTGCGCTCAGTCTTGCAGTGGGCTGCGAGAAGCAGACCGGCGTTCCGAATGACGACCCGGCCACCTCCAGCACTGCGGATGATCCGCAGCAGCTCCCTTTCGGCCATCAGGCGCAGTCGGCGGGGATATCTCCCAGCCAATCGCTGGTTCCCGCCGTAGCTAAGCTCCCCGCAGGCACACCCATCACCATCCGGCTCGAGAGCGCGGTTTCCAGTGCGTCAGCGCGTCCCGGAGACAGCTTCCTGGGTGTGCTGGACGAGCCCCTTGTCATCGAGGGACAAACCGTGGCCTCGCGCGGCGCGGCGGTGACCGGACGCGTGCTGGCGGCAAAATCCTCCGGCCGGCTGCACGATCCCGGCTATCTTCGGATCGCCCTGGTCAGCCTGGATGTAGGCGGGAAGCCGGTGGCAATCGAGACCTCCAGCATCTTCGCCAAGGCCGGTTCCCACAAGAAGCGGAACCTGGCCATGATCGGCGGCGGCAGCGCCGGAGGTGCGCTCATTGGCGGCTTGGCGGGCGGGGGCAAGGGTGCGATCATCGGCACCGTGATCGGGGCCGCCGGGGGCACGGGCACCGCCTACGCCACGGGCAAGAAAGAGATCACACTGGACGCGGAGCGGCGACTCACCTTCCGCCTGGCACAGGCGGCCGACCTCTCTTGAAGCCCACCACTCTGTCCCGTTATGGGGCGCCTCCGCGCCCCCTTCCTGTCTCAATTTGGAAATCCTCGCCCTCTTAGTTCCCGAACGAATTGTCACAAGTCTGTGTGACGCATGCACTTAGCAAAACCAGGCCACGGTTCTACAATTTTCCCAATTCAGGTAGCGCGCTCCGTTCGCGGAAGCTTAAGCTGAACTGTTTTCCCAGCTTGGAATTTCGCGATGGGCTTCCCCCGCGCTCCCCGCATTCTGCCGTGGCTCTCGGGCCGCGGTAAGGTCCGGCGGCTGCCCGCTGTCGCCCGGATCTGAGGAGCAGGTTGCGCATGGGCGTGGCGACGCAAGCAACGGTCGGCAGCTTCAGGCCGGCCGAGTTGGAAGTCCTGCTGGCTGCCTTCGAGGCCACGGCCGAATCCCTGCTCCTGATCGAGAATGATCACATCCTGTTGGTGAATCCCGCCTGTGTGAAATTGTTCGGCGGCGAGGACCTGGCAGCCATCGTGGGCCAACCGCTTGACCGGTTCTTCTCCCTGACCCGGTTCTGCCGCGACCTTTTCCAAGCCTCCTCGAGTGGAAACCAGACAAGGCAGTGCGAACATCCCTCCTGTGAGTTCGCCCTGCGGCGCCCGAACGGTGGAGAGGTGCGGGTGGCGGCCCGCTGCACCCGCTTTGTCTCCGGAAACCGGACGCTGGTGCTATCCGCCCTGCGCGAAGTGCGCCGCGCCCAGGTCGCGCGCATGATGCGCGACGGCGAACTGCGCTTCCGCACCATCTTTGAAGGGGCGGCGATCGGCATTGCCACCTGCACGCTCGACGGCCGCATCATCGAAACCAACTTGGCCCTCCAGAAAATGCTGGGCTACAGCGCCGAAGAGCTGATGGGCATGCATGCCCGCGAGCTTCATCTCGGCGACTTCCAGCAGGACGAAGTCTTTCTCCGCCAACTGATGCGGGGCGAGCGGGACTCGTTTGAGTTGGAGAAACGCTACTCGCGCAAGGATGGGTCGAACCGCTGGGGACATCTGGCCGTGTCGCTGGTGCGCGGCGCCGGCGGCGCTCCGGCTTTCCTCGTCGCCATGGTGGAGGACACGACCCAACGCAAGCGCGCCGAGGAACAACTGCGCGAAGCCGAAAAGATGGAGGTCATCGGTCGCCTGGCCGGCGGCATCGCCCACGACTTCAATAACCTGCTCACCGGTATTCTGCTGTACTGCGATCTGCTGCTTCACCAACTCGATCCCGGAAACCGGCTGCGCCAGCACGTGGAAGAAATCCGCATGGCCGGCGAGCAGGGAGCGGCACTGACGCAGCAGTTGCTGGCTATCGCTCGTAAGCACCTGCCGCAGCCCCGCCCGATTCTGCTGAACGAGGTGGTCGTCTCCACCGAGAATTTGTTACGCCGCTTGATCGGCGAGCACATTGAGTTGCTCACCATCCTCGGGTCCGATTTGGGGCCGGTGCTAGCCGATCAGACGCAATTGCGCCAGGTGATTCTCAACCTCGCGCTGAACGCGCGCGACGCCATGCCCCAAGGCGGGCGGATCACCGTCCGCACCCGCAGCAGGACGCTTCCCGGCAATTCGCAGCCCGCCGTCTCGCTCGTGGTTGAGGATACCGGCTGCGGCATGGACGCGCCCACCCGGGCGCGCTTGTTCGAGCCCTTCTTCACCACCAAGGAGCCCGGACACGGCACCGGCCTCGGCTTGGCGACCGTGCAGCGCATCGTCCAGGAGGCCGGGGGCGTCATCACGGTAGAGAGCGAGGCCGGGCGGGGCACCCAGATCGAGGTCCTGCTGCCGGCGGCGCTGCCGACGATGACCAATTTGGCCGAAGCCAGCGCCCCCGTCCCCATTCCACACAAGGATGCAACCATCCTGCTGGTGGATGACGACGCCAGTGCCCGCAAGTCGATGCACCGCGTCCTGCGCTACGCCGGCTACCGCGTCCTCGAAGCCCCCAGCGGGAAGCGGGCCCTGGCGGTGTTTGCCGGGCACTCCAGTCAGGTGGACTTGTTGATCGCCGATGGGATGATGCCGGGCATGGGCGGCCTCGAACTGGTCGAAAGTCTCCGCCGCCAGCACCCCGATCTGAAGGTGCTGCTCATTTCCGGCTACCAGGACGCAGATGCAAACAATCCCCCAGGCGCCTCGGTTGCCATCATCCGCAAGCCCTTCGCCGGCGCCGCCCTGATCGAAAAGATTCGCGAAGTTCTGAATTCCAACGGAGAAATGCAATGTTAACTGCCGACCCTCTGGATGCCCCGTCCCTGCAAATCGAAGGAGCAAACTTTCTCGACTTGCTGATCGTGGACGATGATCGCGTCGTGCGCGAGGCCTGCCGCGAGGTGGCCCAGGCGCTGGGATTCAATACCCAGGTCGCCGAATCCGCGGAAATGGCCTACCGCTCCCTTGACGGCCATTCCACCGACGTCATCCTGCTCGATCTGCGCCTGCCCGGCGCCAGCGGCCTCGAGGCCTTGCAGGCCATCAAGCAACATCGTCCCGATGCTCTGGTGATCGTGGTCACCGGCTATGGCACGGTGCAGTCGGCGGTGCAGGCCATGAAGGATGGCGCGTACGACTACGTGACCAAGCCCTTCAGCATGGACGAGCTGCGCCTCCTGCTGACCCGCGTTGCCAGTCACCTCCGCCTCAAAACCGAGAACCGGGTGCTGCGCGAGACCATCAAGTCGCGCCAGGGCTTTGGCAACATCATCGGTCGCGCCCCCGAGATGGAGAAGCTCTATCGCATCATCGCTAAGGCCGCCCAAAGCACCCATCCCGTCCTCATCCTCGGAGAAAGCGGCACCGGCAAGGAACTGGTCGCCAAGTCTATTCACTTTACCGGACCCTTCCGCAACAAGCCTTTTATCCCGGTGGATTGCGGATCGCTGGTGCCCACCCTGATCGAAAGTGAACTGTTCGGCCACGTGCGCGGAGCCTTCACCGGCGCCACCCATCCCAAAGACGGCTTGCTGGCCATCGCCGAAGGCGGCTCGGTATTCCTCGACGAAATCGGGGACTTGCCCGTCGATCTCCAGGCCAAGCTGCTGCGCGCCCTGCAGGAGAAGGAAATCCGCCCGGTCGGCAGCGTGAAGCGGGTTCCCATCAATGTGCGCGTCCTGGCCGCTACCAACCGTGACCTGGAGCATGCGGTGACGCAAGGCACCTTCCGCCGCGATCTTTATTTCCGGCTCAATGTGCTCGCCTTGCGCGTCCCGCCCTTGCGCGATCGCCGTCAGGATATTCCCCTCCTGGTGGCCCACGTTCTTGAGTGTCTGGGCCGTGACGCCGGAGTTGAGAAAACCATTTCTGATGACGCGCTCAAGACCTTGTTGAACTACGACTGGCCGGGCAATGTCCGCGAACTGGAAAACTGCCTGGAGCGCGCCTGCGCCCTGTCCAGCGCCAACGAAATCCAATTGCGCGATCTGCCTTCGCAGGTTTACAGCGCGCCCATCGAACTCACGGGCGCAAAGCAGCCGAGCGCCGGCATCGTGCCCATTGCCGAACTCGAGAAGCAAACCATTCTCGCCGCGCTCGCCCAGGTCAACGGAGACAAACTGTTGGCTGCCCGCCTGCTCGGCATCGGAAAGACCACGCTCTATCGCAAGCTGAAGGAGTACGCCTCCCAAAACTGAACGGGGAGGTGGGCGCCAATACCGAAACGGGAAGACAGGCGGGTCTCAATCACGTAAGCCATTGGTTCTTCGAGCTCGAAAATCTGGTTAGGAACTTGCAAACAGGCTCCCAATGATCCTCCTTGTCACACCGAACCTTCGCGCTGAGGAGTGCGCCGCCGCCCTCCGGGAGGCAACCGGCGAAGAAATCGTCCTGGCTGAGGGCCTGCGCCGGGCCACCACCAGGTTGCGTGCGGACTCCTACCTCAGCGTGGTGCTGGATCAATACCTTCTGGAAGCCGAGCCGGACGAAACCGAAACCCTGATGCAGCACCTCGGCGACGCCATCCCCGTCCAAGTGAACCTCGCCATCTGCGGGCTGGACCGGCTGGTGCGGGAGGTTCGGGCCGCGGTGCAGCGTCGCAAGCACGAGGAGGTCTTGGCCCGCCGGGCTGCGCAGAAAACGCTGCACAGCGAACTGAACGGCACTGTCACTGCCCTGCTGCTCACTTGCGAACTGGCCCTGAGCACCCCCGATCTGCCTCCGGCAGTCCTGGAGAAACTGCAATCCGCCCACGCTCTGGTCGAGAAACTGCGCTCCCAACTGCGAGAAGAGTAGAGACGTAGAGATGTAGAGACGCAGCTTGCTGCGTCTCCTGCTGCCTGCGGTTTCAAGTCACCTTCGTCCCAAGAAAAGCCCCAAGAAAAGCCTTTCCTCGGGCCGCGTTCGACCATAAACTAGAAGCCTGTGGGTGGGGCCGTTTCCCCGCCCGCATGCCCGGGGGTTCTGTGCGCGTTCTGGTCACCGCCGACACCTTTAGCGGAGTTTGGACCTACGCCCGCGAGCTCGTCTCCGGCCTGGTCACCCACGGCGCCCGCGTCACCCTGGTCAGCTTTGGCGAGATCCCCCTGCCCCACCAGACTTCCTGGATGCAGGGCCTGCATGGCCTGGAATATCACCCCACCGCCTTTCGCCTGGATTGGATGCAGGAGGGCGAGCAGGACTTCCACGCCGCCCAGGACTATCTCTGTTCTGTCGTGCGCGATACTCGTCCCGATCTGCTCCACCTCAATCAGTTGAGTTTCGGCGCGCTGCCGGTCGAGACGCCCCGCCTGGTCGCTGCCCACGGCGACGTCATTACCTGGTGGCTGAGCGTCCACGGCCGCGAGCCCGCCGATTCCGCGTGGCTCGACTGGTACCGCGAGACCATGGTGCGCGGTCTCAAGCGCGCCGACGCCGTAGTGACAAGTTCGCGCTGGATGGAGCAGATGCTGCGCGTGGCCTATGGCGATGGCTTCGACTGCTCGGTGATTCCGCCGGGCCGTAATCCGATCTACTTCAATCCGTTTGTCGCCAAGGAGCAGTCGGTGCTGGCCATCGGCCGCCTGTGGGACACGGGGAAACAGGTCGCACTCCTGACCCAGCACCCGCATCGCATCCCGGTATGCATTGTCGGGGCAGACCATCCGGTGCCCCCGCCGCCGGTGCCCATTCGCGCCGATGTCCGCGTCTCCACCGGGCAGCACGAGATTTCCGTGAAGGGCGCGCAGACCGAATCGCAGCTGCGCTCGCTCTACAGCCGCTCCACCATCTTCGCCGCGACTTCGCGATACGAGCCCACCGGTTTGACCTCGATCGAGGCCGCCCTTTCGCGCTGCGCGCTGGTCGCGAACGACACCCCGGCCTATCGCGAGCTGTGGGCTGACGCCGCCCTGTATTTCGAGCACAACAATGCCGAGTGCCTGGCCGAAGTGCTGGCACAGCTCCAGCAAGATCCTGACATGGCGCGCTTCTACGGCACTCGCGCTTACAATCGCGCCCGCGAACGCTTCACCGCCCGGCGCATGGTGGACGACTATCTGCAGCTCTATCGGCGGTTGTGGACTGCGAAAGTGGCGGTGGCATAGCGTTGCTGGGGCTCGGGGCATCGGAAGCCTCGGGATCCCGCTCTAGATAACTGACGAGGGCCGCTCCACAGCGTGGTCGCCGCCCAGCGCATTCTTCGCCGCCCTTCCGATCGCGAGATTTCCTCCAAGAAAGTTCTGATTTCATCTTTCCTTAACATTGCCGTCATAGCACAGAAACATCTCCCGCCTAAGGTTCTTGCAGTTTCTCGCCACGCGTGGGGCGTGGGCATACGCCTTGCACCGGGCAACTCGAAGAAACGGAGAACTCAGCATGTTTGAACAGCAGCAACCGTTTGCCAACCTCAGGCGGGTGATGGCGTCACTACTGACGATGACCATTGCCCTGGCACCAACCGTTACTCCCGCTTTCGCCTCTCCCGCCAAACCGGAAACCAAACACGTAGCGCGCGACACCACGACGCCGATTCGGCACCTGGTTGTGATTTTCCAGGAGAACGTTTCCTTCGATCATTATTTCGGAACCTATCCCAGCGCAATGAATCCGAAAGGGGAACCGAAGTTCAAAGCGGCAGCCAATACGCCGACGGTCAACGGGCTGACGAACGCTCTTCTCAACAACAACCCCAACCTGAACCCTGCGAATGGCACGGGCGCCTCCAACCCGTTCCGCCTGGATCGCTCCCAAGCGGTTACGCCCGACCAGGACCACGACTACACCGCGGAACAACAGGCCTTCGATGCTGGTCTGATGGATTTGTTCCCGTTGTTTGCCAGCTCTGGCGGCAATGAGGTCATGGGCTACTTCGATGGCAATACCGTCACCGGCCTGTGGAACTACGCCCAGGCCTTTGCGATGAGCGACAATTCCTACGGCACGACTTTCGGCCCCTCCACACCAGGCGTCCTGAATCTGGTTTCAGGACAGACCAACGGTGTGACCGCGACTCTGAACGGGACCGGCGATGAAGTGAGCGGCGGCAGCGACGGTTCTCTGACCGTGATCGGCGATCCCGATCCGATCGGCGACGTTTGCTCCAACCCGAGCCGCAACCAGGTAACTCTGGGAAGTAAGAACATCGGCGATCTGTTGAGCGCCGCCAACGTAACCTGGGGATCGTTCATGGGCGGCTTCGACCTGACGATCGTGAATCCCAACGGCACCACCGGATGTCAGCGCAGTTCGGTCAACGCGGTGGACGGCATCGCCACCAACGACTACATTCCACACCACTCGTTCTTCAACTATCACGCTTCCACATCCAATCTGGCGCACACCCGGCCCGCTTCCATTGCCGAAATCGGAAATGCCGGTCCCGCCAACCACCAATACGACCTGCAGGATTTTTTCGCCGCCGCCGCCGCGGGTAATCTGCCGGCCGTGAGCTTCCTCAAGGCGCAAGCCTACCAGGACGGCCACGCCGGATACTCCGACCCTCTGGACGAGCAGACTTTCCTGGTGAATACCATCAACTTCCTGGAAACCCTGCCCACTTGGAGGAGCACAGCGGTGTTGATCGTGTATGACGACTCCGACGGATGGTACGACCATCAAATGGGGCCGATCGTCAACACCTCGACGGGCCCGGCCGATGCTCTGACCGGACCCAACGCCTGCGGCACGGCGGCGACCGCGCTGCCTGGCCTCAACCCGGCGAACGCGCACGCTCTGGGCCGTTGCGGTTACGGTCCAAGACTACCTCTGCTGGTGGTCTCGCCGTGGGCGCGGCAGAACTTCGTGGACCACACCGTGACCGACCAGACTTCGATCATCCGCTTCGTCGAAGATAACTGGCTGGGCGGACAGCGCATCGGTCAGGGTTCTTACGATGCGCTCGCCAACTCCATCACCCAGATGTTTGACTTCCACGATCGCAGAAACGGCAGAAGGCTGTTCTTGGATCCGAGCACCGGAGAAGAAAAATAGCGGGACCATTGCTTTAGATCTGGACTCTGGCGGGCATGCGAACTTAAGTTGTTCGCATGCCCCCCGGCGCATGGTCGACGACTATCTCCGCCTCTACCCCGAACTCCGCCCTCCAAGGTCGCCGTCGCCTGATTCACCTCAGCTTACGGGGAACAGAAACGCCCAACGGAGGCTTTATCTTCGGGTTGCGAACTGCTCTTGCTTACCCTGATCCGCAACCTTTTCGAGCAAGAAAAACGGCCCCGAAGTGGTTGCTTCGGGGCCAATCGCTGCCTGTTTGGGGAGGGATTCGGCAGCGGTTTTGGGGTAGGAACCTGTTTAGCCTCCGGGGACGATGGCCACCACCTTACCGCTGCAGGCATCCACTTTCACTTCGTACTCTGCGCCCTGCGCGGTGCGCACATCCACCGACCATACGATCGGGTTATCCTTCTTTTCCAGCCGGGCAGACAGCACCTTGTTCGCATTCACGGCCGCCAGCGCAATGGCCTCGGCCTGCTTCTTCGAGAGGAAGGTGCATTGGATTGGCGCCAGTGGCTGCGTGATGATCTTCAAAACCGCGCGGCTGTGCGCATCGACCCAAACTTCGTACTCGTTGGTTGCGCCGAGAACGTCCACCGACCAGGTTTTCCGGCCCATATTCCGGTCGAGGACTGCCTGCAAGACCTGGCCGCCTCCGACCGCATTGAGCGCAATTTGTTCGGCCTCCGCTTTGGAGATCAGCCCTTTCCCTTGCGGTGCGAGAGGCTGCGTGATGATCTGCAGGATCGCGCCGGTGTGGGCATCGACCCAGACTTCGTATTCGTGGTTGGCGCCGGCAATATCGACCGACCAGATTTTCTTGTCGTTAGGGGTTGTATCGCGCACCGCAGAGATCACGGTCCCGCCGCCGACTGCACTCAGGGCGTCCTGCTCTGCTTGCTTCTTCGTGATCAGTCCTGCCGCCATCGCCTGCACAGCGCCGGCCAGTACCAGGACCAGTAGCCATCCTCCAAATCTTTTCATTGTCTCTCTCCTGGAAGTTGCGTTCCGCTTTCGGGTCATCTGGCTTCTCGGCCCGTTGCTCCTGGTATGGCACAGCATTTGCCAAAAGCTTGCCCTATTGTTTTCATGTGTTTGAAGCGTTCAGAACCTAGGCGTCAAGAAAATTTCTGACGCCTGGGCGGGCAACTGTGCGGATTTCTCGACGGCGCTGCCGGCGCCGGCCCCGGCCGTGCGCCAAGTGCTCTGGGCTGTGCAACTGGGAGAGTTTACTTGTCCTTGGAGTCGTGGCTGTCGCCCTTGCCTCCCCAAGTGAAGCGTCGGCCGATGATGAATTTGACGATCAGGTGATCGCTGGCGTGGTTGGGTTCGAAGCCGACGCCGAAGTTCAACTCCCACTTGGGGGAAACATCCAGATCAATGGAAGGAAAGAATTGGTGATACTGGCGCCCGAGAGGATAAAACTCGGTTGCCGGTCCGAGCGAACCGTAGTATTCCAGTCCGCCGGCGATCTTCTTGGTGAAGTCGTAGCTGACCTTCGCGTTGGGCGAAAACTCCCATCCCAGACGCACGTCGACGCCGTGGAGCGTGCGATCGAAGGTGGGATTGAACGCCAGGTACCAGGGCCCGATTTTCTTGTCGATGATCGGCTGAAGCTCATAAGTCCAGGTGTTCTCCGAAAACTGGCGGCGTTGATACCCCGCCTCCTGCCCCAGGCTCAAACCGACCGGCCAGTGCCAGCGTTCGGGCACGGTGACGCGCGGCCGGATGTGGCTGCCCACAAACTGCCAGCCCCCATCCGGCTGGATGGTGCTGAAGAAATAAACACCGGTTTCAAACCAATCGGTGAAGCCGTGGGCAACCTCCAGCGTCTCGTGCATGGCGTGGTCGGTCGGGACTACTCCCTCCCTTCGGCTGGCCCTGCCCTCGGCCGTGAAGTTACTGTGCAGTTCCAGGGTGGTGGTACCGGGCGGGTCCATCTCAGAGCCGTAAACCTGGATTTCGTAGTTGTCCTGGGCGCGAGGGGCAAGTCCCCCGAACCCGGCGACCAGAATCAACATCACCAGGCGTCGAACACCCCGTCGCATACCCATGGCTCGGTCCCCGGCGAGTGGCAACTCGCTTGCATTAGCGTAGTGCCTACAAAACAGCCAAGTCTACGCTTCGGGACCACACAAGGAAACACTCGCCCGGCAGAAGCCGCCGCAGAGACGCAGCTTGCTGCGTCTCCTTGCTGCGTCTCCTGAAGCGCGTCTCCTTAAAGCCATGTTTTTTGTGAAGGCCGGTGCACGCGGCGCGGCGGCGTCCGCATGTTATACTTCTCAGGCATCGCTCCGCTCAGAACGGACCACGGAGGACAGTATCGACAAACGTTTTATCCGCATGAACGAGCGCATTCGCGCGCGTGAAATACGCGTGATTGGTGACGAAGGCGAACAGATTGGCATCATGCCTCCCTTCGAAGCGCTCAAGATGGCCCGCGAGAAAAACCTCGACCTGGTGGAAATTTCCCCGACTGCGCAACCGCCGGTTTGCCGCATCATGGACTATGGGAAATTCCTGTACCAGAACGAAAAGCGGGAGCGCGAAGCCAAGAAGCACCAGAAGACCATTACGGTCAAGGAAGTGAAGTTTCGTATCAACGTGGACGACCACGACTACGAAACCAAAAAGAATCACGTGCTCCGCTTCCTGGACGAAGGCGACAAGGTCAAAGCGACCATCTTCTTCCGCGGGCGCGAGATGACGCGGCAGAGCCTGGGACGCCAGATTCTGGAGCGCTTGATCAAGGACGTCGAGCTCAAGGGCATGGTCGAGTTCCGGCCCCGCCAGGAAGGCAACACGCTGCATTTGATCCTGGCGCCGAAGAAGGACGCCGCGGCGCCAAAAGCCAAGCCGGCTGCGCCCAAGCCCGCGCCTCCGCCTCCGCAGGGCGGCGCGCAAACGGCGTAAGGCAGCAGTAAGCAGTAAGCAGTAAGCAGTAGGCAGTAAGCAGTCAGCAGTAGGCAGTCAGCAGTAAGCAGTCAGCAGTCAGCCGTAAGCCTTCAGCCATCACGAAACTTTTTTGGTGCGATCGTTCCGGACCGGCGCTGACGGCTGAATACAACCGGGAACTGAGAACTGATTCTTATGCCCAAACTGAAATCACATCGTGGCGCTGCCAAGCGCTTCAAGAAAACCGGGACGGGAAAAGTGAAGCGGAACAAGGCTTTTCTCCGCCACATCCTGACCTCGAAGGCCAAGAAGCGCAAGAAAAAGCTGGGAACCGCTACCCTGGTAAGTGATGCCGACGTTCGCAAGGTGAAGCGGATGATCCCGTACTAGGTTTTCCTTCGTGCGCCTTCGTGTCCTTAGTGGTTTAAGTTTTCGTTTGAACCACCAAGGACACGAAGGAACACAAAGGAAAAGTCTGCGGACCGAAACAGTCCGCAGCGGCGCGTGAAGAGGTCGGACTTCAGAAATCCCAACGGGTAGAAGTCTCCTTACCTCCAGCCGCCCAACGAAACGAAAAAGGAGAGCACCATGCCTCGTGTCAAACGCGGTACCAAACGCCGCGCCAAGCGCAAGAAGATTCTTGATCGCGCCAGCGGATATTTCCTAACAAAATCCAAACTCTATCGTTCAGCAAAAGAAGCCGTCGAGCGTGGCCTGAAATTCGCCTACTCCGGGCGCAAGCAGAGGAAGCGCCAGTACCGCGCCATCTGGATCGTGCGCATCGGCGCAGCCGCCCGCCTCCACGGCCTGAACTACAACCAGTTCATCAGCGGATTGAAGAAGGCCGGCGTAGAACTCGATCGCAAGATCCTGGCGGACCTGGCGGTCAGCGATCCGGCGGGGTTTGGCCATCTGGCGGAGCAGGCGAAGCGGGCAAACGCGTAAGGGCAGCTCTTGGCTCTTGGCTCCTTAGCTCTTAGCTGTCAGCTGTGAGCCGTCTGCCGTCTGCTTTCAGCTTAATGCTCTGCTCGGGAATATGACCTACACCGTTCCCAAACTGACTGACTTCTCGGCGGCAGCGCTCGACAGCGCGGTGCGCGAACTTCTCTCCGCGCTGCAGCAGGAGTCCGTCGCCGTCACCTCCGAAAACGACTGGAAAGCCTTCCGCGATCGCTGGATGGCCCGCAAGAACGGCATCCTCACCCAACTCAACGATCTATGGCTAAAAGCCGCACCGAAAGAAGCCAAGCGCAACGTCGGCCAGCGGGTCAATGAACTCAAAGGCAAGGTCGAGCAGACCGTTGACGCGACTTTAGATCGCATCCTGAGCGGAGCCTCGTCGGCAAGACTTGAATCCGACCGCGTCGATGTCACCCTTCCGGGAATTCGCCGCTCCCTCGGCGCCGAGCATCCCGTCATCAAGACGATGAACGAGATCATCGCCGTCTTCCGCAATCTCGGCTACTCGGTCGAAGAGGGCCCGGAGATCGAGACCGACTACTACAATTTCGAAGCGCTGAACTTTCCGCCGAACCATCCGGCGCGCGACACGCAGGACACGCTCTTCATCGCCCGCCAGGAATCGAAGCCGCTGCGCGACCGCCTGCTGCTGCGCACGCACACTTCGCCGGTGCAGATCCGCACCATGGAGAAGATGAAACCGCCGGTGCGCGTAGTCTGTCCTGGTAAGGTTCACCGCAACGACGCGCCCGACGCCACCCACTCGCCCATCTTTCACCAGGTCGAGGGGCTGGCGGTCGATACCAACATCACTTTCTGCGATCTGAAGGGCACGCTCGACCACGCCATGAAGGCCCTGTTCGGATCAAGCGTGAAGACGCGTTTCTACCCGTCGTTTTTCCCCTTCACCGAGCCCAGCGCCGACGTGCAGATCAGCTGCATCTTCTGCGGCGGCAAGGGCACGCGCGACGGCGGTCCCTGCCGCAATTGCAAGGCCAGCGGATGGATCGAACTGCTCGGCTGCGGCATGGTCGACCCCAACGTGTACGGCTTCGTGGATTACGACCCGGCGAAAATTTCCGGCTTCGCCTTCGGCATGGGCGTGGAGCGCATCGCAATTCTGAAATACGGCGTGGATGATATTCAGCTGTTCTTTAACGGCGACGTGAGGTTTCTGGAGCAGTTTGGGTAGCGGTCGTTGGTCGTTGGTCGTTCGTCGTTAGTCGTTCGCTATTCGTCGTTCGCAATTTGCAACATCGTGCTGTGTTAGGACGGTCATCTTAATTGTTGTCATCCTGAGCGAAGCGAAGGACCTGCTTTCTTGTCAGTGTACGAGACAGCAGATCCTTCGCTTCGCTCAGGATGACAAGCAGTAATAGTGAAGGACTGAGAGCTAACAGCTGGACGCTGCTTTCATGAAAATTAGCCCCCACTGGCTGCGCGACTTCGTTGACCTTCCGGTCGACTACCGGCGTCTTGCCGACGAGTTGACGCTCGCGGGCATCGCTGTCGAAGGCATCTCGGGCGAAGGTGAGAGCACTGTGTACGAGATGGAGATCACCACCAACCGCCCCGACGCCATGAATCATTACGGTGTGGCGCGCGAGGTCTCGGCACTTTACGATCTCCCGCTCCGGCCGATCGAGCCCAAGCTGCCGCCGGTGCAAGGCAAGTCCGAAGTCACCATCGACATTCAAGCACCCGACCTCTGCCCGCGCTTCACCGCGCAGGAAATTCGCGGCGTCACCATTACGGCGTCGCCCGCGAAGATCGCCGCTCGTCTTGCCCTCCTCGATCAGCGCCCGATCAGCAATGCCGTCGATGCCACCAACTACATTCTCTGGGAAAGCGGCAAGCCGACCCACGTCTTCGATCTCGACCTGCTCGAAGGTCGTCGCCTCGTCATCCGCAAGGCCCGCACCGGAGAAACGCTGAAGACCCTCGACGGCGTCGATCGCAAGCTCTCGACCGACGATCTCGTTGTAGCCGACGCCGTCAAGCCCGTCGGGCTCGCCGGCGTCATGGGCGGCTACGACACCATGATCACCGAGAAGACAAAGAACATCCTGATCGAGTCCGCCTGGTGGGACCCGGTCACCGTGCGCCGCATGTCGAAGCGCCACGGCCTGCACACCGACGCATCCCACCGCTTCGAGCGCGGCGCCGATTTCGAGTCCACCGTCCCCTCCACCAACCGCGTCGCCGAGCTCATCGTCAGCTCCGGCGGCGGCACACTCGTCGGCGACGTCATCGACGTCATCGCCCGCCCCCTCGACCTCGCTCCCGTCGAGCTCAATCTTCGCGAGGTCCAGCGCATCCTCGGCGAACAACTCAGCACTGTCGAAATCAGCCGCATCCTCACCCGTCTCGGCTTCGCGTTGATGGCAGGCGGCGAAGATACTTACCTGGTTCATATTCCCAGCTGGCGCCTCGACATCGAGCGCGAGATCGACCTGATCGAAGAACTCGCCCGCCTGCACGGCTATGACAAGTTCGCCAACACGCTTCCCGCCTATACTGGCGAAGTCGTCGAGCAGCCCGATGCGCCCAAAGATGCGAAACTGCGCGCTTCCGTGCTGGCCCTCGGCTACAACGAAGCGATTTCGCTGACCTTCGTTTCGAAGGATGACGCGAAGCGTTTTTCCGCCGCCCCTGAGATCGACCTCGCCAACCCGATCAGCGACGAGGCTTCCGTCATGCGCACCTCGATGGTTCCATGCATGCTCAACATGCTGGCCTACAACCTGAACCGCGGCACCGACAACGTCCGCCTGTTCGAGGCCGGAAAGGTTTTCGAAGCATCGGGAGAGAAGTCGGTCGAGCTGAAGCGCATCGCGATCGGCGCCACGGGCAGCGCGCTCGAAGCGGGAGTCCACCAGCCCGCGCGCCCGCTCTCGTTCTTCGACCTGAAAGGCGACATCGAAGGCTTGCTGGCGCTCTTCGCCTCGAACTCGCTCTACTACGACGCGAACACGCCGGACTACTACCATCCCGGCCGCTCCGCCCGCGCCGTCATGGATGGCGCCACCGTCGCCCAGTTTGGCCAGATTCATCCCGATGTGGCCGCCGCGCGAAAACTCAAGCAGGATGTCTTCGTCGCCGAACTCTATCTCGATCGTCTCTACCGGCACGACCTGCGCCAGGTCCGTTATGAAGCGCTGCCGCGCTTCCCTGCCGTCGAGCGCGACTTCTCGTTCGTGTTTGCCGATAGCGTGGAATTCGAGAAAATCCACCAGAGCGTTGCCGGATTGGGCATCGCCGAGCTGCGCAGCTTCGTCCCGGTAGAAATTTTCCGCGGCGACAAAGTTGGCGCGGGCAAGTACTCCATCCTCGTGCGCGCGAAACTCCAGTCCCAGAACCGCACCCTACGCGACGATGAAGTAGCGCAGTGGTCGGGCCAGATCACGAAAGCGCTCGAGTCCCTCGGCGGCGTGCAGAGGGCGTAGGACCTTTTCACCACGGAGTCACGGAGAGAGCCGAGTCTGGTTTTCTCCGTGCTTCTGTGTCTCCGTGGTGAAATGATTTCCTCCTGTGCTAGTCTGACTCTCCATGAATCCGGCTTCCCCCCAGCCCAAGCACTATCTCAGTGACAAGGTCGAGCACTTCACCGAGTCCGTGATCCGCGAGATGACGCGCCAGGCCATGCAATACGGCGCTATCAACCTGGCCCAGGGATTCCCCGATTTCGCCGCGCCCGCCGAGATCAAGCAAGCCGCACAGGAGGCCATCGCCGCCGACATCAACCAGTACGCCATCACCTGGGGAGCGAAGAGCCTGCGCGACGCCATCGCCCGCCAGATGCAGGAGTGGCAGGGCCTGCACGTCGATCCCGAGAAAGAAATCGCCGTCTGCTGCGGCTCGACCGAAGCCATGGTTGCGACCCTGCTCGCGGTCTGCAATAAGGGCGACGAGGTTGTCGTCTTCGAGCCGTTCTACGAAAACTATGGCCCGGATTCGATCTTGAGCGGCGCCAAGCCGCGCTTCGTCAGCCTGCGTCCGCCGCAAACCGCGGATGCCGAGTGGACGTTCAACGAAATCGAACTTCGAGAGGCCTTCCAGCACCACACCAAGGCCATCATCCTGAACACGCCGAACAACCCGACTGGCAAGGTATTCAGCCGGAAGGAACTCGAGCTCATTCGCGACTTCTGCGTCGAGTACAACGTGCTCGCCATCACCAACGAAATCTACGAGCACATTCTCTACAATGGCGCGCAGCACATCTCGATCGCGCGCCTCGACGGCATGCGCGAGCGCACCATCACCATCAACGGCCTTTCGAAAAGCTACAGCGTCACCGGATGGCGCGTCGGCTGGGCCGTTGCGCCGCCCGCCATCACCAACGCCATCCGCAAGGTACACGACTTCTTAACCGTCGGCGCGCCCGCGCCGTTACAGGAAGCGGGAGCGGCCGCGCTGAGCCTGCCCGCCATCTACTATCACGAGCTGGCCGAAAGGTACCGCACGCGCCGCGATCACCTCATCCCCGCCCTCGAAAAAGCCGGCTTCCGCTGCTACCGTCCGCGCGGCGCCTATTACGTGATGACCGACATCAGTGCCTTCGGCTTCGCCAACGACGTAGAGTTCGCCCGCTACCTGGTGCAGGAAATCGGCATCGCCTGCGTCCCCGGCTCCAGCTTCTACAAAGACCCCAAGGACGGATCCCAACAGGTGCGCTTCGCCTTCTGCAAGCGTCCCGAAACCCTGGACGAAGCCGCCCGCCGACTCGAGAAACTACGGTCACGCTGAGCCAATATTCGAAGAGACACCGTAGAGACGCAGCTTGCTGCGTCTCCTTCCGCGCCGGAAGACGCGGCAGGCCGCGTCCCTTCCTCGCTATCCAACAGGAACGAAAGTAGCACCGTCTTCCACAGCCAACTGCGCTATACTTCGCTTCAAAGCTGGAAATCGTTCCCCTGAAAGCGAGCGGTGCCCATGTCCGTGAAGACCGAGGAAGAGGTATCTGCCCAGGTTCCTGGCGAAGATTTTCAGGCACTGGAAGAGA
Source organism: Terriglobales bacterium (assembly GCA_049696815.1). GTDB lineage: Bacteria > Acidobacteriota > Terriglobia > Terriglobales > Acidobacteriaceae > Acidiflorens. Next base: position 5,689 of record JBAVUO010000073.1, on the reverse strand, counting down.
AGGTTTATCGCACTATTGAGTTATTCAAGGCCGCCAAAGAAGCCCGGGCCGCCGCCGAGCGCGACATCAAGCGCCTGCGGCAGCAGCTCGAAGAGCGCGAGGAAGAAAACGAATCCATGCGCCGTGAGCTGGTGCAGATCCGTCGCGAGCGCGAGGAGATCCGCACCCGGGTGGAAAAAATGCTCGCCCAGATGGAAACCCTGGCCCACGAGCCAGCGGCCAGCTGAACCAGAGCGAGCGGGGTGATGCCTCGCCCAGGAGTGATATGGCCACCGCGACCAAGCAACCGCCGACCAACGATGCCGCCAACGGAAGTGTGCGAGTCGAAATCTTCGACCAGGTCTATAACCTGCGCGGCTCGGACGCGGACTACATCATCCGGCTGGCCGAATACGTGGACGGCAAGATGCGTGCCGTCTCCGAGCAGACCGCAACCGTGGATTCCGTCCGTCTGGCCGTCCTCGCCGCCCTGAACATCGCCGACGAATACCATCTGCTGAAGCGCCGCCTGGAGACCCCTTCCCCCGAAGTCCGCCAGCGCGCCAGCAAGCTCGCCAGCGCGCTCGATGAAGTTTTGCAGGACACCCGCCGCACCGGCTGAAGGAATCAAGTCCCGGAGGAGTATGTGTCATAGTTTGCCGGGATGCGAAAGAGTGGAGCGGGACCTAATCATAGCCGCGAAGCGGCGTAAGGGGAACGAGAGCAAGCCCCAACGGGGCGAAAGAGAAGCTACGACACAGACTCCGGAGGGAGGAACCAATTTGGCCCAGCGCTTCAGCGCTGGGTGGCAGCGCTAGAAGATGAATCAAGTCCCGGAGGGACGGCCCAGTTCTCACACCCACTCTTTACGAGCCGACTGTCCAGGATTTTCCCCCACCTCTGCAGTCCTTCGTAACCTGCCGTTCATCTCCGGCGTGCGCCCGCCTAGCAAAAACCCTGCCAACTATTTCTGCTACTCCTCTTGCGCATCGCCCGACTCCCTCCTAGCATCAGAGATGGAAAGCCGGCCTGCTACGTTGGTGCTGGTGGCAACCGATTTTTGAACCAACACCGAATGAACGGGGGCTCGACTCGAGATCCTGTGTGCCATGTTCCGTCACGCGGAAACGCCTAAGGGGTCGCGGCGGGCTTCCATCGTCTAACGACGGGTTCATTCTCGGCCCACCACACGGCGATGTGGGTCGGCTTTTTTCAGCTCGCAGCTTGCAGCTGTCAGCTCGCAGTAACTAGGTGGCATGGCCATCCAATATTGGCCTATGGATCCGGCGGTAAAATGAACGACCCCGAAGAATCCCGTGAAGAGTGGGAGAAAGAAATCAGCGATGTGCAACACAGTATCGCTTTCCCTGAGGCGTTGCGCAGTGCTCAGATCATCGCAAAGAGGCTTTCCTCCTACCCTGCTCCAATTCCGGATTTTACTCATCTCGTCAGGCTTCTGCTCAGCCCAGTGCTTCTGGCCACAGGAGTTCTTGTCTTTTCGTCCGATATTCCTCACAAGACGCCCCTCGGCGTCGCGGCTCTGGTCGCCGGCTGTTTTCTGGTGGTTTCGGCATTTCGGTGGCCCAGCAAGCGCGGATAGACGCCATTCACTCACGCGTAATTCGCACTCGCGCTTCACGGTTGGGGTGGAGTGCGCATGGTGCCGAGAGGCGTGACCTGCCTCCTGTGACCTGCCTCCTGTGACCTGCCTCCTGTGACCTGCCACCTGTGACCTGCCACCTGCTTCCTGCTCTCCTGCTAGACTCTTCTGAGCATCTAACCCAACGTGTTCCCCAGACTTTTCCACATCGGCAGCTTCTACCTGCCCACCTACGGCTTCCTGGTCGCCTCGGGCGTGCTCATCGGCCTCTGGATCAGCGTGCGCAACTCCGAAAAGCAAGGCATCAACGCCGACGACGCCTGGAACCTGGGCATTCTGGTCGTTCTAGCCGGAATCATCGGCGCCAAAATTCTTTACGTCGTCAACGACTGGAGCACTTACGCCGCCAATTGGCGAGAGATTTTTTCTCTGAGCACGCTCCAGGCCGGAGGAGTATTCTCCGGCGGCCTGGTCGCCGCCCTCGTCATGGCCGCCTGGTACATGCGCCGCCACCGCATGCCCCCCCTGCGCACCTGCGACGCCTTCGCCCCCGGACTCGCCTTCGGCCACGTCCTCGGCCGCTTCGGATGCTTCTCCGCCGGCTGCTGTTATGGCAAACCGACGACCCACTTCTGGGGTGTTGTCTTTACCGATCCGCTGGCCAAAGCCGTGAGCGGGACGCCGCTCGGCGTCCACCTCGAGCCGACCCAGTTGATCGAAGCCGCCGCCGAGTTTTTCAATTTCCTTCTTCTCACCTGGATGTTCAAGCGCAGAAAGTTCGATGGCCAGATTTTCGGCAGCTTCATGTTCCTGTACGGCGTGGAGCGCTTTTTCATCGAGTTTCTCCGCGACGATCCCGGACGCGGCGAAGTCTTCGGCGGCCTGATGAGCGGCACCCAGCTGATTTCAATCTTCCTAGTGCTCGGCGGCGGGCTGATCTGGTGGCTCAAGAGTGGTGCGCCAAGGGGAGTCCCGGCGCAGAGTGGCGTTTAGCAGGCTGCTGAAAAACTTGCGTCTTGTATCAGGGCATCGCTTTAGCAATGCCGTAGATCGTTGAATTTCAACCGCCCCTTTAGGGGCTGCCGTTGCGATCTCGACTTCTTCCGCAACCTGCTTGACCTGGTTTCAGAAATGGGATTGGGAAGGGCACGGCTTCAGCCGTGCCGGAAGAGCCGCCAAGAATGCGGGCTTCAGCCCCTGAAGGTCGCCTTTTTGAACCTCATAAGTATCTTTGAAACCAGACTGCATCCTGATTTTCTCCCTATAGGCACCATTGCGTTCCTTCGTGTACCTTCGTGTCCTTCGTGGTTTATGCTTTTTGTTAACCACCAAGGACACGAAGGTGCACAAAGGAAGCCTTAGCACGCCGCTCTGCCAACCGGTCATCCGGAAGGCGGGTGCGCTAAGCGCTGACTGCTGAATGCGGGATTTCCCCACAACTCTCACCGTCTCCTCCGAAGCCACCGGACAGCGTCTTGACCAATATCTCGCGGCGCAGCTTTCCGAGGTCAGCCGCGCCCGCGTCCAGCAACTGATCGCCAAGGGAGATGTTTTGGTTAACGATGTCCCCGCCAAGGCCTCACTCCGCCTTCGCGGTGGAGAACAAATCACCGTCGCCGGCCCGCCCCAGGCTCCCCCGCTGCGCGCCATGCCAGAACAGATCCCCCTCGATATCGTCTATGAAGACGACGATCTGGCCATCGTCAACAAGCCCGCCGGCATGATGGTCCACGCCGGCGCTGGCGCCACCGATGACGCGCGCAACCGGGGAACTCTGGTCAACGCGCTGCTGCACCACTTCGGAGCCCTCTCCGGAGTCGGCGGCGAGCTTCGTCCCGGGATCGTGCACCGCCTCGATCGCGCCACCAGCGGCCTCATGGTGGTCGCAAAAAACGATGAGTCGCACCAGCGGCTGGCCCGCCAGTTCTCCCGCCGCGAAGTGCACAAGACCTACATCGCGCTCGTTCACGGCTGGCCGAAACGCGACCGCGGCACCGTCCAGAGCCCGATCAGCCGCGACCAAAAGCGGCGCACGCGCATGACCACGCGCGGCTCCGGCGGCCGCGAGGCCGTTACGCATTACACTGTGCAGCGAAAACTCGACACTCCCTACGGCAAGTTCGCCCTGCTCGAACTCAGGATCGAGACCGGACGCACCCACCAGATCCGCGTCCACCTGTCTTCCCTCGGTCATCCCGTGGTCGGCGACACGCTCTATGGGGCGCCGCGCGAGTTGCGGGTCCAGTCGGGCAAGCGAAGAGCCGCAGGCGTGCCGGCCGCGGTCTCGCTCGATCGCAACTTTCTTCACTCTGCCGCGCTCCAGCTCGAGCATCCCCGCACCAGTGCACGGCTCAACTTCTCCCGGCCCTTGCCCGAGGACCTCGCGGCCTTGCTGGCTGGCCTGGAACACGATGGGTGAACAGGTCTCCCCCATCCCTCCACGCCGGGCTATAATGAAGCCAATCCTGATGAGCTCTCGCTTTCTTCTGATTTTTGCTGCTTGTCTTCTGCTGGCTGGCCCGGCCCTGGGCCAGGCAGCGCCGCCCGCCTCCACCCAGCCAGCGCCAAATCCGCCGGCGAAAACCGCTGCCCCGCCTGAGAGCAAGACCCAGGCCCCGGCTCCGGCGCCTTCACCGCAGTTGCAGAATCCCGACACCCCCGCCTCCGACGAACCCGTCACCACTATCAAGGTGCCGGTCAACGAAGTCCGCGTCATCTTCACCGTCACTGACAAGCATGGCCGCTACATCAAGGATCTGAAGAAGAACGACTTTAAGGTCATTGACGACAACAAACCAGCCGAGCAGATCCGCAGCTTCCGCAGCGAGACCGATCTCCCCCTGCAGGTTGGGCTGCTGATTGACGCCAGCAATTCTGTGCGCGATCGCTTCAAGTTCGAGCAGGAGTCGGCCATCGAGTTTCTCAATGCCATCATCCGGCCGCGCTATGACAAGGCCCTCGTCGTGGGATTCGACGCCACTCCCGATGTAACCCAGGACTTCACCGACAACACCGAGGCTCTCTCGCTCGGCGTGCGCGCCCTGCGCGCCGGTGGCGGCACCGCCATGTACGACGCCATCTACTTTGCCTGCCGCGACAAGCTGCTCAAGCAGGAGCAGGTCGGTCCCGTGCGCCGCGCCATCATCCTGCTCAGCGACGGAGACGACAACCTCAGCCACGTCACCCGCGAAGAGGCCATCGAGATGGCCCTCCGCGCCGAGGTCATCGTCTATACCATCAGCACCAACATCAGCGGCATGAAGAGCCCGGGCGACAAGGTACTCCAGCGCATCGCCGACGCTACCGGCGGCCGCGCTTTCTTCCCTTTCCAGATCCGCGACGTCTCCGACTCCTTCACTTCCATCCAGGACGAACTGCGCAGCCAGTACGCCATGGCCTACAAGCCGGCCAATTTCGCCTCCGACGGACGCTACCGCACCATCGAAATCGTCGCTCAGGAAAAGGGCCTGCGCGTCCGCACCCGCAAGGGCTACTACGCTCCCAAGCAGTAATCCGGAGTCAGGAGCCAGGGTGTCAGGAGTCTGGAGTCACAACTGGGACGCACCACGCGCTCCCTACTGTCCCGTGCCCATCACCCCGCCCGCTCCACCCAGCACACGTCCCAGTACTTTCCGAATTTCCGTCCATTCTCGCTGAATACGCCCACCACCTTGAAGCCGAATCGCCGATGCAACCCTTCCGACCCGGGATTTGGCAGCGCGTATCCGCCGACGAAGCGGTGGATGTCTTCGCTGCGCAGTGCTTCAAACAACGCCGCATACAGACGGCCTCCGATGCCTTTGCCGACTGCCTCCGGCGCGCAATAGACCGTGGTCTCAACCGTAGTCTCGTACGCCGCTTTCGGGCGGAAGCGCGTCGTCCCGGCGTAGCCCAGCACCTTCCCTTCTTCCTCGGCAACCAGCAGGCGATACCGGCCCGTCGCGCCGAACTGCGCAAACCAAGCTTCCCGCCGCTCGACCGTGTAGGGCTCAACGTCGAACGTCACCGGAGTGTTTACGACATAGTAGTTGTAGATATCAGTCAGCCGCGGCAGGTCGTCGTGCACGGCCGCGCGGATTCGGATCTCCGCCATTGCTACCCCCTCCTTCC
>JBAVUO010000072.1:0-1790 GCA_049696815.1 Terriglobales bacterium | reverse complement strand
ACTACTTCCCGCTCCTGGCGCTCGCGGCCTGCCGGGCCGGCGCGTAATGCGTCCGTACGACAGTGGGAACCGCTCCGTTGAAGACGCCGCTCCGTTGAAGACGCCGCTCCCTCACGGTCGCGGTTCGGTGCCGGTTGCGCAAGGAACCGCGCGCGTAATTCTACTGTGTCATAAATTACACGCGCAGACGACAGCATATCGGGCAGCATGGGAGTTGCTGTACAAGGAAACGGGCGATCTGGATACGCAACGTCGCGATGGAATGGGGATTATGCCGTTGGGCGCGCGCTCGGTGCGCCCCGGGGCCGGAAGTCGGCAGGTAGCGGGGTGCTGCGTAACCCAAGATCTGGGATGTGGGCCGAGGGGGAAAAACGGCTCCGTTCCGCCATCAAAAAGCCGTAAGCCGCAATGCAGAGTGTGGCGTGGTGGTGAAATCCCCGCCAGTTGCGGCCTTCATAGTGTGCCAAGCCGAGTTCCGATTTGAGTTCTTCATAATCGCGCTCAATCACCCAACGATGCTTGCTGATGCCGACCAAGCATTTCATTGAGATCTTCACGGGCAGACGCGCCAACCAGTAACCGGCCGGCTCGACTGCCCCGCTGGGCCACTCGATGAGCAACCACTGCTCCGGCTGTAGGCCTCCTCGCCGGTCGTCGCCGTACGCGGGTCGGACCCGCAAGGCGGCAAAGCGGGACCGCAACGTTTCCTTACTGCCTGCTCGCCATGCCACCTCACGCCAGGCTTTCTCCGGCAGCTCCGCGGCCAGTTCCTTCACGGTAATCGGCCGGTGCGTCTGGTCCCGCCGCATCCGTGTGGGCTTTGGTCCTTTTCCCCTCCAGGGCTTGGGGGGCAACGGCTGTCGTTCCAGCGCCCACACCGTCGTGTTGCTGCGCACCGCCAGCGAGTAGTCCAGCTTCAGTTCCGCTACTCCGTCCCGGAACTCGCGATTCGATCCGTACACTTCGTCCGCCAGCACCACTCCCGGCGCCACCCCGTCCTCCACCGCTTGCCGAATCTGCCGCAAAGCAATCTGCGGCTTGGTCTGAAACTGCACCTCCTGGGGAATGTCCGCTTCCCGGCACCGCTCAGGGTCGTTGGCCCATTCTTCGGGCAGATACAATCGCCAAGCAATCGGCAGGCTGGCAGTTGCGCTGGCGATCGACAAACTCACCGCCACCTGGCAATTCTCCTTCTTTCCTACCCGTCCACAATACTGCCGCGCCACACCTACCGAATGACTGCCCTTTTTGACGAAACCGGTTTCATCCACCACCCAGGCCGTCACCGGTCCGATCCTCTGCATCGCCGGCAGCACGTAGGTCCGCACCTGCCGCAGCAGGCCGGCATCGCTCCAGGGCGACTTAGCGATGAAATGATGCAGGCATTCATGCATCCGCTGCACATGGTCAGGAGCGAGGCGCGCCGCCATGGGCTCCACACTCTTTCGCTCGCCATCTAATAACAAGCCTATGCAGTAATTCCGCAGCGGCTCGGTACGATCAGAATGCCCCACGGCTTGCGCCAGCCACTCCAAATATGCCGTGAGGCGTTTTTCCTGTGGTGCTGGCGCGGGAGTTTTCGCAGCCACGAAAACATTATAGCTCAGAATTGTTGTTTATGACACAGTAGAAGTAAGCAAGCGGCAACGTCTTCATCACCTTGGGTGGGCCGCAGGCCCATGCGCCGCTCCGTTGAAGACGCCGCTCCGTTGAAGACGCCGCTCCGTTGAAGACGCCGCTCCGTTGAAGACGCCGCTCCCTCACGGTCGCGGTTCGGTGCCGGCTGTGCA
>JBAVUO010000071.1:0-32247 GCA_049696815.1 Terriglobales bacterium | reverse complement strand
ACCCTGACCGGCGCCGCCGGGTCCAGGATACGGCGAGATTCCACCGCGCGCGTTCGGATCGGAGCCGCGACCGGCGCCTGCCTTTCCCGCGCCCGAGCCTTCGCCTTGCATCCCGCTGCCCGGCCCGTTGCCTTTGCCAATGCCCGCGCCGCTGCCCGAGCCGCCCAAGCCTGTCTTCGCCGTGCCGGTCGGCGACATCGCCAGCGATCCGCCGCTGCCCGAGTTCGGCACTCCGACCTTCGTTCCCGGCTGAGTGGAAACGACAATGCCCGAGCCCGAAGCACTTCCGCCGCTGCTGCTCGGGGGAGCGACCGCCGTCCCGAGATCGAGAGGGCCGCCCCGGCCGGGACCTTTGTTGCCGCGCCCGCTTCCAGAAAGAGCCGTGCCGCCTCCCAGACTCGGCGGAGGTGGCACCACCCGGGTGGAACCGACAAGGGCGCCCGCCGCTCGCCCACCGCCATCCTTCCCGTGCAAGCCGCCGGCGTCGGCGTTCACGGGCGGCGGTACGACTGTGGTAGAGAAACCTCCGGCCCCGGTTCGGGATAGTGAACTGCCGCCCGCCACGCTGGGCGGGGGCGGCACTGGACTCGTGCGAATATTCCCGATCGCAGATCCTCCCCAGCTGTTGAGGTCGCGGCTGACCTGCGAGGGCGGCGGGGCCACCACGGCCGGAGCCGGCAGCGACAGCTTGGCAGCAGATGCGAGATCGCGCTGGGGTGCAGAAACCGGCGGCGCCACTACGCTGGTGGTTTGCGTCAACGGGACCCGGGAGCTGGCCAGATCGCGCTGCGCGTCGCTGGGCGCAGGGGCGACGATCGAAGGAGTGACAGGAAGTGCCGCCCGCATCTTGTCGCGAATCACATCGGGGGCTGGCTCGATCACTGAAGTATTCAGAGCGGGCGAATTGCGAGTATTGGCGTGTGCGATTTCGGGTGCCGGGGGAACCACCGGCGCTGTCAAGCCGTTCGGATTGCGGCTCAGCGGAGAATTCAGCTCCGGCGTCGGGGGCACCACGTTGGCGGCGGGCAACGTCTGCGTGAGGAGCGAAGAACGCAGGCCCTCCGTCGGGGGCGGCCCGGGCAGCGGCCTGAAAGCGAGCAGATTCGCGACCGAGGAATCCGAACGCGGCAAGTTCAGCTTGGGGGCATCCACCACTTTCTCGCTCGGTTTCTCACCGCGGGCCACGCGGATGATCTGGGTGCGGTGGTGGGCCTGCTGGCCACCGGCCCGCCCGGACTTGCCGGCTTGCGCGCCACCGTTGTCCTGAGTGCGAGGGAGTTCATCTCCGTAGTAGTAGAGGACGTCATACTTGAGCAGGGGCGGCGGAGCGTAGGGCCGCAGACTTTCCAGGCGGCTCGGCAACACGATCGCCACCCAGAGCAGCAATACCTCAGCCAGCCAGGATGCGAGCAACCCGCGATAGGGGAACAGTCCGGTGGGCGCCTCGCCGGCCAGCCGCTTCGGAGCCCGGGTCAGAGCTGGGCGAATCGCCGATGTGAATTCCTGCCAGGGAGAGGACCATTCCACCAGCAGCCGAGGAGCCTCGTGCAGAGGAGAGACAGTTTCCGAAATGGTCTCGCCAGAACTCATGCAGCCTCGGAATCGAGCGGGCGTTGGAGAAAAATGTCCACCTGGTCCCCAAGCGCGGTCTGGGAGTCGCGGACTGTGCCCGCGGGGAGCTCGAGCACCGAAGCGGCGAGCAGGCGAATGGCGGCCAAACGCCAGGGCTGCAAGCCCTGCTCGACGTGGATGACGATTTTCTCCCGGTCGAGGTACACGACGTCGATGGGAAACCGCATGGCCAAAGTATGCACGCCGTGGCAGGGCACAATCCACAGTCCCTGTCCGGGGCGGAAGTGGGAGGCGCCGGTGGCCATCAACCCGCGAAAGCGAGACCAGTGGGAGCGCGCGATCACCAGTTCGGTCGCAAGATAGGTGGTGCGCGTCCGGTTAAAAGCGTATCCCATGGGCCCGTGGGCGGGCATGACCATTCCTCAATGGTAGTCGCTGTTCGCTATTCGCTGTTCGTCGTTCCCCAATCGCTATTCGCTTTCCCTGGCCGGGCACCATCAGAAGCGCCGTCGTCCTTCCGGGTTGCGAGAGGCGAACAGCGAAGAGCGAACAGCGAACGACGAATCGCCATGAACGAACGGCGCACGACCAACTGCATCACCGCCGTCCCCCGGTCACCGGGAGGAGTACGTGCATCAGCTGAATGATGGCCGGGCCGATGGTAACGAAAATCAGGGAGGGCAGCACAAACAGGACCAGGGGGATAATCATCTTCACCGTGGTTTTGGCGGCTTGTTCTTCGGCGCGCTGGCGCCGCTCGGTGCGCAGGGAATCGGAATGTACGCGCAGGGCCTGGGCGATGCTGGTGCCGAAGCGGTCGGTCTGCACCAGGGTGGCGACCAGCCCGCGGATGTCGTCCACGCCGGTGCGCGCCGCCAGGTTTTTCAGGGCCTCCACGCGAGGCTTGCCGGCTCGAGTCTCCAGGGTGAGGAGATGGAACTCGGCGCTCAGTTCCGGATGGGCGGGGCGCAGGTCCTCGCCCACCCGCATCATGGCCTGATCCAGGGCGAGGCCGGCCTCAACGCAAATTACGGTCAAGTCGAGCGCGTCGGCAAGCGCCAGACGGATGCGGCGCTGCCGTTCCTTCATCGCCCTCTTCAGAAGGAACCGGGGAATGAAAAAACCGAAAGCCGGAACGCCAACGATCAACAGGGGCGAATTGAACCCCGTGGCCAGGACCACCGCGCCCAGGCCGAGAGCGGCAAACAGCACGCGCAGACCAAAGTAGAAGCTGAGGTGCCGCGCATCGCGGTATCCGGCTTGGATCAACCAGGCGCGGGTCTGGGAAACATCGGTCGGGGAGAGCGGCAGCGCCTTGCTCAGAGGAGTCAAAGCTTGCTGGAAGCGCTCCCGCATCGCGGGCTTGGCCTCCGGTTTGGGCCGCTGTTGCCAGCCGATCTCGCGCAGCCGCGATCCCAGCACGGAAGAGGGAGCGGCCAGGGCCGCCCCGAAGGCAAACAGCGCGGCTGCGACCGTCAGAAAAACCAGGATGGTGAGAACCAGGGGCATCCACTAAACCTGAATACGAATGATCCTGCGAATAAAAAAATACCCAATCGTCTGCAGCGTAATCCCGGCCACAATTAAAGCGTGACCCAGGGGATCGGTGAACAAGGGGCGAATGAAGCCCGGGTTGAGCGTCAGCATGATCAGCACAATGGCGGGCGGTAGCGCCATCAGCAGAACCATCGTCAAACGTCCCTGCGCGGTGTGAACCCGGACCTGGCGCTGGATCTTGAAGCGCTCCCGGATGACGTACGACAGGTTGTCGAGGATCTCGGCCAAATTCCCGCCGGTCTCGCGCTGTAGCATGACCGCGGTCACGAAGAACTTGACATCCACCAGCGGAACGCGCTCAGTCAAGTTCAAAAGAGCTTCGCGCACCGGCAGACCGAACTTCTGTTCTTCATAGAGTTGGCGAAATTCCCCCGCCACCGGTTCGGAAATCTCGGTCGCAATCAACTCGAGCGCGGTGGTGAAAGCGTGTCCGGCGCGCACCGCCCGGGCCAGAGTATCCATGGCTTCGGGAAACCGCTCCTCAAAGCGCTGAAAGCGCTTGGCCCGCCGGTGGGCAGCGTAGGCGTAAGGGATAAAGAAGCCCAGCACGATGCCGGCCCAGGCGAACAGGACAGAGCCGCCGGCCACATACAGGATCGGTCCAAAGACGATCGCGGATACCGCGCTCAGCATCAGAAAATTGCCCGCCCGAATATGCACCTCTCCCTGGGTCAACATCTTCTGCAAGGCCGAAGCTTGTTCGGAACGGCGCAGCAGGGTGTCGAAAGCCGGGATCCGGCTCATCACTTCGTCGCGCAGAATGGCAAACTGCTGTCCGTCCTCGGTGGCCGGTTTCTGCACCGCGGAAAGGCGGTCGCGGAGAATGCGGGCACGGGCATTCCGCCGGTCAAGCAGCATCAAACCGGCAAAGACCGCTAGGCTGACCACGGCAAAGACCAGCAGAGCAATGGGGAAGGGCATCCGCTAGACCTCCACCCGCGATTCGAAAAGCGAGGCGCCCAGCCGGCAGCCGGCGGTCGCCAGCCGGTCGGCAAAACGGGGCCGGATGCCGGTGCTGCGAAACACCCCCCGGACCCGCCCGCTGGAATCGACTCCGGTGCGTTCGAAAATGGCAATGTCCTGCATCGCGATGGTGTCGCCCTCCATGCCCGTGATCTCAGAAATGGTGAGGACCTTGCGCGAACCGTCGGAAAGACGGGCAACCTGTACCACGGCGTGAATCGCGGCCGCGACCTGGTGGCGGACCGCCCGCTCGGGAATGTTCAGGTTGGCCATGGAAACCATGTTCTCGACGCGCGCCAGCGCATCGCGCTGCGAGTTGGCGTGCACCGTGGTCAGCGAGCCCTCGTGGCCCGTGTTCATGGCCTGGAGCATGTCGAAAGCCTCTTCGCCGCGGACCTCGCCGACCACGATGCGGTCAGGGCGCATGCGCAGGCTGTTGATGACCAGCTGCCGCTGCCGCACCGCGCCCTTGCCTTCAATGTTCGGGGGACGGGTTTCCAGCCGCACCACGTGCTCCTGCTTGAGCTGCAATTCGGCTGCGTCCTCGATGGTCACGATGCGCTCGGAATTGGGAATGTACCCGGAGAGCACGTTCAGCAGCGTCGTCTTGCCGGCTCCGGTTCCACCCGAGATCAGCAGGTTCAGCCGCCCCTTCACCATGGCCGAGAGCAGTTCCAGCATGGGCTCAGTCAGGGTCTTGTTCTCGATCATGTTGTGGGCGGTAATCGGGTCGCGGCCAAAGCGCCGAATCGAGAGGCAGGCTCCGTCCAGCGCCAGCGGTGGAATAATGGCGTTCACGCGCGAACCGTCGGCCAGCCGGGCGTCGACCATGGGCGAACTCTCGTCCACCCGCCGCCCCACCCGCGACACGATGCGGTCAATGATCTGCATCAGGTGCTGGTTGTCCTTGAACGACAGGCCGGTGAGCTCCAGCTTGCCGCCCCGCTCCACGTACACCCGGTCAAAACGGTTGACCAGAATATCGGAGATGCTCGGGTCCTTGAGCAGCGGCTCCAGGGGGCCCAGGCCGAAAATTTCGTCGAGAATTTCCCGCGACAGGCGCTCGCGCTCGGCAAAGCTGAGCGGGACGGCCTCGCTGTTCACCGCGCTGCGGATCAGGACCAGGACTTCGTCGCGGGCGGCATCTCCCTGGCTGCGCCCCAGTTTTTCCAGGTCCAGGCGGTCCAGGATCTTGCGGTGCAGGTCGGCTTTGACCTGCTGGTACTCACTGCGCTCGAAAGTTTGCAGATTTGCCATCTTTATTAAGTCGCTTTCGGCTATTCGCAGTTCGCTAACCGCCTGACAGCTCACGGCCAACAGCGAACAGCCAACAGCGAACAGCCAACAGCCAACAGCTTCTCTATACCGTCTTAAACAGCGACCAGGCCGTGCGCTTCACGTCCAGGTCGTCCTGGGTCAAACTGTGGGCCAGTTCCGCGATGGAGCGGGCAATGTCGGTGTTCCCATGCTGCATCAACGGCACGCCGCGATCGATGGCGGTGGAAACGGCGAAATACTGGTTGGGAATCCGCCAAAGCACCGGCACACCGATGGCCGCCTCCGCCTCCGCCTCGTTGAAGCCGGCGATCTTGCGATAGCGGTTGAGCACCAGGCCGAAGCGATCGCGCGAGCCGGCTTCCCCGAGGTACTGCGCCACCCGTCCCGCACTCCACAGGGAAGCGACATCGGCGTGCGAAACCAGCAGCACCTTTTCCGACAAATTGCCCACCAGCCGGGTGGCGCCGTCCAGGCGCGACGAGGCATCCACCACGATGTAGCGGAACTGTCCCACCATCATGTCGAAGAGGCGGGCGAAATCGGAAGCGGAAGGCTCAATCGAAATTGGGGCCGCGGTGCCGGCCAGCACCTGCAAGCCGCCGCTGTGCCGCGCCATGAAGCTCTCCAGCAGGGAAGCGTCCAGGCGGTGGAGGTTGGTGATAGCGTCGGCCACGGTGAACGGGGGCTTCAGGTTCAGATGCAGGGCACAGTGGCCGAGCGGTGCCAGGTCGGCCAGGGCGGTGCCTCCGTGAAGTGATTGCAGGGCGAGCGCCAGATTGACCGCCACGGTGGTGGCGCCGCTTCCCCCTTTGGCGTTCACGATGGTGAACATCTTCCCCCGTGAATTTTCCCGGCGCGGCTTGCGCCGGGCCGAGGTCAGGCGGACGAACGCCTCCAGCAGGTCGGTAGTAGTGGTGGGACGCTCAATGTACTCGCGGACTCCGCAACGCATGGCGCCGACGATCAGCTGCGGCTGCGCCATGCTGCCGACGGCGAACACGGCCGAGTCGGGAAGTTCCTGGTGCAGGTATTCGACCGCGCGCAGCGCCGCCGTGCTGGTTTCGGCGGGAATATCCACCAGGATGACGTCGGGCGCAAACGCCTGCGCTCTCCGGATCACCGGGTCGGTGGCGGTCAGCGGCAGCGTGTTGCTACTGAAGACGGTGCGGGCCACGGCGGTTCCGTCTACCAGAACCTGCAGCACCGCGCGCTGGTCATTATCCGTGGCGAACACTGAAACTGACAGCTCCGGCATGATTGCGACTCCACCGCCCTTCTGAAATTCTCCGCGCTATTGCATCAGCGCCCGCTCACTTGTTGGCTTCGGGCTTCTTGGCATCGAATTTGCCCTTGTCCATGAATGGCTCGGGGTTGGCCGGACCTTTCGGCGCCTGCGCGTTGGGCGAAATCCGCCGGGCCGTGCACAGAACCATTAATTCTGAAGTGCTCTTACTGTTATTCTTGCTTTTGAAAAAATTGCCTAGCACTGGAATGTCTCCAAGTCCCGGGATCTTGTTCGCTAGATTGGTCACGCGATTATCCATCAATCCAGCGATCACGAAACTTTGCCCATCCTGCAATTCAAATTCGGTATCGGCTTTGCGGGTAGTCAGAGCGGGGACCGTCGTTCCGTTAACGCTCACCGAGTTTGCAAAATCCAGCGTGCTCACCTCGGGTACCACATGCAAATGAATGTTGCCATTCGGCTCGATGACCGGCGTGAATTTGAGCCGTACGCCGAATTCACGAAACTGTATGGTCACCGCACTAACGCCGCCAGCGCCAGGTTGTACCACCGGGAAGGGGAACTCTCCTCCGGCGAGAAAGCTGGCTTCTTTGCCATTGACCGCGATCAGATTGGGCTCGGCAAGAATCTGCAGAAGATTCCTCTGTTGGAGAGCCTCGATGACGGTGCCCAAGTTAATGTCAGGCTTAAAAAAGAAGAGATTCAGCAAATTACCGACCGTGGCGCTCGAGGTGGTGGGGCCTTGGTTCGCATCCCGGCCAAAGGTACTGCTGACACTCCCAAGGCCTGACACTCCAGGGAATTGCCCGGTCGTAACGTTCCCGATCGTTCTGCCGGCGCCAGTGCTGAACACATTAATTCCGAGTTGGGTCAACGCCGTGCGGTCCACTTCGGCGAACTTGACTTCCAGTAGAACTTCCTGCGCTCCCACCGGGCCGAAGGTCAGGACGTTCACCACATTCCTGGAGTAAGCCGAAGCGATCGCGCCCGCCTGCTTGAACACTTCTTCGGTGGTCACGTGGCCCGCCAGGACAATGGCGGAACGCGAGGGAGTGACCGAAATCTGCTCCTCGGGAAAGATGCGGTGGATTTCTTCGGCGGCTGCGGTGATGTCCACGTCCACCCGCAGATCGAAGCTGCGCGAGCGCTCCAGTTCGTCCCAGATCAGCAGTGAGACCTCGCCCGGCGCCAGGCCATTGACCAGGACCTGCGTCGGAGTCACCGCCAGGGCGTCGGCCACGGTCGGGTCGGTCACCGAAACCCGCTTCAGCCGCTCCGTGGTATTGATCAGCAGAGACTTACCCACCATCACCCGCAAAGGGGCGGCCCCAGGCGTCTCCGGAGATTGTGGCGCGGTGGCAGGAGGAGGGGTTGAGGGAGCGGCCGCGCCCGGCGTAGCGCGCGCACTCTGGCCGAGCATCAGCGGGACACCGAGAAGCAGAGCGGCCACCACCAGCATCAGCGTTTTCATCAATTCGGACGCCTCCAGAAACACACTCGCAGGTCCCTCGCGGGAAAGTGCGGGCGCACATCGTCGCGGCCTGGCCGGATCAGAACTTGATTTCATCTTTCTTGTTGCCGCGGATCATCTCTACCGTGTACACGGTCGGAGCTGAAGGCAAGACCGGACCTGACGCCTTCCGCACCTTCGGCTTGGACTGGGCCGCCGCCGACCCGCCCGGGTACAGCAAGCTCTCCCGCGTGGCGGCGATCGCTTCCTTGCGCGTATCCAGCGGGTTCCTCAGCGATAACTGGATGCGTCCTTCCTGCCCGGCCAACGCTAATTTCTGCGCATCGTCCGGGGAAACCAGCAGCGTGATCACCGGGGAGCTCTGCTCCCCAACCCCGAGACGTTCCAGCAGGCTTTTGCCCACGGCGATGACCGCCACGTTTTCCAGCACGGTGGTAGTCTGCCGTTCGCCGCCGTTGCCCGGATTGCCGGTGAGAAGTACGTCCACGCGCGTGCCCGGCTGCACAAACCCGGCCACCGACACAACATCATTAACCCGCACCGAAACCGCGCGCATTCCCGGCGGGATCATTGCCGGCAACCCCGCCCCGGCGTTTTCCGCCGCCAGCTTGCTCGGCAGGATGAATTCGCCTGCGGTGACGGGCAACACCACGCCCCGACCGAAGACCTGGGCTCGCTTGGTGAACACGCCCGAGGGCAGATTGGACTGCGGGTATCGCACCAGACGTACGTCGCGCTCGGCCAGCTTGGTTCCGATGGGGATGTCGTTGGCCGCGACCACCACTTCCACCCCAGGCCCGTTGTTCGAGCCGGCCGAGGCGCGCAGCCGGTTATACACGCTATAGCTGACCAGCAACCCGGCGGCGAGTGCCAGGGCACCGATCATCAGCAAACGGCTTCGGTTCATTCCACTCCTTCCGGCCCCATTCCGGATGCGTTCGCCGCGAACATCCGGAAACGACTGGTCCGCCAGCGGCTTAACATGCTAAACGACGACGCCGCCTATTGCGAAACGCTGCTGGCAACCGAGGAGAACACGTTGTTCGCATTCCCGCCGATCAGACGGATGGTTCCAATGACGATCACCAGGATCACGGCCAGCATCACCGCATACTCCGCAATGTCCTGACCTTCCTCGCTTCGCCACATTCTTTTCGCCAGATCCTTCATTTTGGGTCCTCCCAATCGCATCGGACCTCCCCGACTGCTGCCGGATCCTGGTACCTTGCCGTCGGACCAAAGCTAGCGAGTCAAGGTGAAAGCCGCCCGCTCGCCACCTTCGCCACGGTCGGCCTGTCGCCCCTGACGGTTCTCATTCCTAGTCCTGAGCCCGGAACAGGTTCGATTGAGCCTAGTTTCGCAGATTCAGGTGGGCTCCGGTAAAGATTTTTTCACTAATTTGCCCTGTCGAGGCAATTTGCTGAGGGCTTTCCGGGCCGCCAACCGCAGGTTTGATCCTGAAGAAAACAGTCGCCTTCGGATCCCGGTGCCTGACTGCCCAATGGGGTTGAAGAACAAGGGCTTGGGCCAGCGGGCAGGAAGTGGGAATCAAGACCGCCTCTACCCCCCGCTCGTCGAGAACTTCTTGCCAGCCGCGGCGGAGCTCGACCGCCGTCTTGAACTGGTCGATCAGGTCATCGCCATAGAGGTCGGCACGGCCATCCACGAACACCCGTTCCCGGGGATACAGCTTCCAGATGACGTACCCACCCCAGTCATAGTAGGCAAAGAGGCGCCGGTTGGAGCTGGAGCCCTCGGAGCGCAGGAACTCCACGGCTTGCTGCGGGAACAGTTCCGCCTCCGTCGTGGCCTGGTGACGGACCAGGCTCTGCCATCGGACCGCGGTAAAGACCGCCATCAGAATCAAAACCGCGGCGTGAAAAGCCGCGCGATAGTTATGCCCCGCTGGCATTGGCCGGTCCTGCCCAAACCGCCATGCGGACGAAGCGGCAGGCAGAGCCGCCGCGATTACAGGCATGGCGAGCAGCACAAATATGGGAACATGACGCACCGCATCCAGCGCCGCCAGAAACGTGCCGAACAGAGGCACGAGCACCCGGGCCTTCGGCCGAAGCCGGGAGCTGGCGCAGGCGATCGTCAGCAACAGGCAGATGAGCAAGAGCGGCCAGAAGCGAGGCTGGTGGAAGTCCGGCGAGAGCCACTCGACGATGACAGAGCGCATCCCCGCGGAATGCAACACAGCCAGCGGATAACGATAAAGCTGCGCGCCACTGGGATTGAAAGGCACCAGCGCGAGGCAGGCCACGAGAAGCGAGAGCAGGCGCAAGAGAGTGGGGCGGGCCTCCTTCCAAGGAGTCCCCCCAGCGGCCACTTCCCACAACCAACCCAAGCCATAGGCGAGGAGCAGCGCGGGAACGAGCGCAAATCCGGCATGCAGGTTGAGCCAAAGCAGGAACAGCGGAGGGATCCAGAGCAACCGCCAGGGACGCTGCTGTCCGGTTTCAAGCAGCCACAACAGCAGACTAGCTAGTGCGAACGTGAACATCTGCGGACGCACGCCCCAGGCCGGCGCCGAAGCCAGAGCGCCGAGAACGGTCGCTGCCGCCGCCCAGTGCGGTTGCCCGGGGCAGCGGTGGTAGAGCAGCATGAAACCCGCCGCCGTAATCAGCGCCGCAAACACGATCAGCCCCGCCGCGCCCACGTGCTTCCAGATCTCGTAGAACACGACCTCCGACAGCCACTCGTGCGCGACCCAGGGCTGTCCGGCGCGAGTGAAAGAGAACGGGTCGGTGTGGGGGATGTGCCCGGTTTCCATGATCCACTGCCCGGTGCGCAGGTGCCACCACAGATCGGGATCGGTAGCGGTGCGCGCGGTCATCGCCAGCAAGCCAAACAACAGGATCGCGGCGAACGCGGTCCGCGTGCTGCGTAGCAATTGGAAAATGTGTGGCATCATCGGTCGCGATTATGATTCGTCCGCGATTATAGAATGCGCACGGCTCCTGCATGGCGACCGCGTAACGGAGGGCGCATGAAAACAACAGAATGTGGATAGAATGAGCATTCCATTCGAGCCATGCCTGACAAACGTAAGCTGCGCAGTTGGTTGCTGGCTGCAGCCCTCCTCTGGATGGCAATAGGGAACGGATTTGTGTTGTGGAAATCGCGAGTCCTGATGGGGAAGGGCTACGGTGATTTTGCGAACTTTTACACCGCCGGCACTCTGGTTCGCAGGGGCCTGGCTGCCGACCTCTACAATTCCGCCGCCCAGTGGAAAGTGCAGCAGGAATTTTCTTCCGAAGTGAAGATGCGCCGTGGCCCGATGCGATATATACGGCCTCCGTTCGAAGCCTTATTCTTTTCGGTGTTCGCGGCCTGGCCTTATGCCAAGGCCCTGCTCCTCTGGACGGGCCTCAAGCTGGCTCTTCTCTCGGCGATTCCGTTCATCGTAGTCCGCGGCAGATCTTGGAAAGAGAGCTTTCCGCTGTGGGCGACGGTCCTGCTCGTCCTGGGTACGTTTCCCGCGTTTATTGATCTCCTCATGGGCCAGGATGCGGTGCTGCTGGCCTTCCTGTTCGCGATTGCTTTTTGGCAGCTTGCAACCGACAGGGATGCCGCCGCCGGCTTCACTCTCGGCTTGGCACTCTTCAAGTTTCAACTCGCGATACCTTTCGTCATCACCCTGTGGATCGCCGGCCGCAAACGGGTTTTGCCCGGTTTTGCCACGTCCGCCGCCGCCGTCCTTACCATTTCCGCTGCCCTGGTTGGCTGGAGGGGACTGTTAAAGTACCCCGGCTATCTGCTGGCTCTGAACCAGACAACGGGCGTCGGAATCGCACCCGAGATTCAGATGACCCTCCGTGGGCTGCTCACTCTTTTCGTCGGGCGCTTGCCCTATCCCGGACGCATCCATTGGCTCCTGGCGCCAGTGGCGCTCGGAGCCATTGTGTACACGGGTCTCCTTTGGCGAAAGGCCGGGGACCGCTTTTTGGCCGAGGGTTTTGGGCTAGCGGCCATTGTCGCGATCGTCACCAGCTATTACGCTTGCAGCTATGATCTGCTCTTGTTGATGGTCCCTCTACTCGCCATGGTTACCCGGCCTGATGACGCTCCCAAAGCAGACAGGGTGACTCGATACCTAGAAGTGGCCGGAGTGCTGCTTCTGCTGCTTACGCCCGCCTATTGGTTCGCAAAAGTGCAACTTAACGCCGAATGCCTCATGACGCTGCCCTTGCTGGCCGTGGGCGTTGCCTTGGCGCGCAGGCTAAGCCAGGCGGGCGCGGGAGTGGGCGCAGAGCAAAGGGCGCCGCTGCCGGAAGGGCTAGGATGACTACAGTCCCGGCGTCGTCCCTGCTCCAGTTTCGTCCCTGGAAGTGGCTCTTGCTCTCGATCGTCTGTGCCGCCGGGGTGTGGCTGTACGCGGAACGCGTGCTCGTAAGCTATCAGATCGCGGATGCCGCTGCCCACGACCGGCCGCGCGGCAATCTTTCCGATCTCTATCCGCGCTGGGTAGGAGCTCGCGAACTGCTGCTTCATGGACGCGACCCTTACAGTTCCGCGGTGACCCGCGAGATTCAGACCGGCTACTACGGACGCTCGCTCGATTCCGCCCGGCCCGGGGACCCGAAAGACCAGCAGGGTTTCGCCTACCCGGTGTACGTCATCTTCTATCTGGCCCCCACGGTCCGGCTTCCCTTTGCGGCGGTGCAAAGGGGCTTCTTCTGGGTGTTGCTCGGCCTCACCGTAGCCACGGTGCCGCTGTGGCTGAGAATGCTTCGATGGTCGCTGGCGCCATGGGCCCAGGTGAGCGTAGTGGCGCTGACGGTGGGCAGCCTCGCTGCCATGCAAGGACTCAAGCTCCAGCAAATGACCCTTTTCGTGGTAGGCCTCGTGGCCATGGCGATGGCTCTGCTTGCGGCTGATTGTGCCATTGCCGCCGGCATTCTGCTGGCCCTGGCCACCATCAAGCCGCAACTGGTCGGGTTGTTGCTGTTTTGGTTGGCCATCTGGACCGTGGGGGACTGGAGACGCCGCTATCGCTGGGCCGCGTCATTCCTGCTGACCATGGTCGTCCTGTTTGCTGCTTCCGAGTGGTGGCTGCCGCACTGGATTCCCCGTTTCCTGCAGGCGGTTCGCGAATACCGCAGCTACACCGACGCGGTTTCGGTCCTGGACAAACTGGTCCCGGCTCCCTGGGGCATGCTGCTGCGGATTCT
Source organism: Terriglobales bacterium (assembly GCA_049696815.1). Taxonomy (GTDB): domain Bacteria; phylum Acidobacteriota; class Terriglobia; order Terriglobales; family Acidobacteriaceae; genus Acidiflorens. The sequence goes on along the minus strand of JBAVUO010000071.1, from coordinate 18,983 downwards.
TGCCGCCGCGGCAACGCTGCATGTGAGTTGGAAAAACCGCAGATTCGCGGAAGAAACGCACGCCTTTGCCGCAACCGCTTCTCTGGTGCTGGCTGTCACCGTAATCGTGATTCCGTCCTATGCCCTTTACAACCAAGTCATGCTCCTGCCGGCCGTGCTGCTGCTGGTACGAGAACGACAGTCCATCTGGGACAGAAGCTTTGCCGCCCGCGGGCTTGTAATTCTGGTGGCCGTCCTGCTCTTTTGGCCGTGGCTTGCGAGCGCCGTTCTGGCAGGGCTTTCGTTTCTCCTGCCGCCGGAAGTTGTCCAGAGGGCTTGGGCAGTTCCGGGTTGGACGGCGCTCTCGTTCCCCGCAGGGGTGGCGGCGCTGATGCTGGCCCACGGTTACCAGAGAGCTTTCGCCGCTCCCCCAGGGCCGAAGGCAGCGTAGAATGCTTACGGCCAAGGTCTCGCGACTTGGCCGGAGGGCACGCCAGGGCTTCATGTCCATATCTACTTCGTCGTCAGTGTCAGGGATTTCCGCCGTCTTCCCGGTCCTGATTTATGTCCAGGGAGAGCAGCAGCAGACGATGTCGCTGAACCACACGCCCTTTACCGTGGGCCGGAAGGTGGACCGCGATCTGGTCATTCCCGACCCCCGGGTTTCGCGCGAGCACGCCTCGATCGTCGCCGAGAACGGCGAATTCTTCGTCGTGGACCTGGGCAGCAAGCATGGAACCTTCGTCAACGGTGAGCGCGTGGACCGGCACAAGCTCCAGCGCAACGACCGGCTGGAATTCGGCGCCCGCGACGTGGCTTACCTGATTTTCCACCCGCTGCACGCGACCTCAAACACGGCGCGCGAATTCCTGAGCCAGATCTCGGGTATTCAGATCGCTCCGGAAGCCAGCGACCTGGAAAAACTCACGCTGTTCATGGAAGCGGCGCGCAAGCTCAACACCATCGGGGTGCTCGATGAAATCCTGGTCACGCTGATCGATGCCACCCTGAAGCTGACGCGCGCCGAGCGCGGTTACATTTTTCTTCGCGACGCGGAGGGAAGCCTGAACCTGGCCGCGGGACGCAATTCGAAAGGCGAACCGCTGCTCGACGACACGACGATTTCACGCTCGGTGCTGGAAGAGGCGCTGAAGTCGAACTCCGAATATCTGGTCACCGACACCAGCCAGATGCTCGACATCAAGGAGCGGCAGAGCATCGTCGCCTTCGATCTGCGCACGGTGATCTGCATGCCTCTGCGGAAGCCGCTGGTGACGCGAGCCGGGCAGCTGTCGGATGCCGAGGTGATCGGCGCGCTTTATGTGGACTCCCGTTTCGCCACGCGCGATATCACGAGCGTCAGCCAGGACATTTTGCGGGCGATCGCAACCGAAGCCGCGCAACTGATCGAAAACGCGCGCCTGGTGCAGGCGGAGGAGGCGTCCCGCCGGTACCAGCAGGAGCTTTCCATCGCCGCTTCCATCCAGCAGCGGCTGATGGCCGTGACCATCCCGGAAGTTTCGTTTGCGCGGCTGAGCGGACGCAACCTCTCCTGCAAAGATATTGGCGGCGACTTCTTCGACGCGGTGAATACGCCCGATGGGTTGGCGGTGGTTCTCGCCGACGTCAGCGGCAAAGGAGTGTCGGCGGCGCTGCTGGCCTCGGTTCTCCAGGGGATGGTCTATTCGCACCTGGGTGCCGGCATGCCGCTGACCGATATCGTCACCGCCGTCAACCGCTTCTTCACTTCGAAACACATTGGCGAGAAGTACGCCACTATGGTCATCGCCCGCCTGCGCCACGACGGCGAACTGGAATACGTGAACTGCGGACACATCCCGCCGGTCTGGATCTGCAATCAGGAGGTGCTGCGACCCGGGCACGGCAATCTGCCCGTGGGCCTGCTTGCCGACGCCACCTATGCCAGCGACCGCTGCCAGATGAAGCCGGGGGACCGCCTGATCCTGGTGACCGACGGCGTCACCGAGGCCGAGAACGCGCGCGGCGACATGTTCGAAAGTGAACGGCTGGAAGCGGTCGCAGGGAAGAGTTCTTCCATGGACGACATCTTCGCCGCCGTCGCCAACTTCTGCGGCGGCACACCCCTGAATGACGACTGCACCGTGGTGGAGTTGGCCTACACCGGCGGCTAGTAGATTTCCTCCGTTCACGTTGCCATCCTGAGCGCAGCGAAGGACCTGCTTTCGATTGACGCCGCCAGACAGCAGGTCCTTCGCTGCGCTCAGGATGACAATCTTATGCGGCCAACTTTCGGGGATACTACACGCGAGTAGTTCTTTACCACAGGGGGCACAGAGGGGCACAGGGGAACCCGCCCTCTGTTCCCGGGTTCCTGGCGGCGAGCGAGGTCGTGAGTTTATCAATATCTAGAAGTAAATACAAATCTCCCGGAGGCTCCAGGATCGACGAAAACTTCGCGGATGGCCTTCGGGATGCCTGGAGCGCCGATCGCCCGCCTACGGGCCTGTACCGCAGTTCTATGGGCATTCTAGACGACGGCCAGACCACCAAAACACAAAGGTACGCGCCCGGCTTTTTGCCAGATGGCTGTAACTCTAAGAAATAACCTGGAACTTGTTGATTTGTCGTTGGCTGGTCGCCACCCGGGCAGTCAAGGCTTTGCCGACTTGTGAATGTCTACCGTGGACCACGTTTTGTCGGCCGCGTGACAGATTTTTTCCAGGCCGCAATCGGCGCACTTCGGTCCGCGGGCGAGACACAGCTTTCGGCCGTGCCAGATGACCTGGTGAGAAAAATCGGTCCAGCGCTCGCGCGGCACGATCGCCTGCAAGTCTTGCTCGATCTTCTGGGCGTCTTCCTGACGGGTCAGCTCCAGCCGGCGTGAGATACGCGTGACGTGAGTGTCGACCACGACGCCTTCGTTCTTATGGAACCAGGTGCCGAGGACAACGTTCGCCGTCTTGCGGGCCACGCCCGGCAGGCTAAGCAGCTCCTCCATCGTTTGCGGTACAGCGCCGCCGAACTCGGAGACAATCTTGCGCGCCGCCCCGACCACCGACTTCGACTTGTTGCGGAAGAAGCCGGTCGAACGAATGTCGGGCTCCAACTGCTCCGGTTCGAGCGCGGCAAAATCCTCGACCGTCGGATACTTCTCGAACAGGACGGGAGTGACCAGGTTCACCCGCACGTCGGTGCATTGCGCGGAAAGAATCGTCGCCACCAGCAATTCCCAGGCGCTGCGGTGCGCCAGAGCGCAGGTGGCGCCCGGATAGAGGCGGTCCAGGCCTTCGAGAATCTGCCGAATGCGCTTGGGAGCGAGAGGATCGTAGGCGGAAGGGCGTGTGGGTGTGGGGCGGGCGCCCCCGCCCGCCTGCACTGTCTTCATTAGAGTGGTTGCGCGTTTGGACGAAATCGTGGGCAGCGGCAGCTTCGTGCGGCGCACGCCCTCCTGGCGTCCGCTGCGGCTGGGTTGGCGTGGCATGTTTCCGCGGGGCATGGAGTCTCCTTTTGCGGTGCTTCATGGTAACAAAACGGTCGCGGGAGGAGAGGCTCGGGCGGCGCGGGCATGCCAGAAATCTGCTCCACACAAAAGTCAAAGGCAACGGCGGCGGGCGAGGGCGCTCGCCCCACACGCAACTCGACTGCAATTGACGCGCTGCGGGCGAGGTGAGTAATCTGAGAATCAAAGGAAAAGCTTGTGGCCGTCAAGAACATCAAACTCGGGCAGGTCTGGCGCCAGGATGCAAGCGGCCAGGATTTCCTGGTCACCAAGGTGTACAGCGAAGTCTTCGCCCAGTACGCGGTGCTGCGTCCGGCTGAGGTCACTGCGCCGGACGCACCCGTGGTCAAGGTGAAAGTCGCGAAGTCCGCCGAAGGAGTGACTTTGCCCGGCTTCAGCTTCACCCAGGAAGGGGCCTTCTGAGAAGAGCAGGCTTTAGGCTCTGGGCCTCAGGCTCTAGCTTTTCTGCTGCAGGCAAGCGAAGTGGCCCTCGAGCATCGACCCAAGAGCCATATCCTAGAGCCTAAAGCCTAGAGCCTAAAGCCTAATTTCATGACTGAGAAAATCCTTGCTTTCCTCTTCGTATTCATAAAATCCATCATCGCGGTCACGGGTTACGGCGGGATTACCGTCCTGATGGCGATTGAGTCCGCTTGCATTCCGCTGCCTTCCGAACTCATCATGCCCTTCGCCGGCTACCTGGTTTATGAAGGCACGATGAAGCTGGTCTGGGTGGCGACCGCGGGCGCCATCGGCTGCAACCTCGGCTCGCTCATCGCTTACGAAATCGGCTTTTACGGCGGGCGCCCGCTGGTGGAGCGCTACGGGCGCTGGATCCTGCTGACCCGCCGCGAACTTGACTGGGCTGACCACTTCTTCCTGCGCTGGGGCCAGGCGGCAGTGTTCATCGCGCGGCTGCTGCCGGTGATTCGCACCTTCATTGCGATGCCCGCCGGGATCGCTCGCATGCCGCGCGGGAAGTTTCACATCTATACGTTTCTTGGATCGTGGCCCTGGTGCTTCGTGCTGGCGTGGCTCGGCATGAAGCTCGGCGAGAACTGGCGCTCGCTGGGCAAGTACTTCCACCAGTTCGATGCCGTGATCGGGGTGCTGCTGGTGGCGGGAATCGTTTGGTTCCTTTGGTCGCACTGGCAGAACCGGCTGCGGGTCAACGAAAAATAGACGGGTCGCGTTTTATCGCCGCATCTCGCCGCGCAGGATTTCCCTGTGTTCCTCTGTGTCCCCTGTGGTTTGAAAAGCTCTTAACCACAGGGAACACAGAGGGGCACAGAGGAAATCGGAACGTCTACGGTCATTTTTCCATCGGCCTCGCCAACTGCGATGCCACCAGCTTCCACTCGCCGTTCCGTTTTTCGAGGACGTCGAGGTAGACGTAACGCACCGCGAATCGCTTGCCCTCGGCCTCGACCTCGTCGGATTCCGAGCCCTGCACCACCGCCATATTGCCGAACAGGCGGATCTTGCGCCCGGTGGAAACAATCGAGGGATAGCGAATCGCTCCCGTTCGGAAGCGTTCGAGCACGTCCTGCCTGGTGAAGGCCTGGCCCGACTCGTCGTACTGGACATAGTCGTCGGCGAAGATCGGCGCTAGCACGGCAAGATCGGCGTTCATCAGTGCATGGTCGCCGGCCTCGTGCAGCGCCAGGATTTGCTGTTCGTCGTTCTCGATGTTCTCGGTTGACACTGCCGCTCCTTCCTTGCTGTTTAAGGTTGCCAGGTGGCAGCCCAGCACCGGCGCATCTGTCCGCGAGAGGCAGCAAGCTGCGTCTCTATCACGTCTGCCATGAACGTATAATCTCAGCTTCAGGTAATTACCGGCATGGGATTTCTGAGCTACCTACTTTATCCGTGGGGCTTCCTACTCCAGGGACTGGCGATTGTCCACTTCATCCGGCGTCGGCCGGACACGTACTGGATTTTTATCATCCTGTTTCTCGGTCCCTTGGGCGCCATTATTTATCTCGCGGTCGAGGCGCTTCCCGACATCGGCCTGGTGGGGCAATCGTTCAAAGTTTTCCCGCGGCGGAAGCGCATTCGCGAACTGGAGGCGGCGATTCGCGACAATCCTTCCGCCGGAAACTTCGAGGAGCTTGGCGATCTTTATATGGACGATGGCAGGATCGCGGAAGCTCGCAAGGCCTTCGACCGGGCGATCGCCGCGCGCGCCGACACCCCCGATCCCTTCTACCGGCGCGGGGTCTGCGCCATCCAGATGGGCGACTTCGCCGCTGCTGTGCCCGACCTGGAGAGAGTCGTCAGCAAAGAATCAGACTACGATTTTCATCGCGCCGCCGGTTTGCTCGCGCACGCCTACGCCCAGACCGGACAAAGGGAAAGGGCCGAGTCGATGTTCCGGCAGGTCATCAAGATTTCGACTTTATCGGAGACATACTTGAACTTCGCCGTGCTGCTCGCTGCCGAAGGACACGCCGCCGAAGCGCGCGAGTGGGCGCAGAAAGTGCTGGATAAGAAGCCCACCATGCCGAGTTACCTGCGGCGGCGGGAGCGTCCGTGGTTCCGGCGGGCGAATGAGATGCTCAAAAGATTGCCCGCGTGAGGCATTGCTGGGCCTGCAGTCCTCGCACCATGGGGTAGGGTTGAGACTAAGCCATTCCTCCAGTAGGAAATCCAGATAGTTGATGTAAAGGTGTTTACAACCGCTAGCGATTTCAACTCTGCGGTTGAACCGGGCGATGGCCGGCGAGGGAGTGATTATTGAGGTCTAGCCGCAAGCGTGTCGGACTTGCTTCGGGCGTTGTAAGAGGTGTTGTAAGAAGTCCTGCTGGATGGACCGAGCGATGGGGCCGACGGCGTCGCTCCGTTTCACATTGTGTGCAAACGGTTGCACGCCAAAAGCCGCGCGGAACACAGGATCTGACAGGACGGAGGCGATCCCCTGAGCGATCGCGGTCATTGACACGAACAGTTGTGAGTGACTAACCTGTGGACGAGCAGCTCTTAAGTTTTCGGGGAGGGCTGTCTAAGCGAAGGTGTCCGCTCTTGACTGAGCGGACCCTTCGTTCTTCCTGAAGGCATCTAAAAAGTTGTCCAGACGTAGTGCCCCAGCAAGCCGATGAGCAGCACACCGCCAACGCCACAAACCCAGAATAGAAAGTTGGCCGCCAATCTGGGAGAGTTGATTTCCTTCTTGCCCATCGTCGAAGTTTGACCTCATGCCAAGGTATTTGCCAGGAACCGCGGGCTGGGCTCCGACGCGTCCCCAGCATTAAGTGCGTCGCAAATTGTTGGCGAAAAATCGCGATTCGCCAAGAACCCTCAGTTTGCGCCCGGGATGGATTCCGACGTTCCGCTCGAAGATGCTGACAGCCCGGAGCGAGAAGCTAGAAGCCAACCGCTGAAGTGCTATCCTTCCACCGATGCGAATCGCATACCTCGAATGCACCCGCTGCGGAGAGCACCACTTCGCCGACCGGCCCCAGAACGTCTGTCCTAAAGACGGCGGCGTTCTCTATGTTCGCTACGATCTTGCGAGCTTGAAAGGGAAGTTGCACCCGGAAAGTTTTGCAGGTCGCACGGCCACCATGTGGCGCTATGCGGAAGTTCTCCCGGACGCAAAGCCTGTCACACTCGGTGAGGGCTTCACGCCCATGCTTGCCAGCCGCGAGTATGCGAATGTTTCCATCAAAGATGAGGGCTTGAACCCGACGGGATCGTTCAAAGCGCGAGGCATGTCGGCGGCCGTGACCATGGCCCGGCACTATGGCCTGAAGAAGTTGGCCGTTCCTTCGGCCGGAAACGCGGGCGGAGCGCTCGCAGCGTACGCGGCAGCAGCGGGGATCGAGGCCCACATCTTCATGCCGAAAGATGTGCCCCTCGCGAATCGTATGGAATCCGACTACTACGGCGCGCACGTCACGCTGGTGGACGGCCTGATCAGCGACTGCGCCCGCATGGTCGCCGAGCGCAAGGACGAAGAAGGATGGTTCGATGTCTCGACGCTGAAAGAGCCGTTTCGCGTCGAAGGCAAGAAGACCATGGGCTACGAGGTCGCCGAACAGTTGGGATGGAAACTGCCGCAGGGGATCATTTATCCGACGGGCGGCGGCGTGGGCATGATCGGCATGTGGAAGGCGTTCGACGAGATGGAGCAGCTGGGCTGGATCGGCCCCGAGCGCCCGAAGATGGTCACGGTGCAGGCAGCGGGCTGCGCGCCTATCGTGAAGGCGTGGGAAGCGGGGAAGGGCACTGCAGAAATGTGGGCGAACGCAGCGACGTTTGCTGCCGGCCTGCGCGTGCCCAAGGCGTACGGCGACTACCTGATTCTCGACATTCTCAAGAAAAGCCAGGGCGCAGCGGTCGCGGCCAGCGATGACGAAATCTTCGACGCGGTGCGGCACTGGGCCAGCGTCGAAGGCATGTTTGCTTGTCCCGAAGGAGCGGCGGCGTTGGTGGCGTATCAGAAGCTGCGGGCGTCGGGCTTTTTCCTCGCGGAGGACACGGTCGTGATCTTCAACACGGGAACGGCCTACAAGTATCTGGACATGATGGAAGGGAAGCGAAGGACGGTGCGGCCCGAGGTTCCTGCTACGCGGAACATTGGGGGAATTATCGGACCGTACTGAAATCGTGGGTTCAAGGTTGGAAATTGATTCGGGGTTCCCAAGATCGTATGAGGTTCGCGAAGTCGGCGAATTCCCGGGAATGGGAACATTCACCGAGCCAGTATTGTATTTTCCTCCACCACAGAAGAGACCGGAACACGTAGGGTTGTGGCTGAGGGTGAGCGCTTCGAAGGGTGCCTCATGGATCGGCGTTTTTGCATTCGCCTATCGATCACCTCGTGCCTTCTCGCGAGTCATCACTACTCCCAACCCGAAGCGTGTTTGTGTGATCGCAAGTGGCGGTGGGTATATCGTGGAAGCGGACAAGCCTGTGGTTTGGGAAAAGATACTCTTGATCCCCGTGCTTGACGTGCGAGCGATTCCAGAACGACAGATTCTTGTTTTCGCGGATTTCACTAACCTGGCAGCTTATGGCACCAACGGCTTGGTCTGGCGCAGCCCGAGGGTCTGCTGGGATGACCTGAAGATTCTTAACGTGACACATGACACAATCGAAGGCGCCGGGGATGGCGAGTCCCGTTTTGCAGTGGACGTGAGAACTGGCCGCTCCTTACTCCCTGCTCCGATCTCGGTTGACGGTAAACCATTCTGGTAGGAAGAGGCTGTTGCCCAGTTGTAACAACCAAATCATGGGTGTTTCACACCAAGTCGATCTTTTTCGGGCGCAGCGCGAACGAATGGTGCGCGTACAAATTGAAGAGCGCGGTATTCGCGATCTCCGCATTCTCGCCGCCATGCGGGAGGTACCGCGGCACGAGTTCGTCTTCGAGTCGCTCCAGGCCGATGCTTACGAAGATCATCCGCTGCCCATCGGCGCCGGGCAAACCATCTCGCAGCCCTACATAGTCGCCCTCATGCTTCAGCACCTCGACTTGCTGGCTACGGACCGGATCCTTGAAGTTGGAACCGGATCGGGCTACGTGGCGGCGCTGCTCTCGCGGATATGCGCCGAAGTGTACTCGATCGAGCGGCACGCGCAACTGGCGGGCTCGGCGGAGGCCCGACTGGAGCGGCTGGGCTACTCCAATGTGAAGATCGCGGTCGGCGACGGCACGCAAGGCTGGTCCGAGTATGCCCCCTACGACGCGATTCTCATTTCGGCCGCCACTTCCGAGATGCCGCCCGCGCTGTTCGCTCAACTGCGAGAAGGCGGCCGCATGGTGGTGCCGGTGGGTTCTTTCCTCAGTCAGGAATTGCAGCTGATCCGGAAGGTGGGCGGACAAGCCGAGGCCGAGCTTCTGGAAGGTTGCCGGTTTGTGCCGCTGGTGGAGGGGGAAGTGGAGAACGGCCCGTAGGTCGGAGTTCGTAGTCCGCGGCTCGTATTACTCGCCAGTAGCTAGCAGCTAGAGGCCAGTAGCTTTACAATATCCTGTGGGTTTGCTCCAAAATCTGAAGATCACGCTGGAGATGATCAAGTGGGAGCACTCGGTGTTTGCGCTCCCGTTTGCGCTCAGCGGCGCCATGCTGGCGGCTGGCGGCCTGCCGGCGTGGCATCAACTCGCCTGGATCATCGTGGCGATGGTGGCGGCGCGCTCGGCGGCCATGTCGTTCAACCGCTTGGCCGACGCCTCGCTTGACGCGGCCAATCCCCGCACCGCCAGTCGCGCTCTGCCGGCCGGCCTGCTGACGCCCGGGTTCGTGACTACGTTCGTCTTGGTGGCGTGCGGAATTTTTGTTCTCGCCGCTTCCCAGTTGAACCGCTTGACCCTGATGCTCTCTCCCGTTGCGCTGGCAGTTGTGCTGCTCTATTCGTACGCCAAGCGGGTCACGCGCTGGTCGCATCTCTGCCTGGGCCTAGCGCTGGGCATCGCGCCGGCGGCGGCATGGATTGCAGTTCGCGGATCGCTCGATCCGCGGATTCTACTGTTGACGGTTGCGGTTACTTTCTGGGTCGGCGGCTTCGACGTGATTTACGCCTGCCAGGACTATGACTTCGACCGCAATCACGGCCTGCACTCGCTCCCTGGATACTTCGGGATTCGCAGGGCATTGCTGCTCGCACGCCTGTTGCACGTCGCGATGCTGGGCCTGCTGGTGGTGCTGGTTGCCGTCTTCGGGCTGGGCAAGCTGGCGGTGGCGGGAGTGATCACGGTGGCCGGCCTGCTGGCCTACGAGCACACGCTCGTGCGGCAAGACGATCTGAGCAAGCTGAATGCCGCGTTCTTCGCCATGAATGGGGTGATTTCGGTCGTCTTCTTCGTGTTCGTGGCTAGCGATCTACTCCTTCGAAAATAGCCGGAGCAATCCTCGCAGCCTCACTGGTTCACTCGCAACAGCAGGAACGTGCCGTCGTCAAGCTTGACGTTATTCTTTTCCGAACTTAGCAGCGACCCCTGCGCCGGATCGGGCGCAGCCGAAAGCTTCAGGTTCGGAATTCCCACGACGCCCCGGGTATTTTCTGTGATCGGCGGCTGGGCTTGGCTGCCGGCCGGCTCGCTGCCCGGTCCTTGTGGGATGCCGGGAGCCGGGGGCGCCATTCCCCCCATTGATCCGTAACGTCCGCCGGCGGCGGAGGGGGCTTGGCCGGTTGGAGCGCCGGGATAGGCGGACGGTTGCTCGGCACCGAGGGCGGCGTCGGCGGCATTGCGATTGGGCGGAGCGATGATCGCCTGGATTGACATGGGTATCTGCATCTGTTGGCCGTTCTTCAGGACCACGCGGTCGAAGGCAATCGCCACCTGGGACTCTTTCTGCTCCTTGCTGCGCGCTCGGGCTTCGGTTACATGGCCGAGGACCTTCGTGTCCTTCGGGACAATGACGGCGCCAGCGTTGTTTCGCAGGTCTTGCGTGACCTTGGTGATGACTTCATCGCTGCTCTTTGCTTTCTTTGCGTCGATGCTTTTGGCAAGCTGCACGAGAATGACACTACCAGGCGCGATCCTGGCAGCGCTGGCGGCGGGAGCAGCGGTCGGGGTAGCTTGGGCCGCAGTAGAGGACGGCGCTGGCCGCCCCGGAGACGGAGCCTCCTGATCTGGGGGCGTGCTCCCGCTCCCCCCACTCGGAGACTGCGGCGATTGCCCGAGCAAGGCGCCGAACAGCAAAGGGATGGCGAAAACTGTAATCAGAACTCGGTTCATCGACTTTCTCCTTTTGAAACACAACTCGACTCGCGGGCAAACCAAAAGGCAGTGAATAGTGGATAGTGGTTAGATCGAACCGTCCGCCAACACTATCCACCGCCTCTAAGGGCCCGGCATCTTATAGTAGATGCAGTATTTGCCTGAAGGGTGGACTGCCGATTTCCGGGTCGAAGGGCGCAGCGCGACTGATCGGCTCGTTTAGGTGTGGGGATCGGAACCGCTGATGTCACACGGCGGTGTGATCCGATCCGACCCCGTGGGTTATTATTGAAACGCATGGTCAGCGCACACCCATTTCAGACCGACGATGTTCGTCTTGATCCTATCAAAGACAAGGTCCTGGCCGGAGAGCGGCTGAATGAGGCCGACGCGCTGACCTTGTACGCGACCGGCGACATCCTGGCCGTGGGCTGGCTGGCAAACTGTGTACGCGAGCGGAGACACGGTGACAAGGCCTACTTCAACGTCAATCGGCATATCAATCCGACCAACGTCTGCGTGGCCGCGTGCCGCTTGTGCGCCTTTGGCCGCAAGAAGGACGCGCCCGGCGCTTACACCATGGCGCTCGAAGAAGCCTTCCAGACGGCGGCTTCCGGCTACTCGGAGGCGATCACGGAATTTCATATCGTCGGCGGCTTGCATCCCGACCTGCCGTTCCAGTACTTCCTCGATCTGGTCTCCGGATTGAAGCAACGCTTTCCGGAGGTGCACATGAAGGCCTTTACCATGGTGGAGGTTGCGTACCTGGCGAAGCGCGCTAAGCTGACCATCCGCGAGACGCTGGAGAAGATGAAGGAGGCGGGCGTGGACTCGCTCCCCGGCGGGGGCGCGGAAATCTTTGCCGACCGCGTGCGGCACATCATCTGCGACCACAAGATTGACGGCGATCAATGGCTGGACACGGCGCGCCTGGCGCACCAGATCGGACTGAAGTCGAACGCGACCATGCTCTACGGCCACATCGAAAACGGCGAAGACTGCGTCGACCACCTGCTCAAGCTGCGCGCCCTGCAGGATGAAACCGGCGGCTTCCAGACGTTCATCCCGCTCGCGTTCCATCCCGCCAACACGCCGCTGCAGCACCTTTTCACGACCACCGGCATGCTGGACATTAAGCAAATCGCGGTCAGCCGCCTGGTGCTCGACAACTTCCCGCACATCAAGTCCTACTGGCAGATGCTGACGCCGAAGATCGCGCAGATCTCGCTCCGCTTCGGCGCCGACGACATCGACGGAACCGTGGTCGAGGAGAAGATTTATCACGATGCCGGGGCCACCACTCCCCAAGGGCTGCGCCGTCAGGATCTGATTCGCCTGATCAAGGAAGCGGGCCGCGAACCGATCGAGCGCGACACGTTGTACCGGCCAGTTACGCGGACGGAGACTTCGTTCACGGTATCGGTGTAAGTACCCAGCGGGCCCGTTTCGACGGCGAGTCTCAGCGAACTCCATCGCGATTGAAGTCCCTTCCAACATAACCATTCGCTCCTCATGGATTCTGGAGTAACATCGCTCTTTTCGGGGGCGATCATGCGATTTCTCAGGGTCTGCCTTGTACTAAGTTGGGTAGTCCTTAGTTCGCGCGCCAGTTTCGCCGGCGAGGCGCAATGGATCGACGTGCGTTCGCCGAATTTTTCCGTGGTTACCGACGCCGGCGAGAAGCGCGGGCGAGATGTGGCGCTTCATTTCGAGCAGATGCGTTCCGTATTCGGCGCTCTGATGACGAAGGCGAATGTCAATCTCTCAGTGCCGCTCGAAATCGTGGCTTTCCGCAATACCAAAGAAATGCGGCAAGTGGCGCCGATCTGGAACGGTAAGCCGACACAGTTGGCCGGGCTGTTCCAGGGTGGAACGGACCGCAGCTTCATCATGCTCGACATGTCGGTGGACAACCCATGGACCGTCGTCTTCCACGAATATGCGCACCGCTTGATGGACGGAAATCTTTCCTTCCAGACCGCCCCCTGGTTTGAGGAGGGATTCGCCGAGTATTTTTCCAGCATCGAGGTGGACAACAAGGAAGCGCGGGTCGGGAAGATTCCCGCTGAGACCTATCAAATTCTGGAACAGCTCGGCATGGTGAAAGTTGCCGACCTTTTTCGCGTGCAGCAGTATTCCAAGACTTATAACGAGAATGGAGATCATCGCACAGCGTTTTATGCCGAGTCCGGATTGGTGGTGCACTATCTTTACGACAACCAGCTAATCGCCAAGGTGGGCGGGTATTTTGGCGCGGTGCAACTCCAGAAGAAGTCGGTCGAGCAGGCGATTCAGCAGGCGTTTGGCATGACGCCGGAGCAGCTCGATAAGGCGCTACGCAACTATCTGAGCAGCGGGCGATACAGATACTATCCGATTCCAACGTCGAAGGGGATCGTGGCCGCCGAGTTCACCGCGATGCCCGTGAGTTTGGCGGATGCTCGCGCGGTGCTGGCCGACATTCACGCCCACTCGCCGGACCACAAGGACCAGGCGGTTGAAGAGTTTCAGGAAGTGCTCAAGTTGGATCCCGACAACGCTGCGGCGCTTCGCGGCATAGGTTACGCCTACCTGCAGAGGCGGGATTTCGAGCACGCGGGGGAATATTTCCGGCGCGCCGCCCAGCACAACAGCAAGGATCCCCGTGTGCATTACTACTACGCCATGTTGATGAGCCAAGAGGGAGGCCGTGGGAGAGAGCACGTGGCCGAGATGAAGAAGGAATTGGAGACCGCGATCGCGCTCGACCCCAAACTGGCCGACGCCTACTCTTTGTTGGGGTTCGCGCAGTCGGTCTCCGGTGAGCCGGAAAAGGGGCTGGAGACGATGAAGAAGGCGGTGGAACTGGCTCCCAGAGACGAAGTCTATCAATTCAATCTTGCGAACATGTACCTGGCGAATCGCAAGGTGGACGACGCGATCGCGCTATTTCGGAGTCTCGCCGGCGGCGGGAGCCCCGAGTTCGCGGCGCGTGCCAGCGCGGCGCTGACGCAAGCGGAGGGTTTCAAGGCTCAATCTCAGCCGTTCGACCTGCGAATCCAGAACCGCGCCACGACCGAGGCGGAGACGCCTCGTGAGTCTCACGACAACGTGGCTGCCCCGGCTCCGGACGAAGCGCCGCCCGCCGCGGTGCCAGTTCGCTTTGTCAAAGGCAAACTCGTGAGCGTGGATTGCTCCGCGGCTCCAACGGCGGTACTGAGCGTCGCTTCGGGAGCAAGGTCTCTGAAACTGCACGTGCGCGACACCGCTAAGGTCCTCATGATCGGGGTCGATGAGTTCTCGTGCGATTGGAAGAACAAGGGCGTGGCGGTCAACTATCGCGAGCGCCCCGACGGCGAAGGCGACGTGATTTCCGTGGAGGTGCATTGAACGCGCAACTTCCTGCGACTCCGCGCATCGAACCACCATGGCAGAAGAGCAAACGGCAGTGTTTGGCGGAGGGTGTTTCTGGTGCATCGAGGCCATCTTTCAGCGTCTGAACGGCGTGACTCACGTGGAGTCCGGCTACATGGGCGGGCATGTGGACAACCCTACCTACCGGCAAGTTTGCGGTGGCGATACCGGGCATGTGGAAGTTGTGCGCGTGACCTTCGATCCGGATGAAATCAGTTACCGCGACCTGTTGGACGTGTTTTTCACGGTGCACGATCCGACGACCCTCAACCGGCAGGGAAATGATGCAGGCGAGCAGTACCGATCGGTAATCTATTACGGCGGCGAAGAGCAGCGGCGGATCGCCGAGGAAACGATTGCCAAGATGACCGCGGCCAAGACGTTCCCAGAGGCGATTGTGACCACGGTCGAGCCGGCGTCGAAATTCTACGTGGCCGAGGACTACCACCAGAACTATTACAACGAAAACTCGCGGCAGCCGTATTGCATGTTCGTGATCTCGCCCAAGCTTGAGAAGTTCGAAAAGAAGTTTGCGGAAAAGATGCGGGCGTAGCTTGCCGGGGGTCAGCCCTGGAGTGTGTGAGTGAGAACCTCAGTCGTCCCTCGGGGACTCGCTCGGTCTTCCTACTTTCCCGGCGCTAAAGCGCCGGGCTATTCTCAGGCGCCCCTCCGGGGCTGCATTCTGTGGGTCTCGCCCCACACGGGCACACGAAAAAGTAGTTCTCACGCATGCGGGAAAGCAGAAGGTAGCGGGTCAGTTCAAAGTGAGCCACTGCCAAGCAGAGCTATCGGTCAGAGCTGGGAATCGTCGGGGTCGAAACCTGGGCGGGCTCCTCGTCGATGGACATGTCTGGTTCGGCGGCGAGCGCTTCGTGGGAGTGCTCCTGGAATTTTTCGCGCAGTTCGTGCACTTCCGCCGCCAGTTTGATAATCACATCGGAGAGCGGATCGCGAATCTCCTTGGGATCGGTGATGACGACTCGTTTGCCGTCGCGCAGGACAAGGTGTCCGGGCACGCCCACAATGGTCGAGTTGGCAGGCACGTTGCGCAGCACCACCGACCCGGCGCCGACTCGGCAGTTGTCGCCAACCGTGATGTTGCCTAGTATCTTGGCGCCGGAACCGATGGTCACCTGATTGCCGATCGTGGGATGCCGTTTGCCCTTCTCTTTGCCGGTTCCGCCCAGAGTGACCCCCTGGTATAAGGTGACGTCGTCGCCGACGATGGCGGTCTCGCCAATGACGATTCCCATGCCGTGGTCAATGAAAAACCGCCGCCCGAGTTCCGCTCCGGGATGGATCTCTACGCCGGTGAAGAACCTGGACAGCTGCGACCCAAAGCGCGCCAGGAAACGAAGCTGGTGCTGCCACAGCCAGTGGTTGAAATGATGGGCCCAGATGGCGTGCAGTCCGGGATAGCAGAACAGCACCTCGAAGTATGAGCGGGCTGCGGGATCGCTCTCGAAGACGGCGCCGATATCCTCGCGGACGGACTTGAAAAAACCGATCATGCTAAACCGCCCGGCCTAAGCCGCTACGGCGGTCATCTCCAAGGCTTCTTTGCGAAGCTGTTCAAACAAAATACTGCTCAAGTAGCGTTCCCCAAACGAGGGCAAGACCACCACGATCAGCTTACCAGCATTCTCCGGACGGCGAGCCACCTTGAGCGCCGCGACCACCGCCGCGCCCGAGGAAATGCCCACGAGCAGGCCTTCTTCCAGAGGCAAGCGCCGGGCCATCTGGATGGCTTCATCGTTGGTGACAGTGACGACCTCATCAATGTAATCGGTGCGCAGGATTTTGGGGACGAACCCGGCGCCGAGCCCCTGGATTTTGTGCGGCGAAGGCTGCCCCCCGGAGAGCACGGCACTGTCGGCGGGCTCAACCGCAATCGCTTTGAAGGACGGTTTTCGCGGCTTGATGTATTCGGACACACCGGTGATGGTGCCGCCGGTGCCGACGCCGGAGATCAGGATGTCGACCTTGCCGTCGGTGTCATTCCAAATCTCAGGGCCCGTGGTCTCCAGATGTATTTTCGGATTTGCCGGGTTGTCGAATTGCTGAAGGATGTAACCATCCGGAGTCTGGGCGAGGATTTCTTCCGCTTTGGCGATGGCGGCCTTTATTCCCTTGGGACCCGGGGTGAGGACAATCTCCGCCCCAAAAGCGCGCAACAGGATGCGGCGCTCCATGCTCATGGTGTCGGGCATGGTCAGAATTAGCTTGTAGCCTTTGACGGCAGCCACGAACGCCAGGGCGATGCCGGTGTTGCCGCTGGTCGGCTCGATCAGCACGGTCTTGCCGGGATGAATTTTGCCGGCGCGCTCGGCGTCGGCGATCATGCTGACCCCAATGCGGTCTTTTACGCTGGCCAGGGGATTCTGGCTTTCCAGTTTGCCCACCACCTCGGCAACGCAGCCTTTCGTTACCCGGTTCAAACGTACCAGCGGGGTGTGGCCGATCAGTTCCGTGACGTCATGTGCGATGTTCATTTTCGTTTCCGCTCCCTTTGGGGTGAATGAGTCCAGATTGCAGCGGCGAAGAGCGCGTCGGGCAAATTGGATGATGGGCGCACCGCAATCTTATAAGAGCCTGTAATAGAAATGGACATCGCCGCCCGCTCCGACCCCTTGAGTGACGGCTTAATGAATCAGACGTGCCAAGCAAGCGGCAGGATTCGGAAAAAGTAGAGATCGCGGCGGCAGCCCCAAAGACGGTCGAGATTGGACGGTCTGCGGCAGCACCTTACCGGCGAACATCGAGCGAAAGAACTGGCGGAGAGGGTGGGATTTGAACCCACGATACCCGTTAAGGTATGTCCGCTTTCGAGGCGGATCGTTTCAACCGCTCACGCACCTCTCCGGAAACAGTAGTCAGTAGTCGGTAGTCAGGAGTCAGCAAAACCTGAACCACGAACCACTACCGACGCTTTCTAAAGAACTCCTGCAGAATCTCAGCCGAGCGCCCCGCGAGCACCCCGCCGCGAACCTCCACTTGGTGATTCAGTTGCGGATGATTCAGCACCTGCAAAACCGAATGAACCGCGCCCGCTTTGGGATCGTCCGCGCCGTACACCAGGCGGCGGATGCGGGCATGAATCAACGCGCCCGCGCACATGGCGCACGGCTCAATTGTAGCAAACAGGTCGCAGTCGCCCAGGCGGTGATTCCCGACGTTTTGACCGGCTTCGCGCAGGGCGACGATCTCGGCATGCGCCGTGGGATCATTGCCGGTCAGGTTGCGATTCCAGCCGCGTCCGACGATGCGGCCCTCGCAAACGACGACCGCGCCCACCGGCACCTCACCCGTTTCCAGCGCGCGCTGGGCGCAGCGGAGGGCTTCCTCCATCCAGAGTTCGTCGGCAGTGGTCAGTGGGCGGCCAGTTCTCAGTTCTCGGTTCTCAGTTCTCAGTTGCTGGGGACGGGAGGAACTGACAAATCCATTCTAGCGGGCTAGGGAGTTCGGGGGGCGGGTCATTTTGCAAACCGACCCACCGGGGATTCCGGGCGCGAAGGGACGGCCGGTTTCCTCAAATGACGTGCAGCACCGAGCGCACCACTTCGGGCACCACGGCGTGAACCACCTGGGGGACGACGGTCGTCAGCACGCAGCGAGTGAGCACTAGTACCGGGAGGGCGATCAAGGCCCAGAAGGCGAAGGGTAGATTGGCGAGGTGTGTTCTCATAACCGTCTCTCACATCCTGATACGTAGACGAACGACGGGAAGTTCCGTGAGCAGGAACCCGTCGTTGGTCGGTGGTCGTTCGTCGTTCGCAAGGTCCCTTGCGGGCTAAGGGTTTGCTAACGACCAACGACGAACGACCAACGACATCGGGCATGACGGTGCCCCCTGGAAATCTCATTCCTTTGTGATCTGCCGCACAATCGCCCGTTTGGCGGCAGTGGTATCCTAGACGGGTTATGGGAATGACCGAGATCGTCCGGAAGGTGTTCCTCCTGGACCTGCTCCAGGGGTTGAAAGTCACGTTCAAGTACCAGCATCCGAAAGAGATTTATACCGAGCAGTATCCGCTGGAGCGGCCTGAAGTAGCCGAGCGCTATCGCGGAGCGCCGCGGCTGAACGTCAATCCCGACACGGACGAGACCCTCTGCATTGCCTGTGACCTGTGCGCGCTGGCTTGTCCCGAGCACTTGATCGTGGTCTCGAGCGAGCGCAACGAGAAGACCCGCCGCAAGGAGCTTACCAACTTCACCTACGACCTGAGCCGCTGCATGTTCTGTGGATTGTGCGAGGACGCCTGCCCCACCGACGCACTCGAACTCACGCAGGATTTCGAACTCGCCAACTACTCCCGTGAAGGCATGATCTGGGACCGCGAGACGCTGGAGAAGGGCCCACTGCCCACGGTGTACAAGAAGTAGTTCATCCTGACAGCAGCTCGAACAACAATGAAACGGAATCAGTGACCTCATCCGCGAAAGTGGGGTTCTGAGTGCTAACGCCTG
>JBAVUO010000070.1:0-3533 GCA_049696815.1 Terriglobales bacterium | reverse complement strand
AGCAATCCCAAAATGGAGGCCGGTGTCACTGACTTTTCGGCCACCGGCGCAGGAACATAGTCAGCGGGGAGGTGACTATGTTTCAGCGATTTGCCGCCGGTACTGCGATCGCATCCATTGCCATTGCTATCGCCGCCCTCATCCTGGGTCTCACACCGGGTCTAACGTTCGAGAGGATCTATCCCCTGACCATTCTCTGGTGTTGCGCACCGCTCGCGTGGGGAGTCTGGGCCCTGCTGACACCCTCGGCATGGATGCCGAAACGATTGCCGCTCTGGGGAGCGTTTCTGGGACTCTTCGCGGGATCGATGGCTGCTTTTGTCCTGAACCTGCCTTCTCGGTTTTTCGGAGAGCCAGCGCCGATCCTGGTGCGTGCAATAGCGGTTCTGGTCATGACGTTGTTCTATTACTTGATGTGGATGCTGGTGCGCGGGGCTTACCGATGGCTGGCAGGCGCCACGTCCGCATGACGCCAGTGGCACTGCGAAAGAACCGTATCCGTGGCGCTGGAGCACAGGTGATGAGCGACCCCAGAACCGTGAAGCGAGGCGAGTTCCAAGCCGCTTATCTCAAGTTGTGGCAGTCAGGGGAATTGTCGCGCCGGGTCGAGCTTGGTCTGGGAAGACTGGCAGACTGCACTCTGTGCCCGCGCAACTGCCACGTGAACCGAATGGACGATAAGACTAAAACGTGCAGGACCGGGCGCTACGCCGCCGTCAGCAGCTGTTTTGCCCACTTCCGTGAAGAGGGCTGCCTCCGTGGCACTCATGGCTCGGGAACCATCTTCTTCAGCTGGTGTAACCTGCGTTGCGTTTTCTGCCAGAACTACGAAATCAGTTGGCTGGGCCAAGGCCGGATTGTAGGCCCCCAAGAACTGGCTGAGATGATGCTGGCTTTACAGGCACAGGGCTGCCACAACATCAACCTGGTCACCCCGGAACACGTTGTCCCGCAGATTCTTGAGGCTCTGCTGCTGGCGGTGGAGCGTGGCCTGCGCCTTCCTCTCGTCTACAACACGAGCGCATACGATTCGCTCGATTCCCTCGCCCTTATGGACGGGGTAGTGGATATCTACATGCCTGATTTCAAGTTCTGGAGTCCTGAAAAGGCGCGTCTCTATGCCAAGGCTCCGGATTACCCGGTAGCCGCGCGCCGCGCGATCCGGGAGATGCATCGCCAGGTTGGGCCGCTAGTCACGGATGAGCAAGGCGTCGCGCTGCGCGGCGTTTTGCTGCGGCATCTGGTGATACCCGGCGGCGCAGCCGGAACACCAGAAATCATGCAATGGATCGCCCACGAGTTGAGCCCTGACACCTACGTCAACCTGATGGCGCAATACCGCCCCGCCGGTCATGTCACGGCAAGGCAGTATCCCGAGATTAATCGTTGTATTACCGCGCAAGAATTCCGGCAGGCCCGTGATGCCTTTCGTGCCGCGGGCCTCCGTCGGCTCGATCCCGGTTCCGCAGCAACACCGGCGGAAGTTGCCTTTGTTTTTCGCCGGGCTTGAATTGTAATGGTTATGCTGTGAGCGCGGGACAGTCACTCTCGGCAGCAAGTCTTCCATCCCTAAGGCCTCGGGCCATTCTGCTTCTCATCAGTTTCACGGCGGTTGCGCAGATTGTTCTGCTACACGAGCTAATGGTTGTCTCTTACGGCAACGAGATCTCCCTCGAGTGACGCTTGCCAGCTGGCTTCTGTGGACTCCGACGGGCTGCGTGCTGTGCGGTGAATCACAGACAAGGAGGACCGGCGGTGGCTAGCCTATGATTGTAATTTGTTCTCGAGCTTGGCCGACGCCAGGCTTGATCGGTTTTGCGGCGACCACCGGACCGCAGAAGAGGAGGTATCCCATGCCCCTCGATCCTCTGGAATTCCGTACTTCCCTCCAAAGTGTGGGATGTGTTGCTTAGGGAGAAGATTCCTATGTTGGTCGCGTCCGAATTGAAGGCAGGAATGGTCATCCGAATGGAGGGCCAGATCTACAGAGTTCTCGAAGTGGAGAGCCGGGCAGGAGCGGCAAAGCTAGGCGGTGTCGTCAAGGCCAAGTTGCGTAACGTGCGAAGCGGCCGAATGTGGGAGCCGCATCTCCGCCCGCAGGAACGAGTGGAAGAGCTGCAGGTGGAGCGGCAACTCATGGAATTCCTGTTTCGCCAGGGGAGCACCTGTACCTTTATGAACCCCAACACCTACGAACAGATTGAGGTATCGGGCGAGATTCTGGGGCCGGCCGAGCAGTTTCTCCAGGCCGGGATGGAAGTGCCGGTGGAGTTCTTCGAAGGGGTGCCCATCAGCGCCGTCCTGCCGGACCTCATGGAGGCCCGGGTTTTGGACACGGCGCCAGCCGCGCGTTCACAGCAAGACAGCGCTTGGAAGGAAGCCAGGCTCGACAACGGTCTCGTGATCCGCGTTCCGCTCTTCATTGCTCCCGGGGAAAGCGTGCGGGTTGATGTGCGAACCGGCCACTACGTGGAGCGGGCGCACCCGGATCGAAAACGGATCGCATAACACCTTACTCGGTCGAGCGTGGAGCGGAGGAGAGCGATGCTCGAAATGAAGGCCATTCGCATGGAGTTTCCGGCCGATGCCAACATCATCGTTGGCCAGTCGCACTTTATCAAGACCGTGGAAGACCTTTACGAAGCGGTCGCGACCACGGTGCCGCAGGCCAAGTTTGGTCTGGCGTTCAATGAAAGCTCCGGGGCATGCCTGACGCGGTCGGAAGGAAATGACCAGGTGCTGCAAGAGATTGCCGTACGCAATGCGCAGGCACTCGGTTCGGGTCACACGTTTGTGCTCGTGATCCAGAACGCCTATCCCATCAATGTACTGAGCGCAATCCGGAACGTGCCCGAAGTTTGCACGATCTTTTGTGCGACCGCCAACGCGGTCGAGATCGTCGTAGCCCGGAGTGAGCAGGGCCAAGGGGTGCTGGGGGTGATTGACGGCAGTGGCCCGAAAGGCGTGGAGGGGCCCGCAGACATCGCCTGGCGGCATGACCTGCTGCGCAAGATCGGGTACAAACGGTAAGGCCGCGCGCCCAGTTGCGGCCTGCCCGAAAGCATGAATGAAGATCCGAGTGTGTCCGGCACGCGCCCAACGGCAGCGAGCCTCACATTTTCTTTCGAAACGGTCGCCATAGCCCGGACAACGGAGTTTTTCGATCCCCAAACCGACTTATCAGCTCCCTGGGGGCGCTGGCCAGCCGAGCCTTCAGGCAAAGGTCTGATGCGCGCTTACATTGAAAAGGATTTCTTTCTACTTGGCGTGAGTTCTGCGAGACACAGCAGTTTCCCGGCCTCACGGCTTCGGAATCACAGCCGGAACCTCGTTTGAATAGGCGCTTTCGTCGCCATTCCCATCGACGGCGGTGGCTACGTAGTAATAAGTCTGGCCTGCGACGACTTGGTTATCCGTATAGTTCGTACCCGCATCCAGCGAAGTGTTGATCTTCGAATACGGCCCGCCCGAAACGCCTCCGCGGTAGACGTTATAGCCCACTACTCCCTGAGAATCACTGGCATTCCAGGATA
>JBAVUO010000069.1:0-64351 GCA_049696815.1 Terriglobales bacterium | reverse complement strand
CGGCTGACGGCTGACGGCTGACGGCTGACGGCTGACGGCTGACGGCTGACGGCTGACGGCTGACGGCTGACGGCTGACGGCTGACGGCTGACGGCTGACGGCTGAGACCTTCTTGCCTAGTCATGGCCTTCTTTTCCGCCATGCACCACCATCGGCAGCACACTTGCCTCGGCTTTCTTTTTCTTGCCGGAGCGCTGCCGCGCACCGGCGGGAGGCTGGTGGATCAGGTCGGCGAGCGTGGTGTTGTCGAGGATCTTGCAGGCTGCGTTCCGCACGTCCAGAAACACCTGATACAGGGTGCGGTGGTCGAGGTCGCGGTCAATCAGTTCGCGCAGCTGGCCGGCGTCGGCAAAGGGCGCCAGCGGCCCGTCAATCAGCCGGATGATCTCGCTCAGCGGGATCTCCGCGGGCGGACGCCGCAGCCGGTACCCCCCCTTGGCGCCGCGCACGCTCTCCACGATGCGGGCGTTCTTCAGTTCCAGGAGAATGAGTTCGAGGAATTTCTCCGGCAGGTTCTCTTCGTAGGCGACGTCGCGAATGCGGATTGCACCTTGACTGTACCGCCGGGCCAGCATCATGAGCGCCTGCAAGGCGTACAACCCTTTTTGGGAGATCTTCATAATTGACTCTCTGGTAATGGCTATCGGGGTAATAGGCATCATAGCCAATGCACGCCCGCTGACAAAGGCTAAAGATCGCCGGGCAGATCGTGCGCCGATTTCAAGGAGTTACAGGGCAGCGGCAGCGGGGACGATCCCCCTGGTGCAGAACTTTGCGGTTCGGGAAAGGCGGCTCTACCCCGCCAGTTGAAGGCGGTGAAATTAGCTCAGGCGCAGGATCTCAACCGTGATGTTATCGGGCCCTCCGCGCTCGCGGGCCAGTTGGATCAGGTCGCGGCCGGCTGGCTCCGGGTCCTTGTTCTCGACCGCATGAAGAATCTCGGGATCGCGCACTTGTCCCCAGAGTCCGTCGCTGGAGAGCACGAGCACATCGCCGGGCTGGAGCGGCTCCGGACGTCCCGGTGAATCGGTCACGAGATCGCCGCTGGTGCCCATGGCGGCGGTCAGAATATTGCGATGGGGATGGTTTTCAGCCTCTTCCCGGCTGATGACTCCCGACTCCACCAGGCGGCCCACGTACGAGTGGTCGCGGGTGAGCTGGGTGATCTGACCGCTCCGGACAAGATATAGCCTGGTATCGCCGACGTGCGCGTAGTAGAGGAAGCCCCCGGCCAGGGCCAGAGCGGTGCAAGTGGTCCCCATGCCCTGCAGGTGCGGATGCGCTATGGCGTATTCGCGAATCCGTTTGTGGGCCGTCTGCAACGCCTCAATCAGAGCTTCTTGCGGATCGTCGCCGGCGAAGTTGCGATAGACCGAAATCACGGTTTCGACCGCCAGGCGGCTGGCCTCCTGGCCGCCTTCGTAGCCGCCCATGCCGTCGGCGACGATGGCGAGACGGCCTTGGCGTAGGAACTGCTCGTCTTCTTCCGGCTCCCAGTAGCCGAGAGAGTCTTCGTTATTCTCGCGCTGGCAGCCGAGGTCGGATTGGGCGGAGACTTCGAGTCCGGGGCGAACTTTCATCCGAGCACAACTTCGCTGGCAGTGTTTTGCGGCATAGGAAAATCACTCGCAGCCAAACTTGCGATTATAAAGGGCCGAGGTGAAAACGCTCAAACCAGCAGGGATAACACCCGGCGGTCGTAACTCCAGAAAAAGAACCTCGGGCTGCGAAGAGTACAATCTCAGGAAAGTATGGCTGACCCTACCGTTCCCCCGCCAGTTCCTCGGCCGCCCGGCTCCGAACCAGAGCCGGTGACTGAGTTCCACATCGGCGACGAGTTCGGAACCGCCAAGCGCAATCTCCCGCCCGCGGGCATCGTTGTGCTCTGCATTGTAGCGGTGGCCGTGATCCTGGGAGTTCTCGCTTTTGTGCAGCGGCAGAAACCGCAGGGCGCGGGTTCGATTGACTTCATTTCTGTCGCCGAAGTCCCGGACCAGAACATGGTACTGGCGGCCGTCACCCTCACCCTACACAATGCGGGAGAAAAACCACTCTGGATCCGCACGCTGAAAGCCCGCCTCACGACCAGCGACGGCAAGACGTTCGACGATAACGCCGCTTCCGGAGTCGAACTCGACCGCTACGCCCAGGCCTTCCCGGTGCTGAAGGAGAACGCGCAGCCGCCGCTGCTGCCCGAAACCAAAATCATGTCGGGGATGGCGCAGCACGGAACCCTGGTGGTGAGCTTCCCGGTCACCAGGCAGGCTTTTGACCAGCGCCAGTCGCTGGCCGTGAGCATCCAGCCGTACGATCAGGCGCTGCCGGTGGTCCTGACGAAGTAGGCTCCGTAGAGACGCAGCTTGCTGCGTCTCGCTGCCCGGAGAAAGAGAGGCTCACTCCGCTTCCAGTTGTGCCTTGGCCCGCTCCAGAGCCGCCTTTTGCTCGCCGCCCACTTTCGGATACTTCAAATCCATTTTGTCGAGCGCATCGACCACGGCGGCGGCGACCACCAAGCGCGTGAACCACTTGTTGTCCGCCGGCACCACGTACCACGGCGCATGCTCGCTGGCGGTGTGGCTGATCATGTCCTCGTAGGCTTTCTGGTACTCATCCCAGAACTGGCGTTCCTTCAAGTCGGCGGTGGAGAACTTCCAGTTCTTGTCCGGCTTGTCGAGCCGCTCCAGGAACCGCCGTTTCTGCTCTTTTTTCGAAACATGCAAAAAGAACTTCAGGACCGCGATGCCGTTGCGCGTCAGGTAACGCTCGAAGGCGTTGATGTCTTCGAATCGCTCCCGCCAGAGTTCCTTGCTGACGAGCGATTCCGGCAGCTTCTGACTCTCGAGAAGCCCGGCGTGCACCCGGACGACCAGCACTTCCTCGTAATACGAGCGGTTGAAGATGCCGATGCGTCCGCGCTCCGGAATGCATTTCATGGTGCGCCACAGAAAGTCGTGGTTCAACTCTTCGCTGGAAGGCGCTTTGAAGGAAACCACCTGCACGCCCTGCGGGTTCACGCCCGACATGACGTGCTTGATGGTGCCGTCCTTGCCGGCGGCGTCCATAGCCTGGAAGATGAGCAGCAGCCCCCAGCGGTCCTGGGCCGCGAGAATATCCTGCAGGCGGGCCAGTTCCTGCACGCCTTTGGCCAGCAGGTCCCGCGCCTGCGGCTTGAACTCGGACTTGAGCCCGTGCGTGCCGGCGGGATCGTGATCTTTGAGGCGGAAGTGTTTCCCGGCTTCAATGCGGTATGGTCTCAGGAGTTTGTTGAGCTTCATAGTGTGATCGATCAGGCTTGCTGAAAAAGTCGAAGTCGCAAAGGCAGCCCCTAAAGGGGCGGTTGAAAGCAAAGATTCACGGCATCGCTAAAGCGATGCCCTGATACAAAACGTGAGTTCTTCAGCAGCCTGCGAGAGGATTCTAAAGCATCTTGGCCGATCCGAGCCGCGCAGCCGACCGCGCTACGGTTGCTGGCGGTAAACCGGATTGCCGGGGCTGGGCTGGTCGTAATCCCGTCCATACTTATTCTTGTGTGCGACAACGTTTCCATTGGCGGCCGGAACGCGAATGACGCCCAGCGCCGGCGAAGCCTCGGAAATCGTGATGTCGCGCTTTTCGGTCTGGGACACTTCCGGTGGGCCGTTCTCGCTCCAGATATGGAGAACCCACCGGCCATAGGGCACATCCGGAATGCTGAGTTGCCCGGCGGCATTGGAGACGGCATAGTACGGGGTCGCCAGGGTGATCACGACCGCGCTCATCTCGGGATGAATATTGCAGAAGATGTAGCTGATCCCGGCGCGGTCGAAATGAACCATGCGGGAGGAGCCCGCCTCGTACAGTCCCAAGTCGAAACGCTTCGCTTCGAACAGGGAGAACACATTGTGGAAGAACGGGTCCCGGTTGGGGAACTCCACCACCGAGCCCACCGGAACGACAAGAATATGCGGTTCGAAGCTCTTGTTCTTCTGGACCAGCCGCAGACTGCCATCGGTGCGGGGCGCAACTTTGGGAACCTCGTTTCCCGAGCCGGGTTGCGGGGTTAGCCACACCACCGTACTGGGCATCGACGCCGGATGCCAGGGGCGCCCGCCGATCACTTCGACACGGCCACGCACCGTCGTGACTTGGGCCGGCAGCCGGCCGGCGCACAACAGGAGCGCGCAAATTGTTATTCGCTGAACCATGTTCATCCGCTTCGGCCAACTACCCTCAGAACAATACACCCATCGAAAGATTGATGTGATCCGCGGTATAGTTCGCGTCGCTCGTGTTGAACGTTCTCGCCTGACGGTACTCCGCGGAAAATACCAGGTCAGAACGGGGCCGGTAGATGACGTTAACAAAGCTCCCCCGGTTTCGGACCAGGGATGGATCCCCATAGGCTTGGCTGTAGCGGAAGGCGCGCACATCGGCGGCGTAGGGGTTGTCTTGCCCAAAAGCGCCGTTGAACTCCAGGGTATTGGTAGCGCGGTATTTCAATTGCGCCCAGCCGCCCACCGAATTCAAGGCACGCACCAGGGTGGTGGGCAGTGCCGGGTCGCCGCTGAACAACACGCTGCGTCCGATCCCGCCACCCAGTCCGCCCAGCGCCCGGCCCCGATAAAGCTTTCCACTGAGTGAGAAGCGATGGCTCAGGGGCAAGTCGAGGTCGGTCATTCCCGCCCAGGCGTCGACGTTGCGCTGGTAGAGGTAATTCTGCCGGCTGTAGTAGCCGCCGAATCCCACCCGCAGCGGTTGTCCGAAAAGGTTGCGCGCCCAAGCCACCCGGCTAGCGTATGCAGGCTGGCGTGACAATTCACCGGCCTGTGGCTGACGATACGAGTTGAAGACCGGCGGCTCCCCGCTCAAGGGATCGAGAATGCCTCCCTGTAGCACAAGCTGCGAGTCCTCCCCGAGGGAGACGCGGTGCTCGACTCGGACCTGCGGCACCCAACTCCACAGATTGCCGGCATAGGACAGGGCGGGAGTCGCCAGCGACGCGAACGACGTCGGAGACAGCGGGGAGAAGAACAATCCATCCTGGCCGGCGACGATAGAGGTGTTCTTCCAGTCGAGCCGCATGGTGCCCGTCCGCAGGCGCAGCAGTCCGAAATTCACTCCGTTCGGCGCGAACGGAAAACCACCGCCCAGATCGAGTTGCAGGTCGGCCTGGGTTCTGGCGCCCGCCAGCTGCGGCCCGAAGACCTCAAACCCGATTTGCGACTGCCGCAGCGTGCCCCCGAAACTCCCGCCCGAACTGCCGGGCGGGTTATCGTAGGCGAGCGCTGGATAGTCGATGTTGTCGACCGTTCCCCGATTGCTGAACAGGTTCAGCAGCACGATACCCGACAATCGCACCCGGTACCGGGATCCGCTCTCCACTTTCGTCTGATACTGCTCGTCAATTTTCCCGCTCAGGAGCTGATATTCCTCTTCCAGCGTGGCGGGGCGCTCGGCCTTCCGGAGGTCCTGCTGGGACGCGGCGGGCGTGTCTCCCGAAGCGAGCGCGTAGCTCGCCGCTTCGGCTTGAGGAGCGGATTCCGCTACTAGCGCACGCTGCGGCCCGGAGTTGGCGCGCGTGGACTCGAGTTCGCGGCGCAGATCGGCCGTTTCGGCGCGGTACTGCTGCGCTTCGGAGCGTATCTCCGCCACCGCCGCCTGCAATTCCTGAATCTGTTTTCGCAGTTCGCGGACCGAGTCGCTTAACGAACTTTCCGGCGGGGACCCGGCCGGAGCAGCGGCTTGCTGCGCCATGCCGGGCCAGGTTGAGCCGAACAATCCGGCCAGGATGACCCATCGTAAGAGTTCGCCCACAGCAGTCCTGTTCATATTGCCTCCCCCCGTGGATAGGCTTTTACGAGAAGCCGATCAAACCGCACGAATCAAGACATATTCTTCAAGGCAGGAACGTTCTCCGGTGAAGCGTTCAGCGGCAGACGCACGGTGAAGGTCGTGCCCGCCGGCGATGTGCTCTCGACGGCGATGTCGCCACCGTGGTCCTGTAGGATTTTCTGCACCACGGTCAGGCCCATACCGGTGCCGTTCTCCTTGCCATGGCTCACGAAGGGCTCGAAGAGCCGGCCACGCACGGCTTCGGCGATTCCCGGCCCATTATCGGCAACGCGGATCTCCAGGCCGTCGCTGGCCTGCCGCAAACTGACCTCGATCTTCCCCGAATCCTGGGGCACGGCCTCGCACGCGTTCAGCAGCAGGTTCTGCAAGGCCCGCTCCAGTTTCCTGAAATCGAACCAGCCCGCGGTTGTCCCCTGAGATCGGACCTGAATGCGTATGCCATGAAATTCAGGGTGCGCCTTCACCGCCTGGATGGCACGGTCGACGGCGTCGCGCACGTCGCCATGCGAGGCGTGCAGGGACTCCCGCGTACGGGAAAACTCCAGCAGCGACTCGATCAAGTCGGTCATCTGGTGGACGGCGATCCGGATCTCGGCATAAAGATCTTCGCGCTGGCCAGAGGTGAGGTTGGACTCGCAAAGGAACTCCGCGTTAGCCACGATGGCCGCCAGCGAGTGCCGCAGGTCGTGCGATATGGAACTCGCCATCCGCCCGATGGTCGCCAGCCGCTCCGCATCCAGCAGTTCCCGCTGGGTTTTCTCCAGGCTGGTGCGCATCCGTCCGAAGGCGCCGGTAACCTCGGCGACTTCGTCCCGGCCACGCGCCTGCAGCGGATAGGCATAGTCGCCGTGCTCCAAGGCGCGGACCCCGGCGACCAGGTCGCCCAGCGGCCGAGTCATGGTATGGGAGATCAGAAACACCAGCAGACTTCCCCCCAGCAGGGCCGCCAATCCCAGCGCCAGCAGCAACTGGTTGAGGCTGCTCAAGAACGCGGTCGCCTGGTCAAACGACTTCAACACGCTCAAACGCACGGGGGCCGCGGTGGAGGAAGACAGATCGATGGTCGTGGTCAGGAAACGTTCGTCTCCAAGCCGGACCTGGCCGGGGGCGGCTGCGCTCTCCGCTGGCTGATTCGCGGGGAGGCGCAGCAGCTCCGCTTCCTGCGAAGGTGTGAGCGTACTGCGCGCGATCCCTTCTCCGTAGCGGAAGGCAACTTCGCTGGCGGCAACCCGGCTCACGTCGCGCGTCACCTGGTCGTCGATTTCGTACCCCAGCACCAGCGACCCCAACACCCGGTTCTCGGCTACCTGCCCGAAGTAAATGTCTTGCAGGAAGATTTCGTAGAGGTGCCCCTCCACGTACCACCACAGCCGTGGCTGCCCGCTGGCGACCGCCTGCGGGAAAAAGTCCTGGGCCTGGCGAACCGTGATTTCTGGCGGTCGGGCCTGGAGCGCCATCACCTTACCGGAGGAGTCGGCAAGCAGGAGCAGGTCGCTGCCCGCCAGTTTCCACAAGTCGCGCGACGCATCCTGAATGGTGGCGGCGTCGTGGGTGGTCATCAGCGCCCGCAGGTTGGGCAAGTCCGCCAGCAGGGCCGCCGAGCGCTCCAGCGTTCCTTCGCGCTGTTTCTGGAAATTGCGGAAGGCGGAAACGGAGTTCTCGAGGTCTCTGAGGATTTCCAGGCGCACCTGCTCCTGGATGCTGCGCCGGACCACAAACAGAGTGGTGAACGTCAGTGCGGCCGAGACCAGCACCATGGAGAGCAAGAACTTGGTCCGCAGCCGAAGTCCACCCATGTCAGTCCTTCCCCGAATCTGCACTATTCACGAAGTCTGCCTTGAAAGGGCGCGGCTTTCAGCCGCGCCGCCACGGTGCGCTCGAAAACAGGGGGCTTTAGCCCCCGCGGTTGGGCGTAGCAGGCTCCTTTTTCAGCACCACAGAAACTTCCAGCAGCCTACCCCAGCGGCTGAAGCCGGATTTCTTTTTGCTCTACATCGGCGCGGCTAAAAGCCGCGCCCCTTCAAAACCGTGCCCATGCTCATGAATGCACCGGGCTAGGGCACGAACTTGTAGCCCGCACTGTGCAAGGTGCGGAAGTGCACCGGGTTGGAAGGATCTTTCTCCAGCTTCTGGCGCAGCTTCAGAATGTGGTTATCTACGGTGCGGGTGCTCGGATAGTTCTGGTATCCCCAGACGCTGTTCAGCAGTTCCTCGCGAGAAAGTACCCGCTCGCAATTCTGGGTCATGAACTTCAGAACCTTGAACTCCTGTGAGGTCAATTGGACGGACTGACCGTCGCGTTTCACTTCCATCTTCGCGAAGTCCACTCGGACATCGCCGAACGTGAAGGTTTCAGTCACCGGAGTTCGCGACGAGCGTCGCATGGCTGTGCGCACCCGGGCCAGCAGTTCCCGCGGACTGAAGGGCTTGGTCACGTAGTCGTGAGCGCCAAGTTCCAGCAACAGCACCTTGTCCATGACTTCAGTCTTGGCGCTCAGAATGATGATGGGAAGCGATGGAGCGGCCTGACTAACCTCGCGGCACACATCCTGCCCCGGCATCCCGGGCAAGCGCAGATCCAGCACCAGGACGGCGGGCGTGGCCGCGCGAAACATCTCCAGGCCGGCGGCGCCGTTGCTCGCGACGTCCACTGTGAAGCCTTCGCCTTCAAACAACCTTCTTAGCGCCTTCTGGACGCCGCGATCGTCTTCGATTACCAGGATCCGCTCGGAGTTGGCGGGCGGCAGTTCCAGCGCGATGGGTGCCGCAGACGGGTTTTTGTTTCCAGCCGCCCTCATACCGGATAAGCATGATACCCCTAAACAACAGCGGAAACACGGGTTAAGGGCGGGACAGTAGGGAAAATGACAACTATTTGACAAACTGTAGACAACTGGCGGGCAGCGTCATCCGGGGCAGGGCGGACGATAGGACGTGGCCCCGGGTCCACCCCGAAAGCGAGTCCACGGGAATCTCCCCGCATCCAATAACTGTTTGACTTCCCTGGGTTTGCTGCCCAGAATAGAAGTAGATCTTTGATCGGCCATCCCACCCAGTTGGGGGCGTCACGGTTTCGACGGAGATGCTTGCGGCCAAGAGGCATGCCGGGGTGCACACACCCGTAATCGCGTGCAAAACGACAATTGCCAATCAACAGATGGCATACGCAGCCTAATTAATTAGGCAGCCGCTCTCCGCAGCTTCGCCCTTGGGCTGCGAGCGAGCGTCGCACAGAGGGCTGGTCTTCCCTGCCCCGTCTGAGTGGGGAAGATGAGATCATCAGGCTAGCGGCTAGCGTTTCTTGTCCGTTCTGAGCGACGGCCGCGAACGTCCCAGGGTAATGCCTGGGGCATGAACTGGACTACGCATGTAGGCTCTTGACCAGTGACATTTTCGGACGCGGGTTCGACTCCCGCCGCCTCCACCACTATCTCTATTATTATCAATGTCTTAGGAGCATACAATTGCCCCCACAATGTTCGCGCAGCCTTCTCTAGTTCTCTCCAGCTTGCTTCACTGCAGAGCGTCGCGCTCAATCGATTTCGTGGTCCGCTGGTTGAGCTCTCACCGCCCAATGCCGTGGGGAGTTGCAACACCGGCACGCCCCGTTCGGAACCTCGGCCTGGGCATAATTGTCAAAATCAGGAGTCGCTTCGCCTGAGAATCTGCGAGTGAAGTCTTCATTCCTTGCACCCCTTCTACTTTACCTCTCTTCGAACCGGTGTGTTGTTCGAACGCTTGCGACCGAAGTTGGAGTGCAGGGTGCCCTGCGTGAGCCGGCGCGTTGGGATTGACGCCGGGGAAGGCACAGGGGATACCCGAACAGCACACCACAGGGCTGGTTGAAATCGGCGGAGGAGGTCAACCCATAACTGGCGAAGTCCGCCATGCTAGCCCCTCCACCACCCGGGTACAAACCTGGGCAGGGCTGAATGGCTTGATCGATAGTTGACACTCCGCATTGGCTGAGGGTCGCTCCAATCGCCTTTTGCGCCGCAGTTTTGTTGAAGTAGTGGACATCTCCCGTTTGGTTTTCGTCTATCCCGAGGAAATAGTGCGTCTGTAGGTTGCGCACGAAGTCGGCGCTGAAAAAGGCGTAGGTGGGAGTGAAGTGCACATGAAAGCGGGGTCGCGTCGCCAGCCGGCGCTTCAAACGCGGATGTTTGTGGGTCGCATAATTGTCCACGATCACGTGCACGTCTAAGTCCGGTGGCACGTTGTTGTCGATCTGCCGCAGAAAGTCCAGATATTCTTGATGCCGATGTCGTTGCCGACACCGCGTGAGCACCGTGCCCTTGGCCGTGTCCACAAAACCAAAGACGCCGTGGATTTGCATATCGACTCTAACGTCCTGCAGGGCAAGATCGTTCTCGCCACTTGGCCTTCACCTCGAACTCAGACTCGAATCTGGTATAAATGTCCGGCAGGTCAATTTCGCTGGATATGGCTGATTGCGGAAACCCATGCATCCGCTAATGGGAATTGATGACCTTCTGCAACGCTTGGCATAGACCTGCCGCTTTGAGGACGAATAGAACAGCTTAAAAAGGATTTGTCGAACATGGGTGAGCCGCAATGACCGCTCCTCGGGAGTCTGCAGCAAGAAAGGCCGAAACCAATGGGCTCGAAACCAGTGGGATCGGAAAACCTTGGGCAACAATGCTAGAGAATCGTGTGGCAGCAAGGGAATCCAATCTCAGCGCCAGTCGCATGAGACTGATTCGTGCAGTATTAGAACATCCCGAAGACACCTATTTCTTGTCGTGTCGTGCCCTTGCGAGGCACTACGAGGTAGATACGGCGACGATCGTGCGAACCGTTCAGGCACTCGGCTATGACCGCTTCGCAGACTTCGCAGCCGACCTGAGGTCACACTTCATCAGCCGAATCACTCCTTATACAGTGATGAAGTCCATGACCCGCGAGAAACGGAGTATCTCTGATCGCATTCACCACAGTCTCGAAATGGACGAACGCAATCTGCACGCCTTGCGTTCGAATATGGATGTTTCCCGGGTAGCCGATTTGGCCCGACGGCTTCAACGAGCACGACGAGTTATGGTGGTGGGAATTGACTTTGCTGCGTTCCTTTCCAATATTTTGGCCTATGCCTTGGTTTCGATCGGGTTAGATGCGGAGGCCCCAATCGGTTCCTCAGGGAACCTGCATCAGAAGGTCCTTCTACTCGGACCAAAGGACCTGCTCCTCGCCATAAGCTTTGGCCGGTGCCTGCAAGACACAGTAGATGCGGTCCTCATCGCGCACAAGAACGGTGTGCCGACGTTTGGAATTACCGACAGTGAGAAGACTCCGATTGCCCGCTTCTGTGATTCCTTTTGGATTGCGTCGATTGCCAATCCTTCGTTTCACGGTTCCTATGTAGCACCACTGGCTTTCATCAATACGCTCATCACAGCTTGTGCGCAAATCAAGCCGCAAAGATCTCTCGCTGTCTTGCGCCAGAAAGAGCAGGGATTCAGGGCACGATGGTACTCTCCGAAGTCGACGGAGGAAGACCAAGTCGGAAACAAGCACAGGAGACAATAGTGAGATCCGGTTCGGAGGCTCATATCACCTCGACCGATTGTCCATCTCAATTTGGTTGTTTCCACCCAGGGCCGCGCAAAGCTCTGCCGCCTGCGGCCCCGGTTAGCTGTCCATTTTCGAATTCGAGTTGGCCGTTCACGAATACATACTTCACCCCCTCCGATATCTGCGTAGGATTGTGGTAAGTTGCCCGATCCCGGATACTCCCCGGATCGAAAATCGTAATATCGGCGAAGTATCCTTCTTTCAACAGGCCACGCTCTCGCAAGCGCTCTCGTTGCGCAGGAAGTGAAGTCATTTTTCGAATCGCTTGTTCCAGAGAAAGCAGGTGAAGGTCGCGGACATAATGGCCCAGAAAACGTGGCATCGATCCATAGGCGCGCGGATGGTTATGTGGTTCAAACAAGGGTCCATCCAGCGATTCCTCGCTGGCATCGAGGCAAAGGCTCGTCCAAGGCTGTTTGAGGCCGTATTGTAAATCGTCTTCACCCGCAATAAAGTAAATGGCTCCAGTTTGAGCTCGATCCTCTTCGACAAGATCCATTAGCGCATCCAGAGGCTGCTTCTTCTGTTCAGTGGCTATCTGCTCGATTGTCTGGCCGTCAAATTTCTTGAGCTGGGCACTTTCGATACCCGCTACCAGAACTCCGGTGGCGCCACCGCTGTCGAGGAAGAGATTTTCCCAAGAGGACTGCTCGACACTCATTTCACGCTTGATCTTGGAGCGCGTCCGAGGATCGTGCAGTCTTTCGAGAAGTTTGTTTAGCCCTCCCTCTGCCACCCACGGTGGCAAACTGGCCGCCAGCGATGTGCCGCCGGCAACGTAGGGGTACATGTCTGCGGATACGTCCTGCCCCGAGTCTCGTGCTGCTTGGATTATGCCTACTACCTTTGGCATCGACCCCCATCGGCGCTTTCCAATTACTTTCAAGTGAAAGATTTCGACGGGTAAATGTGCTTCTCGGCCTATGCGCAGCGCTTCTGCGATGGCGGCGATTTCAGCTTGCCCCTCACTGCGCATATGTGTGCCGTAGATACCGCCATACTGTGCGGCTACCTTTGCCAGTTCAATTAGTTCGTCAGTCTTGGCGTAGTGACCTGGCGGATAGATGAGAGCGGTGGAGAGTCCGAAGGCCCCTTGCTGCATTGCCTGAGCCACCAGGCCTCTCATCGTCTCAAGCTCCTCAGAGGTCGGCGCCCGATCCGCATCGCCCAGAACTGCCTCTCGAATCTGCGCCGCACCGACATAGGTGCCAATATTCAGCGGTGTTCCGGTTTTCTCAAGTCTTGCGAAGTAGCCATCGAGCGTCGTCCAGTCAACTTTCAGGTGGTAGTGATCGAGTTCGGGCGCAAGAGCGGAGAGAGTAAACGCATCTTGAGGAGCAATCGAGGCCCCCTCTCCGGTAATCTCGGTCGTGATTCCTTGCGACAGCTTACTCAACGCGCGATTGTCGATCAGCAGCGCCATTTCCGATTGCCCGAGCATATCAATAAAACCTGGGGAAACCACCAGACCTGAGGCGTCTATAACTCGCTTGCCTTTGGCGCTGTCGAATCTCCCTATCGCTGCAATCCGATCCCCTTTGATGGCCAAATCGCCTGAGACCCATGGATTCCCGGCCCCGTCGATGATCCTTCCATTCTTGATGATCACATCATAAGTGTTGCTGGTCAGGCTCTGAGGTTCCGCTTCCAGTGGTTTAACTTGCGTAGAGAAAGACAAACTCGACGAATTCGCGATCGGCAGCGTGGCTATGGCGACAAATAGCAGGATTGATACTGCGGTGGCGAATGCTCGGAACCGGCTGCCTAGCATGGCTACTCCTTCATCTACGGTATCTGTCAAAGCTATGTCTTCGCGGGTTCCTTTTCGAATACCTGCAGACCATCGTAGTCTACTAGACGCGGAAAGCTGAGTCAGTGACGCTTGCCGCTGAAGACGGTTGGGTCCCGTTACGACTCGAATCGAAACAGCTCCGAAGGCGAGTGCCTCACTCGTCGTGAGCGAAGGTTTTGTCAGACGCGCCTATTGACACCGTGTGATTTTCCTTCCAACTCTTGGACCGGGTCGTCAGTTGATCGATAAAGGCTCGTTTTACTGTGAATCCCAGGCCGAGATCGCGCGGTACGCGGATGGTACCATTCGGCGTTACCTCAACCTCCGGCTCCACGATGTCTTCGTGCCAGTATCGATGGCTGGCAGACACGTCGCCCGGCAGAGTAAAGTTTGG
Organism: Terriglobales bacterium; assembly: GCA_049696815.1. GTDB lineage: Bacteria > Acidobacteriota > Terriglobia > Terriglobales > Acidobacteriaceae > Acidiflorens. Next base: position 50,741 of record JBAVUO010000069.1, on the reverse strand, counting down.
CAGAGTCGACATCGCGATGTTATGGGCGCGGCCAATTCCCGATTCCAGCATTCCTCCACACCAAACCGGAATCGCATGTTCCTGGCACACGTCATGTACCTGCTGCGCGCTGTAGTGCCCTCCGACCCGTCCCAGCTTGATATTGATGATGCGACACGCCCCCAGCTTAATGGCCGCGCTAGCATGTCTGGAATTAGTAATACACTCATCGAGACAAATCGCGGTGGTAATCATGCGCTGCAATTGTGCGTGTGCGTAAATCTCATCCCATTGCAGCGGCTGCTCAATCATCAGCAGATTGAACTGATCAAGAGTTTTCAGGTGAGCGCTATCTCCGAGGTCGTAGGCGGAGTTCGCATCGACCGAGAGGAGAATCTCAGGAAACTCCTTTCGAACTTCGGCGACGAACGCAAAATCCTTTCCCGGCTTGACTTTCAACTTGATCCGTTGGTATCCGGAGCGAACTTCTTTCTCCACCTTCCTGGTCAACGATTGCGGAGTCTCGCAGATGCCGATCGAGACGCCGCAAGTGATTTCGTCGCGCCTGCCGCCGAGCAACGTGGACAAAGGCAATCCCTTGTGTTGGGCTTCGACATCCCAAAGGGCGTTCTCGACGCCGGCCTTGGCCATTTCGTGTCCCCGGACCCCGGCCCACCGTGCGGGCACTTCGACGGCGCTGGCCAGCTCCCTGCCGATCAACTGTGGCGCTAGAAAATCGCTTATGACGTGCCATGCCGTATCTGTGGTTTCGGAATTGAAGAACGGCCTTTCCATCGAGGTGACCTCGCCCCAGCCACTAATCCCGTCGGCAACCAGCTCAACCAGCAGAATTCTGCGCTCTTGCGTGACGCCAAAGCTCGTCTCAAACGGCGACTTAAGACGCATGTGGAGCTCGCGTAGCGTGATCATCTCAATTTTCATAGCTCTCCAATACATGCGCCGCGAATTCGCGGTGCAATGCGAACCGCTCGCCGCGAAAACATTCTTCAAACACTTTTCCAACTCATCCCGGAGTCGCAGTTGAATGGGATGTGACTGCTGGGCATTCCGTGCTGCCAATATCATGAACGCGACGGTAGACGCGAATACGCCACAGATCCTCAGGGCGAGGCCGGGTTACCGCGTTAGGTTCTTCATCCCTCAGACTCGGCGCGGATCGGGCCGTGAGGTCCGATCCGCAACCTGGGGACAAGTCCCGCCGGTACCTGGAATTCCGTCACTAGAAAGCCAGTCGCAGGCTGAACTGCAAAACCCTCGGGTTTGTACTGGTAGTCGTTATGGTGCCAAAGCCTGCGTTGGGCGCGCTTGCTCCGAATGCCGGAAAGCTAAGACCGAGATTGAGATCTGGATTCGCGAACTGCGCATGATTGAACGCATTGAAGAAGTCCGACCGGAACTGCAGCTGCACTCTTTCACTCAGCCCAATGGCCTTCTGCAAGCTCAGGTCCCAGTTGTTCTGATCCGGACCTGTGACCTCGCCAATTCCGCTATTGCCGAAGTCAGTTCCTATTCCATCGTCTCCAATTACGGCGTAATTATTGAGATCAAAACATGATTTGTTAATGTAGTCGCTGAGCTTGTTTTGCACGGTGCCGGAATTGACGAAGTGGGTACCGCATCCCGATGCGGAGGTAGGCGCACGGTCAGAAAGCGTTCCAAACACGTTTTGCGCGTTAGTAGCGGTCACAGTGAGGCGTTGCCCAGACTGAATCGTGGTCACACCGGCCACCGACCATCCTCCCAAAACCTTCCGCATCGCAAATGAACGATGATCGAACGCCGGGAACTGGTATACCCAACTGAGAATAAGACGCTGCGGTCGAACAAACTGATCCCAACCGTATCTTGCCCCGGGATGATTCTGATCGCCGGTGGCCACGCCTCCCAACTGGGTCCCGGTGGCGAAATTCTGGCTGGTTCCTAACGAACTCGACCAAGAGTAAGAAGCAAGGAATTGGAGGCCTTTGCTGATACGCTTGTTCAGACTCACTGCGAGTGCGTTGTACCAGGAAGCACCGCTGGAACCCTCTTGTAACACTGAGGTAGAAACACCCGGCACCGGGCTGCGCTGCGTGACATTAAAGATGGTGTTGTCCGTCGCCCCGTTGACCGGATTGGAAACGCTGGCCGGGAGGGCCTGATTGAACGAACGCGCTTCCAGCAGCTTGGTGCCGCGGGAGCCCTGATAGCCGATTTCCAGCGCAAGATTATGCGCCAGAGCAACCTGAGTCTCCAGACTGTACTGCTGGATGGTTGGGGGCTTGACATTGACCGAAACGTTGGCGAAAAAGACACAACCACCAGAGAAAGCGAAAGGACAGGTCTCCAGGGAATAGGTTGGGAATGAAGGTATCACCGGCGCCGGGGGGAAGGGATTGGCGAATGGAATCCCAATCTGCAGTTGACGGATCTGCCCGAATGGCGGCGAGGTTAATTCCTGAAAAATGGGCTGCGCCGTGGTTCGTGAATAGAAGATTCCATAGCCTCCGCGAAGCACGACCCGGTCCGAGCCGGGCATCTGCCAGGAGAAACCGACCCGCGGTCCCCAGGTGTTTTGGCCCAGGCCGTTCGTGGCTGCTTCATTTGAAGATCGTATGACTCCAGGCGGGAGATCTCCACCAGAGAAATTCGAGGCCACCACGTACCCTGCCTGGCTGCCCTCGCCGGTGTGGTCCGCCTGAAGCGGATCGAAACTCGAATTTCTTCCCAGCGTATCGCCCAGGTCGCCGAGGCGCTCATACCTAAGTCCGAGATTCACGGTAAACTTCGGCGTTATCTTGATATTGTCCTGCGCATAGAGATTGCCGTCCCAGGTGCGATAATATCGATCGAACAGGCCGGGAAGATCGAGCGCAAAACTCGCAGTTCCGAGCAGGAAGTCCTCATATGAGGGAAACTGTAGGCCCGCTATAAAATGAAAACCCGTTTGGTTGACCTGCGAGCGTTCAATACCGCCACCGAAGTGCAGTGAATGCCGCCCGCGGGTCCAGGAAATAGCATCGCTGAAGTTGTAGGCGTTTTGGGCCAGTTTGAGTCCTTGTCCGTTGCCGCCGATTTGGAAAGATCCAGACACGCCAATGTTAGGGAAAGAGTCTTCAAACGCGGGCACAGTCACACCGATATCGGAGAACTTAAAGGGCACGGTCTGTGTTAGATCTCCGACCAACCGGTGAAAGCCAAGGCTAGCCTGGTTGATCAAATTGGAAGAAAAGCTGTAGCGATGGATAAGCGAAAAGACTCGATATTGGTTAAGGGTTGTCCCTGGAGCACCAGGAACGGCGGAGCCCGCTATATTCCCATTGAAGGCCAAGGTCTGGATCGTACGCGTGTTGGAGAACAAGAAACTGCCGGAGAGGCTGCTCTTTGCCGTTTGCAAATAATCGACATCGACCAGGAATTGATCTTCCGTGAAGGGACAGGATTGGCTGAACGCCGACTGGCCCTGCACGAAGAAATCCTTACCGGGATTGACGGTTTGAGGCGTCGGAATCACGAAGTTTCCATTCGGCAACTTCAGATTGAGAAGAGCCAACGCCTGGTCGCTAATATTAGAGCCGTCGGCAGCGATGCCACCCTCGGTCGGGCCGGAAAAGAGCGCGCCCAATCCTGCCCGGGTTCGATCGTTGGTCAGTGGAGGTGAGTCCACGGTGCTGGCACAGAGGCCGGGCGCAATGCCATTCCGTTGGCGTGTGCCCTGATAGGAACCAAAATAGAACAACTTGTCCTTGACAATGTGTCCGCCCAAACTGCCACCGAACTGGTTCTGTTTAAAAACCCCCCTTGGTTCTCCGTTCTTATTCCGGAAATATTCATTCGCATTGAGATCTTCGTTGCGGAAAAACTCGAACAGCGAGCCGTGGACTTGATTGCCGCCGGTCTTGGTCACCAGATCTACGTTGGCGCCCGCATTGCGCCCATAGGAGGCGTCATACTGCCCCGTCTGAACTTTGAATTCCTGAATGGAATCCGGATTGGGGACCGCGACGCCGCCGCTGAGAGAGCCGGATCCCATAAGATCGTTCACTTCGACGCCATTGACCTGATAGTTATTGTCGTTGGTGCTAGCGCCGTGAGAGGAGAACCCATGATCCCCCGCGGCCTCACTCCCGGTCCCGCGACCCAGCGCCCCTGCATTGGTGACTTCCGAGGACACACCCGGAGACAGACCGATAATCTGGGTGTAGTTGCGCGAGGCCAAGGGCAAAGACAAGACGGCGCGCGCGTTCGTCACATCTCCTAGAGCGGAATCCTCCGTTTTCAATAATTCCCCTTCGGCGGTCACCGTAACGGATTCCGACACCTTGCCAATTTGGAGTTGCAAATTGACACGCACCGTCTCGGTGACCGTGACCACCACCCCCGCCCGGACCAGCTCCTTAAACCCGGCATTGGACGCTTTGAGCGTGTAGGACCCAGGTGACAAAAGCGGGAACAGAAAAGCGCCACTGGACGTAGAGACGGCGGTACGCACATCTCCAGTTGCATCGTTGGTTGCCGTAATCTCCGCCCCAACAACAACCGCGCCTGAAGGATCGATAGCGCTGCCAGTAATGGCGCCCGTAGTCGAACTCTGAGCGAGGCTGGCAGGGGCCAGCGATGCAAGCAGAATTAGAAGAGATGCAACGAACTGAACAATGGAAGATTTCATGAGTCCTGCTCCTCTCAAGTCCACGACTTCCACCCGCGCGTTCAAGCCAAAGCCGGGGCGACCTCGCGACTTCGCATGCCAATACTCGCGTAGATTAAAGCTCTCGACACAAGGTGTGTCAAGAGAAATATCACTATATGATGCAACTATCATTAGCAATGCATCATTCGGTGCATAGACTGGCGTTTCGTGTTCCACACCACGCTTCTCGGCAAACGACGCAGTCCTCCGCGCACCGAGCTCCATTCCCGGCTAAAATTCGATGGTCGCATCATATGATGAGACAGATTGACAATATGCATCATATGATGTACACGTGAAAAGGTCGGGTTTTGTGAGCCCGGCGGCTCCATCGTTCTGGCGAACCGAATTCTCGGCCTTTCTGTGGAGGAGCTTCCAATGATCATGAACCGCAAATCATTCTTGACGTCTTTCGCGGGCGCGATCGGCGCTGCGGCGCTCTGTGATTTCTCGCTCCCTTCCTTGGCGGAGGCCCAGGAGAAGTCCCGCGTGCCAAGCAAGTCGACGCGAATTCGGGACATCGACATGTTTCCCTACTCACTGCCCATGAAAGAGCCCTTCAAGGTCGCCCTCTCGACCGAGATCGGTTGCGATAACATCCTCGTTCGTCTTCGCACCGAAGATGGCGTTACCGGCTATGGCGAGGCGTCTCCTTATTCTCCTGTTACCGGCGAGACGCAGCAGTCGGACATCGCGATGGGCAAGAGTCTTGAGCAGTTCGTCAAGGGGAAAGATGCGTTTTCACTGGCGCGGATCGTTGCCGAGATGGAGAGTTTTGCTCCCGGCAATGGCAGCATGAAGGCCGCCCTCGAGATGGCGTTGTGGGATGTCTGCGGAAAGGTGACGGGACAGCCGGTCTATCACCTGCTGGGCGCCTATCGGGACTCCTTCGAAACCGATCTGACGGTGGGGATAGACACTCCCCAGGTGATGGCCGAGAAGGCGCGAGGCGTGGTGCAGCAGGGCTTCAAGGCGGTGAAGATCAAGGTTGGCGAAGCGCCGGCCCTGGATATTGAGCGGATCAGAGCAGTACGTGACGCGATCGGACCCAAGATCAAATTACGTATCGATGCGAACCAGGGCTGGTCACCTTCGGACTGTGTGCACGTATTGCGCGCGGTTGCGGAACAGCAACTGCAGGTTTGCGAGCAGCCTGTCCTCTATTGGGATTGGGCCGGTCTGCGATTTATCCGCGAGAGTGTCGGCACGCCCATCATGGTCGATGAATCGGTTCATGTCGCACACGACGCGATCGTCGGGATCCGCGAAAACGCGATGGACATGATCAACATCAAACTGATGAAGTGCGGTGGCATTCTCCAGGCGGCACGCATCGCGCAGGTCGCCGACGCGGCGAATATCAAGTGCATGTTGGGATGCATGGATGAGACACGGCTAGGGCTCACGGCAGCGGCGCATGTGGTGGCCTCGCAGAAAAACGTCGAGTTCGCGGATCTCGACGCCTATCTGTTCCTCGCCACCGATCCTGTAATCGGTGGCATGGAAGTCCGGGATGGCACCGTTTACATGCCGCCAGGGCCGGGCCTTGGACTGGATGTCGATCCTGCCTTCATGGCGAAGCTGCGGGCTGCATAATCCACACGGTGCTGTTGCCGGCGATTCGGGAGACGCAGAATGACGCGACGAGTGTTGCTACTTGTCTTGGCCTTTGGAATTCTGGCGGGCGCTTCAGCGCCCGCACAACTGGCGGAGCCGGCGTCGGACAAGACCGTTCCGTTCAAGATCTATTTCGATCAGCGGATTCGGATGCGAGACGGGGTCGAACTCGCGGCAGATGTCTACCGCCCCGACTTGCCCGGCAAGTTTAATTGCATTCTGAATCGCACTCCTTATCTGAAGAGCAGCGAAAACGCGCTCACCTTTGGACGCTACTTTGCAGAGCACGGCTATGCCTTTGTGGCGGTCGATGTGCGCGGCCGTGGAGACTCGCCCGGCAGCTTTGTTCCCTATCGCCACGAAGGAAAAGACGGCTACGACGCGGTGGAGTGGTGTGCCGGGCAGCCATGGTCCACCGGCAAGGTGGGGACCATTGGCGGCTCATATAACGGTAAGACGCAATGGCTCACAGCTATCGAGCAACCTCCGCACCTCACGACAATGATTGCGCTGGTGAGCCCGTCGGATCCTTTTGTCGAGTTCCCAACCGGTGACCCAATCCCGATCGATGTGAGTTGGTACCACTTCACTTCCGGCCACGTGCTGCAAAACATGGATGCTGTCGCTTGGGACGCAGTCCTCAGGCATCTGCCGCTGCTGACCATGGACGAGACCATTGGTCATGTTATGCCGACGTGGCGCGAGCAGTTCGAACACACGCGGCTGGATGCTTTCTGGGAACCGGAGCGATACCAGAACAAGTTCGAGCGGGTCCGAACCCCGGTGTTGCACATCTCCGGGTGGTACGACGATGAGCAGATCGGCACACCACTCAATTTCATTGGGATGACTACGAAGGGTACGCCGTTGGTTCGGAACCACCAGAAACTGCTGATGGGGCCGTGGCCGCACGCGGTGAACTCGACCTCGAAACTGGGGCACGTGGACTTTGGTCCCAGCGCGAAAATCGACCTCAGCGCGACGATGCTGCGCTGGTTCGACGCATGGCTGAAAGGAATCGACAACGGCGTTGAATCGGAGCCTCCTGTACGGATCTTCGTGATGGGTTCCAACCAATGGGTGGACGAGCACGAGTGGCCGATCGCCCGAACACGATATACAGAGTTCTATCTGCACAGCTCGGGGCGCGCCAACACATTGTACGGAGATGGGAAGCTCTCGACGGATAAACCGCAGAGCGAGAAGTCGGATCTGTTCACCTACGATCCGCAGGACCCAGTGCCGTTCATCACCGAGCCTTCGTTCCAACAGATCGGCGGACCGGATGACTATCGTGCCATCGAACGGCGCGACGATGTGCTCGTCTACACTGGCGATCCCGTCACCAGCGCCACCGAGGTCTGCGGTCCGATCAAGGTCACGCTTTACGCCTCAACTACGGCCACCGATACCGACTTCACTGCGAAACTCATCGACGTGTGGCCGACCGGGTTCGCCGAGCGGCTCTCGGATGGCATCGTGCGGGCACGATTTCGGGACGGAATGGAGAGGGAAAACCTGATTCACCCAGGGACCGTCTACGAATACAAGATCGACGCCTGGAATACGTGCCAGATGTTCAAGACCGGCCACAGTATTCGACTGGAGATATCATCGTCCGCATTTCCTAAGTACTCGCGAAATCTGAATACCGGCGAACCGTTGGGTCGCGACACGAGCATGGTGGCCGCTCATCAGACTATCTACCATGACGCGCAACACCCTTCGCACGTCACCCTTCCTATCGTTCCGGAAAGAGGAAAGTAGGGGATTGTCCTGCGGTTTGCCATCAGTCAACGCGGAAGAAGGCGATGCCGGATAGGGAACCAGTTTTTGAAGAACTATTGCGATGGTTTTCGCGTAACAACAGGTATCGACACGGGATGCGTATCGGGCGCCGGGTTTGCTGAAGAAAGACTTTGAAGAGTTAGCCGGTGGCGTCGCTAAAATACCCGAAAGAGGCACTGATTTCATTCGGAGACGGACTTCAATCCTCTTCGATGAGGAGGAATGATGATTTCTAACCAGATGCTTTCTGACCGTCATGCACGCGGATACCTGACGATCCTCACAGGCCTGCTGCTTCTGGTGGCATTGGTCTGCGTCGGAATGTGGGCGCAGCCATCGCGTCCTTCGTCTCCATCCGTGAAGCCGTCAGCTCCAGCAGCGGTTGTGCCAGCCCAACCCGGTGCCATCCACGAGTTGACCGCGGTCGACCTCGAAGCTTTTCTTGATGGCTTGATGCCCGCTCAGCTTGAACGGGAAGATGTCGCCGGCGCCGTGATTGCGGTGGTCAAAGACGGGCAGGTCATTTTCGCCAAAGGCTACGGATACTCCGACATGGCCAAGCGCACACCCGTAACCCCGGACAGTACGCTGTTTCGTCCTGGCTCAACATCAAAGCTCTTTACCTGGACCTCGGTGATGCAATTGGTCGAACAGGGCAAACTCGATCTAAACCGGGACGTCAACGATTACCTGGATTTCAAGATTCCACCGGCGTTCGGAAAGCCCATCACCCTGCGGAACATCATGACGCACACCGCGGGCTTTGAAGAAGTTGTCAAGGACCTGTTCGTTGCGGACGCAGAACACATGGGCAGCCTGGAGTATTACGTGAAGAATCACATTCCAGAGCGTATCTTTCCTCCCGGTACGGTCCCCGCCTATTCGAACTACGCGACCGCACTCGCGGGCTATATCGTGCAGCGCGTTTCCGGTAAGCCTTTCGAACAATATGTTGCCGAGAACATTTTCACTCCGTTGGACATGAAGCGAACCACCTTCGTCCAGCCTCTGCCCGGAGACCTGAAGCCCATGATGTCCAAGGGCTATGATCGGGCCTCGTCAGACCCCAAACCCTTCGAATTCGTCGAAGCGTTTCCGGCAGGTAGCGTCTCCACGACTGCGCGGGACATGTGTAACTTCATGATTGCCCATCTGCAGAATGGACAATTTGGGAGTGTGCAGATTCTGCGCCCGGAAACCGCCACGCTGATGCACTCCCGGCTCTTTGGTAGCGACGACCGCATGAACGGGATGGCGCATGGTTTTTATGAAGAATCGAAGAACGGACACCGCATCATTGGCCACGCCGGCGATACCGAGCTTTTTCACAGCGACCTGCACCTGATTCTCGATTCCAATGTTGGGTTCTTTGTTTCTTACAACAGTGCGGGGAAAGGCGAGCTTAGGCCGCGGGAGATCCTCTTTGAAAAGTTTCTGGACCGGTATTTTCCCTACACGGAGCCTCCTGCCGGCAAGATCGAAAACGCGCAAGCGGACGCGGCCAGCGTCGCTGGGCTTTATCTAACCAGCCGCCGTATTGAAAGCTCATTCCTGAAGTTGCTTTCCTTGGTCGGCCAAGAAAAAATCTCTGCGAATCCCGATGGGACCATCACTACTCCATTAAAAGGGCCCAATGGCCAACCGCTGAAGTTCGAAGAGATCAGTCCGCTGCTCTATCGCGAAGTCCACGGACGGGCCCACATGGGTTTCAAGAAGGATGGAAGTGGGCAGATGCAATTCCAGATGGACTTTCCGTTCTTCATTTTCCAGAAGGTTGGCTTTTGGGAAAACAAGTACTTCAACTACACCCTCGCGATTTTCGGCTTGGTGATGGTCGTGCTGACGGTCCTGCTGTGGCCAGTGGGAGCGTTGATTCGCAAACACTATGGCCGTCCGCTGGATCTCAGTCCGCTGGAGCGGAAGCTGCGGCTTGGTGTGCGCTTGGTGTGCATCCTCTTCATCTTTTTCTTCGGAGGCTGGCTGGCGGTTCTGACATCGGCCATGGCGGGTCCCAGCGCGATTAATGCCCTTGCTCCCTGGATCATCTGTTTCGGAATCATGGGTGTGTTGTGCGCGTTTGGCGCCGTCCTCGCCTGCGTGAACGCGTTCCGGAGTTGGAAGACGCCCAACCGTGGGCTCTGGACCAAACTGCACGATACGGCACTGGCGCTTGCCTGCCTGGGCCTGGTCTGGTTCGCGATCACCTGGAATCTCATGAACTTCAACATCCACTACTGAGCCGAATTGGGAGCCCGTGCGTACTCTGCAATCCACGCCTCGTTCAAGGACAGATAGATTGCGGGCGCGCACGGGATTGTTCGAAGAGGTCAAAGGAAACTAGAGGGACACTCACGTCAATGTATCGAACTGCTCTGGTAGTCCTCCTGGCACTCATTACCTTCGCGCACATCTTGGGGTACGTTCCAATACTCGCTGTGGCCGTTCCCGCCGCTGCGGAGAAGGCGCAGCCCAAACCTCTAGCTCCTCAACCCTCTGCTTCTGCCAAGGCACCTTCTGCTAGCGACACCGGAACTCACGAGCTCTCGCGTGCCGACCTCGAAGCCTTTCTCGACGGCTTCGTACCTTATGCACTAAAGAATGCCGACATCGCCGGCCTCACATTGGCAGTCGTGAAAGATGGCCAGATCCTGTTCGAGAAGGGCTATGGATACGCCGATGTGAAGACGAAGCGGGCCATGGATCCGAGTCTCACGCTGATTCGCCCGGGTTCGACTTCAAAGCTTTTCACCTGGACCGCGGTCATGCAACTGGTCGAACAGGGCAAACTCGATCTCGACCGCGATATCAATGACTACCTGGACTTCAAGGTAAACAGCAGTTTCTCGAAGCCGATCACCCTGCGCAATCTGATGACCCACCGCGCCGGTTTCGAAGAGGGCCTTAAGTCGATCCTGACGTACGATCCCAAGCAGTTCATCACCACCGAAGACTATCTCAAGCATCACCTGCGCCCGACGTTGTTTCCCCCGGGAGAGGTTCCCGCCTACTCGAACTACGGCGCTGCTCTCGCCGGCTATATTGTCCAGCGCGTGTCCGGTGAGCCCTTTGAAAGTTACGTCGAACGCCACATCTACGCGCCTCTGGGCATGACCCGCTCGACCTTCCAGCAGCCCGCGCCGGAGCAGTTCAAGGCAGACCTCTCGCAAGGCTACATGACCACTTCCCAGCCTCCCCGGCCCTTCGAGTTGGTCACTACCAGCCCCGCAGGCGGCATGAGCACCACCGCCGATGACATGGCGAAGTTTATGATCGCCTACCTGCAAGAAGGCCGTTATCGGGAAAATCGCATCCTGAAACCGGAAACCGTGCGCCAGATGTTCGAGCCGGCAGTCCACCAGATCGATGACCTAAATGTCATGGCTTTGGGATTTTTCGAGGAAAACCGCAATGGCCATCGCGTTCGCGGGCATGGCGGCGACACCATTGTCTTCCACACCCAGTGTGATTTGTTCGTTGACGACGGCGTTGGCATCTTCTTTTCACTCAATAGCCGCGGCGAAAACGACTCCGTCTATCGAATCCGGCAAGGGCTATTCGATGCTTTCGCGGATCGCTACTTTCCCAGCAGCGGGCAACCATCCGCGGTCCCAGCTAGCTCGGTTGTGCCTAACGCAAGAGAACATGCCCAGCTCATCGCCGGGAGATATCAAAGCTCGCGGAGAGTCGAGTCTGCATTCATCAGCGTTCTTTATCTTCTCGATCAAACGGTGATTAGCGCGAACGACGATGGCACCATCAATGTGCCTACATTCCCCGCGAACAAGCCGAAACGCTACCGTGAAACCTCGCCTTTCGTCTGGACCGAAGAGGGCGGTCAACGCAAAGTTGCCTTGGTCGGAGAAGGCAGCAGCAGAGCGGTTTACAGCAGCGACGACCCCAGCTCGATCTTGCAGTCGGTACCCGCTTGGAAATCGGCCGTCTGGAATCTCTCGTTACTCTGCGGATCCATCGCGATACTGCTGATCGGGGTGATTCTGTGGCCGCTCTCGGCGTTGCTGCGCTGGAAGTACCGCCAGCCTTCAACGCTCGCAGGAAAAGAGCTGCTGGTCACCAGAGTTCTCCGCGTCGCAGCACTGATTGATGTCGTCTATCTTTTGGCCTGGATTGTTCCTATATCCCCGATTTTGAGCAACCACATCGAGGTCTATAGTGACAGCCTCGACCTGTACCTTCGGCTGTTGCAAATCGGAGGTCTTCTGGTGATTGCGGCCGCCGTGGCGGGCATCTGGGCTGCATGTCAGAAAAGCCAAAAGTGGACTGCCGCGGTTTGGCATGTTCTGAGCGCCGGTGCTTTGGTCGGCATAGTTTGGATCGCGGTCATCACCAAGCTGATCGGCTTCAACCTGAACTATTAGCAAACGGCGAGCGCACGGGCGCCGTACACGAGTGTCGGCGTCCGAATTGGGAGCCCGGGCTGCGGTGTTGCGCGTCAAACGCGAGGAAACATATCTGGGACGGTGGATGAGTAGCCTGTCGACGGCATGATCTTTCGCGTTTCTCCACGTTTCTTGCTTATCGTGCTTCCTTAAAACTCAACAAGTTGCGTGTTTCCAATAACCCGGAATGATCCGACTCCCGCCGCCTCCACCACTATCTCTATTATTATCAGTTAGTTGTGGGCGGAATATTGGTACAACGTTTGCACGAAGAGGCGGGCCATCCTCTCTTCAATCTCTGTCCACTCCTCTCGTGTCTCCTTTCGTTCTTCTCGGCCACCTTTCTCGCCCGAGTTAGTTGGTCTTCTGGATCGCTGCGGCGGCGCGCTCCTTGGTGTCGGCGACGATGGCAGTGAATCGGGGATCGCCGTGGAGCGATTTGAGATCGGGGTCCGTTTCTATGCCCCGAGTGAACCCGGGCGATAAGCCGTGGTTGATCGCTTCGCGCAATAGCCTCAGCGCCTCATCGCGTTTGCCCACACGCTCTTCCACGATAGCCAGGTTGTACGTAGATAGAGCAGTATCCGGGTGGTCCGGCCCGAGAACACGGCGGCGAATGTCGAGCGTTTCCCGCTCCAACTTCTCCGCGTCGGCATAATGGCCTTCATACATCATGCTCGTAGCGAGGTTGACCATGGAGCGCAATGTCTCCGGATGCTCCGGACCGAGGACGCGGCGCTTAATGTCGAGCGCCGGACGCAGCAACTTCTCCGCCTCGGCATAACGACCTTCAAAGTTCAGAGTATTCGACAGGTTGTTCATCGTCATCAATGTACTCGGGTGCTCCGGTCCGAGGATTCGGCGCTGAATGTCGAGCGCGTCGCGTTCCAATTTCTCGGCCTCGCCATAGCGGCGTTGTAGTTTCACGCTCGCGGCCATGTCGGTCATCGTCACCAATGTATCCGGGTGTTCCGGCCCGAGGACGCGGAGTTTGATGTCGAGTGTTTCCCGCTGCAATTTCTCCGCCTCGCCGTAGCGTCCTTCCCCTTTTAAGGTGTTCGCCAGAATGCTCATCGATCTCAATGTATCCGGGTGCTCCGGACCGAGGACGCGGCGTTGAATATCAAGTGTTTCCCGCTGCAGCGCCTCCGACTCGGTGTGCCGGCCGGTCCGGAGCAGAGTGTTCGCCAGATCGCTCATCGACTTCAATGTTTCCGGGTGCTCCCGGCCAAGGAGTCGGCGTTGGATGTCGAGTGTTTCCCGCTGCAATTTTTCCGCCTCGGCGTAGTGCCCTTCCAGGGATAAAGTGCCAGCCAGATTGGTCATCGAGCGCAACGTGTCCGGGTGCTCCGGCCCGAGGACGCGGCGGCGCAGGTCCAGCGTTTCCCGCTGCAACTTCTCCGCCTCGGGATAGTGGCCCTCCCGGTTGAGGGTCCAGCCCAGGTCATCCATTGAGCTCAGCGTTTGCGGGTGACTGGCTCCGAGGAGGTGCCGCCGGATGTCGACTGCCTGCGTCAATAACGCCTGCGCCCGGCCATAGAGCCCCAGGTTCCCGTAAACTTGTCCCATCAGACCCATCATCTGGGCCTGCAGTTCTGGGTCCCGAGCCAGCCCGGTATCGATGTCTTTCGACGATTTGTCGAGGATCTCGCGAGCGGTGACACTGTTGCCGCGCGCCTCGCTGGGGTCCGACACTTTGAACATGTTGGTCATGAACCCAGTGATGCGGTCCGCCCGATCCCGTTCCCGCGTGATCCGCCGCAGCTCCACCGCCTGCATCACTGCAAACGCGATCAGCAGCACCGCCGCTCCCGACGCCACTGCCACTGCCACCGCATGCCGGCGTACGTACTTCCGCAGACGATAGCCAGCGCTCGCCGGACGTGCTTCCAGCGGCCGATTCTGCAAGTAGTTTTCGACGTCCGCCGCCAGTGCAGACGGCGTGCCGTAGCGCCGCTCCCGGTCCTTCTCCAACGCCTTCAGCGTGATCCAGTCCAGATCGCCGCGCAGCAACGTCACCAGTTGCCGGGGTTCGGTACCGCGCGCTTCCGCCCGCGCCGTCGAGGTGTCGCGATTCGTGCTGACCTTCGTGCTCGGACGCTGCGGATCGGTCTCGCGCAACTCGCGCAGAACCTCGTCCAACCGCTGCTTCTTCCATCGCGTTGTGTCAAAGGGAAGGAACCCCGTCAGCAGTTCGTAGAGAACTACACCTAACGAATAGACGTCGGTGCGGGTATCGACATCGCGCATGTCCGGATCGGCTTGCTCCGGACTCATGTATCCGGGTGTACCCAGGAATGCACCCACTTGTGTCAAGAAAGCTTCTCCTGGCAATGCCGGCGACGTCGCTTTCGCCAAGCCAAAGTCGATGATGCGTGGCATCGGTTTGCCGTCGACTTCGACTACCAGGACGTTGGAGGGCTTCAGGTCGCGATGGATGATTGCTTTCTGATGCGCGTGCTGCACCCCGTCGCAGACTTGAAGAAACAGTTTCAACCGTTCTGGAATCCGTAGCCTCTTCTGATCACAGTAGTCTGTGATGGGAAGACCATCCACGTACTCCATCGCGAAGTAGGGCTGACCCGCAGGCGTCGCGCCGGCATCGAAGACCTTCGCGATCGCCGGATGGTCCATGAGGGCCAGGGACTGCCGCTCGGATTGAAAGCGTTGCACAACGGCCGCATCGTACATCCCTGCTTTGATCAACTTCAGCGCGATCCGGCGGCGCACCGGGTCCGTCTGCTCGGCCAGCCACACCTGTCCCATTCCACCGACGCCGAGCTCGCGGATGAGCCGGTACGGCCCAACCGTCTTGGACTCCCCTGCAGCCTCGGCTAGGGTGGCCATCCAGGGATGTTCGGACAGTCCGCCCGCGTCTGCGTGCGCTGCTAGCAGGGAGTCGACCTCCGCCCGCAACTCTCCATGTTGCGAACAGGCCTGGTCGAGAAACGCGCTTCGTTCGCCTGGTTCGCGTTCGAGAGCGGCTCCGACGATTTCCTTAACCTTTGCCCACTGCTCCGGTGTCCCCACGGTTTCCCTTCTTCATTTGCCTGGTCAACCATGCTTTTGCCACATTCCAATCTCGTTTGACTGTGGAGGGAGAAATATCCAGCACCTCCGCGATCTCTTCAGTCGCCAGCCCTCCGAAAAAGCGCAACTCGACAATCCGGCCCTGCTGTTCGTCCAACTTGGCAAGCCCGTTCAGCGCGTCGTCGAGCGCAACCACGTCCGTGCTCCGCACCTGGGGCAAGACGAGTGAGGCGTCGAGTTCCACTCTGCGGTCAGCGCCGCGCTTCGCGGCGCCGTGGCTGCGGGCGTAATCGACGAGTATCTGCCGCATCAGGCGCGAGGCCACGGCGAGAAAATGTGCGCGATTCTCCGTATCAAAGGGCCGCTGGTCAATCAGCCTCAGATAGGCCTCGTGGACCAGCGCCGCGCTCTGCAAGGTATGCCCAGGACGTTCCCGCTGAAGATGTCGCCGCGCGATGTCACGCAGTTCTTTGTAGACGAGGGGAACCAACGCCTCAAGCGCACCTTGGTCGCCCGCCTTCCAGCGCACCAGCAGCTCGCTAACAGGGTAGGAATGTTGTTGATTCACAGTCGGTTACGCCCCAAACACGGTGACGTAACGATAGCCTCGGCCTCCGGCCAAGTCAATGCCGCGGGCTAGCAGGAACCTACCGGGAGCCAGCCGCCAGTTTTTTTCGCCTTGCAGAAAAATTTGTGAACCAATTCGTCCCTCCTTTTCCGCAGCTTAGTAGTGAGGGACTGACCTGCTTCCCCGCCAGAGCCTCAGCTCAATGTCAGAAAACACGGAGATGGTATGAGAACAACTCGAAGGTTTGCGCAAAATCTGGCAGTCATGTTCGCACTGCTGGTCTTTTCCAACTGGGCGTTCGGTCAAAAAGATCCGGGTGTTCGAGGCGGGATTCAAAACACCGGAGGCGGACTACAACAGCAGGGAATTCCAATCCCACATCCACCGTTGATCAGCCCGAACCCAACTACGGGCGCCACAATCAACGACAACGAGCTGGCGTCATTCTTAGAAGGGATCTTGCGCGCCGGCCAGCTCGAGTCCACCTGCGACACCTGTGCCGATGTGACCGACGGCTCGCCGGTCGTAGGACTGGGAGAACTCGACCCGATGTTTCCCCAGTTCCACACCAACTCCAACGGCCTGGGTGCACGGCACAACGCCGATCAATGCTTTGCCTGCCACGCGCAGCCCGTGCTCGGAGGATCGGGCGGCTTCATCGTTCCCAATCCCGGCGACCCACACCCCCATCGGGCGGAGAATCCGCAATTTCACTTGGTGCCGCACCGTTACGGGAGACAGAACGTGGTTCCTAGCTTCGAGCATCAATTCGGTCCTATCCGGGAAGTGCGATTCAAACACAAACCCGACGGCACACCCGATGGCGGAGTGCATCAACTGTGGACGGTGCGCGGCAGTACGAACGATCCCACCATTCCCAACTGCGCTCTTACCCAACCTGATTTCGCAGCGGAGGAGAAAGCGGGCAATCTAGCCTTCCGCATCCCTTTGCAGATGATGGGATTGGGGTTGATTGAATCAATCCAGGATCGCGAAATTCTCGCGCAGCATGATGCCACCGCTGGCTTGCGGGCGCCTCTCGGCATTACCGGCCATCCCAACCGCAGCGGCAACGACGGCACCATCACCCGTTTCGGATGGAAGGCGCAGAACAAATCGATCACCATTTTTGCCGGCGAAGCCTACAACGTCGAGATGGGGATCACCAACGAAGCTTTCCCAACCGCGACAGAAGAAGACCCCGACTGCCAGGGTCCAGAGAAGCCGGTACCGAACGACGTTGTGCGCACCGACCCCAACGACGACAGGAACCAGGCGTTTAACAATCCTCTTCATATCTTGCCGGATTGGCAGCAGTTCCAGGTGATGATGCGCTTCACGGACGGACCGGCGCCCGACCCAGATCCCAGCGAGCGCGCGAAGAAAGGCAAGGCCATCTTTGCGGATATCGGCTGCGCGTTGTGTCACACACCGCAAATGCAAACCGCGCCCGTCATGAACAGCCCGGTCCTGCAAGATCGGCCGCTCAACCCCTACTCGGATTTGCTCGTGCATCACATGGGCTCCAAGCTCGCCGACGACATCTCCCAAGGACAGGCTGGTCCGGACGAGTTCCGCACGACGCCTCTGTGGGGCGTCGGTCAGCGCATCTTCTTCCTGCACGATGGAAGGACGTCGGATCTGCTTCAGGCGATTCGGGATCATTTCTCGCCCGCATCGTCAAAGTACCCCGCTTCGGAAGCCAACGGAGTTGTCCACAAATTCAACCAGCTGTCACGCGAGGAAAAGCAGGCGATTCTGGACTTCCTCCGTTCTCTGTAAACGGGCGGAGCAATTAAGGCCGCCTCTTGTTTCGGCAAGGGGCGGCCTGATTAAGAGACACCTATGGCCACCACTTCCCGAAGACAGACCTTGCCTCTGCCTGCGATCCAGCGCAGGGCGCCATTCACGAGGCGTCTGGCTTGGGCCGCGGTCGTCGCCATTGCTTCGCTGGCGGACGTTCAGATGTCGTTCGCACAGGCCACGGCCGAAATCCGCCGAACTCTCATGGTGACGACCACGGAACCGCTGGCGGTCGATGTTGAAGTCCTCAGCGGAGAATTACAAATCCTTTATGGCCGGGATGGACAAGTATCGATCTCCGGAGTTGCAAAAGCCTCTGCCGACGCCAAACTGGACGACAACTTTTTCCCAATAGTTCTAACCATCCAGCAGAACGGAAATCACCTCACGATCCGGCATATTCCCAATGCCGCCTATCTCGAAGAAAGGATCAACGTTCTCTACCGGATTGATGTGCCCTATCGCACCGAAGTCACTTCGAGGCTCAACCGGGGCAAACAGAACATCAGTGGAATCTTGGGGCCTGTAAGAGCAACGACGGGCAAGGGCGACATCAAGGCTTCGTACGTGTCGAAAGAGCTGCAAGCTCAGGTCAAAAACGGGAACTTGGATCTTCAGGTCATCGGGGAGCACGTCGACGCCAGAACTGGCAACGGCAACATATCCTGCATGCGCCTCGCGCAAGGCGTCAGCGCCGAGACAGGAGATGGTGACATTACCCTCATGGTCGTCGGTCCGTCCACGGCATCCGTAAAGAGAGGGACCGGGAGAATTGATGTGGGTGGCGCGAGAGGCAGCTTTGTGGGTTCGACCGATGGGGGAGATCTCCACGTTAGAGCGATACCCCACGACGATTGGCAGCTGAGCTCTGCCTCGGGAAGTGTTCGACTCGAACTTCCGCCGCTTGCCAGGTTTGAACTCGACGCTTCGACCGATTCCGGTGAATTGCAGGTCGATCGTGACGACATCGCAAAGCCAGACTCGGACACTCGTCAACTCCACCAGGAGGTAAACGGTGGTGGCAAGCGAATTGACGTGCACACCGGAAGCGGCAGGATCACGATCCGATGACGACTGGAGTTTTCCCGCTGCCACCACAACGATGAGTAGATCAAAGATTGCCGCTCAACCATTTGAGTTGCCAACCTAAGGAGGATACGAACATGAAAGCCTGTCTAGCTGTTTCTCTGACCCTGCTGTGCCTGCTTGTGCAAGCCTATCCAGCGATGGCTGCATGGGGCTCGTTTGTTTCGCTGGGATCGAGCACCGTTAATTCCGATGCGTCGTGTGCGCCACTCACCGGCGGCGCCGCAGTCTGCGCGGCCAGCGGTTTTACAAACACGATGTTGGTGAACCAGTTCAACGGCACGGCCTGGGCTGGCTGGAAGAAGCTGGCGGGAGCCATCACCTCCGCCCCTAGCTGTGCTCCGGACGGCAACGGGCAGGTGATCTGCGCGGCGCGCGCCAGCAACGGCGGAATGGTCGCCACCGTCTTCAACGGTACCTCGTGGAGCGCTGAGGTCAAGGTCAAAGCGTCGCTCGGGTCCGCCCTGAGCTGTGCATCGCTCGGCGGAGGCCGTGTGTTGTGTGCGGCCCGCAGCGTGAGCGGCGGCCTCACCTCTAGTGTGTTCAGCGGAACTGCGTGGAGCGCGTTTGACAACCAGGCCGCAACGTCAACCTCAGCGCCCGGATGCGGGAGCGACGACGCTGGGCGTGTCGTGTGCATGATGCAGGATACCTCTAGCAACTTGATCGCGAACCGCTACAACGGCACGGGCTGGGATGGATTCATCAACACGGGCGGCAGAGGAACCGGAGAGCCCACTTGTACAAACTTCGGGGTGAGCGGCGAAGCGGTGTGTTTTGGGCGCGGCACCGACACCTCCTTGTGGGGAAATCGCTTTGCGGGCGGAACCTGGGCCCCGGGAACTTGGACGGGATGGGGAAGTCTGGGCGGTTTCGTGGGGGCCAAAGGGAGTTGTGCGAACCTGGCTGCAAGCCAGCTCGTGTGCGGAGTTTTTGGGGTGACAGACAGTGGTTTGTGGGTGGACGAGTATAACGGGGGATGGGGTGGCTTTGCTCCACTGGGACAAACGACAGTCGGAAATCCAAGCTGTACGACACTAGGCGGCGGGAAAGTGCTCTGCGCCGTAGTCGGCGTGAACAACAAAGTCTCCAGCATCGTTGGGCCATAGTTCTAAAGGCCCGATCTTTCGTGGCGCCGGACGGCGGGGCTGAGGCCGCGCCCCTTCAAAACGGATTTATGAGATGGCTTCTACAACTAGTCTCATAAATGACTCCCGCGCGGGGCCTGACTTGTGGCCCCTCAGGGGCTAAAGTCCAGTCTTTATTGGGGCTCCGGGCGGCACGGCTGAAGCCGTGCCCTTCCCAAAATCCATTTACGAGACGAGTTCTAGTGTCTCTAGTTGAGCAGGTCTAGCGGAGCGGCAGGTAGTGTGGTGGCTGCCAACAAGCCGGCGCGGCAAATCCCGGTTGCCGTTGAATCATGACGGTCGGGTTCAAAAGTCGACGTTTCTTCCGGTAAACTGGTAACCGTGGGGATTTGCCGATTCCACAAACCTAAATCGCGTTTGCGCTGCCACATTCTCGGGTGGTTTTTGCTCCTGGCCGCCGTTTCGGGGGCCGCCCAGTCTGTTCCCCAGGAATTGTTTGGCGGCCTCAGATGGCGCTTGATTGGCCCGTTTCGCGGAGGGCGAGTGGTCGCCGTGGCCGGTGTGCCCGGCGACTCTACGACCTTTTACTTCGGCGCCGTCAACGGCGGCATCTGGAAGACAACGGACGCCGGAGTTGTCTGGACGCCGATCTTTGATGGCCAGCCGGTCGCTTCGATCGGCGCTCTCGTCGTTGCGCCATCAGGCCCCAAGACCATTTATGCGGGAACCGGCGAGTCCGATATACGTTCGTCGCTCTCCTTCGGCAGCGGCGTTTACAAGTCTGTGGATGCTGGTCGAACCTGGGTCCACCTGGGCCTGGAGGACACGCGCCACATCAGCCGGATCGTCGTCGACCCGCAGAACGCCGACGTCGTATATGTCGGCGCCATGGGACATGTCTATGGTCCGAACGAGCAACGCGGCGTCTACAAATCCACCGATGGTGGAATACATTGGAGCAAGGTTCTCGATCAAGGTCCCGAAATCGGCGTTTCCGATCTGGCAATCTGTTCCGGCAATCCGCAGCTCTTATTTGCCGGAACCTGGCACACATGGCGTCCTCCCTGGAGCACCTATGCGCCGATCGATCGGCCGGGTGGCGGGCTGTACCGTTCGCAGGACGGCGGCAAGACCTGGTCTCGGCTCAGCGGAAGTGGACTGCCGGAAGGTGACTGGGGGCGTGTTGGGATCGACGTCGCACCGGATGGCAAACGTGTGTATGCGCTCATTCAGGCAAAGAAGGCCGGCCTCTATCGTTCCGATGACGGGGGCAATACCTGGACGCTGGCCAACGGCGATCCACGTCTCACCAGTCGTGCCTGGTATTTCAACAGCGTCACTATCGACCCGAAGAATCCCGATGTGCTCTATGTCCCGAATGTCGCTCTCTACCGTTCGGAAGATGGAGGAACGACTATTTCGATCGTCCGCGGCGCCCCAGGCGGAGATGATTACCACCAGATCTGGGTCGATCCCAGGAATTCATCCAGCATGGTCCTCGGAACCGACCAGGGCACTACCATCAGCCTCGACCGTGGCCAGAGCTGGAGTACCTGGTACAACCAGCCCACGGCACAGCTCTACCATGTGATCACCGACAACCAGTTTCCCTACGTGGTGTACGGGGCCCAGCAGGATACTGGGAGTGCCGCGGTTCTAAGCCGTACCGATCACCGACAGATCACGCCGCGAGACTGGTTCCCGGCTGGTCCGAGCGAGAGCGGATACATGGCACTCGATCCCAGCGACCCGAATGTCATTTACCTGAGCGGGGCTTACGGATCCGTCGCTCGCTACAATCGCCGAACTGGCCTCAGCCAGGATGTCACTCCCTGGCCGGTCTCAATCTACGATTCAGAGATCGATCAACGCAGATATCGGGCACCTTGGTCGCCGATCCTTGTGTTTTCCCCAGTTGACCCAAAGGTGCTTTTTTTCGGCACTCAGTACGTGATGAAGACCGTTGACGGAGGTCTGCATTGGGAAGCCATCAGCCCCGATCTCACCGGCTCAGCCCCAAATCCGGGAGAAAAGAAACCGCCGGGAACACCAACCGTCGAGGACGCCAAACAGCGGGGTTTTGGCGTCGTGTCCACCCTTGCGCCATCGGCACTCAACCGCGACTTGATCTGGGCGGGAAGCGATACCGGACTGATTCACCTTACACGCGATGGTGGGAAAAGTTGGAAGGACGTCACGCCTCCGGGACTGAGCGACTGGAGCGCCATCTCGCTGATCGAGGCTTCGCATTTCGACCCTGCTGTCGCTTACGCCGCGGTCGATCGCAGCCGGCTCGACGATCAGACGCCGTACCTCTATCGAACCCGCGACTATGGAACGCACTGGCAGCCGATCACCGATGGCATTTCTGCTCCGGCCTTCCTGCGCGCCGTTCGCGAAGATCCTCAGACCAAAGGGCTGCTTTTTGCGGGAACCGAGCGTGGAGTCTACGCGTCTTTCGACGACGGTGACCACTGGCAGTCCCTGCAATTCAACCTGCCGGTCAGCTCGGTCCGCGATCTTACGATCCATGGCGATGATCTCGTGATTGCCACGCATGGACGTTCCTTCTGGATTCTCGACAACATTACGCCGCTGCGCCAGACGTCCGAGGCCCGTAAGGCGAATGCGGCATGGCTCTATCATCCCGCTGCCGCTATCCGTGTCGACAATGACGATTTTGTAGGTACACCCCTGCCGCCCGAGGAGCCCACGGCAGAGAACCCGCCGAGTGGCGCTATGATCGACTATTTCCTGAAGTCTCCAGCGAGCAAACTGACCCTTGAGGTCTTTGACGCGGAGTACAAGCTCGTGCGGAGGTTTTCTTCGGAAGATCATATTGCACCGAAGCACTCTTCTCTTCCCGTGGCGGAGCGCTGGTTCCCCAAGCCCGAAGTGCTTGCGACGACTCCGGGGATGCACCGCTTCGTATGGAACCTCACCTGGGGCAGTTCGGGTGGACCGATTGCGGATGACGAAGCGGAGTTCCGCAATCCCAGCGGCCCGAAGGCAGTCCCGGGAATCTATCAGGTTCGCCTAACGGTTGATGGACAGGTACAGACGCAACCCCTGCAAGTCGTTATGGACCCGCGCTCGGCCGCGACTCCTCAGGTACTCCTGCAACAGTTGCAGCTCGCGAGCCAGATGTTTGCCGAAACCATGGAAGCGCGTCGTGCGCTCGCAGAGATCAGCACGGTCCAGAAACAGATTGCGGACGCCCAGGGGAAGCTTGGAGAACAAAGCCCAGAGCTCAAGTCAGCGCTGGCTGAGGCCCAATCCGAGATCGCCACAATTCTTACCAGGAATAATGATCCGGAGCGGACGGCGGGCTTGCAGGATGCGTACAAGGATCTTGCCTCAGCGCTGCGAGTTGTCGAACGCGGGGAGCGTGCCGTGCCCTCGCAGGCAATCGCTGTCTACGAGCAATCAAGCCAGCAAATTAAGGTGCGCATTGGAGAGTGGGCCACTTTCAAGCAAACCAGATTGCCGCAGCTCAACCAGCGATTGCGCGAAACAAACCTCGCGCCGATCATGATCGGTGAAATCGAGCAGGAAGTAGAATTCCTCATGTCACGTTAAGTCAGGTACTTTCCGCGGCATCGGGGCACCGCGAGTCTGCGATCTTCAAGCGCTTTTTCCACGGCTAATCGCTAGGACTGGTTTCAATAATTCTCTTGAGGGTTCAGAGAGCTGACCTCAGGGGCTAAAGCCCGTTTGCGGCGCGGCTGAAGCCGCGCCCCTTCAAAGCATTTCTACTTATGCCACGAACTTGCGGGACACGACGCTAGGCTGCAGCGTCTTCCGGCTCGGGGAGGACACTTTGCGAGTCCGAGTAAGCGTCCATTTCTGAGGCCGGTACCCGCGTTTTCGCCACGAGCATGTAGATGGACGGGACAACGAACAACGTGAACATTGTCCCGATGATCATTCCGCTGACCAGCATGATGCCGATGCTGTTGCGCGCTCCTGCTCCAGGACCCTTCGCGAGAACCAGTGGGAAGTGACCCATCACGGTGGCGGCAGTCGTCATCAAGATCGGTCGAAGCCGTGTGCTCGCCGCCTCGATCACCGCTTCCAGCTTGTTCATCCCTGTCTCCTGGAGGTGGTTTGCAAACTCGACGATAAGGATGCCATTCTTCGAGATCAGACCGACCAGCGTGATCAGTCCAACCTGGCTGTAGATGTTGAGCGTCGTCAGCCCCAGGAAAGAGAACAGAAGCGACCCGGAAATTGCCAACGGCACCGAGCCCGCGAGGATAATGAAAGGATCGCGGAAGCTCTCGAATTGCGCCGCCAGCACCAGGTAGATCAGGATCCCGGATAACAAAAAGGTACCGAGAAATTTGCTGCCCTCAACCCGCAGCTGGCGCGATTCGCCCGCGTAGTCGACGGTGAAGCCTTGCGGCAGGATCGTCTTGGCCTCGGCCTCAAGCATGCTGAGGGCCTTGTCCAACGGGACGCCAGGAGGGATCACGCCCTGAATGCGCACCGCGTTGAGCTGCTGAAATTTCAATAACTGGCGCGGCTCGGTTGTGGTGCGCAGGGTCGCAAAGGTTGACAACGGCACAAGCTTGTTCTGCGATCCGGTGACATAGATCTGCGATAGTTGTTCGGGAGTCAAGCGTTCTGCGCGCTTGACCTGCGGAATGACCTTGTAACTCCGGCCCTGAATGCTGAAACGGTTGACATAGTTTCCGCCGAGCAGGGTGGAAAGATCCTGGCCGGCATGGCTCAGGTCAACCCCCTGGGAGCGTAGCTTGTCGCGGTCGAAGACGACCTCGGCTTGCGGCTGGTCGAACTTCAGGTCGGAGTCGGCATAGATGAACAGACCACTCGCAAACGCTTTCCCTACAAGCTGCTTGGCGAAGCCGAGAAGTTGTTGCGGCTCGGCCGGCGAGGCGATCACGAAATCGACCGGAAAATTTCCGCCGCCAGGCAATGCGGGCGGCGTCAGCGGGATCACGCGGATCCCCGCGATCTTCGAAAGCGGCCGGGTGGATTCCAGTAGAAGTTGCTGCGCGGTTTTCTTCCGCTCGCTCCACGGCTTCGTCACCATGCCGCCGAAGCCGCCCGTGGGAGATGTGATCTGAAAGATGCTTTGGCTCTCGGGGAAGGCATGATAGACGTCGTACACTTCGTTCGTGTACATCTTGGTCTGATCAATCGTCGAGTTGGGGGACGCCTGGATCACTCCGAAGACCACCCCCTGATCCTCAGCCGGCGCCAGTTCCCGCTGCGAGAACATGTAGAACGGAACCACCAGCAAAACGACGATCGCCCACAGCGTCAGGACAACGGGCCGATAGTGGAGCGTCCCGGCGAGGTTACGCCTGTAAAACTGGCGTACGAGCTCGAAGTGGCGATTGATCATGCCGGCGAAGCCGCGCTCGCTCGCTCCCGCGCGCAGCAACTTCGATCCCATCATCGGCGACAGCGTCAGGGCGACGATTCCGGACACGATCACTGCCCCGGCGAGCGTGAACGCGAACTCGCGGAACAGCGCTCCGGTTAAGCCGCCCTGAATGCCGATGGGCGCATACACCGCAGCGAGCGTGATGGTCATCGAGATAATCGGGCCCACCAACTCGCGGGCGGCATCGAGGGCCGCCCGCAGCGCGGTCTTGCCCAGATGAATGTGGCGCTCGACGTTCTCCACCATGACGATGGCGTCATCCACGACCAAGCCGACCGAGAGCACGATGGCAAGCAGGGTCAACAAGTTGATCGTGAAGCCGGCCACGAGCATCAAGAAGACGGCGCCAATAAGAGAAATTGGAATGGCGACAACCGGGATGAGCACGGAGCGCATCGAGCCCAGGAAGAGGAAAATAACCACGATGACGATGAGCAGGGTCTCGGAGAGGGTCCGGAGCACCTCGTTGATTGCGTCCTGGATGTACGCGGTCGAATCGTACGGGATGCCAACCTTCATCCCCGCGGGCAACTGGGCCCGAATGCCCGGGATCGCCGCGCGTACGTTCTTGATCACTTCCAGTGAGTTGGCGGTCGGAAGCACCCAGACTCCCATGAAGGTCGCCGTCCCACCATTAAAGCGGACTTCCGAGTCGTAATTCTGGGCGCCGAGCACGACGTCCGCGATCTCTCCCAGTCGGACAACAACGCCCTTATCTTGCTTCACGACGAGTTGGCGGAATTCTTCCGCCGTCCGCAAATCGGTGTTGGCGACCAGGTTCACCGAAACCATCGAACCTTTTGTGCTTCCGAGCGCAGAAAGGGAGTTGTTCCGCGCCAATGCGTCGCGCACGGCTACGGGTGAAATGCCGAGCGCCGCCATCTTCTCGGGCTTCAGCCAAACTCGCATCGCGAAAGTACGGTCGCCGAGGATATCGGCGCGCTGGACCCCGCTCACCGCGCTCAGCTTGGGTTGGACGACGCGGGTCAGATAATCGGTAATCTGGTTCTGATCGAGGTCGGCGGATGAAAAGCCGAGGTACATCGCGGCAAACTGCTGGTCCGCCGTTTCCAGGTCGATGACCGGCGCTTCGGCCTCAGGCGGCAAATCATTGCGTACCTGGGCTACTTTGGCCTGAATTTGGGTGAGCGCCGCGTTGGTATCGTAGTTGAGCTTCAAATGCACGGTGATCGTGCTCAGGCCCTGGGCGCTCGACGATTCCATGTAGTCGATGCCGTCGGCGCTCGCAATCACGCGCTCCAGCGGCGTGGTGATGAATCCACGAACCAGATCCGCATTGGCGCCCACGTACGTCGTCGAGACCTGCACCACCGCGATGTCGCTGCGCGGGTACTGACGCACGCTCAGCGAACGGATAGACTGCAGGCCGGCGATCAGGATGACTAGGCTGACCACCATCGCGAGGACCGGCCGCTTGATGAAGAGATCGGTAAACTTCATTAGCTGTCCTCGGGCTTGGGAGCGGGATTGTTTTCAGGCTGGACTTTGTTGTTGACTTGGACGGCGGCGCCGTTGCGCAGTTTGAAGACGCCCGACGTCACGACTTCATCGCCGGGCTCCACCCCGGAGATGACCGCCACCTGATCACCACGCGATCCTTCAACTTTGACAAACTGCTGACGCACTCCCCGGTAGGGTTGGCCCTTCGGGTCTTTAAGGTCGGTGATGATGAACACTGAATCGCCGTACGGGGCATAGCTAATGGCCGACGCGGGCAACGTGATCACCGGACGGCTGGCGCCCAATCCCACCTCGACCTGAACGAACATACCGGGCCGTAATTTGCCTTGCGGATTGGAAAGGGTGGCTTGCACCTGAATATTGCGAGTTGATTGGTCCACCACCGAGTCGAGAGCGGTGACGCGCCCCGAGAACACCTGGCCCGGGAGATCTTCGCTGGTGACACGCAGGTTGCCACCGACACGGACCTGGCCGAGCGTCTGCTGCGGCAGGCCGACATCCACATAAATCGGGTTCAGAGACTGGAGCGGAACCACCGCTTCGCCGGCAGGCAGGTACTGCCCCAGGTTGACCTTGCGAATGCCCAGGATTCCTGAGAAGGGGGCTCGGATGATCTTGCGTTCAATCGTGGCGTGGATCTCCGCTACATTGGCTTCCGTTGCCTTTTGCTGAGCCGTGGCTTGGTCGTACTCTACCCGCGAGATGACGCCTTCTTTCACCAACTGCTGCATGCGGCCGTACTGGACGCGGGCGAGATCGCGCTGCGCCTCGAGCGCTGCCAGCTGCGCCCGCTCCTGCCGCGTATCAAGCTCCACCAGCACGTCCCCTTTTTGCACGGGCTTGCCGGATTCGAAGTTGATTCGCGCGACGGTACCCGGAAGATCTGCGCTGACCGTGACACCGTGGACGGCCTCCATGGTGCCGATCACGCTCATCGTCGCCGGCCACTGCTCCCGTTGCGCCACAATGCTCGTGACCGCTTCCGGAGGTGGCTGAAATGCAGCGGCATGCACGGCGGACTGAATCTGCCGGAACTTTACAAAACCTAAGGCCGTGAGCAGTACCACCGTCACGCCCAGCATCAGGATCATTCTTTTCGCCATGATTTCCCCTTAGGTCAAAAGCAAAGTGTTTGGAACCCATGGAACAGCAACGGCTACTACTCCTCCGTATCCATCCAAGTGTCAGCGACGGGGTGGCGTCTATCAAAGAGTGCAATCTTGGTTAGCAATCGCACGAACCGGGAACCTCGCTAGAAATTCCCGCCCCCACGTTGAAATCCAAATGATCAGATTTGATTCACGATTCAGGTGGAAGGATTCGGGCTAATTTCGGTATTTGTCCCTTCACGTGGCCGCTTATCCCCGGTCGTATGCCTGTTGCAAGCGGTCTATGTCAATTTTGTCCATTTGCAGCATTGCCTGCATGACCCTTTTTGCTTTCTCGGCATCCTTGTCTCCCATCAGTCTGCCCAAGGCCGAGGGAATGATCTGCCAGGACAGGCCATACTTGTCTTTGAGCCAGCCGCACCTTGACTTTTCTCCCCCTGCTGAGAGCTTGCCCCACAGTTCGTCCACTTCTTGCTGTGTCTCACAATTCACAAAGAACGAAATGGCGGGCGTGAAAGTGAACTGCGGACCACCGTTGAGCGCAAAGAATTCTTCTCCATCGAGTTGGAAGGTTACGGACATTACCGTCCCCTTCGGGCCTGGTCCGCCTTCTCCATATCGAGTGACCCTCCCAATCTTCGAATTCTTGAAGATGGAAACATAGAAGTTCGCGGCCTCTTCGGCTTTGCTGTCGAACCACAAGAATGGAGTGATTTTCTGCATGTAGTTCTCCTCTTTTTGCTCTAATGAACGTCCTTGATGAACTCTTCCCAAAGCGGTCGACGAATGGCCGAAACCGACATCTACCCGGTCAGGCCGTCACGGAGCGAGACCAGCGCCCAACCGCGACAAACGTCGCCAAGAGCCCCACCGACAGAGGCATCAGGGCAGTCGCGCCCCCACCGCCGGCCAGCGTGTACACCGTCGCTCCGATCATGATGATCACCAACCCACAGGCAGCCAGGGGCGTCAGGACGGGTCGGATACGGAGGAGCCCGGGGAGGATGAGCCCGATCGCGCCGAGCACTTCACACCCGCCGAGGAACCGCAAGAACGCGCCAGGCAGGGGAATCGGCATCTGTTTTGCAAGTTCCTGGATCGGCACGACCAGTTTCATGCCACCAGTGAAAAGGAAAAGCAGAGCGAGCAGTACCTGAACGATCCACAATGCGTAGGTCATTATCGATCTGCTGGACAGCACATCGGCGGCTGGTTGTTCTATCGTGTTTGTCGTCATTGAACTCTCCTTAATAATCTCGTCTTGCAAGCATCTGCTTTAGGTCGCTCCTGATGCCCGCTAGTCCGTCGGCAGGTTCGGGATCTCCACCACGGGCCGGATTTCGACCGTACCTTTGCGTGCGCCGGGAATCTGTCCGGCAATCTCGATCGCCTCGTCGAGGTTCCTGGCGTCCACCAGGAAGTAGCCGCCGAGCTGTTCGCGCGTCTCGGCGAACGGACCGTCGGTCACGAGCCGCTTGCCGTTGCGCACCTGCACGCTGGTCGCAGTCGACACAGACTGCAGCGGGTTGGCAGCCAGATACTGCCCTTTCGACTTGAGCGTATGCGCAAGCTGCGTCGATTCGCCGTAACACTCTTGCCTTTCGGGCTCGGTCCAGGCCTGCTCGTCGGCGTAGATCAGCAACATGTATTTCATTTGTGTGCCTCCATTGGTAAATCGAACGGCGGGTGTCCAGATCGACACGCCCGTAACGAAAATTCACAATCAGCCTTGTGACTCACCGCGCTATTTCTTCCTGGCCACCTGGGCGCGCAAACGCTCCTCTTTCTCCCTGAGTTCAGGCGTGGCCGCGGGACCGAAGTCCTCGGCCTCAAATACCTGGCGAATTTCGACCTCGGTTCCCCCGTCGAACGGAGCGCGCTTCAGCCATTCGATCGCCTCCTCCTTCGACTTCACCTTCCACAGCCAGAAGCCGGCGATCAGCTCTTTCGTTTCCGCGAAGGGCCCGTCGATCACGGTCCGCTTGGCTCCAGAAAACTTGACACGGGCACCCTTGGAACTCGCCTGGAGCCCCTCGGCTGCAAGCAGCACGCCAGCCTTCGCCAGCTCTTCGTTGAATTTCCCCATCTCGGTGAGGAGTTCCTTGCTGGGGAGAACGCCCGCCTCCGAGTCTTTGTTGGCCTTGACGATCACCATGAATCGCATTGTTCGTGTCTCCTCTTGGTTTGAAGCACCTCATTTGGATGCCTTTATCCGTAAATCGAATCGGGAACTCCCAGATCGACACCTTGGCAAAGAAATATTTACAATTCGGGGATGTCGCTCGGCGCGGTCGAGGCGGTCGAAGCCGTCTATCGCTCCGATTGGGGCCGGATTGTGGCCGCCCTGATTGGGCTGGTGGGCGACTTCGACTTGGCCGAGGAGTCTGCCCAGGAAGCCTTTACGGTCGCGGTTGAGCAATGGCGGAAGTCGGGCGTCCCTGAGTTTCCGCGGGCGTGGATCGTCCAAACTGCCCGCCATAAGGCCATCGACCGCATCCGGCGCAAGGTGCGATTTGAGGAAAAGCTCGAAACCTACGTCGCCAGCGGCTTGGTCCGCACCATTGAAGAACCGGATTACGACACGAGCGAAATTCCCGACGACCGCCTTCGTCTGATCTTCACCTGTTGCCACCCCGCACTGGCCCTTGAGGCGCAGGTGGCGCTGACTCTCCGCACGCTGTGCGGCCTCGAGACGGACGAGATTGCGCGGGCGTTTCTCGTGCCCCCGGCGACCATGGCGCAGCGGTTGGTGCGGGCGAAGCGCAAGATTCGCGACGCCGGCATTCCCTATGTCGTACCTGAGGCGAAAGATATAGCGGCGCGGCTCGACGCGGTTCTGACCGTGATCTATCTCGTCTTCAACGAAGGCTATGCGGCCACCCGAGGCGGGTCGCTGGTCAGGACTGACCTCTGTGCCGAAGCCATTCGCCTTGGACGCCTGGTAAGGACGTTAATGTCGCCGCAGCCTCCGGCGGAAGTGACTGGTCTCCTCGCCCTACTGCAGCTTCAAGACGCGCGGCGCGACGCTCGTCTGGATGAGGCCGGCGATCTCGTCGTTCTCGAAGAGCAAGACCGCAGCCGCTGGGATCATCGCCAGATTGCCGAGGCGCTGCCCCTGGTCGAGGAGGCGGTTCGCGGCGGACCCGGTCCCTATGCCCTGCAAGCGGCCATTGCCGCCCAGCACTGTCGGGCGGCGCGCGCCGAAGATACGGACTGGCCTCAGATCGTCCGGCTCTACGATCTTCTCGATCGCGTGCAGCCGTCTCCGATCGTGTCGCTCAACCGCGCGGTGGCAGTGGCAATGGCGGAGGGCCCTCGCCCGGCGCTCGACATTATCAATTCGCTGGCCGCAGGTAACGATCTCGACAAATATCACCTGTTGCACGCCGCCCGCGCCGATTTGTTGCGCCGAATCGGATTGTCGGAGGAAGCCGCGAAGAGTTACAAGCGAGCGCTGGCACTCGTTACCAACGACAGCGAGCGTAGATTTCTCGAGCGGCGTCTGCGCGAAGTTCAGCCGCCAGCTGCGTAGCTGAGAGCCGGTTTTTTTGGGTCAGTTCTTCGACGATTCCGGCGTACCGTGCCTGCACCTTCGGAGTGGCAACCAGTTGCTGCCGTGACTCGAAAGCTCGCATATACAGCCCACATTTTGCCGGATTCACCGCGCACGCAACTGGTTCTACGAGCGCCAAGCCGGTGTGGGCAACGCCGCGGTTAACCGGAGGATTGTAGATTCGAGTCCTACCTGAGGAGCCATTCTTTCGGTCTGACCCGCGACCGATTCGCACCATGGAATGTGCAGAAAACACCATTTTTGAAAACGCCCAACCACATCGGCGTAGAATTCAGATTTGCCTTACTGACACCTGAATTCTGCGTGCTGTCGAAAATCGAACCTCTTGAGATGTGAAGGACGAAGGCTTGCCGACCTGCTTCTTTGCCACGGATCTGCACGGACAAACCGATCGATACGACAAACTACTCGCATCAATCATCAGGGATCTCCCCGTTGCCGTGTTCCTTGGTGGAGATTTGCTTCCTCGTTCAGCGTTCTCAGCAATTCAACCTGGACAGGCTGATTTTGTTCACGACTATCTAATCCCGACTTTCAACAGAACCCGCGATGCCTCAGGCGTGGGCTATCCCGACATCTTCCTCATCCTCGGCAACGACGACCCACGCCGCGAAGAGGAGGCTTTCGTTGCGGCAGCGGCCGATGGCCTCTGGCACTACATCCACGGGCGGAAGGTTCTCTTGGGAGATTACCCCGTGTATGGCCTTGCCTATGTTCCGCCGACCCCGTTCTTGCTGAAGGACTGGGAGCGTTACGACGTTTCCCGATACATCCCGCCGGGCTGTATTTCTCCTGAGGAGGGCTGTAGGAGCGTGCCGGCAGAAGAGAGCGAAATCAAATGGGCCACGATCCAGAAAGACCTCGCTTCCCTTGCGGGCGAAGATCCTCTCGATCGTGCAGTGTTTCTCTTCCACACGCCACCGTGCGACACGCCGCTCGACCGCGCGGCGCTGGATGGGAAGACCTATGAGCACGTTGCGCTGGATGTGCATGTGGGTAGCATCGCGGTCAAGCGGTTTATCGAGGAGCGGCAGCCGCTGCTCACCTTGCACGGCCATGTGCACGAAGCTGCCCGCTTGAGCGGCGAGTGGAAAACCCAGATCGGACGCACGGTTTGCATCAATGGCGCTCACGATGGGCCTGAGTTAGCGCTAGTGCGTTTTGATCTGGAATCACCCGGGGCCGCTACGCGGGATTTGCTCTAGCTCAGGCCTGTGAATCCTTCATCGGCAGTTTACGCGCGGGATCCGTGATGGCATCGATTTTGACGGCGAAGCTCGAACGTTCTGCGATGTCCTTATCAGTAACAAGGTGCACATCGAGAAGACCGTCTGTGCGATACCCAGTCCGCAAGAAGTTAATTTCTCCGAGGCACCGACTCCATCCCTCGAGCCAGAGCAGCAGGTCTTTGCTCTGTTCTTCGTTTCCCTGGAAATGCAGCAGGATATCGATGTCGCTGGCGGGTCCCGCCGTGGCGTTCTTGGTGCTACCGATAAGGTAGAAAGTTTTCACCCCAAATTTCCGCGGATCGAGGTCTGCCGCGATCCTCTGTGCCATGCGAAATCGCCAGCGCCAATGTTCGTCCGTCCCTCGCTCGACGACGTCACCTTCGGATTCGATTGATCCGAGCTTCTGCCGCGGGGGTGACAGGAACCCGACTGCCTGGTCCAAGTCGGCGTTCATGAGCACTCGCAGGATCAGGCCACCTGTTTCCAGCGGCACGTCAGTTACCCGGAGAGTCTCCGCGAGATGCTTGAATTCAGGGAGCACCTCCGGAAGTACGTTGCGCGACCGTCGAAAGAACAGTTCGTTGAACACAGTAGTTGGATCGTCGGGGTAGAGCGGCAGGTAGCGGATCGAGGCCTCCACCAGGTCCTGGAAGAAGTGGGTCCCGAATGACAGTTCTGGCAAGTAATTTCCTCTCTGACGTGCCACCTCGATCAGCATTGCCGTGTTGTTGATATCGGAGTAAGTCACCGGGACCCCCAGTTTGATGTCTCCGCGGCTACCCCAGCGTCCGGGTCCGACCAGGATGAACTGGCGCTTCGGCAACAACTTATTGAGTCTGCCGACGGCACGCCCGACATCGCGCATGGCCGCCTGATCAGGAAGCTGGCTGTAGCCCTCGAGGTCAACATACACAATGTGCGTGATCTCCGGTACCTTGCCGTTTGAAACGAAATGGGCAGCCGAAAAAATGACCTTGTCCGACGGCAGGTTCTGCGGGATCGCGACCGGAACCGCGTCAGCGCCGTAGCTCTGGGGTCGGCACTGGAGCAAATAGAAATCCTTCCCGTCGTAGGCGAACTCGATGTCTACCGGTGTCCCGAGCTTGGATTGCAACAGGTGCAGCAATTCGCCGATGCCGCCTACGAAGGGCGTCTTCTGGATCAGTCCCTCGAACGTGAAAACCGCATCCTGCGAACTGAAGTCAGGCATCGGTCCGATGATGGGCTCGATCCGGTCACGGCTCACGAGCGATACCAGGTTGCGAATCTGTGGGTACCTGGCGCCGGAGTAGCGCAGGAGATCGGCGACATCGACGGTCTCGAAAGCGTTGGTTTTAAGATTGATGAGATCAATCCGCTTGGGTGAATAGCGGAGCACTTCGTCGGCGGTAACGTTGACGCGCAAACTCGGCTGTCCCGGAGCGATCAGCACGGGATAGTCATCGGCGACGCGATCCACAGCACGTGTTCCCAACCCTGGAACGAGCCGGATGAGGCCATCTTCGCGCGTAATGCGGGCAGACCAGCGGAACTCATTGTGGCTGAACGCAACCCCCGAGCACGCGGGAAGGAAGTACTTGCCGACGGACTGACCTACAACTTCCTGGATCAGGATGCCCATCTCTTCGTGGACATCCAAAAGCCCGCGCTCGGCCCGGTACTCGGTGGGATCCGGGCCGAAGATCGAGGCGTACACCTCGGCAATAGCGTCCATCAATGCAGCCAGACGTTCTTCCTTGGTCCCACGGTTACCCAGAAACAGGCTCTTATACTTGCCGGAGAAAGCGGACCCGGGACGGTCTTCCAGCAAACTCGAACTGCGGACGATGAGCGGAACATCACCCAGATCGTCGAGCGTGAGCGCGAGGCCCTTGGCGAATTCCGATGGGAACGCGGAACTCTTGAACAGCGCCACCAGATGCGGGTATTCCTGCCGAATCTGGTCGATCTCCATGTATTTCCGGGTGAGAACTTCCTCCAGATCGTTGTAGTGCACGAAATTCTGAATCCAGTCGGAGGTGACGTACCAAGTCCTAGG
This sequence comes from Terriglobales bacterium, assembly GCA_049696815.1. GTDB lineage: Bacteria > Acidobacteriota > Terriglobia > Terriglobales > Acidobacteriaceae > Acidiflorens. Next base: position 15,850 of record JBAVUO010000069.1, on the reverse strand, counting down.
CACCTTGACTTCGTGCAGAAGGGCGCTCGTTTCAGGGGACTTGTCTATGATCTTCTTGGCCAAGAACAAGCCCGCACTCTTACCGCCGAGCTTGCCGTGGCAGCCAGGCGGGAAGACGACCTTACCTAACAGATCATAAAAATCTTTAACTTCGATGAAATTCTTGGCGACATTGATGAAGTCGAGGTTTTCGGAAAAAAAGCGGCGGATCAACGATACCCGGAGGCCCTTCTGAGTATAGAGCGAAAGTTCGCCCTCCTCGACACCGATGTGCCGGTAACGCTCGACCCCCTCCATAATCTCGCCCAGTGAAGTGTCCTGGTTTTCCAGGGCGCGCACCAGAAAACTGGTCTTGTCCTCTTTGATCCATTGCGTCACACAATTGAGGATTTCGGTCTCGCTCAGATGCTCACCGGCGATCCGGAGTGCCTGTGTCGTTAGGTCGGAGGACTGACCGGGGGCGTCTTGAGGAAGAGGACGGTTCTCATCGGTAGAAAGGCCCGGCTCGGCAGACAAGATCGCGCCTCCGCGCCGTAGGAGTTCCTTGGCCTCCTGGACTCCGCTCCAGCTTAAGTGATTGAGCAATTTGCGGGAAATCCGTTTCAACAGCGTGGGGTCCGTGTCGCGCAGGAACTCGAGGACAATCCGCCACTCCCCTTGAACTGCCGCTGCTGTATCCACCGCCGCCCAGCCCTCGAAGGCGGCTCTTAGCCGCCGTTGAGTGGCCGCGCTTGCGATTCGCTCGGCAATCGTCTCAATCAGCCTGCGCTCTTCTTTGAGGAAGGGGCCTTCGTCCGATTTCGGCATCTCTCGCCGGTAGTAAACCTCGACCGTTCCAGCCGCCTCACCCTGCACCACGATGCTGGCTTTCTGAACCCAAGTCGTCTCTTGAAAATTCGGCGGCTGAATTATCAAGTCCTCAAACAAAATCCGCGCCTGACAGTCGTGCGGGTATTGCCAGCCAGGCGGCAGGACTTCGATGATGCCGCGGAAAATCTCCTCCAGAGGCCGGTTTGCCTGGCTCAGAAGCTCGCCCACCTGATACAGGCAGTTCAATTCCTTGGCGCGTTCTTGCAGAGCGTGGAGCATGGTCCCGAATTGGGGTTCGTCCGGCTTCATTTTCTTGCTTGGCTCGTATTGCCTCGGGTGTGCGACAGGATGACTCCGCGTGCGGTCCGCCCATCGACGCGCACTGAGAGCTTCTCGGTCGGCCGCACATGGCGGATGAATTCCGTCTCGTGCACCACGGGCTGCCGGTTTAGCCAATCCCAATTGATTCCAAAGTGGCGCCCGTGTTGCACCATGAAGTAGCTTGCCCGAAAGCTCGACAAGTTGTGAAAAAAGTGGGAGCCCTGGCTCAACTCCACATTCATCTCTGGCAGCGTCGCCTCGACGATCGCCTGTGCCCCAGATATCTGGCTCCAGTCGACGGGGATGCCGAGCGATAGATGGGAACTGCCCCAGCGGCCGAATCCAATCAGCAGGAAGCGCCGATGCTGTTGCTGTAGTTCACGGTTTACCGACTCCAATTGCTGTGCGATGGCAGGTGTGTGCACTGGGGAGAATTTGTCGGGCCGCACGAAGACGATATCTTGAATGTCATCAGCAATGCCGTTGCCCATCGCCATGTCCGACGCAACAATGGCGCGCGGATCAGATAGATCCTTGACCGTGACATCCACCACCTGATCGGAAACTACCATGGAACGAACCTGCAGGAATCCCAGGCGGGCCCGCGGCCGTTCACCGCGCCGTCCCTGCAACGTGATGGCAAACTCGATCTCGACCTTGGCGCTGACGGCCTTCTCCGATGCGTGGAGCAGAGCTTTCACCAGGTCGTTCAGGGGGAACTCCTCCCGCACCAGCATCGGAGCAAAATTCAGGATCCGCGGTCCCCGAGACCCAATTCCCTGGACGATTCGGTCGCGTTCCGGATCGTAGGTGGAGGTAAGCAACGATAAGGCCTCGTCGGCTTCGGCATCGGCCAGATTAGCATGCACCATGTATTCGGTTTCGCTGACCGGATTGTAAGCGGGTGGCTTGCCCATATTGACTGCCCAAAACTCTGTTTGGGTCCCTTTCAGCAACTCCTGCACCGAAGCGAAGGGGGGCGGTTTCTTCGGATATGCGGGTGAGAAAGTCCAGGTTATGCCTCCGTCCACCACCGTCTTCCCCAACCCCAGGGCCAGCGCAACAACGCCCTCTTCAGGGCGCGCGGGTTCAAACGCATAGAAGTTGTAGGAGCGGGCCACGCCGGAAATGTCCGGATAAAAGCGGTCTCCTTTGCGCTGGCCGACTACTTCCTGGATAATGACCGCCATTTTCTCTTTGCCTGGCATGGTCCCAGTAGTCCGGATGTAGTCGCGGGCCTCGCGAAAGTAGGTGGACGCGTACACAAATTTAACGGCCTCTACCAGCCGGCGAAATCGTGTGTCCGGATCGGGCTGGTTGTTGGGGATCATTTTGGTGGCGTAGACGCCGGCAAACGGACGCTCCAATGCGTCCTCCAGCAAGCTAGAGGAGCGGATCGCCAGAGGAGTTTTGACTTGAACGATCAGCGCGCGGAGATCGCCGAGCAGTTCGACTGGAAGGTCGCCCTTCTGAAAGGCGTGGGCGATGCGGTCATCCGTCATTTCCTCGACGGGTAACTTCGCCAGATGGTTCTGTGCGATGAATTGATCAAAGCAGTCCGTCGCAATGACCGCCATCGTCGGGACGTTGATATCAATATCAGAAAAGGAGGCGGGGTCGATCTCCTTGGCAAGGAGATCCTTGATGAATACTAGTCCGCTGGCCTTGCCGCCGAGTGCCCCAGAGCCGATTTGTGTGCACCGGAAGGTACCGTCCCAGAACTTGCGGTCGAAGACCGGCAACTCGGCAACGAGAGGCTTCAGGCCGCTCATCGATACCTCCCCCTGCATCATAGCGGATGCCGCACGTTTCAACGCGCAGCGCCAGAGTGGCGCGCACCTACTCGAAGGTGGCGACGATCGTTACACCCAACCGCGTTCGTGGCACGCTTTGGCTACGCGGCCGATCGCGATGGCGTAGGCAGCATCTCTCATGTACAACTTTTCCCGGCGAGCCAGATCGGAGACCGCGAAGTACGCGGAAGTCATCTTCAAGTCGAGCTTCCCGAGAACTTCGTCTTTCTCCCAGAAGTAGTTCATGTTGCTCTGTACCTGCTCGAAATAGCTGCAGGTCACGCCCCCGGCATTCGCCAGAAAATCGGGGATGAGCAAGATGTTGCGTTCCCGAATCTGAGTGTCGGCTTCCGGTGTCGTCGGACCGTTGGCGCCCTCAGCAATGATGCGCACGCGGGGGCTGATACGGCTGACGTTGTCGCCGGTGATCTGGTTTTCCATCGCTGCCGGGATGAGGATGTCGACATCCTGCTCAAGCCATGCCTCTCCCGGCAGTACTTCATAGCCCAGTTCCTTGGCTTTACCTTTGTTGATCCCGCCGAAGTGGTCCGTAATCGACGATAGCTGACTGAGATCGATTCCGTCCGGCTTGCGGTAGGTGTAGGGACACTGGTCGGCCTGGTCCCAGCAGCAGACCGCGATGACTCGTCCTCCCAACCGCTGGTAGAGCTCGATTGCGTAGTGGGCCACATTGCCGAACCCCTCGACGCTGGCCTGGGTATTCTCGGGCCGGATGCCCAATTCTTTGAGCGCCTCGCGCAATGCAATGACGACTCCATAGCCGGTAGCCTCGGTTCGACCGAGCGAGCCGCCCATGCCGATGGGCTTGCCGGTGATGAAACCGGGGAAACGGCCACCATGGATCTTCTCAAATTCGTCGAGCATCCAAAGCATGTGTTGCGCGTCGGTCATCACATCCGGGGCCGGTACATCGATCACCGGACCGACTTCCTTTGCCACCTGGCGCACCCAGCCACGGCAGATCTGCTCCTGCTCTCGAGCGCTGAGATTATGCGGATCGCAGATCACCCCACCTTTGGCCCCGCCGAGCGGGATATCCACCACGGCGCATTTCCACGTCATCCACATTGATAGAGCGCGCACTGTATCGATCGTTTCTTGCGGGTGGAACCGGATGCCGCCCTTGCCCGGCCCGCGCGCGTCGTTGTGCTGTACTCGGAAACCGCGGAAGATCTTCACCATCCCGTCGTCCATGCGCACCGGGATGGCAAACTGGTATTCCCGCAGAGGGTACCGGAGAAGGTCCCTGGTGGCCGAGTCAAGCCCCAGGTATTCGGCCACTTTGTCGAACTGGGCCTGCGCGATCTGAAATGAATTGAACGCTTTGGAGGACCTTCTCGGGGGAGGACCAGGAGCAGCCTTCGAAGCTTCTTTTTCGACGTTGATCGGTTTCGTCAATACGCTCTCCGGCATGGTTGTCTCCTTAGTTGTTTCGCAGGCTCATCCAATTATCGCTCCCGTAATGGTAGGGTTCAATGTGATAGCGCGCACAGCGGCTGGTGATCCGGAACGATCCAATGATTGACGCTGGGCCGACCTGGACCCGTAGGCCGATCGTATTTTCAATAGAGGATGCTTACTCTTGCAGCTCGCCGATCCAGGAGCCGCAGTGTCAATTCAAGTCCGCCGAGGGGTGACGATGATTGCGATGGCTTCCCACATAACTGTCCAAGACGTCGCGTCAACAGAGCGACACGTCGACCAAATGTTGCTTGATTGTCTGTTTGCCGATTTGTCTGGCTTTTCCGCTCCGCAGAATTTCCGCCATGCACGGACCCGCCACCCCAGGGCTTACGATTCCGCTCGCCACAGCACCCTCCAACAAATCCATTGAGTCTTCTCCGGTCTCAATCAGAAGGGCCTGCGCGAGAAAACGCTGGCTAGGATCGGGGGACTCCAAGGCTTCCACCAACTCCCAACCTGCTTTCGGATCAGCCGTCTTCCGCCATACAATTCCGCACGCGAGCATGTAGTTGGCATCCATCGCAACCTCCAAAACACCCTCTCGACTGCTGGCTAAGTACGGCACGTCCAGACTGCCAGCCAGTATTCCAGGAACCAAACTCCCAAAAAGAGCCCTCCAAACAAGAGAACGGAGAGCACTGAAACGACCAAGTAGCGGACGATTCTCTCAGCTTGGCTGGGCCTTCTGCCCTGAATGCTTTCGATTTGTTCATCCAAGTTGTTGAACATGGCCCTATCTCCATCGAAGGTCTGCCAGATACCAGTGGTGGCGGACCCGGTGACTGGTCCTTCGCTCAGGCGACCAGCGGGGCCTTTTTGTCACAAGCAAGACACTCGCTGACAACCGCGACGATGTGCCGTAGGGCGTACTTGCAGACGATATCGTGGGCCCCCAGGGCCTGGAGACCAGTGACGTCAGTAATCTGCGGTGCACTCGGCTGCATGACTATGCAAGGTGTTTGTCCGCCTCTTCGCTGCAAAGCTTTCAATATGTCCTCACACTCGGCATCCGGCAGGTATTCGTTCACTAGGACCAGATCAAAAGGTTCTGACCCGAGCAGGCGCAAGGCATCCCTAGCCGTCCACACAGTTCTGGTGTCAAACCCCTCGTCTTCCAACATCTTTTCGAGAGCGATGAGAACCTCCTCATGGCAGTCAGCAATCAGAATTTTCTTCCTTGCCGTTTTCATGGCCTCGATCTCCCGAGTTCCGCACGGCCCACAACCAGAGCCTGTTCCCTACGACAGCAGTTCAACGGTGCTCGCCGCAAAGTGGGTCTTGTGGCGCCATGTCTCATCGCGCACCCTCCTCAGTTTGTGAAGGGCAACTACATTCATAAGCTCAGGGCGTGCATTAGAAAAGTAGAAAGTTTATGATGTAACCTTAGGTTTAACGAAAGTGTGCTTCGCGCATGGAATGGCTCAACTATCACCATTTGTTGTACTTCTGGACGGTGGCGCGGACTGGCAGCATCTCCGCCGCTAGCCAAGAACTCCGGCTTGCCTCTCCCACGATCAGCAATCAGATTCGCAAGCTGGAAGACGACCTGGGCGAAGAGTTACTGCGGCGCTCCGGCCGGAAGTTGGTCCTCACCGATATGGGACGGATCGCGATGCGCTACGCAGATGAGATCTTTTCCCTGGGGCAGGAGTTCACCAGCACAATGAAAGAACGGCCAACCGGCCGGCCGTTAAGATTCTGTGTCGGGATTGCAGATGTATTGCCGAAGATCATCGCGTTTCGATTGATCGAGCCTGCATTGCGCTTGCCTACTCCGGTTCATTTGATCTGCCGCGAGGACCGACCAGATCATTTGTTGGCTGATCTGGCGGTTCACGATGTTGACGTGGTTCTTTCCGACGCTCCTGCCAGTCCGACCGCCAATATCCGAGCCTACAACCACCTGTTAGGCGAATGCGGAGTCAGTTTTGTCGCTCCCAAGAAACTGACCTTCCTCAAGAAGGGGTTTCCGCGGTCCCTAGACGGAGCGCCTTTCCTGTTTCCATTGGACAACACTACCTTGCGGCGCGATTTGGACGAATGGTTTCATTCCCAAAAGCTAAGGCCGGCGGTTATGGGTGAGTTCGCCGATCTCGCCTTGCTCAGAGTCTTCGCAGAAGAAGGGTTTGGAGTGTTTGCAGTGCCCAGTGTGATGGAAGATGAGATACGGCGGTACGGGTTTTATAAGATCGGTGCGACAACCAAAATTACTGTCCGCTTTTATGCAATTTCCGTGGAGCGGCAAATGCGCCACCCGGCCGTAGTTGCCGTTTGCGAAGCCGCACGAAACCGCCTGTTCCGTGTGAGTAATCGGCAGCGAACCGAGGCGAAGCGATAGGGTCGCCTGTGCGTACTTGCGCCAGCGTTGGTCGCGGTCCTGGGCCACGGGGAAACGACTCCGGAATCCTTTTCCCGCAATGCGTCTCGTGGCGCGATCTGTTAGCCAGACTGGCTGCGACTCGTGATGCTTTCGCAAAAGCTAACGATTCGCGTCAAACTTTCTACTTTCGTAATACTTCCCTTTGCTTTATGAATCATCTTATTCCTACAGGTCACCGTACGCGTTTGTCGCTTTGATTTCCGGTCGGATTATGAATGCAGTTCGCAAAGCCATTCTCTTTCTCGCAGCCGCAGCCGTACTGCTGGGTGCCCCCCTGAGCGCTGCGGACGAGAATGTTGACATTCAAGCTTCTTCCGCCATCAATCTTGCCGCAAGCCCGGCCGCAATCTCCACAAGCGCTCGTGGAACGGTACTGCCGCGAATGTTGTTGCAGGGCACTCTTGTGGTTGCCACGCGCCCTGTCTCGTCTCACTACGTCGCAGCGGGTGTTTCCAGTTTCGTTTTCCGCGACTGTCGATCTAACCTCCGAACCCTCTGCTTGCTTCGTTGTTAACTTCCACTCCTTCTAGATAAACCCATCGTTCACCCCTCCAAGAGAACGTCTCACAGGAGGAAATCATCATGTTCACCGAAGGAGGGTTTGGCTTATGTCGGAGACAGGTACATGCTGGCCGGAGCTTTATAGACAGGCGATCCTGGAATCTGACCGCGGCAGGTTGCCGGCCCGGATTGACGAGGCCAGTGAAGCAATTCGGCGCCGCTCCAGGGAGTTGTGGTACTCGGGCTCTCCGGAAACAAGGAAGCGACGTGATCTAGATGCGGCGCTCCGTTTCTTAGGACTGCTCAGGATGGTAGGCGCGGAAAAATGAGGAGAGACCAATCAGAGCGCTGCTTTTGTGACGTTCATCAATCATCCCAGAGGGTATTTATGAGTACTTTTGCGAGGATTTGTCGGTCGAGTTCATTGAAACTCATTCTAGTCACCGCCTAGCGCTGAGGTAATGCGACAGTCTGCCGTCACGCGACTTTCGGCCCGTCCGGAGCTTCTCTCCTCTGACAGCGCACGAGCTCGCTCTGAACTGGCTCATCACGTAGATCTTGTGAAGATGACCCCCACTGAGGAAGATGGCAATCGCCGCTACGTCTGTGAAGGTGACTGGAACTTGATTGGAAGCCTCGCCGCTACAGGGGACGTTGGGATGGTTGCGGGGGTGGATTTGAACCACCGACCTTTGGGTTATGAGCCCAAGCGGTCAATCTAACTTGTTGTTGATTCGACGGAGCTACACCGCTGAGCTAGGCTTTCACTTCTAATCCGTAGCAGGGCAGAGGTGAATAATCAGGGAAGGAGACATTTGAAGAAGGTTGTCTTGTTTCTGCGAGCAAGTGCCTCATTGCTGTAGCACAGCCACAACCGCCACATCGAATTTCGAATAATACTTCTTCACATCGCCCGCCCCGTGCTTCTCTCGGAACTTCTCGATCACCGACTTCACCGTTTTCGCATCAGTAATGAGCGTTGCCCGGAACTCTGCCCCCACGCCTCGCGCATCAATCCGAATCTGTGGGTTCTTGAGCACATTCCGGTACCACTGGGTATCGGAACCGCGCACTGGCAGGAGCAACAGCTTCTCGCCCTCCAGCACGAACCAGACCGGAATCGAGATGGTCTTCCCGGACTTCCTACCGACGACGCTGAGCTTGATCTGGCGGTAGCGGGCGAGGCGGGCCTTCAGTTCGTTTTCCTTCACTTGATAGCTCCGTATTTCTTCAATATCTCAGTGGTTTTCTCAAGAGGCAGTGCCTCGACCGTGTCCGCGTCCGGTGACGGTCGTTGCCCGGAGCAGGGAGTTGTACACCGCCTCCTCCGTGGCTTCGATCACGGCCAGAAACAGAGGCGACATCGCGTCATTTTGCAGCACTTCGACGTGCCGGAGTGATGATTTGTCTGCCGACTGTATCCGCACCTGCGGCGCGGTCGAGAACGCGACAACATAATCCCCGCTGCCGTTCGAGCCCGCAGCCCCCGTGCGCCCCAGCCCCAGCATCGCCCTCGCTGCCAGCCGCTTCAGGTTTCGTGCGTCCACAGGCGCGTCGGTCGCGACTACGACCATCACTGATCCGTTTCCCCGATCTGTCGCGCCCCCTTCCTGTTGAAGCTCTTCGCGCAGGTAGTAGCGGTCTAGTTCCCGGCCTACGGGAGCACCTGCCATGGTGAGGACTCCCCCAAAGTTCGTCTGGACGAGAACCCCGACCGTGTACCCGCCCAGCTTGGGAGGCAGGCGGCGGGAGGAGGTTCCGATGCCGCCCTTGAAGCCGAACGCCACCGTTCCGGTGCCCGCGCCGACCGAGCCCTCCTCGACCAGCCCGCTCTTGGCGTTCTTGATCGCGGCGAACACGTCCTCCCGCGTGATGTGCCGTCCCCGGATGTCGTTCAGGTATCCGTCGTTCGTTTCCCCGACTAGCGGGTTGATGGACTCGACATCCTCGTTTCCCGGCAAAGCCAGCATGTAGTCGATGAGCGCGTCGGCCACACGCGGCACGCTCAAGGTGGATGTGAGCAGGATTGGGGTTTCGATCTCGCCCAGTTCGTTCACTTGCGTCGAACCGGCGAGCTTGCCGAAGGCGTTGCCCACGAAAACCGCGCCGGGCACTTTCTCGCGGAACAAGTTGCCGGGATGTGGAAGGATGGCGGTCACGCCCGTGCGCACATCGGTGCCACGGATGATGGTCGTGTGCCCGACCTCAACGCCAGCGACGTCGGTGATCGCATCGAGCGGCCCAGTCGGCAGAATGCCGACCTTCAGCCCCAAGTCAGAGGCACGGGGCCGCGCACCGGAAGCCGTGTTCTGGGCGGCAGCGGCGGCGGTCACCAGCAATACGGCCATGGCTGCGAGAATCTTCTTTGTCATCGTGGAACCGAATTATATGCTCGGTTCGCGGCTGTGGTCGTCGCAGGCGGGCTGGTCAGAACCTTTACCCGGCTGACCACCCCAGACCGCCAATCCCGTCGTTTATTGCTCAACAAGTTGCGGGGGCGCTGGCGAGAACCCTTTTGAACCACACCCGCCACCCCGGCACACTGGCTCATGTGGCGAAGGTTCTCGCCGATGCGAAAGTGAACGTCTTGGCGCTTCTGGGCAGCACGGCGGGAACGCAAGGCTCGGCGCAGGTTTTCGTGGACAACGTCAACAAGGCCAAGAAGGCTCTCGGCGGGGCGGGACTCTCGTATACCGAGGGCACGCTGGAACAGTTTGAACTGGCAAACAAGCCCGGCGCACTCGCGGAACTGGCTGGGAAGCTGGCGAAGAAGGGCATCAACATCGATTGCGCCTACGCCACGATGCCCAAGGGAGCGAAAAAGGCAGTGGTCGTGCTTGCCTATTCCAAGGCGGGCGAGGCGGGCGGAGCTTAGCGGCGGGGCAAGCGAGCGATAGCAACACGGGAGAACGCTAGACCTCAGCACTCCTTCAGAAGCGCCATGAATTCATCCACAGTGAGCAGGAGCTTGCGGATGTCGTTGTGCAACATCGTCTGCCGCAGCGTGTCACCGGGATGAGGTTCGCGGAATGAGACTGTGGTCGGTCGGCGTGTGGGATTGAAGAACACCCTCGCCGAACCCCGCCCTGTCTTTTGCGGGCGATAACCGAGCTTGTGGAGAACGCAGACGAAACGCCTCCACGGAAGTTGAGCGGGCAGCCCGGACATTCTTCGACTTTACACCGAACCGGCGCAAACAATCGGGCTCCCCCGGCGTAAGATCGACAGGATGAAGAGACTTGCCACAGGCTTGTTGTTGCTCGCCCTGCCCGGCTATTATGACCTACTTCGGACGGGCAGTAGCTCGGTCGCGAAGTTTTGCCCGATAGGCGCGGCAAGAATCAGCTAAGCCAACCCGTTCAGGACATCCGCCAATGCTCCGGGACGCGAGACATGGGGACAGTGTCCACCCTCAAGCTCAATCGGATCAATCCCCAATTGCTTCCGCACTTGTTCGCGCCAGAAGTCTGGGCGGAGTGTCCGGTCTTCGCGGCACAAGATGTAGGACACTGGCACGTCCGGCCAGCTTTGTAACAGAGAGGTCTCAGTCAACACACGGCGGGCATGCATCAGACTTCGAGTTGTCAATGCCCATGCCGTCGTTTCGGGATCGCAGTCGTGGAAAAGGTAATGTGCCGCAACGGCGTCGTCCTTTGTCGGGTCTTTGCCGATCCAATCCGGCCAGAACATCTCAGGATTTGCGTGTAGCTGCTGCATCGGGCTCTTGCCGATTTCTGGGACGAAGGCGGCAAGAAACACCATCCTCGATACCGAGCAATACGCAGGAAGCAGCGGCAAGAAGACTCCGCTCACGGAGTGCGCGACCACAATGGGAGCCTCGTTGAAATTGCGCAATGTCTCCGCAATCGCCTGCGCGTACCGGGTTCCGCTCGCTTCCGGCTCGTCGGCTGGCAGGTCAGCACAAACCGCCCTGTGCCCCCGCCGCTCTAGCTCGGGAACCAACCGCGCCCATCCCGAGGCGTCCTGCGTCGATCCGTGGACGAGGCAAAACAGGCTCATGTCGCAAGACTCCGCCTATGGGATGTGCGGATTTCAGTGCCTCTTCCGCAGTGCCAACCCATACCCCTCATAGTTTAGACAGAACACTAATCTGGATTGGTAGTTCGCCGCTCCCGGCGTTACAACCTTCGACGGTCACTCTTACACCGAAAACATCTTTGCCGGAAGCATCTTGCCGCAATAGGCCGAGAAATACATCCACTTTTGCCGAAGCAGAGCTATTAGCGGAGTTGCGACAGCCGGACGAAAAAATGGCCTGATTGGGAGTGTAACTCGGCGGGTTAACGGCTGAATGCGGACTCGGGAGCAGCACAGCAGTCTGCTTGTGATCCAATGTTACGTGCACCAGAAGAACATTCAGATAATTGGGAAGCACCTTGCTCCACGGACGGACTGTGCGAAGGGTCTTGTTGTGTAGGAGTCAGGTTGAATTTCTCTAGGTAAGGTACCTGCTGGGCAAGCGCCCTATCGAGGGCCGCCACTTCGTTTTTCAAGGCGTCGATCTTGCTCTGACATCCAATCTGGCACTCCTGTGCTGTGCCGATCCCACAGCAGACGACGATTATCAACACGGTGAGTAGAATGGGGCTTTCGCTTTTCATGTCAGTCCTCCACGAGCTTAGACTCCTTAGGCTGTCAGCTGCTTCACTGAGGCAGCGTGGTATCAATACGGCAATGGCGCAACTTCCTCTTCATCTGGCTCTTGTCGCAGGAGGACACCGGCAGCCACGGACCGATCAGAAGGGTCTGAGTCGGGGCATTCCGGATGTATTCTGCTTATGCCCAATGGTACGCCTCGTACGCATGGCAAACCCCGGCGGGACGAACTGTTCGAACGCGAGCGCAGGCCGAGGGACGGCTAATCAAGCCGTATCATCGAACCAGTGACATCATTTATCTCAACGCTGAGACACTTGGGCGGGGTTGGGGTGTTCATTCTTGCCGCCCTCGATAGCTCGGTGCTGCCCACTCTCGGGGCAGTTGACGCGCTCACGATAGTCTTGGCCGCCCGACACCCAGAGCTATGGTCCTATTACGCCATGTGCAGCACGGCAGGCTCGGTCTGCGGGGCTTCAGTCGCTTACCGCCTGTCGGGTCTCGGAATCCTCCATCGGCGTATCAAGGGAGCGGCATTCGACAAAGTCACGGCATTCCTGAAGCGTTTTGGGAGCCTTGCTCTGTCGCTCGCCGCGCTGCTTCCGCCGCCATTTCCGACTTCCGCATTCGTGCTTTCTGCTGGCGCGACGCGCTATCGCTTCATTGCGTTTGTGCTGTCCTTCGGCACAGGACGGGCGTGCCGCTTTGCTCTACTGGCTTACCTCGCATCGGTGTTCGGCAGGCGGTTCGTGACACGCATATGGTCGGCCCACGCGCTGGTACGTCTAGGGGCTTTTGGCGGTGTGCTGGTGTGCCTCGGACTGCTGGCGTGGCTCATCTTCAGGAAATCTAAACCGCCTACTCTCGCACTCTTGCTATTCCTCTGACTGTCAATTTTCACGAAATCGATGTGACGGGAGAAAGTGATTGTCGTCACTGCTCACTGACCCCGACCGCCGCATACTGAATGTGGACGACAGTGCCCATTGAGGAGGGACTCCCATGACAGTCAAGTCGAAAGCTCGGGAACCTCGATCACGGAAGCCTGACTTTCCGAGCGACATCGAAAAGCGAATCCGCCAACGCGCCCACGAGTTGTACGAGCAGCGCGGAAGGGTTCACGGCTTCGCCTTGGATGACTGGCTCCATGCGGAAGCAGAAATTCGCGAAGCGCCGAAGTCCGGCTCCAAGTCGAAGCAGATTATTAAGGAACGGCGATAGTCCCAATGTTGAGGTTAAGAGCATGGAGAGCAAGCTGGCGGATGCGATAGGGCTGGAGACGAGACCCGTCGTTGTTGTGTGGGCGGATTCGGCCCCCGAAGGCGCAACGCGGTTCAAGCCGGGTCGGTGGGGCTGCGTAGTGTCGATGTTTGCCGCTGCCGCCAAGGGACGTGTTGGAGCTTTCGACCGCGAGACGTATGGCTGCTGGGGCGGTGGGGTCGGGCTCGGCTTCGGCAACTGCTACGAGAGCTTCCCCGGTGGCGTCGAAGGTTTCTGCCGCTTCCTCGCGGACGGCAACGACTCGTGGGAAGACGGCAGGCGCATCGGAGAGCAGATGGTCGGTTCACGCGACCGAAGGCTCGCGGATGATTTCTTGCATGGTGAGCGATACCTGAAGGATGCGGAGACCACACGTGGCTTTCTCGCCACCATGCCGATCTGTGACATCCCGGCCAATTACGTTGTCTTGAAGCCGCTTGGACTCGCCGACCCCAACCGGGAGGACATCAAGAGCGTCACGTTCTTCGCTAACCCCGACCAAATATCCGCCCTCGTGGTCTTGGCCAACTACACGGAGCCGGTTCTCGAAAACGTGGCGGTGCCGTGGGCGGCGGCATGCCAGATCATGGGTATATTCGCGTACCGTGAACTGGACCGAGATCATCCCCGCGCACTGTTGGGGCTGACCGACTTGTCGGCACGGCTGAATGTCCGCGCATCTCTCGGGAGCAACGTCTTGTCCTTCACCATGCCGTGGCCGCTGTTCCTGAGGATGGAGCAGAACGTGGAGGGGAGCTTTCTGCAACGCAAGACGTGGGCTGAGCTTCGTCGCCGCTGAAAAGGCGAGTCGAGGCTGCGGAACCTATCAGGGGCATTGTGCGGATACTATTCATCTCGGCAGCAAACGACGCAGGTAGCATGGTGCCTTTGCCGTTGGGGCTCGCCTGCGTGGCTGCGGCGGCTGAACGGGCTGGCCATTGCGTGCGATTGTTGGCAATGGGCTCGGATGCCAATTGCGAGCACGAGGTTCGGCAAGCGATAGGGCAACTTTCGCCGGATGTGATCGGCGTCTCGGTCAGAAACATCGATGACCAGAATATGCAATCGCCCCGTTTTTTGCTGGCAAGCTTAAGGCAGGTCGTCGCGGCCTGCCGCGCTACCTCCTCTGCTCGAATCGTCATCGGTGGCGCTGGTTACAGCATCTTTCCGGAAAGCGCCTTGGCGTACTTGGGTGCCGACATGGGCATTCGCGGCGAAGGAGAAACCGCTTTCCCGGCACTGCTCTCATGGCTTGAGCAAGGTGCTCAATCTCCACCGCCGCCTGCCATGCATTTCCCTAATGGCTCGCACTCACCCACGGCATTCGCACCCGTTCTCGATGATCTTCTTTTGCCTGAGCCGCGATTCTGGCTAGATTTTCCCGGCAGCACGGAAATGCGGATTCCAGTCCAGACCCGGCGAGGCTGTCCATTGGGTTGCATCTACTGCTCAACCAGCCTCATCGAAGGAAGACCAGTCCGCAGGCGGTCTCCCGAGTTGGTGGTTGAGTGGCTAACGGCACTGCGTCACGGTGGCTTCCGTCTTTTCCATTTCGTCGATAACACGTTTAACCTGCCGCCATCCTATGCCAAGGATTTGTGTCACAACCTCATCGAAGCGCAACTCGATCTGGACTGGTGGGCGATCATTTACCCGAAGTGGGTGGATGCCGAACTAGCGGAATTGATGGCAAAGGCGGGTTGCACTCAAGTAAGCCTTGGGTTCGAGAGCGGTTCCGAAACTATGTTGCCGCAGCTTAATAAACGGTTCACCTGTAGAGAGGTCAGGGAGATTTCGGACACCTTAGCTGCCGTCGGCATAAAGCGTTACGGCTTTTTGTTGCTCGGAGGGCCGGGGGAAACGAGGGAAACGGCCGAGGAAAGCTTGGAGTTTGCCGACAGCTTGCATCTCGACACGCTGAAGATCACGGTTGGGCTAAGAATTTATCCCCAGACGCCACTCGCATTGAGTGCTGTCGCGGACGGACTTCTCAAACCCGATGACAATCTGCTTTTCCCGCGTTTTTATATCAGCCCATTGCTTCGTGATTGGCTGCCCCACCGCATAGCGCGTCGAGAGTCCGGTCAGGGATAAACGAGGATTTGGAACGAGCGTGCCATGCTGACGGACGCCCCACACCAGCGCGAGTACGCCGAACAACGGCGGTGACGCTCCCCCACCCCAAAGCCAGCGCATTCGCGCCCCATTGAACCTCCCAAGCGAAAACAAGTCGATTGTCGTTTCTGAGGTCGAATTTCCGGGGGTGTGGTATGCCGGGGGGGAAATTTTCCCTCCCCCCGAGACTTTCAAAGTATGAACTCTCGTTTGCCTTTGTCCGCTTTGAGGGGTTTGTATTCGGAGCGCAGCAGGCCCATCCGGAGACCGTTCTTGTACTTCCCGTCCTGCCACATCTGCTCACGCATGCAGCCTTCGATCTTAAAACCAACCTTCTGGTAACAGCGTACCGCCGAACGGTGTTCTTCAAAAACTCCCAGATCGACCCGGCGCAGATTCAGGCGATAAAATCCGTATTCCACCATCAAGCGGGTGACTTCCTCGCCCACGCCCTTGCCCCAAAATGCCTTATCACCGATCATGATGCCGAACGTGGCCCAGCGATGGACCCAGTTGATCGGCCCCAGCTTCACGTTCCCCACATGCCGGTGCGACTTGCGGTCGGCGA
>JBAVUO010000068.1:0-58457 GCA_049696815.1 Terriglobales bacterium | reverse complement strand
TCTGCTGGCCGGGTTGCCGGCCGGCGCGTTCGACTTTGTCGTTTCCAATCCGCCGTATGTCGGCGAGTCGGAGGAAGACCAGGTGCAGCTGGAAGTACGCAAGTTCGAGCCGCGGACTGCGGTGTTTGCGGGACCGACGGGGCTGGAAGTCATCGAGCGGCTGATCCCGCAGGCGCGCGACGTTTTGCGCCCGGGGGGCTGGCTGGTGTTCGAGATCAGCGGGACGATTGCGGACGGAGCTCGTCGCCTGCTGTTGGGCTGGAGCGAAGTTGCGATCACGAACGATCTGCAGGGGATCGCACGGGTGGCGCGGGCACGGAAAATCGCGTGACGGCGCATGCCTCGTCCTATCGACGCAAGCACTGAATCTTCCCCCCACACAGGGAGTGAGAATCAACGGCGGCGGACAAGAGTGTCCGCCCCACACGGGATCAGAACGTCACGCGAACCCCAAGTTGGGCCGCAAACGGAATGCCTACGGTCGTGCCCGGGCCGAAGAAATCTCCCAGCGCGCCGGCCGGCTTGCGCAGCTGATTCAGACTGGTGATCGGAATCAGCTGACTGCAGTCGGCGTTTCCGCAGAGGTCGGTGATATTGCCGCCGAGCTGATCGGGAGGCACATTGCCGAGGGCTGCCACGTCGGCCACAAAGTTGTTCGACGGATTGTTGCGGTTGAACAAATTGAAGAACTCCACGAACGGCATCGCCGACCAGCGGTCGCCGAACTTGATGGGACGAGACACGCGCAGATCGACCTGTGCGAAGGGAGTCCCGCGGAACTGATCGAGCGGGGTCTTGACTCCGTTGATGATGGCGCGATTGGCGCCGTCGCCGAGCGTGAAGGGACGGGCGCTTTCTACCTGGGTCAGCGTCGAAACTTCAAACCCCAGCGGGGCATGCACGATTCCCGCGAGGACGAAGCGGTGACGAACGTCTTCGCCCGAGGGTCCGTAGTCTCCCGGCGCAAACGCGTGCAGCGGATCGCAGACGCCGTTCACGTAGTCGAACAATTCGCCGACAAAGCAGCCCCAGGTTTTTGCGCTCGCCAGGGTGTAATGGGCAGTTAGATTGGCGCGCTTCAGGTTGCCTTGAAGCCGAATGGTCATTGCGTCATAGGTGGACCGGTTGTCGCTGCGATAGACGTCGACGTTGGGCACAAAGTCGGCTTGGGTTGTTCCCTCGGGTAGGGATAGCGGCGTGAGCAAGTCCGTGCCACCCGCATAACTGTACCCGCGATACGCGTGGACTCCGTTTTCGTGGGTCCAATCGGCGCTCAATGTCCAGTGCTCGTTCAGAGCGTGCTGGATACCCGCGCTGGCGTGCAGAGCATACGGCGTTTTGTAGTGCGGATCAATCATTGCTCCCTGCCCGCCGCCTGCCGCGCCGGCGAGACAGCCCGAGTTATCGCCAGTTCCGTTGATCGGATCGGTGCAAGGACCCGGCAACGGAGCGCTCACCGCCTGAAACGCGCTGACCCATCCATTCTGCGCCAGGTCGTTGTAGTAGAGGCCGATGCCGGCGCGAATCACGGTGTTTTCGCTCTTCCCCGGCGAGTAAGCGATGCCCAGCCGCGGTCCGAACTGCTTGCGGTAGTCGTGGGGGGCTCCATTGATCAACGGGATCTGCAGCGCCTTCAGCGTCAGGTACGCCGGATTCTGCAATTGATTGCGGCCAGATCCGGTGAACAGGCCAAACGTCGTGTCGTAGCGCAGGCCGTAATTCACGGTGAAGTTTGAGCTCACGCGCCAGGAATCCTGCGCGTACAGCCCGAGTCGCTGCACGTTCTGTGAGAAGTTGCCGTTGCCAGCAGGACTGACATTGCACGATGTTCCGGGCGTCACCGTCAGCTCTCCGCTCGCTGTGCAGGTATAGTCCACCTGAAACTGAGACAGGTTGTTTACGTAGTCGGAAGGATTGAGCCCGAATTGGTGGAACGATTCTTCGGTCCCCGACAAAGCTCCGCTCAGCACCGGCTCGTGGATGAAATTGACTCCGAACTTCGGCGCGTGGCGGCCGGACGAATGGCTCACGTCGTAGCGGAACTGGTACTTTTCCTGGTTGCGGAGTACCGGGAACGCGGTGATGGGGGTTGCGAACTGGTTGTCGCCGAATGTCTCAAAGCCCGAAATCGTGTGGAACGTAGAGCTAAAGGGAAACGCCAGGCCAAATCCCAGATAGCCGTTGCGCGATTCGGTGTGGTGGAGATAGCTGGCGTCGAAGGTGAACGACCCCAGCCAGGTTGGACTGAAAGTGAACTGGTTGCCGATCACGAAGTTCTCGTACTTCGAGCCCGAGGTCGCGCCGGTGGAAGGCAAGGTGGCCTGCTGGATCAGATCGTTGTTGGTGGTGTAGTTGTCGAGCGACCCGCGTAGGAACCACTGCGACCGCGGAGACTGCGCAAAGTCGAAGCGAACGGTCCCCATGAAATCGCGGAAGGGCACCGTTACCTTGCTGGGGACAGCGATGGAATCTACCCCGATCGTCTGACCTTCCAGGTTGGTTTCATGAATGAGTCCCGTCGCTGCCAGCTGCGCCAGCGCGTTGAACTCCGACAAACTGGGTTGGCTGTAGCTGATGCTGGCATCTTCGTGCACGGCTTCAAGCGCGGCGAACAGCCACACCTTGTCGCGCTTGATCGGGCCGCCGATGGTGCCCACATAGTTCTGGCGGGAGAACGGCTGCTTGGGGTCTGGCGCAGGATTGTCAATCGGGAAGCGCGCATTCATTCCCGACCCGCGCTCATAGAACGCGCCGCTGCCGTGCCATTCGTTGGTGCCGTGCTTGGTGGTAATCACGACCGATCCGCCGACCGTGCGGCCAGTGTCAGCTTCCTCCTGCGAGGTGCGGACATTGAATTCCTGAATCACATCCGGCGAGAGGTTCTGCAGGAAGCCGCCGATGTAGTCGTCAGAATTGTCGCCGCCATCGACGGACAGGTCCACATTTAGGCCCGAGCTTCCGCCAAAGGAGACGGCGGTGATCCGCGCCTTGGTCGGGTCCGACGGTTCGACGGGCTCGGTGCCGGGCACCAAGTAGGCGATGTTGGCAAAGCTGCGGTGGGCGAGTGGGATCGTCTCCAGATCCTGAGCCATGACGGCGCCCTGATGGACGGCACTCGCGGTATCGATCGGCTCGGTCGTGATCGAGGAAGCCTTGCCCTGCACGCTCACCGTCTCGTGGCCGCTCTCAGGCTTCAGAGTGACCGTAACGTCGCGCACCAGGCTGACGACGACGTCCACGTCGGCGGTGGCTTGGGCGAAGCCCTGCGCCGTGACCACCAGGCGATAAGGCCCGGGCAGCAGGCCCTCGATGCGGAATTCTCCCCGATCGTTGACCGCCGTCTTCCGCGTCAGGGCCGATCCCGACGCGGTCACGACGACTTGCGCGGCGGGCACTCGCGCCCCCGTCGTGTCCTGGACCTCTCCGCGCAGTGCGCCATTCGGATTCTGCCCGTATACCCGCCAAGACAGAGAGACGAACGTTAGCAGGAGAAGGATGAAAAGTAGCTTCCGTTTTCCGGAGAATGACAAATTGATGGACATAACAGAATCACCAAGGCTTTGGGATTGCCGCTGTGTGACTCTGGGGGGCGAATCATCTGCGCGGCCAAGCAGACTAATTCATCGAGACTAACGGGCAGTGGCAATTACTACCAGCGATAGTGGTATCAAACTGGCTGAACGACGAGAAGACCAGCGCGAACATCTTATGTGGGGAAAGCGGTTCCTAGCGGACGATCCACTCTGTAACTTCGTGAGTCAGCGTCAGAGCCGGGCCGTAGGTCACCAGGAGGCATACCAAGGCCGCAAGAACGGGTGGAATGGCATACCAGCGATGAACCGGCGTGGGTCGGGTCTTGCCGGCCTCATCCCAGGCCAGCAGGCGGGCCACGCGCGCGCTGATGGATCCGGTCACGAAGCCGACGGTGCAAGCCGGAGCGGGTTCGACAGGAACCAGGCGGGAAAGCTTGACCAGAGCTGCGGCCAAGTCAACGGCTTCGTGCTGATTCGACACCGCCGCATCGTCAGCGGCCAGTTCCGCGGCCTGGGACCAGGCACTTTCCAGCTTGGCCATACCGGGGAAGGGAGAAAAGCGGAATGCCAGCTTCTTCAGGTTATCGCGCGACCGCATGTGCGCGAGTTCATGCTTGAGCGCCATGTGCAGTTCGTCGTGGCTCAGAAGCGCAACCGTGGACTCGGAAACGAGCACTCTGGGTTTGCGAACGCCGACCAGCGTTAGTGGCGGGGCTTCGCGCCTGGAGCGAAAGGTAACGGCCTCGGCGCCGGCATCCAGAGGATGTGCGCCTTCCAGCCAGCGAGCCACCACGCGAGAAGTCGTGGTCTGGGCGGTGATCACGCGGAAGCAGCCCCAGGCAATGAGCAGGAGCGCGCAAGCGCCCAGCGCGAGCGGCATCACGCCCATGTCCTCATGAATCGAACGGGGCTCCAGCAACTGGAAGGACGGCACAACAAAAGCGAGCGTGATGACGATGGAAGCCACCAGCGGGAGAAGGCGCAACGCGAAGAGCCAATCCGCCAGGCTTTTTTCTGTCGCATGCAGCAACTCCAGCCAGCGCCATGCGAAGGCCACCAGCAGCGACAGAAAAGCGTAGAGCAGGACGAAAAAAGTGAGCGAGACGGCGATTCCGCGCGCGGCAAACATCAGCGTTGCTCCCGGTCCCTGTCTTCTCGATCCTGGGTTTCCCGGCTCTGGAGTTCACGGCGTTTGCGTTCGACCAGCCGTTGCAGCTCATCCAGTAATTGCGCGTCGTGAGCGCTGAGCGCTTCCACCAGATAGGAGAGGGGAAGCGAGGAAGCGTTGCCGGATCCCAGCAATTGCCGGATGCCCTCCAGCGCTGCGACCCGTTGCAGTTCTTCGGGAGTATGTCGCGGAGTGTAGCGGAACGCCCTGCCCTCGGCGACACGGTCGAGGAGGCCCTTTTTGTAGAGGCGGTCCATGGTAGTCATCACCGTGGTGTAGGCCTGACGGATCTGGCCATCCGCCAGCAGTTCGCGAACGGTGGCGCTGCCATGCGACCAAAGCGCCTGCATCACCTGCCGCTCGAAAGGGCCGAGCTGAGGTCTGGAACCGAAGATGGAAAACGCTTTCGTCATTCGCAACGCGCCGGACGCAGGATCCTTGCCGGAAAAGAATACCACTCGGATGGCGCGCCGACACTCGCCAAAATGAATCCAGCAGCGAAATTCCCTCATGGGGGGCACAAAGTTTGCAGAAAACTGGCAAAAGGACGGAGAAACTCTGAGGGGATGCGCAGATGCGGTTGGCCGTTGCGGTCAGTGCGTGGCGGCTGCCGGCTGGATGTCTTCCACGTCCACCCAGTCGGTGGGGTACTGGCCCGTATAGCAGGCGGAGCAGTAGGTGGTTTGTTCGCCGTCCGCGCAAGCTAGCTTGAGACCTTCCAGGGAGAGATAAGCGAGTGAGTCGGCGTCGATGTATTGGCGAATCTCATCGATCGTCTTGTTGGCGGCGATCAACTGCTTCTTCGAGGGAGTGTCCACGCCGTAGAAACATGGGGAGATGGTGGGCGGGCAGGAAATCCGCATGTGGACTTCCTTCGCGCCCGCCTTACGAATCATGCGGACAATCTTCTTGCTGGTGGTGCCGCGCACAATGGAGTCGTCAACCAGGATCACTCGTTTGCCCTCAATCAGGCTGCGAACGGCGTTCAGTTTCAGCTTCACTCCGAAGTCGCGCACCGACTGTTGCGGCTCGATGAAGGTGCGTCCGATGTAGTGGTTGCGGATGAGGCCAAGGCGAAAAGGGATGCCGCTTTCGGCGGCGTATCCGATGGCAGCGGTGTTGCCGGAATCGGGAACGGGAACGACGATATCGGCGTCCACCGGGGCCTCGCGCGCGAGCCGGCGTCCCATGTTGTCGCGGCTCTGGTCCACCGAGCGGCCAAACACCAGACTGTCGGGACGGGAGAAATAGACGTGCTCGAAGATGCAGCTCGACTGCGCCTGAGCAGGCGAGAAAAAACGCGAACTGATGCCCTCGGGCCCCACGATGACCAACTCGCCGGGTTTGACGTCGCGTTCGTAAACGGCGCCGAGCAAATCGAAAGCGCAGGTTTCCGAGGCGAACACCACCGTGTCTTTCCGCTCGCCGGGCAGGGCAGGGACGTGGCCCATGGCGAGCGGCCGGAAGCCGCGCGGATCGCGGGCGGCGAAGATCCGGTCGCGGCTGATCATGACCAGCGAAAAGGCGCCTTCCACGCGGCGCAGGGCGTCGGCCATGGCGTCGGGCAGGGTCTGCTCGCGCGACAGCGCAATCAGGTGAACCAGCACCTCGGTGTCGCTGTTGGTCTGAAAGATCGAGCCCTGGCCTTCCAGCTTCTGCCGGATTGCGAGCGCGTTCACCAGGTTGCCGTTGTGGGCAATGGCTATCGCTCCCTTGTTGGATTGCACCATGATGGGCTGGGCGTTCAGCAAGGCCGAATCACCGGACGTGGAGTAGCGGGTGTGACCGATGGCGAGAATGCCGCGCAGCGAGGCGAGCACTTCCTCGGTAAAGATGTCGGCGACCAGTCCCATGGCGCGGTGGGCATGGAGGTGCTCGCCGTCGGAGGTCACGATGCCGGCCGACTCCTGTCCGCGATGCTGGAGGGCGTGCAAGCCGAGATAGGCAAGCTTCTCGGCCTCGGGGTGGGAGTGAATGGCAACCACGCCGCATTCTTCGCGGAATTTGTCGGAGGACGGCATTTGGTAATCGCTGTTCGCTTCCCGCTAGTCGCTGCTAGCTTCTGGCTGCTAGCTGCTGGCAAGCAATACTCGCTAAGAGCTCGCGCTAAACCTTACATCTAGTCGGCCGCCGCTGCACTCGGCTCCGCCCGCAGCGCTTTTTCCAGCGCGCCCTCATAGGCTTCGCGCAACTCGGAAACCCCGGCAGAGATTGCAACATTACCGGCAATGCTGATCTCGACCCTGTCGACGCCGGTTTCGCCGAGCATTTCTGCGACGATGCCGTAATCCGCCGCTACTTGTTGGATTCGCGGCAGGTGGATTGGGTCGCAGCTGAGGAGAACACGGCTCGCGTCTTCTCCGAAGAGCAGGAATTCAGGTGGGAGTTCCCAATCGGGTATCCGGATGCTGCAGCCGACGCCTCCCGGCAAAGCCGACTCCACCAGCGCCACCGACAGTCCGCCATCGGCACAGTCGTGGACGGATTCGGCCAGTCCTTGCTGGATCATGGCTATTAGAGCGCGCTGCAGGGTGGCTTCCTTCTCCAAGTCCAGTTCGGGTGGATAGCCCCAAACGGCACCAAGGATTTCCTTCGCATATTCGGAGGAGCCGAATTCAGACTCTACGTCGGTGATATCGCCCACCTCTCCGGTGTGCAATAGCACGATCGTGCGTTGAGCGGCGGCAAAGTGCATTTTTGCCGTCTTGTGGACGTCTTCGAGAATGCCGACCACGCCCAGCACCGGCGTGGGATAAACCCCTTCACCGAGCGTTTCGTTGTAGAAGCTGACGTTGCCGCCGGTGATGGGGACTTCGAGTTCCTCGCAGGCCCTGGTGATGCCATCAATCACCTGCGAGAACTGCCACATGATGTGCGGCTTCTCCGGATTGCCGAAGTTCAGGCAGTTGGTGGCGCCGACTGGAGTCGCCCCAGCGCAAGCAACTTTGCGGGCGGCCTCGGCGACGGCGTGCATGGCGCCCAGACGGGGGTCGAGATAGCACCAGCGGCTGTTGCCGTCGAGGGCCATGGCAAGTCCGCGATTGGAGCCTTTGATGCGGATCACGCCGGCGTCGCCCGCGCCAGGCGCTTCCACCGTGTTGGTCTGCACCATGTGGTCATACTGCTGCCAGACCCAGCGCTTGGAGCAGATGTTGGGGCTGGCGAGCAGGCGCTTGAGCTGCTCGGTGAAGTCTCCGCTCGCAGCGAGGCGGATGTTCTCCGGCATTTCGCGCTCGACCGGCGGCTCCCAGCGCGCCAGCGGACGCTTGTAGAGGGGAGCGCTGTCGGTGAGCGCGGCGTTCGGAATTTCAGCCACGAGCTGGCCGTGCTGGAGAACGCGCATCTTCGCATCGCGGGTGACGCGGCCAACTTCGACGGCATCGAGCCCCCACTTCTGGAATACGCGGAAGACCTCTTCTTCGCGGCCTTTCTGCGCCACCAGCAGCATGCGCTCCTGGGACTCGCTCAGCATGATCTCGTAAGGCGTCATGCCGGTTTCGCGCTGCGGCACGCGATCTAGTTCGATCTCGATGCCGGTGCCGCCGCGCCCGCCCATCTCACAGGTGGAGCAGGTCAGGCCGGCGGCGCCCATGTCCTGGATGCCGACGATGGCGCCGGTTTGCATGGCTTCGAGGCAGGCTTCCAGCAGCAGCTTTTCGAGAAACGGGTCGCCGACCTGCACGTTGGGCCGCTTCGCTTCCGACCCTTCGCTGAATTCCTCGCTGGCCATGGTGCAGCCGTGGATGCCGTCGCGTCCGGTCTTGGCGCCCACGTAGATCACGGGATTGCCCTCCCCGGCGGCGCGCGCGTAAAAGATCTGGTCGCGGCGGACCAGGCCGAGCGCGAACACGTTCACCAGCGGATTGCCGGAGTAGCACGATTCGAACTTTAATTCGCCGCCGAGGTTGGGCACGCCGAAGCAGTTGCCGTAGGAAGCGATGCCGGAGACGACACCCTCCATGACGGAATGATTCTTGCGGATTTCCGCTTGTGTGGGGGCGGGGCTCTGCTCCGCCTGACCGGGTCGGAGACCCGGTCCCACATTGATCAGGCCAAATCGCAGCGAGTCCATCACCGCGACGGGTCGCGCGCCCATGGTGAAGATATCGCGCAGGATTCCACCGACGCCCGTGGCGGCGCCTTGAAAAGGCTCAATGAAGGATGGATGGTTGTGGGACTCGATCTTGAAGGCGCAGGCCCAGCCGTCCCCGATATCAATGATGCCGGCATTTTCACCGGGGCCCTGCACGACCAGTTTGCTTCGGGTGGGCAGGCGTTTCAGGTGAACCCGCGAAGACTTGTAGGAGCAGTGCTCGCTCCACATCACGCTGAAAATGCCGAGTTCGGTCCCGGTGGGCTCGCGGCCACCCAGCAGTTGTTTGATTTTTTCGTATTCTTCGGGTGTCAGGCCGTGTTCCCGGATCATCTCCGGCGTAATGGCGGAAATCGTGGAGGCGGCCATGCTCGGGATAGTTCTATTGTCGCATGCCCGACGGCGAAGCGCAGCCTCTTGCTCCGGTCACCGGGGTTTTAACGCTAAGAGCGCGATCGCTGCGGCAGTCTTGTGGTCCGCGCTCCAGGGCGCACCCACTGATTTTCGCAAGGCGTCCATTTCCTTTCGCAACTCCGGTTCCGCGAGACCCCATGCGGCCGCGGCGCGCGACCAGACTTCACGCTCGCGGACGGCCCTGACCTCTAACCTGCAGCTCTTACCGGCTGAGACGATTGCCTGCTGGAACAAGGCACCTTCCGCGGCGTGAATCAGAGGGTGCGAGCGAAGAATTCGAGACAGATCATCCGGGACGGTAGTCGAACCGGAAAGAACTCCGGAAACGCTCGCCTTGGCTCCGCGTGAATCGAGTTCGCGCAGGACATCTTTGATGGCGTGCCGCGCGGCCTTCTGCGAGGCCTCTCGCGCACTCTTCACGAGCGCGGTTGCTCGCGAAAGAGGCAGTTCGGCCGCCTCGTGATACACGAAGCGAGGCACTGATTCGTCGGGCGGTAACAACTCAATGCGCCCCCGGAACAACACCTGAATTTCACCCGGCTGGCCCGTCAGCGCCACCAACATTGCCCAGCCCGTGTGGAGTTTGAATCCCAGTGCAGCGCGCGTGGCCATGGCGAAGTCTACCGGCCTGACGAATGCTCCGCAACCGCAGGCCTAAGGCCTGCCACTATACTGTTTTCGCAATGAAGTCCGTCATCGTCGGCACGGCCGGCCACATTGATCACGGGAAGACAGCGCTCGTCAAGGCCCTGACCGGCATCGATGCCGATCGACTGGATGAAGAAAAGCGGCGCGGCATCACGATTGATATCGGGTTTGCTCACCTCGAACTGCCCGCTCCTAACGGAGACATCTTGCGCCTGGGTTTCGTCGACGTCCCCGGCCACGAACGCTTCGTGCGCAACATGCTGGCCGGGGTGGGCGGCATTGACCTGGTGCTGCTGGTGATTGCCGCCGATGAAGGCATCAAGCCGCAGACCCGCGAGCACTTCGATATCTGCCGCCTGCTCGCGGTGCGGCGCGGGATTACCGTGCTGACCAAGACGGACGCGGTCGATCCTGAAACCCTGGAAGTGGCGAGGCTGGAAGTGGCGAACTACCTGCGCGGATCGTTTCTCGACCCGGCCGTGGCCCCGATGGTAGCGGTCAGTTCGCTGACCGGGGCGGGGCTGGAACAGTTGCGGACGGCGCTGGCGAAGGTGGCGTCGGAAGTTTCCGCGCGCGACTCGACTGCACTCGTGCGCCTGCCCATTGACCGCGTCTTCACCATGAAGGGCTTCGGCACGGTGGTCACCGGCACGCTGGTTTCCGGCGCGATCCGGAAAGAAGACGAGCTGGAAGTTTTCCCGTCCGGCCGGCGGGTGCGGGTCCGCGGAGTTCAGGTGCACGGCGCGTCAGCGGAAAGGGCGCTTGCCGGACAACGCACGGCTTTGAACCTGGCGGGAATCCCAACCGAAGATCTGGCGCGCGGGATGATGCTGGCGCCGGCGGAAACTTTCAGTTCCACCTCGCGAGTCGATGCGCTCGTTTCCCTTCTTTCCGCCGCAAAGCCACTGAAAGACGGCGCCCGCGTGCACTTTCACGCGCATACGATGGAGACGATCACGGAAGTGCGGCTGTATGGGGCAAAGCAGTTACCGCCAGGCGAGGAGGGATACGCGCAACTTCGATTGGCCGCGCCCGCCCTGCTTCTGCCGGGAGACCGCTTCATCCTCCGGCAGCTTTCGCCGGTGGTCACGATCGGCGGTGGAGTGGTCCTGGAGAACGCGCCGCCCGCGAAAATCGGGAACCGGGAGCAGTATGCCGGCTTTCTCGGCATCCTCTCTGGCGATGACCCGAGCGCTCGGCTGCTCGCTCGCGTGACCGGCCGTGGAATGCGCGGCCTGACTATCCCGGAAGCGATCGCGCGCACCGGATGGAAGCGGGCAGAAATCGCAACGCTGGCGGGAAGACTGGCTGACATTCTCCAGGTGGGGGACGTCCTGCTCCACCGGTCAGCCGCCGATATTTTGCGCAAGAACCTGCTTTTATCGCTGGATAAGTTCCACCAGAAAAATCCTCTGGTTCCGGGCATTAGCAAAGAAGAGTTGCGTGGACAACTGGAGGGCGTGCTGCCCAGTGTTTTTGAGCAATTCTTTGACGAGGCGATCCGAACGAAAAAACTGGAACTCGCCGGCGAACTGGCGCGTCTCCCCGGGCGGGGAGTGGTCATGAAGGACGAAGAGGCCGAAGCGAAGAAAATCATCGAGCAGGCGTTTGCGGCAGCAGCACTGCAGGTGCCATCGCTCTGGGAGGTGCTGGCGGGGCTGAAGATTGACAAGGCGCGCGCCCAGAAGATTGTCACGTTGCTACTTCGGGACAAGGTTCTGATCAAGATTTCCGAGGAGCTGGTGTTTCACCACAGCGCGCTGACGGAACTGCGTCAGAAACTCGCCGCGCTCAAGAGCGCGACGCCGAAAATTGACGTCGCCCGTTTCAAGAATCTGGCCGGAGTCAGCCGCAAGTATGCGATCCCGCTGCTCGAGTACCTGGACCGCGAGCGGGTCACGCGGCGGGTGGGAGACGAGCGGGTGATTCTTTGATTGCAGAAGTCGGAAGATTGAGGCATTGAATCATTGAGGCATTGAGTCAATGATTCAATCACTCAATGATTCAATGTCTTCGAAAGATAGCTGAGTTGCATGTCGGGAGTTCGCATCATCGGTGCCGGCCTGGCGGGATCAGAAGCGGCGTGGCAGTGTGCGCGGCGCGGAGTTCCCGTCGACCTCTTCGAGATGCGGCCAGTGCGGACGACGCCGGCGCATCAGACCGCCGATTTCGCGGAGCTGGTGTGCTCTAATTCCCTGAAATCCGACAGCGAGAACACGGCGCCCTGGCTGCTGAAGGAAGAAATGCGCCGGGCGGGTTCGTTGTTGATCGAAATCGCACGGGAAACGGCGGTGCCCGCGGGACATGCGCTCGCCGTCGACCGAGCCGAGTTCTCGCGGAAGGTCACCGAAGCAATTTCCCGCGAAACGCGGATCGAGATTCGTCGCGAAGAAGTTACACAAATCGAAGAAGGCCAAGTCACGGTCATTGCGACCGGCCCGCTCACTTCGGACGCCCTGTCGGCGGAGATCCAGAGGTTGAGCTCCACACCCCCATCGGAAGGAGATAGCGTTTCCGACTCTTCGCGGGCGGGGGCCCCTTCGACTGTCGCTCAGGGCAGGTCCGCGCCACATAACCTCTATTTCTACGATTCCATCAGCCCCATCGTCGAAGCGGACTCGATTGACATGAGCCAGGTGTACCTGGCGGCGCGTTACGGCAAGGGTTCGGCCGATTACATC
The DNA here is from genome assembly GCA_049696815.1 of Terriglobales bacterium. Classification (GTDB taxonomy): domain Bacteria; phylum Acidobacteriota; class Terriglobia; order Terriglobales; family Acidobacteriaceae; genus Acidiflorens. The sequence continues at coordinate 45,920 of JBAVUO010000068.1, read as the reverse complement.
AACTGCCCGATGTCGAAAGACCAGTACGACGCATTTTACGATGCGCTCGTGGCGGCCCAGCCGGTGGAAGCAAAAGAATGGGAGAAGCTGAACTATTTCGAGGGCTGTCTGCCCATCGAAGAAATTGCCCGTCGCGGACGCGATACCCTGCGCTTCGGGCCGATGAAACCGGTCGGACTTATTGATCCCCGTACCGGGAAAATGCCTTATGCCGTCGTGCAACTGCGGCAGGAAAATCAGCGGGCCGATTCCTACAATCTCGTGGGATTCCAGAATCATTTGAAATTCGCAGAACAAGCGACGGTGCTGCGCTTGATCCCGGGCCTCGGAAACGCGCGCTTTCTGCGCTATGGGCAGATCCATCGCAACACGTACATCAATGCTCCGGCGCTGCTCACGCCAACCTTGCAGATGAAGGCGCATCGTCGCGTGCTTTTCGCCGGTCAGATCTGCGGAGTCGAGGGGTACGTGGAATCGATCGCCACCGGGCTGATGGCCGGAGTCCATGCGGCGGCACTCGCCACAGGCGGCGAACCCGTGCCTCCGCCGCGGGCGTCGGCCTTCGGATCGCTGGTGCACTACCTCACGCAGGCCGACAGCAAGAATTTTCAGCCGGCTAACATAACTTTCGACTTGCTACCCGCCCTCGACCGAAAGGTCCGCGACCGCAAAGAGCGCCATCGACTGCAATGTGAATTTGCTCTGCGGGAGTTCGAGACCTGGCTTCAGCGCAACGCGCTCGAACCCAACTCCGCTGAACGATAGGCGCTGGAACAGGCGGCGAGCCGCGTCTCTGCGGAGTTGGCGCTTCGCTTTTAACAATCCACTCCGAGATCGGGCGTGGAACCAAACCCCTGCATTCCACGTACACACAAGCAGGGAGCGAGGCTGCGCTTTCATTTCTGGGCAAGCCGCGTCGAACCTTCAGATGTCATTTCGCGATCTCTTCCAGGACGTCTTCCGAACCCTGTGGGCGCACCGGGTCCGTACGCTGCTGACCATGTTCGGGATTGGCTGGGGAGTGGTCTCGATCGTCTTGATGGTCGCCGCCGGCGAGGGCCTTCGCGTTGGCCAAGCCAAGCAGGCCGAAACCTTGGGCCGCGACCTGATGATCGTTTTCCATGGCCGTACCAGCCTGCAGGCTGGCGGTACGCGGGCCGGCCGCCTAGTGCACTGGGTTGACTCCGACCTTCCCCATCTTCAGGCCGAGGCCACCGATTGTCAGTACGCGATCCCGGAGCTCGAGCAAGACACGGTGCGTTCGCACACCGCTTACAACGCGGCCGCGTTCACGGTGACCGGCTCGACGCCGGAGTTTGCTGCGATTCGCAGCCTCGGGGTCAGCGAAGGCCGCTTCTACGATCAGGATGATCTCAGCGAAGCCCGTCGCGTGGCCTTTCTCGGCTCCGATGCCAAGAAGCAGTTATTCGGCAGCCGTCCGGCCGTCGGGCAGTTCGTCTACCTCAACGACATACCCTTCACCGTTGTCGGCGTGATGTCATCCAAAAAACAGGACTCCAGTTACGACGGGTGGGACGTCAACAAAATCTTCATCCCTTTCTCTGCCATGCGGCGCGCCTTTCCCGATAAGCCGCCGGGTACGCCCGAAACTTTCGACCAGTTGCTAGTCGTCCCGCGCTCCGTCGAGCACCACGAAGCTTGCAAGGGAGAGATCCGGCGGGTGTTGGGAAGACTGCACAACTTCGATCCCAGCGACAAAGAAGCCTGCCCCATCTGGGACACCATCCAGGAAGCAAAAGCCTTCCGCACCATGACGGACGGCATGAAGTACTTTCTCGGCGCCGTCGGCATCGTGACCTTGCTACTAGGTGGCCTCGGCGTCATGAACGTCATGCTGGTGGCGGTTCGCGAGCGAACCCGCGAGATCGGAGTCCGCAAAGCCATCGGGGCTCCTGCGCACAGCATCCTGCGGCAGTTCTTCCTGGAAGCGCTCATTGTTGCGCTGATCAGCGGCGGCACCGGTCTGCTCATCGCGTTCGGCCTGTGTGCGTTAGTTAACCTGCTGCCGATGCCGGACTTCTTCGCCGGCCTGTTGCCGACTTGGCAGACGGGAACGGTGGCCATGGCAGTTCTCGGAACCATCGCCATCCTGTCCGCCCTGTATCCGGCTCGCCGCGCCGCCGCCATCGATCCCATCGAAGCCTTACGCCATGAGGCAGGTGGCTAGCATGATCTACCAAGTCCTGAGCGAAGCCTGGATGGCGCTGCGGCGCAACCGCACTCGTAGCGCGCTCACCATGCTCGGGATCGTGTGGGGAATCGCCACCGTCACACTGCTGATCGCATACGGCGGCAGCTTCCGCGAGGTTCTGGTCAGTGGCTTCAACGCCTTCGGCAAGGGCGCCGTCATTTGCTGGCCGCAGCAGACCAGCGAACAACCCGGCGGCCAGCGTGCCGGCAAGAAGGTCGTCCTTGAGCAAGCCGACATCGACATGATCAAGGAGACCGCCAACTACGTGCGCCACGCCTGTCTCGAGACCGTGCGCCGTCCTGGCATCGCCTACGGAAACCGCATGGTCGGCACTGCGCCCGTCCGCGGCGTCTGCCCGGAATACGGCGATATGCGCAACGAGCAACCTTCCGAGGGCCGCTGGATCAACTCGCTCGACGAACTCGAGCGGCGCCGTGTCGTGTTCCTGGGCGCACGCGTGAGGGAGCAGTTGTTCGGCGGACGCCCCGCAGTGGGTGAAACGGTCGTCGTTGCAGGAGTGCGGTTTACGGTGATCGGCACCATGGACCGAAAGATTCAACTGAGCAACTACTTCTCCAGCGATGACGAGTCGACCTGGATTCCCTACTCGGCAGCGAGCGATTTGTGGAATGCGAAGTACGCCAACGTGCTCGTATTTGAACCCATCGCGCCACAGTTCGAGCAGCGCGCGGAGGCGCAGGTTCTCGCTGCTCTCGCCACGCGCCAGCAATTCTCGCCCACCGACAAGAAAGCCGTTCAGATGTTTGGCCGCGAACAGTTCCGGCCAGTCATCAACGGCATCACCATTGGCCTGCAAGTGCTGCTGATCTTTATTGGCATCCTCACACTCGGGATCGGCGGTGTCGGCGTCATGAACATCATGCTCGTCTCGGTCGACGAGCGTATTGGGGAAATCGGCCTGCGGCGCGCTCTCGGCGCCCGCAAGTGGCACATCAAGGCCCAATTCCTTGTCGAGACACTGCTCATCATGCTGCTCGGCGGCGCTATCGGAATCGTGGTGTCCTACCTGGTTGCGGCAGCCGTGGGGACGCTCCCGCTGATGGGCCCGCTATTCGAAGACGACTCTGGGAAAGCCGACATCCACCTCAGAATCTCATTCTTTACCGTCACGATTTCAACGCTGGTGCTGCTGCTCGTCGGCGTGCTGAGCGCGCTGATTCCAGCATCGCGAGCTGCGAACCTGGATCCCGTCGAGGCGTTGCGGTACGAATGACGGCTTTGGGCTACGCGCTGCGAGCCACGAGCTACAGTTCCGTTATTGATGCGTAGCGAGTCTCACTGAATTGGCCGTAGTTTTGCCCGGGAATTGTTCTAACTCGTAGCTCGCAGCTCGGGGCTCGTGGCCTGCTCTTCATCGTTGACGCCAGAAGTCTCAACGCGATACCTTGGCGTCGTTAGTACGAGGTGATCCGTGCCTGTTTCCGCCGTTGATTGCATCCAGCCTGCGATCCAGCATGCCCGCGAGCAACTCTTCAAGCCTTTCCGCTGGGGCCAGTGGTTCCGGCTGGCGCTGGTCGGAATTCTTGCGGTGGAACTGCATAGCGGAGGTTGTAATTTTGGCAACTTTCATGTGCCGGTACCACACCCACGACGGGTCGGGAACGGTTTCCTGGCGTCTGCTTTCCCGCACATCGATCCCTCGCGGATTGCGCAGTTTGCCGGGCTGATTGTGGCCGCGATCTTGCTGGGGATGATCCTGTTCTTTGTCTTCCTCTATATCAGCAGCATTTTCCGGTTCATCTTGTTCGACTCGGTGCTGCGGCGGCAGTGCGCCATCGGCGAAGGCTGGAGCCGCTGGCGCCGTGCCGGCAGGCGCTTCTTCCTGTGGCAACTGGTGTTTCAGATTTCAGTTGGGCTGTTTTTTGTTTTTCTCGCCGGCATTGCCTTGGCTGTGGCCGCGGCGGCCGGATGGATACACGACCCCGGCCAGCACGTCGTGAGCATGGTGGCTGGAGTCGTTCTGTTGATTGGGGTGGTCCTGATCTTCGTCCTGGCAGCGGTCGCCGTCCAGGTACTGGCGAAAGATTTTCTGGTGCCGCTCATGGCGCTGGAAAATCTGGATTTTGCCGATGGCTGGAGCCGTTTGCTGGCGATGATCCGTCCCGAGCCCGGGAAGTACGCGGTGTACCTGCTGCTGAAGTTAGTGCTGGCCATCGCGGCGGCGATTTTGTTCGGGCTCATCTCGATCATCCCGGTCCTGGTCCTCGTGATGCCAGGGGTGGTCGTGGTGCTGCTCGGCCATGCCGCCGGACTGGGTTGGAACGTGACGACCGTCAGCCTGGCCGTGATCTTCGGAACTTTGCTGGTGCTGGCTCTGATTTACGTGATCGCCTGGGTGAGCGTGCCGGCTACCGTCTTCTTCCCGGCGTATTCGATTTATTTCTTTGCGTCGCGCTATCCGAATCTCGACGCGCTGCTGCATCCGGCCCCGCCAGCGCCCGAATCGCCGCCGCTGCCCGAGTCCCCGCCGCCGGAGATCCCGCCCTTGCCGCCAGCGCCGGAGCCCATCGGCTAGCGTTCCCCGATTTACTTGTCCGTGGTCCTCTGCGAAGGTGGGGCGCCTTTGCCCAGGCCGGTATCGGGCGCGTGTCCCCAGCTGAAGCGCCGTCCGACGATGCACTTTACGATCAAATGGTCGCCGGAGTTGGTGACGTCCACTCCCGCGCCGAAATTAAACTCCCAGTTCGGCGAAAGATTGAGGTCAATCGTAGGAAAGATCTGGTGCGACTGTTGCGAAATGGGGTCGAAGTTTGAGACCGGCCCGAGAGCTCCGTAGTATTCAAAGCCGCCGGTGATCTTCTTTGTGAAATCAAAACTGACCTTCACATTCGGAGAAAATCCCCAACCCTTGCCGGTGTTGAGGCCATGCAGCGCCCGGTCAAACGCCGGATTAAAGGAGAAGTACCAAGGCCCGATTTTCTTGTCGATGATGGGACGCAGCTCATAGTTCCAGCTGTCTTCCGCTAACTTCCGCCGCTGATACCCGATTTCCTGCGACAGGCTCAGCCCGACCGGCAAGTGCCACGACTCAGGAGCCGTAATCCGCGGGCGAATGTGATCGCCGACCCAGTTCCAGCCGTCATCCGGCTGAATGCTCGAGAAGACGTAGAAGCCGGTCTCGAACCAGTTCGTCCAGCCGTGCGTGATCTCCAGGGTTTCGTGCATGGCGTGATTGGTAGGGGCCACGCCATTGACGGCCTGCTTCGAACCGTCCACGGTGAAATTGGAATGGATTTCCACCATGGTCACATTCCGCGGGACCGTGTCCGAGGAGTAGACCTGGATTTCGTAGTTGTCCTGGGCGCGGGCCTGCAGACTTACAGTCAGCACGAACATCGCGAGCGCCAGCCGGAAATATTTCGGCATGATCTCTGGAGGCCAGAATCGGAACTTAATGCGCGCTTAGCGTCGCCTGACCAGTTTTTGATTGTAAAGGCTCCGGCTCATGCTTGACGAGACCTTGCCAATTTTCGAGAGTGAACCGGAGCAGGATTTTTCTTCCATGCCCATGCGCTGTGGGAGTAGCCTGCGAATCTGGAGAAACGAGCGATGCCGGAAGACCCGCGGGAACGAGTTCGCGCCAACTTTGCGCGTCAGCAATTTATGAACACCCTGGGAGCCGAGCTGGTGTCGGTGACACCGGGCGCGGTCGAAATCGCGTTCCCGTTTCGATTGGAACTCACGCAGCAGAATGGCTTCATTCACGCCGGGAGCATCACCAGTGTGCTGGACTCGGCCTGCGGCTACGCCGCCCTGAGTGTGGCGCCGGAAGGAACCGATGTCCTCAGCGTCGAGTTTAAGGTCAACTTGCTGGCGCCGGCGGTGGGCGAGCGTTTCCTGGCCCGGGCGCGGGTGAAGCGCGCTGGGCGAACCATCACCGTCTGCGCCGCCGACGCCTTCGCGGTTCATGGAACCGAGGAGAAACTGATCGCCACCATGCTGGCCACCATCATGGCCGTGAATCTCTAGAGTCTGCCGGGAACCTGCCACACCTTTCCGCTGTCTAAGCCTTCAGACACGCGCGTGCCCGAGAGGAAATCCGATGGCATTCTCAACGGCAGGCGGTGGTCCGTCCGGGCCCCAGATGAACGTCACGCCCCTGATCGACGTTCTGCTGGTGTTGCTGATTATTTTCATGCTCGTGGTGATTGAACAGAAGCCTAAGGGCCTGGAGGCGCAGATTCCGCAGCCCGCGCCGGCGACGGCCTACAATATCCCGCCGCCGGACCGCACGATCGTGATTCAGGTCCGCCATGCCAAGTCGGGCGCGGAGCATCCGCTCGTCAAAGTCAATGACGAGACGGTGGAATGGGACCATTTGCGGGAGCGTCTCCGGGATATCTTCGCCATCCGCGTGGAACGGATCGCCTACGTCGAGGCGGATGACGACATTGATTTCCAGGAGGTGGCCGACGTAATTGCAACCGCCCGCATCGCCGGAGTGGACCGCGTCGGACTGCTCACCGACGACGGAAAGCACGTACCGGTGACGGGGTAGCATCATTAGACGCTTGCTGCCATTGGCGTATCGGCTCAGGGATGCGGCGGCGGCTGTTCAGTAACTACTGCTTTGCCACACTTTGTCGACCCGGCGATCATGCAGACGCGATTTCCTGCAATCGCCCAGGTCTTAGTCATGGTCCCATCCTGAGGCAGCACCCAGAATTTTTCATGCCCTCCGTACAGATCTTCGACAACCCCGTCCCAGAGATAGCACCCTTGTGAGGTGCAACTGGGAAATTCATTCGGGCCCCGTAGACCGTGACTCCAGATTTCTCCATCTTTAGAGTGCAGTGAAACGGGTGCGCCGTACCCGCCGCGGTTCTGGCGATCAAGATACTCGATTCCGAAGGCCCAGTACTCCCCATCATGCACGAACACTTTCGTGGCATAGACATTGTCCACGTGCACGAGCTTCCACGTCCTGCCTGCGTCACCGGTGACGGCATAACCGACTGCAACTTCGGGCTGTCGGACGCCTATTAAATAGTGAGTTGGATCGAGGGCAGCCACTGAGAGTACCTCGGTATAGAGACGGAGTTCTTTGTCAGTCTTCAGCGAAGTTACCTCCTCCCAACGTTGGCCTCCATCATGCGTCAGCATTACGTCATTATCTAGAAAGGGAACTCCTTGCACTTCGTCCAACATCCCGTTCGTGTTCGTCCCCCGATGGCGCGACAGCACAGCGATTCCGTGAACAGCATCAGCAAACGAAAAAGCTTGAACGTCATTGGGTCCGAGTTTGTAGGCAGCCCACGTTTCGCCGCCGTCTATGGTCGAAAGCATCAGACCACCCTCGCCACCTGCATGGCCAATTCTCTCGTTTAGGAAGCCAATGTTTAGCAGCTTGCTTCCACCAGGGTTCTTGTGTTTGACCTTCCACGTGCTCCCCCCGTCTGAGGAGGATGCGATCATCTCCTTTTGCCCACACAACCAGAAGGTACCGCCAACTGCCGCGATGTCCGTGGGCTCAAAAGGAGGGTTGGCGTCACTCCATCCGCGCTCTACGATGGCAGGCGGCGCCTGCGGAGGCACTGGTTGAATCTTTTTCGCACAGCCAACTGACAACACAATGAGTAAGAGGGACAGCGGCACACGTTTGCGCATGGTTCCTCACAAGTCACAGGACGGTTGTAACACAAACGGCCAACTAACCACTGTGACCTTGCCGTTTCATCACCAACCCACACAAGACGCAGTCATTGAGGCAAGATGTGGCAGGTGTTCTCCGTTTGGGTTACTGGCTCGCCGGGCTCTTGATTCAAATTGGCGTGTCCATGAATCCGAACGCATCTCGAATCTGGCTTCCGAGAAATCGCTGATGGAGAAATATCGCTTCACCGCGCGATTCGGTGAAGAGCACAGAGCCGTCGGCGGGCTCTGTCACTGACAGGACAGCACCCGAAATGTAATAGTTGAAGCATCGAACGCGATTTCTTCTCGAACGCTCCGGCATGAGACATGTCCGTCACGGGAGCGATGTATGACGACCCGAGACAAGGACTCCACAGTCGACACGGTTGGGGGTTGCAGCGTCGCCGGATGTGTGCGTTCGTGTCTGGCTCACTGCGCCAAGTGCCACCGTCAAATCTGTGGGCATCACTCGGAGTCTTGCGAGGGTTGTGCCGAGACGTTCTGCCCGACGTGCTACACCGAGCATGCGCGTGGATCGTGCGACCCGAGCGCGTAAGCACGTACGCAACGGCCCCGGAGCCTACCGGGGCTTTTTCATGTTGTGCGCCCGGTTCTTGATCCAGATTGGTGTGCCCATGAATCCGAACGCATCACGAATCTGGTTTTCGAGAAAGCGCTCGTAGGAAAAGTGCAGTTTCACGGCGCGGTCGGTGAAGAGCACGAATGTCGGTGGCGCCACCGCCGCCTGGGTCAGGTAGTAGATCCTGACGCGTTTGCTGACGGGGACCGAAGCGCGGTCAAAATCAACCCTCTTGAGGAAGCGGTTCATCTCGCCGGTCGTGATGCGTTTGCGGCGTTCGGCGGCCACCTTCTCGATCAGCGGAAGAATTTTCTCGGTTCCCGCGCCGGTATGCGCGGAGAGGAAGAGCACGGGAGCATAGCTCAGAAATTTGAGTCCGTAGCGCAGGCGCTGCTCGTAGAGCGAGCGGTCGTGGGGACGCTTGGCATCCTGGATGCGCGCCGCTTTCGACTGGCTGATGGCGCGCTTTTCGCCGCTGGCCACGAGGTCCCACTTGTTGACGAGGATGATGACCGAGCGTCCGCTCTCGTGGGCGTAGCCGGCGATCGACGCGTCGAGCCCGCTGGCGCCTTCGGTGGCGTCCACCATGAAGAGTGCGATGTCGGCTGCTTCGATGTTTTTGCGCGCCATGACGACCGAAAGTTTCTCGGCCATCAGCTTGGTCTTGCCTTTGCGGCGGATGCCGGCCGTATCAATGAAGCGAATCTGGCGGCCGTTGTACTCGATGACTTCGTCGACGGAGTCGCGGGTCGTGCCCGGGATCGGCGAGACGATGGCGCGGGACGTTCCCGTGAGCTGATTCAGTAGCGTGGATTTTCCGACATTGGGGTGCCCGATGATGGCGACCTTGATTTCATGAGGAGAATCGTCGTTCGCTGTTCGTCGTTCGCTGTTCGCTTGCCCTTCCTCCTCTGTGCTTTCCCCTGTGACCTCCGTGTCCTCTGTGGTTTTGGTTTCCGCCGCCGGCAGCACCGGAATGATGGCATCGAGCAGGTCATCAATCCCGCGGCCATGTTCAGAAGAGACCGGAAACACATTCCGGATCCCAAGCCGGTGAAACTCTCCGAGCAGCGACTCCTGCTTGTCGCTATCCATCTTGTTGACGGCGAGAAAGAGCGGCTTGCCGGTGCGCGCCAGGAGTCTCGCCAATTCGCGATCGGGCCCGGCGATCTCAGTGCGAGCGTCCACAACCATGACGATGGCCGACGCTTCCTCGAACGCGACCCGGGCCTGACGGAAGATCTCCGCCGGGATGAACTCCTTGTCTTCGGGAACGATGCCGCCCGTATCCACCACGCGAAACTCGTGCCCGCACCATTCCGCCTCGCCGTAGAGACGGTCGCGCGTGATGCCGGACTCGTCGCCAACGATGGCGCGCCGCGATCCGGTCAGCCGGTTGAAGAGCGTGGATTTGCCGACGTTGGGTCGGCCCACGATAGCAACCAGGGGCAACACGGCGGGATTGGCTTTGGTAGGAGTTTGTTTCACTGACCACTGGCCACTAAACACTGGCCACTGGTTATTATAGAGACTCCGTGCCCTCCTCTTCCCATTCCGTGTCTTCGGCTGCGGGACCGTCGCTCTACCAGTTCTTTGCCCCAGGCGGCGTCCTCTCGAAAACGCACCCTGCCTACGAGTTTCGCCGCGGGCAGTTGCAGATGGCCCAGTCCGTGGAAGAGGCTCTCGAAGAAAAGCGCCACTTGATCGTCGAGGCCGGCACGGGCACGGGCAAAACGCTGGCTTACTTGCTGCCCGTGATTCGCTCGGCGAAGCGCGTCATCATTTCGACGGGCACGAAAAATCTTCAGGAGCAGCTGTTCTTCAAGGATGTCCCTTTTCTGGAGCGAGCGCTCTTCCCGGATGGAAGCGGCAAGCTATCCGTCTGTTACATGAAGGGGCGCAACAACTATCTTTGCCGCAAGAAGCTCTACGATCTGGCCGGCCAGCCAGTGCTCAGCGGCCTGGAGGAAATCGAACACTACCGCGCCATCGCCGCCTGGGAGAAGACCACGCACTCCGGCGATCGCGCCGAACTCGCCGAACTGCCCGAGGCGAGCGCGCTCTGGCACAAGCTCGACGCCCGCACCGACACCTGCCTGGGGCAGAAGTGCCCGGAGTGGGAGCGCTGCTTCATCACCGAAATGCGGCGGCGCGCGGCGGAGAGCGACATCATCATCATCAACCATCATCTGTTCTTCGCCGACCTAGCCATCAAGCTCGAGGCCGAAGACGCGCCCGATGCGGGTGTGCTCCCCGATTGCGGGGTGGTCATCTTCGACGAAGCCCACGAACTGGAAGAGGTCGCCGGCAATTACTTCGGCATTTCCGTCAGCAACCTGCGCATGGAAGAGCTGGCGCGCGACGTGGAAGCGCTGCTGCAGCGCGAACGGCTGTACACGCCGCAAATGGCGGGAGCGATCCATTCCCTGCGTGAGCGGTCGCAGTTGTTCTTTTCTCTGTTGCCCGCCGGAGAGGGACGTTCTGCCTTCGACACCCGGCGTGAATTCCTGGAAGAAAATGGCGACGAGTTTCTGGCCTTGAACCAGGCGCTCGACCGGCTCGCCGCGGAACTGGGACAACTCCCGCAAAAGCCGGAAGAGGTGTTTGCCCTCGCGCGTCGAGCGCAGCAGTTGCAGGTGCAGCTCCGCTTCGTGATGGAGAACGAAGATCCGAATACGGTGTTCTGGATCGAGCGCCGGGGCTTTCGCGGAGCGGCGGATCGAACCTACCAGAAACATGGAGGGACGATAGGTCACGGAGCTTTGGAGGACCCCGCTTTGAAGGGGCGCGGCTTCAGCCGCGCCGGTGACGCCTCCTTTGGAACAGGGGCTTCAGCCCCTGCTGGCAGGCATTCAGGCCGGGCGAATGTCTTTCTCCAGGCCACACCGATCGAAGTCGGACCGATCCTGCGCCAATGCCTGTGGTCGAAGCTGGAGACGGCGGCGCTCACCTCCGCCACGCTCGCCGTCGGAGGCGGGTTCGACTATATCCGGCAACGCCTGGGGTTGGATCGCGCGCGGGAATCTATCGTGCCCTCGCACTTCGATTACGAGAGTCAGGCGATCTTGTATGTGCCGCCCGATTTGCCCGACCCGCGCACGCCGCAATTTGCGGCGCAGGCTGCCGATTGCATCCGGCGCCTGCTCGAAATAACGCGCGGCCGCGCCTTCGTGCTCTTCACCAGCCACGCCCAGATGAACGAAATCTACGAGCGGCTGCTGGGCCAGCTGGAATTCCACATGCTTAAACAGGGAGATGCGCCAAAATCGGCGCTGCTCGAGGAGTTCCGGCTCACGCCGAATGCCGTGCTGTTTGGAACGTCGTCATTCTGGCAGGGAGTGGACGTGCAGGGCGAGCAGTTGAGCTGCGTGATTATCGACCGCTTGCCGTTTGCCGTGCCCAGCGACCCGGTAGTCGCGGCGCGGGTGAAGGCCATCGATGCCGCCGGCGGCAACGCCTTCTACGAGTACCAGGTGCCGAGCGCGGTGATCACGCTGAAACAGGGATTCGGTCGGCTGATCCGGTCGCTGCACGATCGCGGCCTGCTGGCGTTGCTCGATAACCGGATTCTCAAGAAATCGTACGGGAGCGTGTTCGTGGAAAGTCTGCCGCCCTATCAGAAAACGACCGAATTGAAGAAAGTGGAGGAGTTCTTCGCGGTCAGTTCCTAGAAACTGGCCTCAAAAAAACGGTTTGGGGAAGGGCACGGCTTTCAGCCGTGCCGCTCAGAGCCGCAAGAAACGCGGGCTTTAGCCCCTGAGGGCCGCCCACTTGGCCTTCCGAGTGGTCGCGAATCAAACTTGCTCCGCCGCTTCCTTCTCGATGATCACCTTCAGGTGCGTGGTGACGTCCTTGTGCAGCTTGATCGGAACGGTAAACTCGCCGATCGTTTTCAGAGATTCGTGCAGCTGGATCTTGCGGCGGTCGATGTGGAAGCTCTTCTTCTCGAGCGCATCGGCGAGGTCGCCCGACGTCACCGATCCGAACAGTTGATCGTTCTCGCCCGACTTGCGCAGGAACTTTACCTCGAGTCCGTCGAACTGCTTGGAAAGCTCTTCGGCCTCTGATTTCTCCTTGGCGGAGCGGCGCACGGCGGCAGCCTTCATCTGCTCGATGACAGCCTTGTTGGCGGCGTTGGCTTCGATGGCCAGCTTCCTGGGAAGAAGGAAATTCCGCCCGTATCCTTCCGCGACCTTCACCACCTCACCGCGATTGCCCAGCTTGGGCACATCTTCTTTCAGGATGACTTCCATGCATGACTCCGTTTCGTGAAAATCTGGTCGTTAGTCGCTAGTCGTTGGTCGTTCGCAAGGCTTGGTCGCTCGAAGCGGCGTTGTTCTAGCCATACACCGCGAACGACCAACGACCGACGACCAGCGACGATTTCGAACTTATTGCGCGCGTCCGGCAAACGGCAGCAGGGCGATGTTGCGCGCCTGCTTGATGGCCTTCGACAACCGGCGCTGGTGCGGTGTACACACACCGGTCAGGCGTCGCGGAGTGATCTTGCCGCTCTCGGCCACGAATCCCGACAACAGACGCACGTCTTTGTAGTTGATGGATTCGATCTTCTCGACGCAGAACTTGCAGACCTTCTTGCGCCGGAAGTACTTGCGTCCACCTTCACGGGAGCCGCCCGGGCCTCCCCCGGGACGCGGACCCCGCGGGCCGCGATCGCTGCGCTCGGGCCGCTCGCTCCGTTCCGCCGGACGAGTCCCGCTACCGCTACTCTCTGCGGCTGGTGCCTTGGTTTCTTCTGCCATAGTGCTCCTTAAAACTGTGCTTGTTATTCGCGCATCCGCGCAAATCCGCGTTCCTCGGCGGAGAGGAAGTTCCTAAACCGCCGCCGGGGCCGGTTCCGTACCCGCTTCCGGAGTCACCGGGGCGGCGGGAGCGGCGCTGGCCTTCTTGCGCGCGTCGCGGATCTTCTTGATCTTGTCGAGCCGCTTCAGCTCTTCATCGGTGCGCACCGTGATGAACTTGATCACCGGCTCGGTCACCCGCAGGCGGCGCTCCACCTCGTGCACCATGGCGCCCGTGCCTTCGATGATCAGCAGCACAAAGATGCCGTCGTTGCACTTGCGCACGGTATAGGCCAGACGGCGTTTGCCCCAGATCTCGCTCTTTACCGTTCCGCCCACCGAGGTCACCGAAGACCCTAGCGTGGAAATCAGCTTGCTCAATTCCTCGTCCACCATGTCGGGCCGGACGATGAACATCAGCTCATAGGTACGATTCATTCGTTGTCTCCAAACTCTCTTACGGTCGCTGGTCGTTAGTCGTTAGTCGGTCGGGGATTCATCGCGGGCCGTAAGAGTTGATCGACGACCAACGACTAGCGACTAACGACCGACGACTAATGCTCACTTACTCGCTTCGTTCTTGCGATTGAAGCGGTTCATCGCCGCTGCCGCGCCTTCTTTCACGATGGTCTCGACCGCCTGGGCTCCCGCCTCGAGAATTTCGTCCACCACTTTCAACTGCCCCTTGCGGAACGGCGTGAGGACATATTTCACGCCGTCCACCACTTTGCGATCGGGCGCAATCCCCAGCCGGACCCGCAGGAACTCATCGCTTCCCAGCGCGCCCAGGATGGATTCCATCCCGTTGTGCCCCGCCGAACTGCCCCGCTCGCGGATGCGGATCGTGCCCAGCGGCAGATCGAGCTCGTCGTAAATCACGATCAGGTCCGACTTCACGTCCACCTGATGTTCCGCGGCCAGCTCCCGCACCGCAAGGCCGCTCAGGTTCATGTAAGTCTCCGGCTTGGCCAGAACCACCGGTTCTGCGCCGATCGTCGTCCGCGCGGTCAGCGCGCGGCATTGCCGATTCCTGATTTCAACCCCCAGGCCGCTGGCGATCCGGTCAATCGTCAGGAACCCAAGATTATGCGGCGTGAACTGGTACTCGATTCCAGGATTGCCCAAACCGACGATCAGTTTCACGCTGTTTCGCTCTTCGCTTTTCGCCGTTCGCTTCTGGCTCGTAGCTCGAAGCTCGTAGCCCTTGGACAGGTAGCAATCTCCGTCCTCGACAACTATTTCTTCTCTTTTTTCTCTTTCTTCTCGGGCTTCTCCGCCTTTTCGGGCTTGGCTTCGCCACCCTCGGCGGCGCCTTCGCCCTCAACTTCCTGCTTGCCCTTCTTGATGACTTCGGGCTCGGCCGGCGTCTCGGTTGCCGCCTCAGCTACCGCTTCCGGAGTCGGAGCCACTTCTTCCTTCACCGACGTGATGTGCGCCACCATCTGATCTTCCTCGGTCAGGAATTTCAGCTTGTCGCTGTGCGGCAGGTCTTTCACGCGCAGACCGACGCCGAACACCAGATGGCTCACGTCCGCCTCAATCGATTTCGGGATGTCGGACGGCAGGCACTCAATCTCGACCTCGCGCAGCAACTGCTCGAGGATGCCGCCCTCCGTCTTCACCCCCAGGGCCTCGCCCTTGAGCAGCACCGGCACGGTGACGGTGAGCTTCTTGTCCATGGCGATGCGCTGCAGGTCGACGTGGAGCAACTGTCCCCGGATGGGCTCGAACTGCCAGTCCACGATCATCGCCTTCACCCGGTCCTTACCCAGCGCCAGATCGAAAATCGTGTTGTGCCCGCTCTCCGACTTCAGGATCCGCATTACCTGCCGTGGATCGACCGCGATCGCGGCCGTGCCCTGGGCGGCGCCGTACACCACGGCGGGGATCTTTCCACCCACGCGCACTCGCCGGGCGGCATTCTTGTTGCCTGGGGCGCGGTCCTGCGCTTCCAGGATTTCGGTTTCCGTTACCGTTGCCATAATTCCGTTCCGTCCTTCTAGAGATACAGTCGGCTGACCGACGTTTCTTCGTGGATCGACTGGATCGCCCGTCCAATCAGCCCTGCGATGGACAGCACCTTGATCTTCGATGCCTGCTTTGCCGCTTCGGTCAGCGGGATGGTATTGGTGACGACCACTTCTTTGATCGGAGAATTTACGATGCTCTCCACCGCCGACCCCGAAAGCACCGGGTGCGAACAGCAGCAGTACACCGCGCTGGCGCCGCTGTCGAGCAGAGCCTGTGCCGTCTTGACCAGGGTTCCCGCCGTGTCGATCAGATCGTCAATGATCAGGCAGGTGCGTCCCTTGACGTCGCCGATGACGTGCATGATTTCGGCGACGTTCATCTCGACGCGCCGCTTGTCGACGATGGCCAGCGCCGCGTCCATTTTCTTGGCGAAGAAACGGGCCCGCTCCACGCCGCCGGCATCGGGTGAAACCACGGTCAGATTGGGCAGGTTCAGTTTCTTGAAGTAGTCCACCAGCACGGGCGAGCCGAACAGGTGGTCCACCGGGATATTGAAGAAGCCCTGCAGTTGCGGCGCGTGCAAATCCACCACCAGAGCGCGATCGGCGCCCGCCGTGGTCAGCAGGTCGGCGACCAGCTTCGAGGAAATCGGCGCCCGCGGCCTGTCCTTGCGGTCCTGGCGCGCGTAGCCGTAGTACGGAATCACCGCCGTGATGCGCCGCGCCGAAGCGCGCTTCAGCGCATCCATCATCAGTAGCAACTCCATCAGGTGCATGTCCACCGGATGGCAGGTCGGCTGCATGACGAACACGTCGGCGCCGCGCACGTTCTCCTGGATCTGCACGTACGCTTCGCCGTCCCGGAAGCGCGTCACCAGGGCCTGCCCTCGGGTCAGGCCCAGGAACTGGCAGACCTCGTCGCAGAGCGGTTCGTTGGCCGTTCCGCAAAAAATCTTGAACTTGTCGTCCACCCGGGCGCGCTGGGGCTTGCGTTCCGGCTTCTCGTCCGCACCCGGCTTTTTTTCCGTTGTCTCGGCGGTCGTCGTTGCTGTGGCCATTTTCAGTTCTCAGTTCCCGCTTCTCAGTTCTCAGTTTTGGCTCCGGTTCTCTCTGAGAACTGAGAACGGGGAACCGAGAACTGGTTGTTTGGCTGGGCCGCTAGGATTCGAACCTAGACAAAGTGCTCCAAAGGCACTTGACCTACCATTAGTCGACGGCCCAGTAAGCCATTGTTGATTGCTGATTTTCGATTGTCGATTGAACCATCTGCTATCTTTATTTTCAATCAACAATCAAAATTCAACAATCAACAATTTTCTTCCAGTACTGGTTCCGCGTCAGCGTCACCGTCGCTTGCGCTTTCAGGCCTTGTTCCCGCAAATGAACTGCAGCCTTCGACGCTCCGTCGCGCGTCCGGAACAGACCGTACAGGGTTGACCCCGATCCGGAGAGCGAAGCGTACACCGACCCCGCGCGCTCCAGCGCACATTTCATGTCACGCAGTTCGGGATATTGCGGAAGAACGACCTTTTCGAAGTCGTTTTCGATCCCGGTACGGACAAGGTCGAGAAGCAGGCTCCCGGCCCGGCTCCTGCCACCTGCAGAAGCACCGGTGTGGGGTAAACCACTCAGCCACGATGACAGCGCGCGGCCAACCACGGATAGTCTATCGGACCCTCCCCGGTGCGTCAATTGCGCCCACGTAGGGACAGCCGCCCCCGGCTGTCCAGCCGAGCGCAGCTCGGCAGCCTCTGCCTGCCCCATCAACGCATCCCAATCCGCAAACGCCTGGGGCGTGGAGACTCCTACCTCCGGAGTCACCACCGCGAGTGGCAGCGCAGGCAGATCCGGCAGAGGATAGACCTCCTCCCCCCGGCCCACGCCCAGTACCGTCCCCCCGACGAGGAAGAGCGGCAGGTCGGACCCGACCTCAGCCGCAATTCGCAGGCGCGTAGGCCCCGCCAGAGGCTTTTTCAGCGCCCGCTCCATGGCGAGCATCGTCGCCACGCCATTCGACGAGGCGGCGCCCAGGCCGCCCTCGACCGGCAACCGCTTCTCAATCTCGACGACAACCTTGCCCTTGGCGCCCAGTTCATCCAAGACCCGCGCTGCCACCTGATAGCAGGTGTTCGACTGGTCGCGCGGGACCCGGGGGTGCTTGCAGCGAATCTCAATCCCCCGGCCGCGCCCGACACTCACCCGAATCACATCATGCAGGGCGATCGTCTGGTACACCGTGCGCAGATCGTGGTATCCGTCTGCGCGCGGCGCGCCGATGTAGAGGCCCAGATTGATCTTGGCGAAGGAGCGGACCGTAACCGTCATGAAGGGGAGATTGTAAGCGATTTCCAGCCTGCGGCAGCCGGATCCTGTTCGGTTAAGTACGGCTTGCTTATTTGTAACCTATAAGATACACTTGAATTGTGCTTGAGATTCGTCACTATGTCAGCGGCTCGGGAAAAGATGTCTTCGACGATTGGCTGACAGAATTGGCGGATCCGCGCGCCCAGGCGAAGGTTGCGAGCCGGATCAACCGGCTTGCCGCAGGGAACTTCGGCGACTGCAGGTCGTTGCGAAGAGGTCTGTACGAGCTGCGGATCGATTGGGGGCCCGGCTACCGAGTTTATTACGCGATGGTCGGCAGGCTCTGCGTGTTGCTCCTCTGCGGCGGCGACAAACGGAAACAGTCCTCGGATATCGTCCGAGCGCTCGAATACCTTCGGGACTACAAAGAAAGGACCGGCTCCTCATGAAACGCAAAGTCAGCGCCTCACACGACGAGGCCATTGTCAGACGGCTCCGCACCGATCCGGAGTTCGCCGCCGAATATCTCAGGTCCGCGCTGGAGGACGAAGACGAACCACGGGTCCTGCTAATTGCGCTGCGCCACATCGCGCAAGCACGGGGCGTGGCGAAAGTGGCCAAAGCCGCCGGCATCGAGCGCGAGAGCCTGTATCGGGCCCTGTCCGCCCACGGCAATCCGCGGCTCTCCACACTCGTAGCCGTAACCAGAGCCATCGGCCTCAGACTCACGGTCGAGACAGCTTAGAAGGGCGTCGCGGGCTATTTCTTCTCCAAACTTGCGTCCAGGGTCAGCTCCGACCCCACCGTGATCGTCATCTCTTTCGTCCACGCCTTATACCCCGTCTTCTCCACGCGAAACGTGTGCTTCCCCGGCGGTAGGGCGATCTTCGCCGGCGTGTATCCCATGGAGTCGCCGTCCACGAACACCTCGGAGAGATACGGAGTCGAGCGCACACTTACGGTGCCGGTGGTAGGCGTCGGAGGTGGTTGCGCCGGCGGTGCTGCGCTCTGAGCCGGCACCGTTTCCTCCGTGCGCGAGCTGCGTTCGGAAAAACCGATCAGCGATCCAAGCGGAGCGTCCAGTTCGTCGAGGCGCTTTTTTTCCTCCGCGGTCAGCGGCTGCATCGGGCGCGCGGCAGCCTTGCGCTGCTTGACATGCAGCCGCAGCTCGCCCGTCACCGAACGCAAATACAGGGAATCGGCGCTGACCTGCACCTTGACCGGGTAGCCGGCCGCCCAGTCTTGCGGGGGCTCCGGCTGCTCGGCAGAAACGTCGTAGTCGCCGACCAGAATCTTATCCAGCACCTGGGCCGAGATGGTGTAAACCGTGCGGTCCTCGCTGATCGGAGTGTTGACCACCCAGGCCTTGATGTAGCTGGAGACGGACTTCTTGATGTCCACAATCCGGCCGTATTGCCAGGGCGGCTCGGCAGCCGTTAGGAGGCGGCTCGAGAGCAGGGTCAGCAACAGGATGCGCAAGGATCGCTTCATGGATCTGGCACTCAAGGGGCGGGAAGGCAGCGGTCAAAGACACTCTCCCGCTGGTGGGGGCAGAACACAGGAGCTACGACTTCTTCTCCCCGCCCTCTTCGCCGTCCTTCACTGCCGACTTGAAGTTCTTGATGCCTTCGCCCAGGCCTTTGCCCAGGTCAGCCAGCTTGCTCGGCCCGAAGATGAGCAGGGCGATGGCGAGAATCAGCAGAATCTCAGGCAACCCAATTTTTCCACCGAACATAAGTACCTCCGCGGGGTTGCCCGGCGCCCTGGCGGGCATACCATCGCTCACGGACCCCACTTGAATTCTAGGTCAGTGTTAGGCCACGAGTCAAAGACCTGTTGTAGAGACGCAGCTTGCTGCGTCTCCGCCTGCATCCGGGTCAGACGGTTTCGATCAGCCCCGCCACCAGCGCCGCCCGCTTCGGCAACTCGGAGATGACAATGTGCTCATGCGCCGCATGCGCTCCGTCGCCCACGCCGCCCAGGCCGTCCAGCGTAGGGATACCCAGGCCCGCGGTAAAGTTCCCGTCCGAACCGCCCCCCACCGCCGCTTCCCCCAGTTTCCAGCCGAGGCCGCGCGCAATGGCGACCGCCTTGGCATAGAGCGCGGCCACGCCCGTCGTCCGCTCCATCGGCGGACGGTTCACGCCGCCGCTGACCTCCACCTTGCACTTGCGGTTGAACGGCCGCAACCCGCGTATTTTCTTCTCGATCCCGGCCGCGTCTTTCATGCGCGCAATGCGGACATCCACCGTCGCCGTCGCCTCGGCCGGCACGACGTTGGCCCGCGACCCGCCGCCGACGATGTTCACGCTCACCGTCAGCCCTTTCTTCAGGTCGGTGAAGGCGGAAATCCTCTCGATCTGCCGGGCCAACTCGACGATCGCGTTCACACCCTTCTCAAAATCAAGCCCAGAATGAGCAGCTTTACCCGTCACTTTCACCTGGTAGTCGCCGACCCCCTTGCGTGCCGTTTTCACCGCGCCTTCTGGCCCATAGGAAGGCTCAAGCACCAACACCGCCGCCGCTCGCTTCGCCAGCGATTCGGTAATCGCCCGCGACGAATCACTGCCTACTTCCTCGTCCGAAACCAGCAGCACGCTCACCGGACGTGGCAACTCGCCGTGCCACTCCTTGAGCCCCGCCAGGGCGGTGAGCATCAGGCCGATGCCCGCTTTCATGTCGAGCACACCCGGCCCCGCCAGTTTGCCATCCGCCACCCGGCACGGCATCGAGGCTAGCGTCCCCAGCGGATACACCGTGTCGTAATGTCCCAGCAGCAACACGGGCTTGGACTTCGCTTGGCCGGCAAAGTCCACCTGCAGGTGGTTGCCGAAGTTGCTCGCCGGATGGAAGCGCACCTCTCCGCCAAGAGCGCTGAACTTCTGTGCCACCGCCTCACCCAGGCGGTCCACGGCGCGCTTGTTATCGCTGGGAGACTCGATTTCGACCAGCTCGCGGATGGTCGAAACCATCTCGTCGCGCCGCGCCTCGAAATACGCGAGGCGCCGTCGTGCTTCGAAATTGGGGCCTTCGTCCGTTTTTCTGGAGATCGTCATTTTCGACCCTAGAACGTGCGCTACAGTATAATCTTCGGCTCGGCACAAACCGCATGACCGATACCGCCCAGACTACGACCGATGCCCCGGCCAAACCGGTGATGGAGCTCGCTGACATCTTCAAGATCCTGCCGCACCGCTACCCGTTTCTCCTCATCGACCGCATCATTGAACTCGAGCGCATGAAGCGCATCGTCGCTCTCAAGAATGTCACCATCACCGAGCCCTTCTTCCAGGGACATTTCCCCGAGATGCCCATCATGCCCGGGGTGCTGATCATCGAGGCCATCGCGCAGGCCGGAGGCCTGCTCTTGCTGACCGAGGTCCCCAACCGCGACGAGCTGCTCATGGTCTTCACCGGCATCGAGAAGGCGCGCTTCCGCCGCCCGGTGGTCCCCGGAGACCAGTTGCGAATTGAGGTGGAAGTCCGCGCCTGGCGCTTGACCGCGGCGCGGCTCGAAGGCAAGGCCTACGTGGACGGCAAGGTTGCCGCCGAAGCCATCGTCACCTGCCGCCTGGTGCCGCGGAATGCCAGTGCGGGAAGCGCGGAGGCGGAGTAGTGGCCAGTGGTCTGTGGTCGGTGGCCAGGGGGCAACAGACTCACGCAGATTGTGTTTTTACTGGCCACTGGCCACTGCCCACGGGCCACTTCAGCTAAGCAGCATGCCTATCCACCACACGGCGATTATTGATCGGAAAGCTAAGATTCCCCCGTCCTGCCTGATCGGTCCCTACTGCGTCATCGGCTCCCAGGTTGAACTCGGCGAAGGCTGCCACCTCGTCTCGCACGTCACTATGGAGGGCCCCACCCGGATCGGCGCCGGCAACACCTTCTTCCCCTTCTGCTCGATCGGCCTGGCCCCGCAGGATATCTCTTATCGAGGCGAGCCGACGCGCCTGGAAATCGGCGACCACAACACCATCCGCGAATTTGTCACCATCAACCGCGGCACGGTGAAGGGCGGAGGCCTCACCATGATCGGCGACCACAACCTGATCATGGCCTACACCCACATCGCGCACGATTGCCAGGTCGGCAGTCACATCATCATGGCTAACGCGGCCACGCTGGGCGGACACGTGACGGTCGAAGACTGGGCCACGGTCGGTGCGCTCTGCCCGGTGCATCACTTCGTGCGGATTGGGACGCATGCCTTTATCGGCGGCGGTACGACCATCACGCGCGATGTGCTGCCGTTTTCGAAGACCTCCGCCGAACGCGGAACCCACGCCTACGGGCTGAATGCGGTTGGTTTGGAGCGGCGCGGATTCACCAAAGATCGCATTCGCAAAATCCACCACGCCTACCACCTGCTGCTGGCGTCGAAGCTCAACACGTCGCAGGCGCTGGAGAAACTGAAAGCGGAAGCGGATTGCGGAGAAGACATCAACCTGCTCATTCGATTTATCGAGGCATCGGAACGCGGGATCATCAAGTAGCAGCGGGCGCGAGAACTGGTTTCAAGAAATCGGTTTTGGGAAGGGCACGGCTTCAAGCCGTGCCGCCTGGACCCGCCAAGAATGCGAGCTTTTAGCCCCTGAGGGGCCGCTTTCTGAACCCTCGAATGAATTTGTGAAACCGGGTCTACTCACAGAAGATTCTTACCTTTTTCCCGTTTCCTTTTTCGATATCGATGTTCATGTTCTCGACGGCCTCCGCCCACTCTTTTTCATTCATCGTGCCGCGAGCCGCGAAGTCCACACCCAGCTCGGCTAACTTTTCATTGATTTTCGCCGGAAGCACTGCCAGCAGACCGGTTCCGGAGCGCATGAACGACAGTGGCATGCGAATGTTGACCTGGTCCTGACCCGGCTTGTCAATCACGATTCGCATGAAGCGCGGCTTGCTGGGTTCGGACGAGGAATGCCCCTCCGCCTTGGCTTCAGGAGAAGCCGGCTCCGCAAGTTTCTCCAGAAGCTTCTCGGCGTCGGCCACGGAGATGGTGCCCTTGGCCAGCATTTCCAGTACTTTTTTTCGTTCTTCAGACATGACTTCCTCCCAAATCTTTTCGTAGAGACGCAGCTTGCTGCGTCTCTGGCTCGCAGCTTCTCTTCAACTCAGTCTTTCCAGAGCTTCCTCGACGGTGAGTTCGCCGCGCGATAGCTGTTCCAGGACATAAAGGTTGGGCGAAGGCGCCGCAAAGTTCTGGTCGAGCGCTGCCCCGATGGCGTTCAAACGGTTCTTGACGGTCGGATAGCTGATGTTGAACAGGCTCTCCATTTTCTTGATCGAACCGTGGTGGCGGACGAACGCGATCACAAACGCCTGATCGTCAACCCCCAGCCCGGCCAACGGGGAGACCTCAAAATTGCCCTCAACCACAAGCGCGCAGGACGGGCAAGCCATCCGCGCCACCTTCAAGGGCCGATTGCAATCCGAGCAAGTTGCCTTAGATATATCCATTTGTAATCCACTTAATGTGACAATAATGCATGTTTATGTCATTAAAGTCAATACTAAACTTAATTTTATTAATTATGGCCCAGAAGCCCTTGCGCAGCCATGGGATGCACTCGTTTACACTGTCCCCTGCATGTCCCTCACGGAGAAGATCGGGCTGATCGCGGGAAACGGAGACTTCCCGCTTCTCGTCCTCGACGCGGCGCGGGCGCAGGGGTACGAAGTTGTGGTCGCCGCTATCAAGGAAGAAACTACCCCGGAAATTGAAACCAAAGGCGCCGCCGTTCACTGGCTCTCGCTCGGCGAATTGTCGAAACTGATCGACACTTTCAAGCGCGAGGGCGTCACCCGCGCCGTGATGGCTGGACAGGTCAAGCACAAGCAGATCTTTTCCAGCATCAAGCCCGACTGGCGCCTGGCCAAGCTGCTGCTCTCGCTCGGCACCCGCAACACCGATTCGCTGCTCGGCGCCGTCGCCAAAGTCCTCGCCGACGAGGGCATCATGCTGGAGAATTCGACCTCGTTGCTCGAGCCGCTGCTGGCAAAATCGGGAGTGCTGACGAAACGCGCTCCGAGCGAGCAAGAACGCAAGAACATCGACTACGGACGCGCCGTCGCCCGCCATCTGGCGCAGTACGACATCGGCCAGACCGTGGTGATCGCCGAGTCGGCCTGCGTGGCCGTCGAAGCCATGGAAGGCACCGACGCGACCATCGAGCGCGCCGGGCAACTCATGCGCTCACTCGAAGGCGTTGCTTCGACCCTCAGCCGCGCACTGACCGTGGTCAAGATCGCGAAGCCCAATCAGGACATGCGCTTCGACGTTCCGGTTGTCGGCGTGAAGACCATCGAGACCATGCAGCGCGCCGGGGCAAGCTGCCTGGCGGTGGATGCGGGGCGGTGCCTACTGCTCGATGGGGACGCCATCATTCGGGCAGCTGACGACGCCGGGATCAGCCTGTGCGCGAGTTGATTCAGTCTGCGCCCTGAGCTCGTCCCATACCGGCTTTCGGCCTGGCGGCGACTCGGCCAGGTCTTTTGCGCAGCGCTTCTCGCGCCCGACTGAGATCGTGAGCCATCTGCAGGTTCATCCAGAACTCTGGCGAGTTCTCGAAGTACTCGGCTAGCAGCAGCGCAGATTGCGGCGTGAGCCCTCGCTTCCCCCGCACTACTTCGTTCACCCGGTTCATCGGAATCCGCAGGGCGCGAGCAAGTTTGGCCTGCGTCAGTCCCATGGGGTCCAGGAACTCTTTTTGCAAAATCACACCTGGATGAGTCGCGATGCGAAATTTGGGCAGCACGTTCTCCGAATCATATACGATCACGATTTGAGGTCCCTTCATGTCCGAAACCGCCCGCATTGCCGATCAACTTCGCCGCGCCTTCAGTGGAGAGGCCTGGCACGGCGATTCGCTGTTTGAAATCCTCGACGGCGTGACCGCCGCCCAGGCCGCCGCGCGTCCCATCAAGAACGCGCACAGCATTTGGGAACTCGTCCTGCACATTGCCGCCTGGGACGGCGCCGTCCGCCGCCGTCTGGGCGGCGAGGCCGTCACCCTCTCCGGTGAGCAGAACTTTCCGCCCGTTAAGGACACCAGCGAGTCCGCCTGGCGCAGGACACTGGCGCACGCCAGGCAGGTTCACGACGAACTCGTCGCCGCCGCAGCGGCCTTTCCCGACTCGCGTCTCGACCAGAAAGTGCCGGGCAAAGATCCCGACTACGACACCTTCTACTACATGCTGCACGGCGTGGTGCAGCACGAGCTCTACCACGCCGGCCAGATCGCGCTGTTCAAGAAGATGCGCTGATTCATCATCGCTACTGCATTTCTCGCGCTCGGCCCGGCCGCTCTCCAGCGGAGCGATGATTTCTCAGTTCCCATCCGGCGCCGAAACTGAGAAAATATGCGGCTTACAGGACCGGAGCCGGTATCTGAGGAGCGAATTCCCCATCAATGTCGCGGTCATCGGCGCGGGCGCCTTCGGCCGCAATCACGCCCGCGTCTATCGCCAGCTGCAGCAGGCGGACCGCGTGCGCCTGGTGGGTGTAGTCGATCCCGATACCGCCCGCGCCGATGCCGTCGCCCGCGAGTTCGGTTGCAAGTCGTTCGGCTCGCTGGAGCAGATGCTCACCACGCACAGCGAGGTGCAGGCGGCGTCGGTCGCCGTGCCCACCGTGCTTCATCTCAAGGTCGCACGCTCCCTGATGGAAGCCGGCGTCGACGTGCTGATCGAAAAGCCGCTGGCCTCGACTCTGGCCGAAGCCGACGAACTGCTGCATCTGGCCACGAAGCACGGCCGCGTCGCCCAGGCAGGACATCTGGAGCGCTTCAATCCAGCCGTACGTGCCACCTTGCCCCTCGTCACCCAGCCGATGTTTTTTGAGGTGCACCGGCTGAGCGTTTTTTCCCCGCGCGCGCTCGATGTGGATGTCGTGCTCGACCTGATGATCCACGATCTCGACATCGTGCTCGCCTTCGTCCACTCGCCGGTCAAGGAGATTCGCGCCGTCGGCCTTCCCATCCTCTCCGGCAAGGTGGATATCGCCAACGTGCGCGTGGAGTTCGAATCCGGCTGCGTGGCCAACTTCACCGCCAGCCGCGTCTCGACCGAGCGGGTGCGCAAGCTGCGCTTTTTCCAGCCCCGGCAATACATCTCGATTGATTACGGCCGGCAGGATGTGCTCGTGTTCTCCGTCGGGGGCGTCGCCGGATCGGACGCTCGACCGACGGTGAATCCTCAAATCCAGATGGCCAAGCCGCCCGTCACGGCCGAGGAGCCGCTGCTTGCCGAGATTCGCGCCTTCCTGGCCTCTGTGCAGAACCGTTCGCGACCCGTCGTCTCTCTGGAGGACGGGCGCCGCGCGCTCGAACTGGCTCTTGCCATCCTTGCCGAAATCCGCCGCCACGCTGGGAGGATCGGGCTTTAGGCTCTGGGCTCTGGGCTTTCTGTACTGCCAACATCCACCACGGAGACACCGAGAAAGCCATCGGGGCCGATTGGGCAGCCGCAGGTCGAAGCCCGTAGCAAGAGGCAAGCAGCGAGAGCCTAGCGCCCAGAGCCTAACGCCCAGAGCCTGCCTCCCCAGCGCCTGACTACGAAAGTACCTTGTCCTCAGGTACTTACTCAAAGCCTCGGGGAAAATGCGACAATAGAAGGCAAGAACCACGGCCGCAACCCAAAACTTTACGCATCTTTACGCAACGCAGGGACTTGGCCGTGTCTCTAAGCTTTATAGTCGCTACTGATGTCGGTCACTCAAATCCCGCCTCGCGATCCCATCGCCCCGGCTGCGCCACCGCCGGAGCAACCCGGCTTGTTTGAGGCGCAGCCCTGGGAGACCGCTTACCGCCGCTTCAACCCCGACGACGTTCCCCACCTGCTCATCCAGTTGCAGGACGATCTCTCCCGCTCGCGCAAGCGCGAGGCGCTGTGGCTTTCCGTCATCCTGCATTTGCTCTTCGTCATTCTGCTGGTGAACAGTGAGAAGCTGATGATGCTCCTGCCGCATCGCACGCTGGTGCTGACCACTTCCGTCGATCTCGACAAGCAGAAGGATGCTACCTTCCTCGAACTTCCGCCCGACGAGCAGAAAGCCACGCGGCGTCCCGATGCCAAAATCATTTCGGATAAAGACCGCATTGCTACCAGCAAAGCTCCGCAAATCGACCGCCAGGAACTGAAGCACATCCTGGAGAGTTCCCGTCCGGGAAGGCCGGGCGAGCCCCTGCCACAGCAATCGCAGTCTCCGGCGATGGCGCAGAATCAGCAGCCGCAGCAGCAGAATCCGCAGCAGAACAATAATTCCGGATTCTCCGCGCCAGCACAGAATCCTCAAATCGCGCAGATGCAGGTCCCTCCGCAGGGAGGACGCAGGGTAAAGCCGAATTTTGACACTCCTATGACCGCAGGCTCGGCCATTGAGCAGGCGGCCCGGGCGGCCGCCGCAAACCGCGGCAAGTATGGTGGCGGAGAAGGTGGCGACTACGGCTTGACCCAGGGCCGGGGCGGACCCAAGGCGCTCGACCAGATGGAAGTCCTGACCGACACCATGGGCGTGGAATTTGGACCTTATCTGGCGCGGATCGTGCAAATCGTGCGCCAGAACTGGTATAACCTGCTGCCCCCGTCGGTGTATCCGCCGATCCTGAAACAAGGCAAGCTTTCGATTGAATTCGTCATCCTAAAGGATGGCAATGTGAGCGGCATGATGGTTCGCACTTCGTCCGGTGACGTCGCGCTTGACCGAGCCGCTTGGGCGAGCATCACCGCTTCCAACCCCTTCCCACCACTCCCCAGGGAATTTGTGGCGCTGGCTTTGCAGCAAACCAAGGATCCACACCTCGGCCTGCGTTTCCACTATTTCTACAACCTCGAGATCAGCGACATCAACTAAGAACGCCCGGTTTCCCTTAGAGACGCTTCTTGCCGCGCCTGGGAAGACGAGGCAAGCCCCGTCTCTTCCGTACGTATTTGGACGCCTCGCCCCTCGACCAGGGATCGTAGGTGGCTACGAAATGCACACCCTCCGGCTGGGTCTGAGACTCCAGTGGGATGCCACCGTGCCCGCGTGCGCGAATCCCCAGGATTCGTTACCATAGAGCACTGAGCAAAGATCGGTACGATCCGCATCCAACATGATCATGAAGATCAAAACTCTGCTGCCTCTGCTCCTGCTCGGCTGCCTCCCAGCCGTAGCCCAGAACGTTCCTGACGCCCTCCGGCCGCCCAAGGGTGCCCAGGTCGCGCTCGTGGTTTTCGAAGACCTGCAATGCCCCGACTGCCGCCGCGCCGCACCCCTGGTCGCCGATGCCGGCCGGACCTACAAGATTCCCGTGGTCCGCCACGATTTCACGCTGCCGATGCACAACTGGTCATTCAACGCCGCCATCCTGGCGCGCTACTTCGACACCCATTCCAAGACCGTGGGCAACGCCTTCCGCGACTATTGCTTCGAGCACCAGCTGGAAATCACGCCCGATACCTTGCGCGGTTTCGCGGAGAAGTTCGCCGCCGAGCACAAGATCGACCTTCCGTTTGTCGTCGATCCTGCGGGCAAGTTGGCCGCGCTGGTCAATGCCGACAAGGAACTGGGCACGAGCATCGGCATCAACCACACCCCGACCATTTACGTGGTCAGCAACAAGCGCGCCGGGAAACCTTTCGTGGAAGTCGTCGACCGCAGCCAGCTCTTCGCCCTGATCGACAGCATGCAGCGGGAGTGAGTTACGTAGGGACAGCCGCCCTCGGCTGTCCAGCGGAGCGAAGCTCCGCAAGATTCTTCTCTAGCCCGGAACCCCTGCCGCGCGTTGCGCGGCCGGACAGCCGAGGGCGGCTGTCCCTACCTGAATTACTCTGCCCACTTCCTGAACAACAGCGCCCCGTTCGTCCCGCCGAAGCCGAACGAATTCGACATGGCATATTCGAAGCTGGCTTTGCGCGCCTGGTTGGGGACAAAGTCCATGCCTTCGGTGTTGGGGTCCTGGTTCTCCAGGTTGATCGTCGGCGGCAGCACCTGATCCCGCAGCGCCAGCACCGTAATTGCGGCCTCCAGGCCGCCCGCACCGCCCAGCAGATGCCCGGTCATGGACTTGGTTGAACTGACCGGAATTCTCGTGCTGAACAGGTTGCGGATGGCGTGCGCCTCGAGCGTGTCGCCGATCGGCGTGGACGTGCCATGGGCGTTGACGTAGCCGACCGCGCCGGCTTCCAGGCCGGCATCGCGCAGCGCGTTGCGCATCACCCGCAAGCCGCCTTCGTGCTCGGGCGCCGGCTGGGTCATGTGATAGGCATCCGCGCTCATCCCGTAGCCCACGATCTCCGCCAGGATCGCCGCTCCGCGCCGCCGGGCGTGCTCCAACTCTTCCATGATGAGGATGCCGGCCCCTTCGCCCATGACGAAGCCGTCGCGATCCCTGTCCCAGGGACGGCTGGCCCGGGCGGGCTCGTCGTTGCGCGTGGAGAGCGCGCGCATGGCGGCGAATCCGCCGACCCCCATGGGTGTGATCGCCGCTTCCGCCCCGCCCGCGATCATGACATCGGCGTCACTGTGCTGGATGATGCGGAACGAATCCCCCACCGAGTGCGCGCTGGTGGTGCACGCCGTGGCCGTGGCTTCGTTGGGGCCCTTCGCCCCGTACTTCATGGAAACGTGCCCCGCCGCCAGGTTGATGATGGACGCGGGAATGAAGAAGGGCGAGATCTTGCGCGGACCGCCTTCGAGCAGCGCGCTGTGTTCCCGTTCAATAACGTCGAATCCGCCGATGCCCGAGCCGATATGCACGCCCACGCGCTCGTCGTTTTCCGGCGTGACCTTGAGTCCCGACATGCGGAACGCTTCCTCCGACGCGGCCAGCGCGAAGTGGATGAAGCGCCCCATCTTCTTGACTTCCTTCTTCTCGATGAAGTTGAGCGGATCGAAATTCTTGACCTCGGCGGCGATTTGGCAGGCAAAGGCGGAGGCGTCGAACCCGGTGATCCGGTCCACCCCGCTCTTGCCCGCCAGCAGGGCTTGCCACACTTCGGCGGTGGTATGGCCCAGTGCGCAGATCAGGCCCAGGCCCGTGATGACGACCCGTCGCGGCAAAGCTACTTGCCGCCTTTCGCATTCTTGCCGATGTAGTCGATGGCATCCTGCACGGTGCGGATCTTCTCTGCGTCTTCGTCCGGAATCTCGATGTCAAAGGCCTCTTCGAAGGCCATCACCAGCTCGACCGTATCCAGCGAGTCGGCTCCCAGGTCGTCCACGAACGAGGCGCTGGGCGTGACCTCGCCCTCGTCCACACCCAACTGCTCCACGATGATCTGTTTCACTTTTTCGTCAACGGCTGCCATGTTCTCCTCGTTTCTCGTCTGGGGATCGTCCGGCCCGCGTCTCGGGCCGGCGTTTACTTATATCATTGCCTGCATCACGCTCGCGTACTGATGGAATCGGAATCAGTAGTCTAAAAGGGATCGGCAAAGTATGCAAAGCCCAGTTGTCAGTTCTCAGTTCCCAGTTCCCAGTTCTCAGTTCGTTGGACCAGGGATTGATTACTGAGAACCGAGAACTGAGAACTGGGAACTTTGCTTGTAGAGCTGCTCAACTCGTGTGACGATCTAAGAGTGAAATCCCTGATTGTAGTACTCGCCCTCTTGCTGTCCGTGCCCGCCCTCGCCAAAGATTGCCCGCAAGATCAGCCTAAGACCGAGGCGGCGCTCGTCCAACTGGAACATACCTGGGCCGACGCCCTCAGCCGCAAAGATGCCGATACTGTCGCCTGCATGGTCGCCGACGAATTCGAAGACGCCGACGTGGACGGCTCCCTGCACACCCGCAGCCAGATGCTGGCGCACATCCCCGAGCGGCGACCCGGGTCGAATCACCTCACCGAGATACACGCCCACGTACACGGCGACTTCGCCTTCGTTCGCGGTCTGGATGAGGTTTCGGATCCCGCCGGGAAACTCGTGGCCCGCGTTCGCTTCACCGACATCTTCACCTATCGCGACGGACGCTGGCAGGCCCTGGCCGGACATGAGACCCTGGTCGGCGAGGCGAGCCGCTGATGCGCGCCGTCATCCAGCGCGTCAGCCGTGCCAAGGTCACCGTCCACGGCGAGATCACCGGCGAAATCGGCCCCGGCCTGCTCGTGCTGCTCGGGGTGGGCACGGGAGATACCCGTGAGGACGCCGATTACCTCGCCGAGAAAACCATCGGCCTCCGCATCTTCGAGGATTCCAGCGGCAAGATGAACTTGTCCGTGGCCGGCGTCGGCGGATCGCTATTGGCGGTCTCCCAATTCACCCTTTATGGTGACGTTCGCCGGGGCAAGCGCCCTTCCTTTGACGCCGCGGCTCCGCCGCAATCGGCGCGCGAGCTCTACGAGTATTTCGTGGAGAAAGTCCGCGCCGCCGGCCTCCGCTGCGAAACCGGACGGTTCCAGGAAATGATGCAGGTGGAACTGGTCAACGACGGGCCGGTCACCATCCTTCTGGATTCGAAGAAGACCTTCTAGGTGTCATCCCGACCGGAGCGAGGCGCAGCCGAGCGCAGTCGAAGGATCCCTAACCACGCCCAGCGGCCCGCAATCCCAACGCAACTTTATTCGTTTGCCGGAGGCCTGTGTCCCTTGATCGGGATCCTGTGCTCCTGATCCAGGTATTCCATCGGCCCGTGATCGGAGTGGGCGTTCGGCACCGGAAGGTCCCCCTCGGAACTCAGTTGCTCCACTTCAGGACCCGCCGCAACCAAACCTGTGGCCGTGGTGTAGATCGCCTGCTGAAACAGGCTTCCATTCTTGGCCAGCGCCACGGCATACACTGGGAAGGCTTTTCCATTCGCGTATCCCACCGAGATGTAGTCCGCCACCATGTAGCCGGAAAACGTATTCGGCAGCCAGTGCTCAACGTCCATTGGTCCGGCCAGGGTCTGTGCCGGAGTCCAAGTCTTGCCTGCATTGGCGGATTGGATAACCCCGGCATACATCGAGCAGCTGTATCCGCAAGCCGAAACCGGGTAGTAGTAGTAGGCCAGCGTGATCTGAGCCTTGGCGCCAGACGTGCCCGGAGCAATCGCCATGCCCGTGATGAAGTGGTCCACCGTGCTCGAAACCGCATCAATGGGCACGCGCTGCACTGCACTCCAGGTCGTCCCGTTTCCGGACGTACTATACACAATGTCATTCTCCGCGCAATTTGTGCGGAACCGGCAATCGGGCCAGGCCACATAAACCTTGCCCTTGGCGTCAATGGCCGACGACGGCAGCCCGGCGCTGCGCAGGCCGCCTGCCTCAGCATGGCTGGGATAGGTGGCTATATTCACGGCCCGGGTCCAGCTCTTGCCTCCATTAGCGGACGAGAAGGCAATCATGTATCCGTTGAATCCGGCGATCGGCACTATCACCTTCCCGTTGGGTTTCACCACAGGAACACCGCCGATGCCGTAGTCAAAGCCGGCGGTCGCTTTCGCCGGGCTCCATGTGATCCCTCCATCCGTCGAGGTGCTCATCTGGATCAGGTCGCCGGCGTCGGTGCTGTCCCACTCCGAATAGCAATGGCCGTAGTATTTGCTGGTCGCCGTGTTGTCGCAGACGATCCAATTCTTGTCGGGATCTCCCTGGGTCGTCACCATGTACGGCCCACTCCAATTCAGCCCATCGGTTGAACGGCTCACGGCAACCGCCGTGTTGTTGCCGATCGGAAGCGTAGAGATCAGCCAAACCCCATGCAGGGCATCGTAGGCCACCGCCGCATCGCTCGCGGCGTCGTACGTCCCGTTCCCCTGGTAAATGGTGATTCCCGGCAGGTAGCCGTTGGTCCAAGTCGCGCCGCCATCCTTGGAAGTTGCAAACCCGACATCCGCGCCGCCACCTCCATAGATGCGTGCTACCTGGAAGGCGGTCACGATCGTCGAGCCGTATGAGTAAGCGCCCGGTTCCACCTCCGTAGCGTGCTGGCTGGGATTGTCGGTAAAAGTATCTACGCTCAGCTGGGTGAGACTGACTTGGGCCGGCGCTACCACCGTTAAGACCATGCATACCGCGAAGATAAGGATCAAAGACGCGCGGACACAGACGGAGTGCGAATATATGCTCATTGCGCAGAACCTCGGCTGAATTAGTTTAGGGGGGATTACTTTCTGGGCGGGGCTTCTCGCCTGCAGTCTGAGTCGCCGCCGACCCACGCAACAGCCTACCCTCCCCCACCAGGGCTGTCAATCGGGGGAATCGGACGGGTAGCGTGCTAATTCATTAACCACAAAGGACACGAAGTCCCACAAAGGTGTGAATCCCCGGGGGATTTCCTTCGTGCTCCTTTGTGTCCTTTGTGGTTAATCAGGACCCTACCCTCAGATGGGCTTCGGACCTCGGAGGGCCTGCTGCCCGATGCGTCTCCCGTTGTACCATCAAAGCGCATGCCGTTTGTCCCCAATCCGGTCCTCCACACCAGCGCCCGCCTGCTGGAGTTCGAGAGCTTGCGCGACTTGCTCCTCGGCTACGCCTCTTCGCCGCTGGGCCAACGCCGCATCGCGGAACTCCGCCCCTCCCTCGATCGCCCCTGGATTGAAACTCAGCATCGGCTCACCACCGAAATCCGCGAGTTCCGCCGCGTCGGTGGACGCTTTGAGTTCGCCGGCCTTCCCGAGGTCGCAAAGCTGATCGAGAAATCCCGGATTGCCGGGGCCGCTCTTGAAACCGGCGAGATTCGCGACGTTGTCCTCGTCGCCGACCGCGCCGCCGAGTGGCGCGAGATCGTCCGCCAGCCCCCGGCCGCCATGCGCTCCGAGTGGACCGCAGTGGCCGCGCTTTCCGCCGCCATCCAGGACTTCACCGGATTCCTGCGCTCCTTCCGCAACAAGATCCTGCCCGACGGCACGCTCGACGACCGCGCTTCGCCCGAGTTGAACCGTATCCGCCGCGAGATCGAAAAACAGAAGCGGCTGATCCAGGAATCGCTCCGTGGAATTCTCCGGAAACTCGCCGAAGGCGGCGCCGTGCAGGACGAACTCGTCACCATCCGCGGCGAGCGTTTCGTCATCCCCGTGAAGGTCGAGCAGAAACGCCGCGTGCAGGGCGTCGTCCACGGCGCCAGTTCCAGTGGCCAGACCGTCTTCGTCGAGCCCCTCGAGACCATCGAGCAGAACAACGAACTGGTGCGGCTGCTGGATGAAGAACTCGCCGAGGTTCATCGCATCCTGCTCGAAATGACGCGCCAGATCGGGGAAAATGCCGACGCGATTCTGACCGCCGAAGAAGTTCTCGCCGAACTCGAACTGCAATTCGCCAAGGCTCGCTTCGCCGAGGACTACAACTGCGTCGCCGTAGCGCCGGCGCCCTCGCCGGCAGTCGGGACGGCGCCCCGCCGTCCCCAACCCGACCAAGAACCACGTGGGGACGACCGCTTTCGGCCGTCCGAGCCGGGCGAAGCTCGCCTGGGTTTGGAGCAGGCCTCGCGGGTGGAGCAGGGCTGGCATTCGGGGCAGGGCCCGCGGCTGGAGCAGGGGGAACCGGGCTCCCGGGTGGAGCAGGGCTTCAGCCCTGCATTTCAGCCGCCAGAAAGAGAGGGGGCTTTAGCCCCCGAGGTCTCCAGCCTCATCCTCCATCGCGTCCGCCACCCCCTGCTCGAACGCACCCTCAAACTCAAGAACACCAAGATCGTCCCCGTTACCGTCGAACTGGAAGGCCCCCGCCGCCAGTTGGTGATCACCGGCCCCAACACCGGCGGAAAAACCGTCACCCTGAAAACCCTCGGCCTACTGGCCCTGATGGCGCAATCGGGAATCCCCGTCCCCGCGGATCGCGCCGACCTGCCGGTCTTCGACGCCATCCTCGCCGACATCGGCGACTATCAATCCATCGAGCAGAATCTCTCGACTTTTTCCGCGCACGTCACCAACATCGATTTCATCTCCCGCACCGCGACTGGAAACTCGCTCGTGCTGCTCGACGAGCTGGGCTCCTCCACCGATCCCGAAGAAGGCGCCGCCCTCGCCGTGGCCATTGCCGAACACTTCCGCAAGCTCAACTGCATGAGCGTGATCTCGACCCACCACACGTCGCTAAAGGTCTATGGCGCGAACACCGCCGGCGTGATCAACGCCGCTGTCGGCTTCGACGAAGCCACGCTGCAGCCGACCTACGAACTCAAGATCGGCGTGCCCGGAGCCTCCGCCGGCATTAACATCGCTCAACGGCTCGGACTGAATCCCGCAATCATCACATCCGCTCGCTCCCGCTTGGGATCGCAGACGCAGGACGTCGCCCGTTTCCTCGACCGCCTTCACGCCGATCTCCGCGACTTGGAAAGAGAACGGGCCCGCATGCAAGCCCGCGAGCAGGAACTTGAGCGCGAAAAATCGCATCTTGCCACTGAAGGCCGCAAGGAGCAACAGAACAAAATCCGCGAGATGGAGAAGAAGCTCGAAGCGCTCTTCCGCGACTTCGAGTATCACGCCCGCGAAGCCGTCAGCGCCGTCCAGGACCGAGCCGCCGCACAAAAGCTCTCGAAAGACGCCGAACGCCGCATCGCCAAACTCCGCCGGGAATTCCGCGAGCAGTTCGATTCGACGGTGGTCGCGCACGCGACCGGCGCCGACCAGGGCGACCCGCACGCCCAGCCTGCGCTGGTGAAGCACGTATCCGAGGGCGACACCGTAAAGCTCAAGTCGATGGGCCGCGCCGCGGTGATTAAGAAGAAGCTCGACGAGAATCACTTCGATGTCGAAATCGGCTCGATGAAGATGCGCATCGCCCGAGAGGACATCGCCGAGGTCGTGGCGCGCGCGTCGGATTCGCCGGTGCAGGCCGCGCGGGCGCGCGGAATCAGCGTCTCGCTTCAGAGTGAGATTAGCGACCTCACCATGCCCACCGAGATCAACGTCATCGGCCAAAACGTCGACGACGCCACGCGTGAAGTTGAAAAGTTCGTGGACCGCGCCTTTCTCGCCGGCATGCCGCGCGTCCGCATCGTCCACGGAAGCGGCATGGGGATCCTGCGTAAAGCCCTCCGCCAGTATTTGCAGAAGCACCCGCACGTCGAGTCGGTCAAAGAGCCCCCGCAGAACGAGGGCGGAGGCGGGGCCACGGTCGTGGAGCTAAGGGTGTAAGCCGATACCTGATGCATGTGATTGATAATAATGTAACCAATTCGTCCCACATTCTATTCTATAATTGTCAGATAAGCATATGATACAATGTCCTCTGGTTCGGGGGATAATGCATGAGCACGGTTGCACGTCTGACACGTCAGAAGATCTCGACCACAATCTCGCCCGCCGCGCTCGCGTATCTGGAGCGGCTCATCGAGAAGGGCGAGGTCCAAAATCTAGCTGAAGCCATTGACTTGGCGATCGAGCGGCTGCTGGCCTTCGAGAACCGCGAGCGACTGGAGCGCGATACCGCAGCGTACTTTGCCAATCTCACCGAGGAAGAGGACGCCGAGGAGAAAGCTTTGGAGTCGGCGCTCTCCCAGAGCGTCACGGGAATTGACTTTGAGCGCTAGTCCTTTACCTCGGCGAGGTGAGATATGGACAGCGAACCTGGGCAATCCGCCGGTTCGCCACTGGGTGCTCGTCGTTTCTTTGGATGCGAGAAATCTGAGCGAACGGAGGGACACCGTTATCGTCGTTCCTCTGAGTAGCCGAGGGCCCGAAAGTGCGACAGTAGTCGCGTTGCCTGCCGGCGAAAGTGGTCTGCCAGGACCCTCCTACGTCAAAGGTCACTTCATCCAGACACTGCCCAAACAAGGCCTAATAATCCGGGAACGACGAATATTATCGAGGACCCGAATGCGCGAAGTCGTCCTGGCGATTCGCAGGAGCTTCGATCCGGACGCGCCCTGGCCGGAACGGTAGAGGCCGCGCAAAGGTGGTGGAGTTGAGGGTGTAAGAATTTTCGCCGTCCATGCTGCCCGCTGTCCGAAAGCGAACACTTTGCACGTGACTCAGGTCACTGCGTTTGAACAATAACTCCTTCAAGCTGTCATCCTGAGCGAAGGTGACCGTTCACGAAGTGAACGGTCGCCGCAGTCGAAGGACCCCTACTCCCTCCCATGCCTCACGAGCAGAAAACGTACTACGTCTACATCATGGGTAGCCTGTCGGGAACGCTCTACGTTGGTATGACCAGCAAGTTCCATGCGAGAGCCTTCGAACACAAGTTCCACCGCCTCGAGGGCTTCACGGACCAGTACGACGTTGAGCGCCTGCTCTATTGGGAATCGTTCGACGACGTCCACAAAGCCATCGCCCGCGAGAAACAGCTGAAGGGCTGGCGAAGGTCGAAGAAGATTGCTCTCATCGAATTCGCCAATCCGCACTGGCTGGATCTGGCACGCGAATGGTTTCCTTGGATGAAGGACTCGGGAGAGGGTAGGGGTGCTTCGACTCCGCAGAACGATTCACTTCGCGAATCGTTCCGCTCCGCTCAGCATGACAGAAAATTAAAGACCGTTTGATCCTGTCATCCTGAGCGAAACGAGGCTTGCCGAGCGCAGTCGAAGGACCCCTACTCCACTCAAGCATGGTGAGATAACCACAGCATCCCCCTGGGTCTCTCCGCCTCCCACGCCTGTCATCCCAAGCGAGTCTCTCCATTTCAACGCCTGTCATCCCGAGGGAGCCGGAGCGAATGCGACGGCGAGTCGAGGGACCCCTACCTCCACCCATGCTGTCGAATGTCATCCCCAACGCGAGTCGAGGGACCCCTACTCCACCCGGGCCGCCGACCTGGATGCATGTGGCCGAAAATCTAGCTCAGTGTGCGGGGCTACGGTCGTGGAGTTATATTACCCGATCATGCCGTGCAAACCGACGCCCAAAAATTTGCGGCTCAAGGCACACTGAAGGTCGTACTTTTCCAAGGGCCTCAACGCGCGGGACCCGTATTCCACACCTTTCCCACAGCAATCCCGCCCCTGCTATATTCCCCTCAGCGCTCCCGAGCCTCACAATGAACCGGGAGCACTCTGCGCCGCCCATGACCTCGTCCGACAGTTTCAAAGAAGCCCTCAAGCAGCAGGCCGACATCGTCCGCATCGTCGGCGACTACGTCAAGCTGAAGAAGGCGGGGGCGCAGAACTTCTCCGGGCTTTGTCCGTTTCATAGCGAGAAGACGGCTTCGTTCTCGGTGCACGCCACGCGGCAGTTCTATCACTGCTTTGGCTGTGGCGCCTCGGGAGACGTTTTCAGCTTCGTGCAGAAGATCGAGAACATCACTTTTCCCGAAGCTGTCCGCCTGATCGCGCAGAAGCTGGGCGTGCCCATGCCCAAGGTCAGCTTCTCCAGCCCGCAGGAAGCGCGCGAGGCCAAGGTGCGCATGGCCCTGCTGGATGTCCATGAGCGCGCCGTAGCTTTCTTCCAGGAATGTCTGCGGCGGCCGGAGGGGGCGAATGCTCGCGAATACCTCAAGACCCGCGGGCTCGATGGCGAGATGATCGCGCGCTTCCGCATCGGCTACGCCCCCGACTCCGGCTTCCTGCTGCGCGATGCGCTGCGCCGCGAGTTCGACGAGGAACTGCTGCGGGAGAGCGGGCTGTTTTCGTGGAAGGAAGACAGCCGTCAGCCATCAGCCGTCAGCCGTCAGGAACAGCAGGTCCTTCGCTCCGCTCAGGATGACAATCGAGCTGCGAGTAGCGAGAAGCGAGTAGCGAGTGGCGAAAGCCCGGAGGCGACCTCCGAGAGCGCGGAGGCGAATGCCGAGAGCCGAGAGCTGAGAGCTGAGAGCCCGGAGCCGGCCAGCGAACAGCGAGCAGCGAACAGCGAACAGCCTAAAGCCCAGAGCCTAGAGCCTAGAGCCCCGATCTACTCCAAATTCCGCAACCGCGTCATGTTCCCCATTGCCAACGACCAAGGCAAAGTCATCGCCTTCACCGGGCGTACGCTCTCGACCGACGACAAATCCGGGCCCAAGTATCTGAACTCTCCCGAAACGCCCATCTACTCGAAATCGCGCGTGCTGTTCAACCTCGACCACGCCAAAGAAGCGATCCGCAAGCTCGATTACGCCATCCTGGTCGAAGGCCAGATGGACTGCATCTCCGTCTTCGCCGCCGGATTCCACAACGTGATCGCCAGCTCGGGCACCGCGTTTACCGAGCTTCAGGCCAGGCTGCTGGGGCGCTTTTCCAAAAATATTGTCGTCAACTTCGATCCCGACACGGCCGGCGCGCGCGCCACCGAGCGCACCCTGGGCCTGCTGGTCGAAGAGGAATTCAACATCAAGGTCCTGACGCTTGAAACCGGATTCGATCCGGACCTCTACATTCGCCGCAAGGGCAAGGAGGCATACGGGGAAGCGCTCCGGCACTCGCAGCGCTATTTCGACTACCTGATCGAGCGCGCCCGAGCCCAGTTCCCGGCGCGCAGCGCGGAAGGCAAAGTCAAGGCGCTGAATTACCTTCTACCCCACATTCAGCGCGTGCCCAGCCGGATCGTGCGCGACGAACTGGCCGGGGAAATCTCCCAGAAACTGGCCATTGACTCCGCCGTGCTCCGCCAGGAACTGAAGCATGCCGCC
This sequence comes from Terriglobales bacterium, assembly GCA_049696815.1. Taxonomy (GTDB): domain Bacteria; phylum Acidobacteriota; class Terriglobia; order Terriglobales; family Acidobacteriaceae; genus Acidiflorens. The sequence continues at coordinate 6,945 of JBAVUO010000068.1, read as the reverse complement.
GCCACGCGCTCGACGACACAGGTGAAGGCCCCGCCGGTGGGCCAGGTCACCGGGGCGGAGCGGGTCCTGATTCGGGCGCTGGCTTCGGCCCGGCAGATGTCGGCCGAGGCAGGCCGTCTTTCCGCCCGCGACGGCGCCGAGGAGGAGTTCGATCCCGCGCGCCAGGCGCAGTATGTCCTGCAAGCGGAGCGGCTCCATGAGGGCCTCGCCTCCCAGTCCCTGATCGAAGCTTTGCTCGAAGCCGGGCCCGAGACCCCGGACGCCATGGAGCTCCCGAAGAGCGACGACGACCGGCGGCTGCTGGCCGCGATCCTGATACAGGAGGAGGAAGAGCTGACAGCCGAGACTCTGGAAGGGGCCGTTCGGGCGCTGCGGCGGATTCACCTGCGGCGCCGGCTGGAGGGGGTCCAGCGCCAGCTCCTGCGCCCCGGGCTCTCCATCGAGGAGCGGCAGGCCCTCCTTGAGGAAAGAGTGCGTTTGAAGCGGGTCGCCATGGACCCGGGATTGGAAGAAAAGGCCGATCGGGCGTCCTGAATCCACACGCCTTGGAACGAATGGGTGGGCAACGACATCTAATTATGCAGGCGGAGAACCAGATCCGGGCGGTCGGCAACGGGGCGGGGCAGATGCGATCGCGCTAGCTTGAAGCGCAACTCGCGTGCTATACTTCTAAAGTTTGCGCCCTGCGCACAACTCCGTAACAACTTCCTACCGCGCGAAAGTACGGCGCCCGCGAACCAGCCGGCGTCCTGAGGATGACCTCTCTTGGCACTTGACGACAAGTACGACGACATCAAAAAGCTGATCGACACGGGCAAGGAGAAGGGATACCTGACCTATGACCAGGTCAATGACCTTATCCCGCACGATGTGCACTCTCCCGAAGACCTCGACGATCTGCTGACCACCATCGGCACGCAAGGCATCGATGTGCTCGAAACCTCGAAGATGCCTTCGACCGAGCTGGAAAAAAAATTCGAAGAAGTGGAAGAAGGCTCCGAGGACGTTGAGCTCGACCTCACCCCCGGCGCCCTAGAAAAAACCAACGACCCCGTCCGCATGTATTTGCGGGAGATGGGGACGGTGCCGCTTTTGACTCGCGAGGGCGAAGTGGAAATCGCCAAGCGCATCGAGCGGGGGCAAAACCGCGTGTTGAAAGCGCTTTCTCGATCGCCCATCGTGATTCGCGAACTCCTCGCCCTGGGTGAGGACCTGGAGAAGGGCGTCCGCTCGATCAAGGAGCTGGTCACCTTCGATGAAGAGGAAATTACCGAGGAGATCGTCGAAAACCGGCTGAAGGAATTCCTGGCGAAGATCTACGCCATGGAAAAGCTGTACAAGAAGGTCGCGCCGCTCGCGGAAAAACTGGCGGCGGTGAACCTGAAGAAGCGGCCGCGCGACCATCGGCGCTATCGCCTGAACCTGGCGCGGGCGGTCGTGCGCGCGTCGCTCGCGGTACGGAATCTGGCCTTCACCCATAACGAACGCAAGCGCCTGATTGACCGTGTGAACCGCACCGTCGACGGCATGCGTTCGCTCGATCGCCAGATCCAGAACCTGGAGAAGAAAGCCGAGGCGACGCGCAGCGAAGAGCAGCGCAAGGAATACCGCAAGCAGTCGCGCGCCGTCCGCGGCGAACTGGAGAAGCTCGAAGCCGAAGCGGGCGTGCTGTTCCTGGAGCTCAAGCGCACCCAGCGCGAGATCATCCAGGGCGACATGGACGCCGAGCAGGCCAAGCGCGAGCTCATCGAAGCCAACCTGCGCCTGGTGGTTTCCATCGCCAAGAAGTACACCAACCGCGGCTTGCAGTTCCTCGACCTGATTCAGGAAGGCAACATCGGCCTGATGAAAGCGGTGGACAAGTTCGAGTACCGCCGCGGCTACAAGTTTTCGACCTACGCCACGTGGTGGATTCGGCAGGCGATTACTCGTGCCATTGCTGATCAAGCGCGTACGATTCGCATCCCCGTGCACATGATCGAAACTATCAACAAGCTGATCCGCACCTCGCGTCAGCTGGTGCAGGAACTGGGACGCGAGCCGACGTCGGAAGAAATCGCCAAGCGGATGGATATCCCGGTGGCGAAGGTCCGCAAGGTGCTGAAGATCGCGCAGGAGCCCATCTCCCTTGAAACGCCGATCGGCGAAGAGGAAGATTCACATCTCGGCGACTTCATCGAGGACCGGGCGGTGGTTTCGCCGGCCGAGGCCGTTATCAACGTCAACCTGAAAGACCAGACGGGACAGGTGCTGCGCACGCTGACGCCGCGCGAGGAAAAAGTCATCAAGATGCGCTTCGGCCTGGAAGACGGCTCGGAACACACTCTGGAAGAAGTCGGCCAGTCGTTTGCGGTTACGCGCGAACGCATCCGGCAGATCGAGGCGAAAGCGCTGCGCAAGCTGCGCCATCCATCCCGATCGCGCAAGCTGCGGGCGTTTATGGACGGGGTGAGGGACTAAGTCAGAAGTTAAGAGTCAGATTGCAGAAGTGGGGCGCGAGCGATCGCGCCCTTCTTCTTCTACTCGACCTTCCCCCGCTTGTCATCCCTGAATGGAGCGTGAGTTTCGCGAACCGAAGCTCTCGCGGAGTCGAAGAGCCTGCCCCGAGCGAAGACGAGCGGACCCCTATCCGATGACGAGCTTGAGGACTCTGATGTTCTTGCCGAAGTTCCGGATGGGAAGATCGCTAGACCCGGCAAAGTGGCTGCGCAAGCTCTCGGGGGAAACAATGGACCAGCCCGCCTGAAAAACCCAGATTGTGTCCCCCGCTTTCAGGTGGTAAGAGCTTGCCACCTGCGGCCATACGTTCAGAAAATTCTCCGGGGAGAACATCCACCCGGTCTTGTAGTCGGCGCACACCACGCGAAACGCGCCGCAGGAGAATTCTTCGGACCCGGCGGGCGCGGGATCGAACCGCATCGGGCGCTGCTGGCAAAGATAGTGGCCGAGCAGCAGGTCCGTTTGATAGTCCACGAAAATCGGCTCTGCGGGGCGGGCATTCTGCCGCAGGAACTCCAAAGCGGCATTCATCTGCGCCAGACTTTGATCGCGCCGTTCCATGGTGGGCAGGCGGGCCTTCCCAAACGCAAGACATACGACCGCGACGACAGCGGTCAACGCGACGGCACGTGTCCATCGTCCCTTCGCCAGCCGGACCACGGCCAGACTGACTCCCGCCAAAGCCGGCATCGCGAGAAGAGCCACGTGGCGGGAACCACCATACGGGTAGAGACGCCCAAAGCTTGCGCCGCAAACCAACGCGAATGGAAGAAGGAGCAGGAGCGCCAACCGGCGAGAGAGAATGGAGGTTCCAGCCAACGCTTGCCGGCGCAGCAGCCACCAGATTCCTGCGAGGAACAACAAGCCCGCTACAACGCCGACGGCAAGTTGTCCGAACAGAAACTGAAAAACTCCGAAGCTGTGGCCAATGGCAAACAGCACTGGATTGTCGCGCCCCGGCTGGAAATAGGAGCGGCTTATGTAGTCGAGGCTCATCCCTCCCTGGAATACTTTTGCTGGATCGTCTCCGCCCAGACGCGAAACATGGGTCACGTATAAGAACAGCAGCAGCGCCAGGCCGCCGAGCTGTCCGAGCGCCCAGGCCAGCGTCACCTGGGTCGGGGGACGCTTGGCATAGATTCCTGCCAGCGCGTACACACCCAGAGCCGCGGCGAAGAAAAATGCCGAGTAGTGGGACAGCATGGCGAGGTAAAGGCAGAGCGTAGAAGCCAGCATCAGGACGGCGGAGTTCTCCGCCAACGCCCGCTCGAAGAAGTAGAGAGCGCACGCCAGGAACGCCAGTAATAACGCGTACTGCCGCACTTCGGCCGACAACGCAATCAGCGGCGGAAGCAGAGCCGCGAAAAGCAGTCCGATGAAACCGGCAAGCTGGCCCATCACCTGAGTCAGCCACTTGAACAGCGCCCAGCAGAAAACCGTGCCCGCCAGCACCGAGGGCATGCGCAACCAGAGTTCCGAGGTTCCGAGCGCGCGCCAGAAGTAGAGCAGCAGGATGAGCAGCGGAGGATGCACGGTAGTGAGCGACTGCCGGTAAGCCAGTGCCAGCGAGACCTGATTCGCCAGCCGGAAGTGCAGGGCTTCGTCCGGGTTCAGAAACGTCCCGGAGGCTGCCCAGAGCCGCGCCAGAAATCCGGCGGCAAGAACAAGACCTGCCGCCACCGCGGCATGTTGCTCGATCCAGCATTCGAGCGCGCCTCTGCGATCGGTCTTTGTCTCTGGCTTTGTCTCTGGTGAAGTCGCCATTCTCTAGCGTGACTCGTAAGTTCGTAGCATAAATTTACACTGTTATCCTGGCGAAGCCTTTCTCTCCACAGCGGAGTCGAAAGACCCCGTGCCTGTGTGGGGACGGGCGCCCTCGCCCGTCCATGCGGAGCGAAGCTCCGCAATGTTTTCACCACAGAGTGACAGAGCCACGGAGAAAATCAGATTGAGGGTTTCAGGGGCGCGAGCAGAACGATCGACGATCTGAAGGGCGCGAAGCGATCGCGCCCTTTCTTTCCTGCCCGCCCTTTCCCCTCCTGTCATCTTGAACGGAGCGAAGGACCTATGCATTCCCGCTTCGCGTTCCGGTGATTTGCTTCTCGTTCCGGTGCGTTGACGAAATGGTACCGGGGGCCCCCTCCCCCCTCCCCCCCTGGTCTTTTGGAATCAGAGATTTAGCCTATGATCCCGGGCCAAATCTTTGACTTGACGGGACTTACAGCCAAAATCTTGAGCGCAAAAGAGTTCAATGGTGCTTTTGACCCCATGCCATCCCGAGCGGAGAGCGACCCACGAATCGCGTCCCGCATGTTGGCTATAGTCTGGAACATATGATTATCTTTTTGGGTGGGATTGTCTGTGAGGTGGGTCACGGGGCGGATGTGACATTTCGGTGCCAAATCGGGAAGGTGGAGACTCAGCCGGGTGCTCCACTCATCGCGTTCTGTGCGATACGCGGGACCCGTGCTGACTGGGGCGCGGACGCCCGCGCCCGGGATTGTGTAGGGACTGCCGGGTGCCCCAGGTTCGCGTCCGTTCTTTGGACGCTAACCTGGGTTAAGGAAACACTCGCTCTGGCCCGCCTTTGGTTTTGGTCTCCCGATCGCGGGCCGTCCATTCTGACTCGATTTCGACGACTCCGGCTTCCCGCAGGGCATAGTGACGAAAGCTGCTCCACTTCCATTCTGCCGGTTCTTTGACCAGCCCGCGCTTCACCGGATTGCGATGCAAGTATCGTAACTTCTCCCTGAACTCCGCCGCATCCCGAACATTGCGGTCGTAGTAGCGTTTCTGCCAGAACGAACTCGATTCCGTGGCGCCTCTTCGGCTGCGCCACCGTTTTGCGAAGGAGAGCTTTAGATAGTGAATGGCATCGGCCAGCGTAGTGCGCTCCGGTTCGCTGACCAGCAGATGAACATGTTCGGGCATGACCACATATCCGTAAATACACAACCGAAGCGCCGTCGCATCTCCTCCAGACACAGAACAAACAGCTCGTAACCGTCAGCCGAGACAAAATTGGCTTTTCGACGATAGCAACTGAAGGTGAGGAAGTGGGACTGCCCGGATTCGTGGAAACGCCGCAGAGCCCGTGGCATGAAGAACTCTACACCCGTACCGTTTCAGAGTGCAGTGATACCCAGGTTAGCGCCCAAAACCGGGGCGCGAACCTAGGGCACCAGGCAGAGGCAGATTCCACCGGGACGGGCCTTTTCATGTACTGCTCCAACTCTCGCACCTAATTTAGTTGCGCTCCGCGTAACCTGCAACCTCCGCACGTGGAAGCCTTTTCTGGTTCGATGGCAGTTGGGGACTCACGCCGTAAGCCTCTCATCTTCGGCTTCGGTCGGCTCTGCGGTATTTACCTGTCGACTCTCCCTTTCGCGGAGCGCCGGTTCTTGGCTTCTCATCCACTGCGGCCACGTTTCAATTTCCTGCTTAGCGTCTCTAAGAATCTGTTTGAGAACTTCCGGATCACTCATACGCGAACTCCTGTTGCTCCAAAATTGAGCGCTTCGGCTCGATTACGGTTTCCAAAGCACCGACATGAACTTTTTCTTCGGCCGTGTAAGCCGCCGGAGAGCTAGAGTAACGTTGCTGAGCATTGGCCCTCTCGAAATCAATGACTTTGCCGTTCTTCTTTCTCCGAAGCATCGTGAATAGGTCAATGTATTTTCGTGGAGCGACACCGACGAAAGGTTCAAATGGAACCTGCGGGTGCCTAGCATCGCTTTGGTCCACCGCAACCGAGTCGGGATAAAGTTGAACTGCTCGGCTCTTCACATAGGGCTCCAGATATACGACTCGTTTGATGCCTGCTGCTACGATGTGCGGTGCACAAAGATGGCAAGGGAAGGTGGTTACATACATCGTGGTGCCCGCCGTCGACACTCCACGCAATGCAGCGTCAGTCAGCGCCGCCATTTCCGCATGAACAGCCCGCATAAATTCGATGAGATGCCTGAGCTGTGCATCGCTGATCGAAGGGCTTTGCTTGTCATCCAGCGCGATTGCGGCCAGCTCGTTTGGGTCAATTTTGGCTCTTTGATCACTGAGCCAGCCGTCCTCTTTGAGCCTACTGAGAAGGTCCACCAAAAGCCCCTTCTTATATTTGTCGTTGCTATCTTCGCGCATTACAAATTCGCGATAATCCGGCTGGTCGCCCGCCCAGTAAAGGCCCCCGTTTACCTTCGGCACTTCGTTTGTGCCCAAAGCCAGCACGCTCCCGGCGCCATTGGCAATGACCGCACCGACTTGACGACCGAGTTCGGCAGAACGTAGTGCAGCGCCCATAGCCAAAAACATTGCGTATTCATCTTGAGCGGCCCCCCGATTTCTGACACACAATGAGGGTTAGTTTCCGGCAAAATCTACTACCTGAGGAAGGGAGATTTGCCGTGAAGAGGAAGCGGTTTTCTGTGGAACAGATCGTGGCCGTGCTGA
>JBAVUO010000067.1:0-1576 GCA_049696815.1 Terriglobales bacterium | reverse complement strand
TATGCGTTTCAGTTTGTGAGTCACTGGTTTTGCGACATCATCAGAGGGCGGGGAAGGTGTCAGGAACGAATGGCACTGCCGCTTGTTATGTAAGGGTTTAGGTCGCGGCACCGGCGAGTAGTTTGAGACGGGCTTCGGCACGGGGCTGGGTCAATAGCCGATGCGATTTCGGACGACGTTTCACCGCGCGGGGCTCCACTCGATCCGGCCGGTTGCCAATGCGGTGTCCGGCCAAGTTCGTCAAGTGCGCATCCACCAACACGCCGAACGTCAGCCGGTCGCTCAGCACCGCAACGATCCAAGAAGCGGCAATCGCTTGCATCGCCGCCGTAAAACTCAACTCGCGAGGCGACCAGCCCGATGCTCGCGCCGATTGCAGAATGCTTCGGCGAATCATGTTGTAAGCCAACAAGTGCATCCACACTTCGCAACGCACCATCACCGGCGTCTTGCAACGCAGAACGTCCATGTCCAGGGTGATTTTGATCGTGCGAATATCCAACTCCGCCAGCCATCGACCACGGTAGAGTCCGGCGATCTCTTCGGACGTGTACTCCTCCGCGTCGCGAAGCGTGGCGACCACTACCAGCGACTCGGTGCGAAAGCCCGGCTGGTTCACCTGCACAAGAACCTCGCGTAGCTTGATCGACGCGGGCATGCGGTCGTACGTATCCTGGTCCATCCACGCAGGTCGGGCCGGCCGAATCCATTCGACCAGATGATCTCCAGGGCCAAGACGCCGGCCGCGTCGAAAGTCGGCCGTGCGCGCTTGGTGCAGCCGCACGACGAAATCGACGCCCAATTCCTCTAAAAGCGCGATCATGAAGTAGGAGCAGTAGTACCGATCGCCTAACACGATGTCGTCGGCTTCGAGCCTGCCGAACAACTCTCGAAACAACGCCGGCTCGCCCGTTTCCTTGCCCTGATAGGGTCCCATCGCCATGTCGCAAAGCATGCCCGTGGCCAACGAAAGGAGCACCACCATCCGCACGATGGGAAACCCAACGCCTTCGTCTTGCGCCGAATGCTGCGGGTATTTTGCTTGGTTCGCCTCGGTGTCGGGCATCGAGGCGGTCGTGCCATCGACCAGCTTTACATGGCGGCCGTGCCAAAGCCACGACGAAGGAACCGCTTTCTCGCATCCCTGGGCCATGCGGAGCGTCAAGCGTCGAAGCACCGGCTCGGGTAGCTTGGCCCTGGCGCGACAATAGGCGCCCGTGTTGCCCGAACATGGCTTGTGTCCCAAGGCCACCAACAGCACAACAACTCTTGCCACGGCCGCCACACAACTGCGCTGCTCGCCTTTGTGGAGCATCTGCGAGAGAAACGCCCACAGCGTGACGGGAAGCGTATAAACGGCGTCTTCCTCCTCGTCGGCCGACCAAAGCGGAACGCCCTCTTCCTCGAACGCCCGCTCGATCTCTTCCTCGGGCAACACGTCGCCAAACGGCAAGCCATCGCTTTGGAGAAACGAGGAAAGGATGAGGCGAAAGCGGCGTGTAAGCGTTTTGCATCCGTGATAGAATGACATGAGACCATCCTTGGTTCATTGCAATGGTCCCACACCATCCAAGGA
>JBAVUO010000066.1:0-62819 GCA_049696815.1 Terriglobales bacterium | reverse complement strand
ACTGCGGTTGACGAGGAAGTTAACTATCCACGTTTTGCTGGTACAGCAGAAGGACTACGCGACGTTGCGGGATTTCTTTCAGGTGGTGAGGAGCAGCGACGAAGAACAGATTGTCTTGCAGCCAGGTGCAACGAATGTGAGCAACTAGCCGGCGAGCGCTACTGGTTTTCTTTTGGGCTGCCGCACGGGTCGTGGCCATTGTGCCGCGGGCGGCGGCCAGTAGCGATGCTCCACCGCGGATGCACGCTTTGGTTGGGGCTCTACCAGCTCTTCCCGGGACTGGTCGAGTGGGGGATGGCCAAGGTGATGCGAAGGCTGTAAGAAACTCGGTAACTTCCGGCTCCCTCCTCATTTTTTCGACTTCATGATCTACTGCTCATGGAGACAGGGTTTTTCTTGACACCGCGGAGGGGCCACGGTATTGTCGGCAGTTGCAAGGCAAATACTCCGCTCGGAGTGCGGCCGGATTATCTTGGCCTACTACTCTCTTAGTTCCCCACACATTCTATGCGGAGCAATGCTCCTGGAGTGAGGTGTGCCATGTTGATTCATCGTTCCTTCGCGTTCTCTTCTTTCGTACTGATGATTGTTCTTGGCGTGGTGGTGTGCCGACCGGGCACCGCCTGGGCGGGCGTGGGATTCCAGCCAGTTTCGCCCGATGAGCTCAAAATGACGAGTGAGCCGCTGGCGCCCGGCGCGCCCGCCATCATTTTGTTCCGGCAGGTTGACCGGGACGACAACGGCCGCACTTCCCACGAGGACAATTACTTTCGCATCAAGATCCTGAACGAAGAGGGGCGGAAGCATGCCGATGTCGAGATCCCATTCTTCAAGGAAAGCGAGAACGTTGTGAACGTGAGGGCTCGGACGATCAAGCCGGATGGCTCGATCGTGAGTTTCGACGGCAAGGTTTTCGAAAAGGAACTGGTCAAGGGCAGATTCGGGGGGAGGGCAGTGAAGTATCGCGCGAAGACTTTTACTCTCCCCGACGTGCAGGTTGGGGGCATCATCGAGTACTTCTACTCGATCGATTTTGTAAAGGAATATGACATCTATAACTCCCATTGGATTTTGAGCGATGAGCTGTTTACCAAGAAAGCGCAGTTTTCGCTAAAGCCCTACAAGAGCAGCCACGAGGCGGTTTCGCTGCGCTGGAGTTGGCAGGGACTGCCTCCCGGCGCCGAACCGAAAGAGGGGTCCGACAACATCGTCCGGATGGAAGCGAGCAACATACCGGCGTTCCAGACGGAAGACTACATGCCACCTCCAAACGAATTGAAGTCGCGGGTGGATTTTGTCTATGAAGAGGGCTTCTTCGATCCAGACCAAGCCCGTTTCTGGAGACAGGTTGGAAAGAAGCGGAACGGCCAATTGGAAAGCTTCATCGGAAAGCGAAAGGCCATGGAGCAGGCGGTGGCTGAAATAGTTTCGCCGAACGACTCGCAGGAAGTGAAACTGCGAAAGATCTATGACCGGGTGCAACAGATCCGGAACACGTCGTACGAGCTACGAAAAACCGAGCAGGAGGAGAAGCGCGAAAAGGAAAAACCGCCAGGAAACGTAGAAGAGATTTGGAAGCGAGGCTATGGAGACGGCGTCGATCTGACTTGGTTATTCCTGGGACTGGTGCGAGCGGCGGGTTTTGAAGCCTACGGGTGCTGGGTTTCAGGTCGCGGAGAATATTTCTTTACTCCGGTTTCCATGCAAAGCGCGAAATTGGACTCCAACGTTGTGCTCGTCAAGCTGAATGGGAAAGATGTTTATTTTGATCCAGGAGGCGCCTTCACGCCGTTTGGACTTCTGACCTGGTCGGAAACAGGGGTGCAGGGGTTGCGGCTGGACAAGGACGGCGGAACCTGGATTCAGACCACGCTCCCGCAAGCCTCGGAGTCGCGGATCGAGCGCGTGGGAAAACTGAAGCTTTCGGAGGGGGGCGATCTGGAAGGGAAGCTGACTGTCACCTACATCGGGCTGGAAGCCATGTACCACCGCTTGGAAGAGCGACACGCGGACGAAGTCGCGCGCAAGAAGTATCTCGAGGAGCGGGTAACGTCACAAATCGGAACGGCCGCCGAGGCGGAACTGATCAACAAACCGGACTGGACCAGTTCGGAAACACCGCTGGTTGCGGAATTTAACCTGAAGATTCCGGGTTGGGCCTCGAATGCCGGCAGGCGGGTGGTGCTTCCTGCCGCGATCTTCACGGCCGCTGAGAAAGGGCTTTTTGAACATGCCAACCGGGTGCACCCCGTCTATTTTGAATATCCGCACGAGAAGGTGGATGACGTGACTGTCGAACTTCCGCTGGGGTGGCAAGTAAGCAGCGTGCCACTGGCGCAGAATCAAAGTGGACAGGCGGTTGGTTACAGCTTGAAAGTTGAACAGAGCCCAGGGACACTACGGCTGACGAGGAAGTTAACCATCAACGTTTTGCTGGTGGAGCAGAAGTACTACACGATATTGCGAAGCTTCTTCCAGGCGGTGAGAACCGGCGATGGGGAGCAGATTGTCGTGCAGCCAGGGGAAATCCATGCGAGCAACTAACTGGCGGGCGCTGCTAGTCTGTTTTTGGGCTGCTGTATGTGTTGTGAGTGGCGCGCCGCGGGCGGCGGCCAGCGGGGACGCTCCACAGTGGATGCACGCGCTGGTCGGGGCCACTTTGCCTGCCCATGATGAGAAGACCGACGCGGTGTTGCTCTATTCCGAGACGAACGTGACTGTCCTGTCGGCGGACAAAATCAGGACGCATGTGCGCGAATCTTACAAGATTCTCCGGCCCGAAGGGCGGGGACGTGGCACGAAAGGTGTCTATTTCGATCCGCGTACGAAAATCACAAATCTGCATGGCTGGTGCATCCCGGCGCAAGGCAAGGACTATGAGGTGAAAGAGAAGGACGCGGTCGATGTTGCTGCGCCGATCGAAGGTGGTGAATTGGTCTCGGACGTAAGGTACAGAGTGCTGCACGTTCCGGCGCCCGATCCGGGAAACATCATTGGCTACGAATATGAAGTGGAGGAGCGGCCCTTCTGGTTGCAGGATATTTGGCACTTTCAGGGAAGGGACCCGGTGCGGGAGAGCCATTATTCGCTGCAACTTCCTCCGGGCTGGGAATATAAGGCCTCGTGGCTTTCTCATCCTGAGGTGAAGCCAACCGAAGGAGGCGGCAATATTTCGCAATGGGTGGTCAGCGACGTGAAAGGGATCAGGTATGAGCCGGACATGCCGCCGTGGCGTGGCGTGGCCGGTCAGATGGTCGTGTCATTCTTCCCAGCGGGGGGGATCTCGGGGAATAACGAGTTTGCGAACTGGCAACACATGGGAAGTTGGCTCGGAAGTCTCTATAGCGGACAGATGGACGCGTCCGAACCAATCAAACAAGAGGTAAACGCTTTGGCTGCGGGGAAGGCCACAACCCTGGCGAAGATGCAAGCCATCGCCGGGTTCGTGCAGCACGACATTCGCTACGTTGCGATCGAACTGGGTATCGGTGGCTGGCAACCCCATGCCGCTCCGGATGTTTTCTCGCACCGCTACGGAGATTGCAAGGACAAAGCAACCCTGATGCGCACCATGCTGCGCCAGATTGGAGTGGACTCCTACCAGGTTTCGATCAACACGGAGCGAGGAGCGGTTACACGTGAGACCCCGGCTCACAATGAGTTTAACCACGCGATTCTTGCTATCAAGTTGCCGGATGACGTTAAGGATCCATCGCTTGTTGCGGTGATGCAGCATCCCAAGCTAGGGAGGATTTTGTTTTTCGACCCGACCAGCGAGCTGACACCCTTTGGGCAGATCAGAGGGCACCTGCAATCGAATTATGGCTTGCTGGTGACGCCGGACGGTGGCGAACTGGTTGAGTTGCCGCAGCAACCGTCAACCATGAACAGCATCCAGCGCATCGCCAAGTTGACGCTCGACGCCGCGGGCACATTGAAAGGTGACGTCAAGGAGGTCCGATTGGGCGACCGCGCCTGGTCCGAACGTTGGCGATTGCGCACCGTGACCAAGGATACTGACCGGATCAAGCCCATCGAGAGCCTGCTCGCGGGATCGCTCTCCACTTTTCGAATCACGCATGCCAGCGTGGTTAACCTCCAGCAAACCGATCAGCCCTTCGGCTTTGACTACTCGTTTGAGTCTGACCACTACGCCAAGAACGCAGGCAACCTGCTTCTGGTGCGGCCACGCGTGCTGGGAAACAAGTCGTCGAGTTTGTTGGAGACAAAAGAACCGCGGAAATTTCCCGTCGAATTCGAGGGCGCGTCGCGGGACACGGACAACTTTGAAATCACGGTCCCCGCTGGATACGAGGTAGACGACCTGCCGGCTCCCGTGGACTCGGATTATAGCTTCGCCAGTTACCACTCCAAGACGGAAGTAAACGGCGGCGTGATTCGTTACACCCGAACCCTTGAAGTCAAGGAACTCAGCGTGCCCGCCGAAAGGGCGGACGAACTCAAGAAGTTTTATCGTGTGATCGCCAGCGACGAGCGGAACACAGTGGTTTTGAAAGCGTCGGCGAGGTAGAACTGGTATTTCAAATCGGTTCTGGGTAGGGGCTTCAGTGCCCTAAGAACCATCCGCAGCGGTCCCTTCGCACAGGCAGTCACGACCGGCTAGGCTCTACCCAGCCAACTCTTCCAGCATGGCCGTCATCTCCGACTGGGCATGGGTATTGCCGGTGCGCCGCGCTGAGGCGATGCCATCTACCAGCATCCTTTTTGCCTCGTCAATCCGGCTTGCCCCCGCCAGCGTCTGTGCCGCCATGAAATAGCCGGGCGTGTAATCCGGATTCTTCGCGAGCAAAGTCTTGAACTCCGCGAGGGACTCGTCGATTTGCCCGGTCTTCGAGTATTCGAGCGCCAGGCCGTAGCGGGCAAACGTGTCTTCGGGATTGGCCAGAAGAATTTCCGTTAACATTGCAATGCGATCCATAGGAAAGGTCTCAGCTCTCAGGTCACGGGTCTCAGGGCATAGTCTAAGCGAAAAGCGAGCGGCGAACGACCAACAGCGCGTTACAATGGCGTTTCTCGGAGAAATTCTTTGGCCTGTCCCTTCTTCGTGCCGCGAGAGATTCTGAGCGGTGGGTCGTGGCTGCACCCCTCGCGCCTGCCGCTCGGAGCGGGCTGGTGGGGCGATTGTGGCGCTTCCGCGCAGCCGGTCACGCCCGACGACACGGCCATCCGCGATTTCTGCAATCTGGGCAACGCCACCGCCTGTCCGCATCTTCCCGCCCAGCGCGACTGGGACGCCATCCGCTTTTCCGTCGCGCGCGCCAGCGCCGGGCAGGTCACCCTGAACTATGTCTGCGAGTCGGCTCACGCTCCCTCGGACCACGGAAAACTCAGCTTCGATCTGGTCCGCCAGCTCTGGCTTAATCCCCACCCCGACGCGCGTGTTCAGAGGCTTGCCAACTGCTATCTGGAAACATACCGCGCCCGGCAAAACCATGTCCTCATCTAACGGACAAGACGATCTATGAACGACAAGAACAGCGACCACTCCCTGCAGCCCCGGCCGGTTCGCGAATCGAAATCCGAGATGGCGGAGATCGTTCTTCCCAACGATGCCAACCCGCTCAACGCGCTCCTCGGCGGGCGCCTCATGCACTGGATCGACCTCGCTGGAGCCCTGGCGGCCCACCGTCACTCCCGCCAGTGGGTGGTCACGGCCTCGATTGATCATCTGGACTTCCTCGTGCCCGTGCATGTCGGCGATTTGGTCATCCTGCGCTCCTCCGTCAACCGCGCTTTTCATAGTTCCATGGAGATCGGGGTCAAGGTGTGGGTGGAAAACTATCGCGCCGAGCGCAGCCAGCACGTCAGTTCCGCTTACCTGACGTTTGTGGCGGTGGATGCTGCCGGGCTCCGCCTTTCGGTCCCGCCGGTCGTTCCAGAAAGCGACGAAGAGAAACGGCGTTTTGAAGATGCCGGACGCCGGCGAGAAATCCGCCGGGCCGAAGCGGCTCGCCGGAAACAAAGTCGGAGTCAGGCATAAGCGCCCCCTTGAACTAACGGGTACTTATGGCGCATTCTGGTTAGTTCTTTAAGTGCTCTTATCAGAGACCTGACGACTGGTACTTTTATGGACAGCGCCCTTCTCGTTCACCGCCTGCATTTCGCCTTTACCGCAACCTTTCACTATCTATTTCCGCAGTTGACCATGGGACTGGCCCCGTTGATTGTCGTCCTCAAGACCATCGCCCTGCGCCGCAACGATCCTGTCTATCACCGGGCGGCCCGATTCTGGGCCGGGATCTTCGGCATCAATTTCGTGTTGGGGGTGGTGACCGGGATTCCCATGGAATTCCAGTTCGGCACGAACTGGTCGCACTTTTCCCGTTTTGCCGGGGGCGTCATCGGCCAGACACTCGCCATGGAAGGCATGTTCGCCTTCTTCCTCGAGTCGGCTTTCCTGGGACTGTTCCTCTACGGAGAAAAGCGGCTGAGCCCGCGAGCGCACTGGCTCTCGGCGGTAGCGGTTTTCGTTGGCTCCTGGTTGTCCGGCTACTTCATTATTGCCACCGACGCCTTCATGCAGCACCCCACCGGCTACTACCTGGCGCCCGACGGCTCAGTGCAGCTGGCAAGCTTCTGGCAACTCGTCCTGAATCCTTGGGCGTGGTGGCAATACGCCCACAACATGAGCGGCGCCGTCATTACGGGAGCGTTTGTCATGACCGCCGTCGGCGCGTTTTATTTGCTGTGGGGCAAGTGGACGGAGCAGGGACAGATTTTTGTGAAGACTGGCGTAATTGCCGGCTGCCTCTTCAGCATCCTCCAGATTTTCCCTACCGGCGACGGGCAGGGCAAGCTGGTCGCCAACCTGCAACCGGTGACTCTTGCCGCCATGGAAGGCCTGTTTCAAGGACGGCCCGGTGCGCCGCTCGTCATTCTTGGCCAGCCCGACGACCAGCTGGGCACGATCGACAATCCGCTCGAAGTTCCGCGAATGCTCAGCATGTTGACCTACAAGCGCTGGAACGCGCATGTCCGGGGACTCGACGCCTTCCCCAAACAAGACTGGCCGAGCAATATCCCGCTGCTCTATTACAGCTATCACATCATGGTTGGTCTGGGGACGTTCTTCATCGCGATCATGGTCGTGGCCGCATTGCTGCTCTGGCGTGGCAAGCTCTTCCGGGCCCGGTGGATGCTCTGGATCCTCATGCTCTCCGCCCCGTTCCCGTACATTGCCAACACCGCCGGCTGGATGACGGCCGAACTCGGGCGCCAGCCCTGGCTGGTGTACGGGCTGATGCGCACCGAAGACGGATACTCCAAGGGTGTCTCCGGGGGCAATGCCATGTTCACTCTTCTCGGATTCATGGGCATCTATACCGTGGCCAGTATCCTGTTCCTATTCCTGATGCGCCGCGAAATCGAGCACGGCCCGGTCGGTGAGCTCGACGCGCCATCGAACCTTTCCGCAGCGGCGGGGTCGAGGTGACTATGGCAACCTTCTGGTTCTGGATTGTCGCCGTCATGATCACGGCCTACGTGGTGCTCGACGGATTCGACCTGGGCGCCGGAGCCATTTACCTGATCGCCACCAGAGATCCGGTGGAGCGCCGCAAGATCCTGCGCGCCATCGGACCGGTTTGGGATGGTAATGAGGTTTGGCTGCTGGCTGCCGGCGGCACGCTCTACTTTGCCTTCCCGCAGCTCTACGCCTCCAGTTTCAGCGGATTCTACCTTCCGCTGATCATGGTTCTGTGGCTGCTCATCCTGCGCGGCTTTGGCATCGAGTTCCGCACCCGCATCGGAAACCCCGTCTGGCAGAACTTCTTCGACGTGGTCTTCAGTGTCTCGAGCATCCTGCTCGCCATCTTCTTCGGGGCCGCCCTCGGCAATGTGATCCGCGGCGTGCCCCTCGATGCCACCGGCTATTTCTTTGAGCCGCTGTGGACGGACTTCAAACTCGGTCCCAGGACCGGCATCCTCGACTGGTACACGGTTATGGCGGGAGTGTTCGCGCTGGTGAACTTGACCGTCCACGGCGCGCTCTACATCGCCATCAAGACCGACGAGGACCTGGCCCGCCGCGCCCGTGGCATCGCATTGCTCTTGTGGCCGGTGCAGTTCTTTCTGACCTGCCTCAGCCTGATTGTCACTTATTTCATCCGGCCGGAAATCATGGTCAACTACAGCCGACATCCGGCTGGAGCACTGATTCCGGTCGTCGTCTTCGGCAGTCTGGCGGTAGTGCTCTGGGCTGCACCCAAGGGCCCGCGCCAAGAGAAGATCGCTTTCCTGGCTTCCAGCGTCTATCTCGCGGGCATGCTGGTCGGAGCCGCCTTCGCGCTCTATCCTGTCGTCCTGCCCGCGCGCGACCCCGGTTACGACCTGACCATCTACAACACCGCCGCCGCCAACCATGGTCTTAGCATCGGACTCACATGGTGGACCATTGGCGCCGTCCTCGCGGTTGCCTACTTCGTCTTCATCTACCGCATGTTTCGTGGCAAGGTGCAACTGGGAGAGGGGCACTACTGAAGCACCCGGCAAAGGCGCGGCGTTCCTAGTCGCGCGCCGTTCGCGTATCGCAGGCGAGACGTGAGATGCCTGGCGGCCACAGTCCGAGCGGACGGCTGGGCCGGAGAGCCTTGGCCTATGATGGCGGTCCCATCGAGCTCCTGTTCCAGAGCTGGCAGTAAGTGATCGGGCCCGCAGACTTTGTTCATCCGGGGCGCTGTGCGATAGAGTAGTCAGAGATGACAGGCAGGTCTCGCAAATCCGCGTCGGCGCTCGACTTGCGCATTTATGAGCGCCAAGCCTCGATCTGCCGGGCTTTCGCTCACCCCACCCGGCTGCACCTTCTGGACTTGCTGGGCCGAGGAGAGTGGGCGTCGTCCGATCTGCAGAAGCGGCTGGGCGTCTCCAAGACAAACCTCTCGCAGCATATTGCCATCCTCAAATCGTCCGGAGTTGTCCTCACTCGGCGGGAAGGCAAGCGGGTGTTCTGCGTTCTGGCCATCCCAGAAGTCAAACAGGCCTGCCGCATCATTCGCGACGTCCTCCGCTGCCAGATCCGGAGCAGCCGGGACCTCGTCTAGCAAACCGTAAACTGCCGGAGCCCTCAGGGGCTAAAGCCCGCGTGTTTGGCGGCCCGAAGCGGCACGGCTGAAAGTCGCCCTTCCCAAGACCATTCATGAGATGGCTTCTAGCAACCGCCTGGCCGCCCGCTCCCCTCAGAACGTTCCTTCCACCACCAGCACGACGAAGGAATCCGGTGCTACCTGCCTCTCGGGTCCCACGTCTGCGGTGACGGTGAATACCTGGTGGGTCTTCGGATCGAGGGTGACGGTGCGCGCGCCTTTCTTGGTCATGACCATCTGGGCCAGGATGAACTTATCCGGGCCCCGTTCATGGATCACCGTCAGCGTTCCGTCGTGCGCCGAGGCGAAGGCGTAACCACGCCCTGGATCAAACGCAGTTCCATCGCATCCCTCGCCGATGTCGGGTGTAGCCATGATCTTTCCGCTGTCCGCATCCACGATCGCCATCTTCTTGTTGGCGCAGCCGGCGAACAGCCGCCGGTTCTTGGCGTCCAGCGCCAACCCGGTCGGCTCTTCACAGCCGGTGAGTTTCCAGCGCGACTTCACTGCCAGCTTCTTCGGATCGAACGCCACCAGCTCCGACTTGTCTTCAATATTTACGAATATCGTGCCCTTGTCGTCGGTCGCGGCATACTCCGGTTTCCCGCCCAGCGCCAGGGTTCCGGCCACCTCGCCCTTGGCCGCATCGACTGCGGTCGTGTCTTGACTCTTGGCGTTGAAGGTGAACACGCGTTTCGAAAACGGGTCATACAGGATAGCGTCGGGGCGCTCCCCGACCTTGATCTTCTTCTGCACCGCGAGCGACTTCAGATCGAAGACGCTCACCATGTCCTCGCGCCCGTTGCTGGTGAAGCCGCGTCCGAACTCCGGCGCCAGCGCAACTCCGTGCACTCCCGGCGTATCCGGAATCTCGCCCACTGCCTTGCCCGACTCAGTATCAATCACCATCACTCGCGTCGCCCGCGCGATGAACAACCGGTGCCCGCTGCTGTCGGCAGTGAGGTAGTCCCACCCGCCGTCGCCGCCCAGCTTCCACGTTTTGACCACCTTGTAGTTTCCGAGGGGTTTCACCGCTGCTGCTACCACCGCCACGGCGGCCATCAGAACCAAAGCGATTTGTACGGCTCTCAGCATTTTCATGGACATAACTCTACCGCATCTCCACAAGGGATGGCGACCTGGGGGTCTGGCTGGATCTGAGCCCTTTAGAGTGTGCGTGAGAACTCCTGTGCCGTCCCTCCGGGACTTCGGTCATTTCCCACCTCCGCCCCGGACTTACGACCGGGGCTTTGCTTGTGCTGCCCCTACGGGGGTGGGGTCATATCGAAGCCATATCCCGAATGAAGCTTCCCTGCGACCTGCGGCCTGAAGATCTGCGACCTGCCGTCTCTTGACTTCAGTAACTTTCCCGGGCTCTCGTGCCACCCTATGCTGTTGACGTGGAAACACCTCCCAACGCGCCTACGCCCGATTACGGCACGCTTGGTCCCGGCTCCGACATCAAGCTCGACAAGGGCGGGGACGTCAATTTCGACAAGGCCGCCGAGGTCAAGCTTAGTCCTCAGCCGGATGCCAAGGGTCGCGTTGCCTCCATCTTCAAACTCGGGTTTCCGACGGGTTCCCCGCGCACTTCGACGCCATCGGGCGTGCCGCAGACTGTCGTGCCGGCTATCAGGGTCGTTGCTGTGCTCGCGGGAGTCATGATGGCGTTTGCATTTTTCCTTGCGCGACAGGTCATCACCAAAACCCACCGCGCCGAGAACGAGCTGCAAGCGACGAACGGCTCGCGCAGGTCGGCGAGCAACACGCGCCGGTCTGCGCCGCATTATGATTCCGCGGCGCAGCACGACGCCGAGCAGTTGCTTCAGCGCGCCATCCGCAACGATGCCGCGGCGACCAGCCAGGTCGGGTCCCGCGCTGCTGCCTGGCGGGGCCGCATCCAGCTTACGCCGCAGCTCACCAGTCTCATCACCGCCGGACTGAATGCCGGCGACCTGCGCGTACGCGCCGCCACCATCCGGGTAGATCTCGCCGCCATGAACATTGCCGAGGACGCCTCCAGCCTCGACCGTCTCGCCGCGCAAGCCGAGTCTACCGACCACGCCACCCGCATCTGGGCCCTGTGGACGCTCGGCCTGGTCGCGAACCGGGGCATCCAGACCGATCGCATTACCGCAGTACTCACCGCGCACCTTTACGATACCGACGTCGAATCGCGGCACTGGGCGGTTGAAGCGCTCTCTTATGTTGGAACCGATGCTGTGATTCCGCCGCTGCTCAAAGCCATGCACGACGATCCCTCGCCGCTGGTGCGCGAATGCGCCGCCTGCGGCCTGGCCCAGTCCGGGATGTTGACCAGCGAACAACGCCACAGTGCGATCCCAACCTTGATCGCGTACGCCGACGATCCCGCGCTCGACGCCGCTACTCATGCCTGGACCTACCACGCCCTTCGCGACATTACCGCCCAGAACCTTCCCGACGACTCCGCCGCCTGGAGAAAGTGGTACGAGGGCGGCCGCTAGTTTCTGTGGTTCGCCCGACGCGGTTGGCCGGGGGAACCGCCCTTTTCCCCACTGAAAAGCAAGCGCAATCGAATCGAGGATCTCCGGTTGTGCTTGAGCTGTTACCCGCACGCTTTCCCTGGCTTTGGGGCCTGACGCTTGTTCCATAATTGTGCAAACAATTGCCGCGTACGGTCCGGGGGCGCCTTGCAACCCGACACCTCTGCCGTGAGGGATTTGGTATCGGGCTTGCTCATTGTCTTCTGTGGAGGAGTGCACATTAGTAACCAGTCCTCGTCCTGGCTTGGTTCGGCCGGACCGAGAACCCCATAACTCCTCTGGCTGTGGAGATACCACGATGAAGACCCTATTTGTTTTGCTGTGCCTGCTCTTGACCACCGCGGCCTTTGGACAAGCGATTGGCTATGCATCGGTCGTCAGCAATCAGCCCGTGGTGATACAGATTCCGAGTCATCCGCTCCATGCCGCTCGCGAGCCCATGGCGCAGGAGCAGAGTCTGATAGCTGGCCCTGCGTATATTTCTGCTCAGGGTGAGAGGCCGCTCTGGGAAGTGGCGCGGATCCCGGATACCATGCCCCTCGGGGACGTGGCGCGGCTACTGAGAAAGCAGCACGCCACCGCCAAGAAAGCCACTATCGTCTTGGAAAAATAGGTTCGGGCTCGATCCCTTTGTTATCCCGGATGAAGCCAGGGGAGCGAAGCACTGCCCCGCGCCCCACCAAGTATCCTTTACTTCCGACGGCTGGCGCTGCTCTTGACATTCGCCTTACTTTCGCCCATACTGCGCGCATGGCGATCACCCGGCGTCAACACGAGCTGTATGACTTCCTGTCTCGCTTTGTGGCGGAGAAGGGATACTCTCCTTCCTACGAAGAGATCAAGGAAGGGCTGGGGTTGAGTTCTCTGGCCACGGTCCACAAGCACGTCACCAACCTGGAGAAGAAGGGGCTGCTCACGCGCGACTACAACCGCAGCCGTTCGATTGATCTGCTGCCGCCGAAGGGGAAGCTGAAACAGTCGATGGCGGTGAACACGGCGGTGGTGCTGCCGCTGGTGGGGCGGATCGCGGCGGGGCGTCCGATTGAGGCGGTGCAAAACAACGAGACGATTTCCCTTGCCGATTTCGTACGCTCGAAAGAAGTGTTTGTGCTTCAAGTGCGCGGCGATTCCATGCAGGACGAGGCCATTCTCGATGGTGACTACGTGCTGGTCGAGAAGGCAAAGACGGCGCACAACGGGGATATCGTGGTGGCGCTGGTCGAGACCACCGACGCAACCCTGAAGCGTTTCTATCGCGAGGGGGAGAATGTCCGGCTGCAGCCGTCGAATGCGGCGATGAAACCGATCATCGTGCCGGCGGCGACGGTGGAGATCCAGGGAAGAGTCATTGGGGTACTGAGGAAGTACTGAAGAGCAGTGGTCGGTGGTTAGTGGCTGGAGTGAGCGGTTTCGCAGGTAAGAATCGTAGTGGGGCATCGCCTCGGCGATGCATTCGAAAAATCGTCAAGAGTCTTTCCACCCTTCTGAAAATCGGCGCAGTTCGTACTTCACCTCCCGCGCCGTTGAGTTCGCTTCCTGCGCAAGAAAAACGCCTCCGGAGTTCAGTGTCCAGCTCTGCGGTCGGATAGAATGCTAATTCCTGTCACGAGCGATCCTAAACATCGCACGACACAGGCGGGCACAACCATGGACAAGGCCATTGAATTGAGGGAAACGCAATCTGGCGGCACAAGCACTGCGCGCAAGGTGTTTAGCAGGTTCTTCGCATTTTTTCTGGTCTCGGGATTTTGCAGCGTTCTCTATGAGGTGATCTGGCTGCGGCTGGCCATGGCACAGTTCGGGGTCACGATCACGATGACCTCGACGGTGATCTCGGTCTTCATGGCGGGATTGGGCGTGGGGTCATGGGCTGCGGGCAAGCTGACCAAGCGCCTGGAACGAGGCAGTGGCTTTCCCAGGCTTCGGGTGTATGCGCTGACCGAATTCCTGATCGGAATCGGCTCGCTGGTCGTCCCCTATGAACTGCTGGCCGGACGCAAGTTGCTGGAAGCGGCGGGGCTTTCATCCTCTCTCGGCTATTACGCGGCTGCAGGGTTGTGGCTGGCGGCCTGCTTGCTTCCGTGGTGCATTTGCATGGGAGCGACATTTCCCGTCGCGATGTCGGCGTTCCGGGAACATGGAGTCGAGGACCGTGGTCGCTCGTTCAGCTACCTCTATGTCGCGAATGTGCTGGGGGCGTTGTGCGGCGCGGTGCTGCCGCTGTTCCTGATCGAAATTCTCGGCTTTCGAAGCACGCTGCGGGTAGGCGGCATGTTGAACCTGGCGCTTGCCATCTGGGCGTTCACTCTGAGCAAGCAGATCCAGAGTCGGGAAAAACGTAGCCAGGGAGTGCAGGCCTACCCAGCGACGGAAAGCACCGGGTCAGAGAGCGCCAGGTTTTATCTGGTTCTGCTGTTCGCCACCGGGCTGACCAGTATGGGGATGGAGGTCGTGTGGATCCGAATGTACACGCCGTATCTGGGAACGGAAGTGTATGCCTTCGCCACCATTTTGGCGATTTATCTGGCTTCGACTTCCTTCGGCTCATTCTGGTATCGCAAGAAAAACGACAAGGCTGGGGACCTTTCGACGGTGCTCTGGGCGACGCTGGGATTGGCGGGCCTGCTCCCACTCTTGGCCGCCGATCCGCACATCACTCACGGGCACCATATGCTGCGCACGGTAATTGGGATTGCTCCGTTCTCGGTATTGCTGGGGTTTCTCACTCCGATGCTGGTGGATCGGATTTCGGGCGGGGATCCGGACAAAGCCGGCAGCGCTTATGCCGTAAACGTGGTGGGTTGCATTGTGGGCCCTCTGCTCGCAGGCTTCGTTTTGTTGCCCAGCATCGGAGAGCGGTGGTCGTTGGGAATTCTGGCCGCGTTTTGGTTCTTCGCGGGAGGTTGGCTCGCACTCCAATCCTCCAAACTAAAAGGCTCGGCACGGCCAACCCGCCGGTTTGTCTTCGCAGGATCGGTGCTGGTTTCTCTTGTTCTCCTGGCAACGACCCGCACCTACGAGAGCCGGTTCCGGGACAAGATCGTACTTCGCGACAATACGGCCACCGTGATCGCGACCGGCGAGGGAAGACACAAGAATCTGCTGATCAATGGCGTGGGAATCACGGCGCTGACGCCAATCACGAAGATCATGGCGCACTTTCCGCTGGCTTTTCTGGAGCGGCCGCCGGAGCGCGCTCTCGACATCTGTTTTGGGATGGGCACCACGTATCGCTCGCTGCTCTCCTGGGGAATCCACGCGGATGCGGCTGAACTGGTGCCGAGCGTGCCGGCGGTCTTCCATTACTTTCACGCGGACGCGGAGCAACTGCTGCAATCGCCGCAGGGACGGATCATTATCGACGACGGCCGGCGTTACCTGGAACGCACACAGGAATCGTATGACGTGATCACGATTGATCCGCCGCCGCCGGTGGAGGCGGCGGGATCGAGCCTGCTCTATTCGAAGGAGTTCTATGCCATCGCCAAGCGCCGGCTGCGGCCCGGTGGCATTCTGGCGCAGTGGCTGCCGTACGGAGATCCGGCGGTCCAGGCTGCGGTCGCGAAAGCGCTTCAGGAATCGTTCCCCCAGGTCCGTGTGTTTGTCTCGATCGAAGGGTGGGGCTTTCACTTTCTGGCCAGCGAATCTCCGATCCCCAATCGCAGCGCGCTCGACCTGGCCCAGCGACTACCCGCAAATGCGAGTACCGACCTGACAGAGTGGGGGCCGCTTTCGACAGCAGAGGAGCAGTTCAACGGAGTGTTGAAGAACGAGATCCGGTTGGAGGATCTGATTCGGAAGGCTCCGTCGGTTCCGGCGATGACCGACGACCGCGCGATCAATGAATATTATCTGCTCCGGAAGATCAGAAAATGAGAGCAGTGGACGTGGGGGCAGCAATCGAAGGTCTCTCCTCGATCGTGACGCCCACGCTCGAAGCCGACCCCGAGGTGCTGGGTTTCTCCTGACTGCTGAGAGGCCGACGGCTGAGAGCTGGAGTTCAGCCGAGGTGACGATTTAGAGCCTTCTGGATATCGTCCTTGGAGCGGTAGCCAACGAGCTGTTCGACCACCTGACCGTTCTTGAAGACCAGCAGGGTGGGGATGCCGGTTACCTTGTAGCGCATGGGGGTGGCGGCGTTGCGGTCCACGTCCATTTTACCGACCTTGACCTTGCCGTCGAACTCGGCGGCGAGTTCGTCCACGATGGGCGCCAGGGCGCGACAGGGGCCACACCAGGCGGCCCAGAAATCCACCATCACGGGCTTGTCCGACTTCAGCACATCGGAATCAAAATTCGCGTCGGTCACTTCCACGATCGCGTTGCTTGCCATTGCTCCTCCATGAGTTGTCCATGGCGGCCCCCAGCGACTGGTTGAGAGCAGCCGTAGTCGTGCTCCCCGCACGAGGCGGAAGTTCTATCCTAACACTCAGCGAATTAGATGCGCAGCATGGGCGAAAGTCGCAACGGGGGGGCGGCGAAACGCAGGGAATGGCGGGCGGTGCGTCGTAGAATGAGTTCTCGCGATGACGAGCGAATTGGACCATCTTCGCGTTGTGCTGGTGGCGACGCGCAATCCGCTGAACCTGGGAGCGGCGGCGCGCGCCATGAGCAACTTCGGAGTGCGGCGTCTGCGGGTGGTGAATCCTTATGAGGTAGCTTTCCGGGAAGCGCGCCCGGCGGTGGGCGCGGCGCGGCTGCTGGCGAGCGCCGAAGAGTGCGAAAGCGTCGCAGAAGCGGTGGCCGACTGCACGCTGGTGGTGGGAACGACGGCGGTCGGGCACCGCGAGTTGCAGCATCGGGTGCGGAGGCTGGAAGACGGCGCGCGGCTGATCCGCAAACGGCTGCGAACGGAGCCGGTGGCGGTGCTGTTCGGGTCGGAAAAAGTGGGGCTTTCGAACCGCGACCTCAGCCATTGCCACTGGGTGATGCGAATCCCGACACGCGAAGCGCACGCCTCAATGAACCTGGCGCAGGCAGTGGCGGTGACCTTGTATGAACTGGTGCGGGCGGGGAAAGTCCCAAGCGGCAGAGTAGAGACGCAGGTTGCTGCGTCCGCGGAAATCGAGCGGATCACGGGTTTGCTGTTCGAGATCCTCTGCGCCAGCGGATACGTGAAACCGCGGGCGGCGGAGGACACAGAGCAGAAGGTGCGCCGCCTGGTGCGGCGCCTGAATCTCGAGGCGCGCGATGCCGAGGTGTGGACGGGAATGCTGCGGCAGATTCGGTGGAAGGTGGGGAGGTAAGGCTGCAAGAGCGGCACCCGATTCAGTTCACCAGCAGCCCATCGACTGCGATCTCATCCGCACCTTCTTCTTAAAGGCGGGTGCTGCCGGACTCAGACTAAAGCCTCCTCGGAACGGTAACTGAACCCATCGCCTTGACAACCGGCGCCTGCTCCCGCTGCGATCGGAACCTGGTCCACGATTTCAATGCCGTAGCCTTCCAGACCGAGTACGCGCCGGGGACGGTTTGTGAGCAAACGCACGCTCCGTAGATTCAAATCCAATAAGATCTGCGCCCCGATTCCGATTTCACGCTGGTCCCGGCGCTGGTCTTCGAGAGAAGAGGGGTCGGGCAGTTCGCGGTGAAAGGCGAGACGTTTTTCGTTAACTGTAAACCCAAGTGAGTTCTGGTGAAGGCAGATCAACGCGCCCGCGCCTTGGCGCGCGATCTGTTCCAGCGAGCCCCGCAGGGCAACGCCGCACTGGCATTCGGTGCTGCCGAAGATGTCGCCAACCATGCAGTGACGATGCATGCGCACCAGCACGGGACCATCGCTGTGCTCGACATCGCCCAGGATCAAGGCAACGTGCGATTCGCCATCGAGCTCGCATCCGTAGGCCAGCATACGGAACTGGCCGTGCGCGGTCTGGAGGTGTGATTCCCCGATGCGATAAATGAACCGTTCGTGGGC
Organism: Terriglobales bacterium; assembly: GCA_049696815.1. Lineage (GTDB taxonomy): Bacteria > Acidobacteriota > Terriglobia > Terriglobales > Acidobacteriaceae > Acidiflorens. The sequence continues at coordinate 45,276 of JBAVUO010000066.1, read as the reverse complement.
CATGCGGTACCGAATCAATTCGGCGACGGTCAGCATCTTCAACTTGTGCTGCCGACAAAACGTCACCAGGTCGGGGACGCGGGCCATGGTTCCGTCATCATTCATGATTTCGCAGATTACGCCGGCGGGCACCAACCCGGCCAAGCGCGTGAGATCGACCGATGCTTCGGTCTGGCCTCCACGTACCAAGACCCCGCCCTTGCGCGCACGCAGTGGGAATACGTGACCGGGGTGCGCCAAATCGGATGGGCGCGTGCCCGGATCGATGGCGGCGAGGATCGTATTGGCGCGGTCATGGGCGGAGATACCCGTCGTCACACCACGGCCGATTGCGTCGATCGACTCGGTGAAAGCCGTTCCGAACTGCGAAGTGTTCTGGGCGCTCATCTGCGGCAGCCGCAGATAATCGAGGCGCTCCGGCGGAAGGGCGAGACACACCAAACCACGACCATACTTCGCCATGAAGTTGATGGCTTCCGGAGTGACCTTTTCCGCTGCCATGGTCAGATCGCCTTCGTTTTCCCGGTCTTCGTCATCGCAGACGATAATCATTCGACCGGCGCGAAGCTCATCGAGTGCGCTTTCTACGTCTGTAAAGATTGGGTTGGTAGTCATAAGTGCAGTCCTAAGTACTGTGAATATGCCCACGGAGATCGCCGGAAGGCGGTCATAACAACGTCAAGAGCTGGCCAAGCTTGTCTTTCTTGGTTTGCAGATATCTGAGAGCATTCGGATCCGGGGCGACTTCGCATGAAACCCGCTCCACGATGGCGATCCCCGCGTCTTGCAAGGCGCTGACCTTGCTCGGATTGTTCGTGATCAAGCGGACGGCGGAGATTCCGAGTTGCCGTAGAATCTGTGCCGGCAGATGAAAGTCACGATAGTCGGCCTTGAGGCCTAGTCCCTCGTTCGCCTCGACTGTGTCCTGCCCGAGGTCCTGCAGTTCGTAGGCTTCCAGCTTTGCCCTTAATCCGATCCCACGTCCCTCCTGCTCTTCATAGATCAGAATGCCGGCGCCTTCGCGAGCAATCATGGAAAATGCCATGCGCAATTGTTGACCGCAGTCGCAGCGCAGGGAACCGAGGGCATCGCCGGTGAGACACTGCGAATGGATTCGCAGAAGGGGTGGCTTGGCCTTGAGGTCGCCCATGAGCAAAGCCAGGGCGCTCTCCCGCCGAGGCCAGCCAGACGGGGACAGATCGCGCTCGAATCCGACCATGCGGAACCTTCCCCACTGGGTCGGAAAATCCACGGAAGCAACTTGTTGAATGGGATCGGGGAGCGCAGCAATCATCGTCGATATGCTCCAGAAGCGCCGTGACGGCCGCTTCTATGGAAAATTGTACTTGGCACGGAACGACAGGGTGACGGCGCGGGGTCACGCTCTGGGGTGATGTGGATCACAGCGTCCATCGGGTGATTGACATACCCCGGGTCGCCGTTTTCAAATTCAGGGCCCACCCGTGAGAAATGGCGGTTTCACCGAAGGCAGGGGACCTCCGCGCGCGCCTCATCGATAATTTCGAGGACCACGCGCTCGACCTCGGTGGCGATTTCCTCGAGACCCGAGCCCGGACTGAACGCCACCAGAGCTGAGGGACGCATCGTGCTGATGTAAGTTCTTCCGCCCTCGGTATAAACCGAGATCGGACAGGGCAACATGAGGGCTACGTTGATGTCCTTCTCGAGGGCCTCGCTGGCGAAGCGGGCGTTGCAGACTTCGATGATCTTCAGAGGACCCCGACGGTAACCCTGTTCCGCCAGGCTGGCCGCCACGTCGTAGGTGTTTACCACGCGGAAGTTTTTCTCCGCCACCTTCTGCTCCACTGCCTCGACCGCGGCTTCGAAAGACTTCGTGGTGTCGACGGTGTGGAGAAAGCTCTTCATAGGAGGCCGGCCAGGCGCCTCGATGCGCTGGTATTCAGTGAACGGGATGAATGACAAACCTCCTGGCTGCATCAACCACACCTTGCGCCCACTCCGGCGTCGCTAGAGCGTGCAGGTGCGTATAGCTAGCCCAGACATTTCTCAGGATGGCGGCGTCGCGGCCACGAAAACAGCCTTGGCCTCGGCGCACCTCACAGGCGGTGGAGGGCCAATCCGACTGCGGAACGATGCGCGAGTAGTGAAATTCATGCCCGCGAAGCGTGGATCCGACAGAAAAAAATGGATTCGGCGTGTCCACCTGCAACTCGCAATATCCGTGTCCCTGGGCGGTCTCGGAGACCTCGACCTCGAACGGGAATACATTGGCCATCTCGTATCTGGCGCCCTTCCACAAAAAGGCGCGCGACAGGAGCATCAGGCCGCCACACTCCGCGTAGACCGGCAGACCCTCTTCCGCGGCCCGTCGTATCGATCGCAGGAATGGCTGGTTCGCCGACAGAATTTGGGCGTGAGTTTCCGGGAAACCGCCGCCGATGTACAGGGCGTTCAGGTTCTCCGGCAAGGCGGTGGCATGCAACGCCGAGATGGGAAGTAGTTCGGCGCCTGCCTGCTCAAGACGCTCAAGGTTCTCGGGATAGTAAAAGCTGAACGCCGAGTCTTTGAGGTAGCCGATCTTGATACTGCGGACCGGGGGAATTGGCGCGCTTTCGTGCGGGGCGATTTCGAGGGGAGCTGCACTTCGTGCCAGGGTCATAAGCGCATCCAGATCGACGGAGGCCCCTACAACCTGGAGCAGGTCCCGTCCGAGTTCCTCCAGGTCACTATGTTCTTCCGGCGGAACCAGTCCGAGATGGCGTTCCGGCAGCGGGTGGCCGGCGGCGGCTTTGGGGATGGCGCCGAGGACCGGAATCGAGCAGACAGATTCGATCGCCCCGCGCAAGACCTGTTCGTGCCGGCGGCCGTTGACATTGTTCAGGATCACTCCCCCAATGGAAAGTCCCGGATCCAACTTCTGGCATCCCAGGACCATCGCTGCGGCGGTACGGGTCACCTTGGCACAATTCACAGTCAGCACGAGGGGGGCTTGCAGATGCTTGGCGAGCACCGCAGTACTGTGCGTCCCGGCAACATCGAAACCGTCGAACAGGCCGCGGGCGCCCTCAATAATGTTGATTCCTTCGACCACGCCATGGTCGACAAAAGACGAGAGAATGGTGTCGGCGCCCATGAGATAGGTGTCGAGATTGCGCGCCGGCAGAGCCGAGGCCCAAGCGAGCCAGGCTGCGTCAATGTAGTCGGGGCCCTTCTTGAACGCACGCACCGGCACCCCGGCCCGCCGGAGGGAGAGCAGCAGTCCCAAGGCGACGAGCGTTTTGCCGGAGCCCCCAGACAGGCCGGCGACCAGCAGGCGCGGAAGTGCGCGTAATTCGCTCACGAGGCGGCCGTCGAGGACTACGGAGTCGTCCCTTCCTTGGGAGGCAGTTGGATGAAAGAGCCGCCAAAATAGCCGTACACGCAGCGGCCGGAATCAATGAGGATGCGGATCGCCTTCTTGCAGTCGTCCTTGCTGCAGGCCTGTTCGCCATGTTTCGCGATCATCGCTTTGCTGAGGTCGCCGGCTTTGAGGTTCTTCTTTCCGGCGCACTCGGTCACGAGTTGGAACATTTCCTCAGCCAGCGTTTCGATGGATACAGCGGATGCATCGGTCATACGAATGCCTCTTCCTTGTTCTCTGACTTCTCGGAGTTAGATGCAATAAGTTGCTTGAGCCTGTCGCGCAGGCGGACGACCTCGCCCACCACCAGCGTGGCCGGCGGCTCAACGCCTGCCCGCCGCACTTCGCTGGCTATGTTGCGCAAGGTGCCAGAGACGACATGCTCGCCGTCCCAGAATGCCATTTGTATCATGGCGGCTGGTGTATCCGGCGAGCGGCCGGCGGCGATCAGCTTCTGGGCGATGGTCTCTACGTTGTGCACGCCCATGAGAAAGACGACAGTGTCGATCTTGCTCAGCGCCTGCCAGTCCACCCGCTCGTGGTTCCCGATCGCGTTGTGGCCGGTCACGATGGCCACCGACGACGACGCGTCGCGGTGGGTGACGGCAATGTTGGCGCTCAGCGGCGCCGACAGACAGGAAGAGACTCCCGGGACGACTTCAAAGGGCACGCCGTGCTCGGCCAGATATTCGATTTCTTCGCCGCCACGGCCGAAAAGGAAAGGATCGCCACCTTTCAGGCGAATCACGGTCTTGCCTTCGCGGGCCTTCTCGACCAGGAGTTGGTGGATTTCATCTTGCCGGGAGGTGTGGCAGCCTAGAACCTTGCCCATGAAAATCTTTTCGGAGGACGGTTTCGCCAGGGCGAGGACTTCTTCTTGAATCAGGCGGTCGTAAACGACGACATCGCCGCTGCGCAGGAGCCGCACGGCTCTTACGGTCAGCAATTCGGGGTCTCCAGGCCCCGCGCCAACGAGATAGACTTTCCCAACTTGCGTCATGCACGCTCTCTTTCAAGGATCGCGAGTTCGCCGCTTCTACATAAAGGCGCGGCTGATCACCACCAAAAGTGCCAGCAATACCACCCCAGTTCCGAACGTGTACCAGATCAACTTGCTCTCGATCGGAAGCAGGGGCTCGTACTCGGTTTCCATCTTGTGCAGTTCGTCCGCTAAACGAGGCTCAGTCATACGTCACCCCTTGTCTTTCATCCTTTAACCAGTGGCGGCAGAACCCCGTGGAAGAACAGCCACGAGATCAGCAGCCCAACCCAGATGATGTATCCGAACAAACACAGCACATAGACGGCGGCCAACTTGGCGATTCCCTCTTGCCATAGTTTGCGGAAATTGGAGAGCACACCGATGGCGAAGAAGGTCATCACGAAAAAGATGGCGCGGAACACGTTGGCTTCTCCCATGGAGGCCTTGATCTTCGGCACCAAGCGCGGCGCCGCCGCGCCGATGGCCAGCACCAGCAGGAACGTGACTACGTAGCCGAGTATGAACTTCGGGAAGCGCTGCCAGATTTCCCGGGCCCGGACCTTCTCGCCCCCGCGAGGTTCGATCTTGGCCGCCCACACCCACGCCAGAATGAAGGCCCAAACGCCGATGAAGATGTCGATGAAGACTTTGACCGTGGTGCTGACGCCCATGATCCAGCCCGCCTGGTAAGCAACTCCGGAAACGGCGAGTGCCTTGGCGCGGATGAGCGAATCCGTAATGGCTCCGCTGGCGACGGCTGCGCCATCGGTCTTCACCGCCAGACCCATCCACGCACCCGCGACCAAGGGCTGCTGGTAGAGGAAGTGCTGGGCGACGAAAGGAAGAAACAGCAGTTCTACCACGGCAAAGATCACCACCAGCGACGAAACCATGATGGGGACGATCGGGCGGGCCTTGATGGCGCTGCCGGTAGCGATGGCTGCCGATACGCCGCAAATCGATATGCCCGACGCCAGGGGCGCCGCCCACTCGCGACTGAAACCGAAGTAGCGCCGGGACACGAAGTACACGATCGGCCAGTAGATCAGGTAGGCCTCGATGATGGCGCAGGCGCCGCGGAACATGACCGAGGTCGCGAGCGCGCGCTGTTCGAGCGCCGCGATCCCGAGGAATCCGCCCAGGATCACGATGGCGGTCTTGATGTAAAGCTCCGGCCGGATCGCCTCTTTGAGAGTGTTGCAAGCTCGCGTAGAGCAGTTGCCGACGATCAGGCCCGCCAACAAGGCGATGATGAAGCCGGACTCGTTGGTCAAGTTGAGCGACCAGGGAATCTTGAGCGCCTGGCGCTTATCGGGGGTGGCGGCAATGTACGCCCAGCTGCCCAGGAACCAACACAGATAGCTGAGCGCGAACACGACGGTAAATCCGCTGGCGAAGCGCTTCAGGTCAGCATGCAGCAGCTTCGCCCCCACCGACAGCACTACTAGCAGGAAGACATACGTTCCGACTAGCGAAACCAGCGGCGGCAGGCTGGCGTAACCCTTGGAAGCGGGCGCGAGCGCCTTCGCCGGAGTTGTCCAAACCGAGGTGGTCACGGCCCAGCCCAGGATGTCTTTGCCAAACAGTAATCCGAGCGACAGCACGAAGACGAAGAGGCCGATGCAGAGCGCCAGCCAATCTTCGCTGATTCCAGGGGCGGGCTGGGAAGGAGCGATGTGCGGTGCGGGCGGCGCGGATTCGGGGGGTGCTTCGAGTAGAGTCGGCATCGTGGGACCTCGGGAACGCAGAGGATTTCGGCTAGTGGGCCTCCCGTACAGAAAGTGCGATCTTGTACAACACGGTGATCATCAACGCTCCGATGGCCCAGACGCCCAGAACGATCGTGGCCTCAGGCAAGGTCGGCGTGTAGTTGGTGACGGCGCCGAGTGGGGAGGGCGTAAAGCCGCCGACAATCAGCCCCAGACCCTTATCCAGCCAGAGCGAGACAAAAACACAAACGCAAGCCACGGGCAGCAGGCGAGGACTATTTCGCCATTTCGGAACCAGGAGCAGCGCTAGAGCCGCTAATGCCAGCAGCGCCGACAGCCACATCCAGGGAGCGAGATGATAATTGCCGTCGAGTCCGATGAAAACGTAGCGGAAGTGTTCCAGGTGCTCAGGAATGCGGCTGTAGAAGGCGGTGAAGAATTCCATCGCAACCAGGAAAACGTTGACCACCATGGCATAAGTAACGATGATGCCAAGCTGGTGAATGGCCTCGCGGCCGGCATCGAAGCCGGCCACTTTGCGCAAAACCAGGCAAAGGAGAATCAGAAGCGCGGGCCCGGCGGCAAACGCCGAAGCCAGGAAACGCGGCGCCAGTACCGCCGTCATCCAGAACGCCCGGCCGGGTAAGCCGCTATAGAGGAACGCGGTGACAGTGTGAATGCTGACCGCCCAGGGAATGGAGAGGATGATGATGGGCCTGATCCAGCGGGGAGGCGATACTCCTTGCCGCTCCGAGCTGAGCATGACCAGCGAAATTATCGCGTTCAGCACCAGATAGCCGCCGAGGGAGATCATGTCCCAGAACATCAGCGACCAGGGCGTGGGATAACGCATGACGTTAAGGACTCTCGAGGGTTGCCCCATGTCGACGAAAATGAAGAGCATGCACATGGTTACGGCGCCGACGGCCAGGAACTCCCCGAGAATGGTGATGCGGCCGAATTGTTTGTAGTCGTGCAGGTAGTAGGGAAGCACGACCATGACCGCCGACGCCGCCACGCCGACGAAGAAGGTGAACTGGGCGATGTAGAGTCCCCAGGTCACGTCGCGGCTCAGCCCGGTGATGACCAGGCCATGCGTCAGTTGCCACAAGTAACACAGGAAGCCGGCCAGGATGATGCCGCCCAGGCACAGGATCCACGCCCAGTAGCGGCGGCCTCCCACGATCGCTTTTTCAAACATGAACATAAGCCACTCACACCCGGCGCACTCAGACCAGGTAATACACCGACGGACTCGTGCCCAACTCCGGCTCACGCTGCAGCGCGAAACGCGCCCGCAGCAACTGGCGCGGTTCTGAATCCGGATCGTTCAGATCTCCGAAGACCATCGTCTTTTCCGGGCAAGCGTCCACGCAGGCCGGACGCTGTCCCCGGGCCAGGCGTTCTTCGCAGAAATTGCATTTCTCCACCACGCCCTTGGTGCGGGTGGGAAAGTCGGGGTTTAGGGACGCAATCGCGGGCCGCGGATCCTGCCAGTTGAAACTGCGCGAGCCGTAGGGGCAGGCAGCCATGCAGTAGCGGCAGCCGATGCAGCGATGCCAGTCCATCATCACGATGCCATCATCTTCGCGCTTCCAGGTTGCCTGGGTGGGGCAGACCCGCACGCAGGGTGGATTGGCGCAGTGGTTGCACAGCAGGGGGATGGGATGGCCGGTGTAGGCTTGCTTGGCGTAGTCGGTTTCGACCAGCGGAAACACGCTCTCAAAGGGCTGATTCCAGATCCACTTCACCTCGTGAGCGCGGTCCGGGAACTGCGGGATGTTGTGCGCCGTGTCGCACGCCTTGATGCAATCGACGCATCCTGATTCTTGACGGCATTTCTCGAGGTCAATCACCATGCCCCAGCGCTTGGTCGTCTTAGTCTTAGCCGTGGGCGCCGCAGCCTCCGTTATGGCGCGCACCGCTTTCTTGCCCACCACGGCCAGCAGGCCGAGACCGGAGAGGCGCAGGAAGTCTTTTCTCGTTATTCTCATGGCGCACTCCTGGCCAGCAGCTGCTTCTCGATGTGGCAGTCCCAGCAGTACGGGCCCGAAACCCCGGCGTACGTGTGGCAGCGATCGCAAAATTCAGCCTTGTTCGTATGGCATTGCATCAGGCAGGTTCGGGTGAGGCTCTTGTCGTAGACCTTGCCGGTGTACGCGGTGAACTGCCGTTGGTCGTTGCGCACGACTTCGTCTCTCCAGTTCACCAGCAACTGCATGTGCGAGTTGCGCATGTAGTCGAGGGGCGCCACGCATTGCTTGGCTTTCTCCTGCGCCGGAAGCTTGATGTCGGGCGCTTTCGGCGAGGCCTGGGTGGCGCGTCCGTACCAAAGGGGAAACGTGAACAATCCCACAAAAACCAGCAACCCCGCGAAAATCACAGGCCGGTCACGCATGGACGGCCTCCTCCTCTTTCTCTTTCGCCAGCGGCTCGCCCCGCAGATCGGTAGTCCGCTCTTTCTCGCCGGTCATCACCAGCGCGTTGCCCAGCAATTCATGGACGCCTGCGACATCGACTCCGCCCACCCAGTAGTCCATCAGCCCGGGCAAAGTAGCCTTGTCGATGGCGCAGATGCAGGCGAGCATGTTGACACCGTGTTTTTCCTTCACGTACTTGACCGCGTTGGCTCGCGGGAAGCCGCCGCGCAGGCGCATCTCCAGGTTCTCGTCGGTGCCCAGGCCGCTTCCACTGCCGCAGCAGAAGGTCTGCTCCCGGATGGTGTTTTCCGGCATCTCGTGGAAGTTGTTGCAAACGTTCTTCAGAATGTACCGGGGTTCTTCCAGCAGCCCCATGGCGCGCGCGGGATTGCAGGAGTCGTGGAACGTGACTTTCAGTTTGTCGTTGCGGCTGGGATCGAGCTTAAGCTTGCCATGATGAATCAGGTCGGCGGTGAACTCGCAAATGTGCACCATCTTGGTGGAGCGCGCGTTCTCGAAGACAGTGCCGGTAATCGGGGAGACGGGTGCTTCCAGAAAATCAGCGGGTCCGTTCATGGTGTTCATGTACTGGTGCATGACGCGCCACATGTGTCCGCATTCGCCGCCCAGGATCCACTTCACACCCAGCCGTTTTGCCTCGTCGTATATCTTGGCGTTGAGCCGCTTCATCATTTCATGCGAAGTAAACAGGCCAAAATTGCCGCCGTCTGAGGAAAACGCGCTGACCGTGTAGTCCAGGCCGATTTCCTTGAACAGCATCATGTAACCGAGCAGGGTGTAGTAGTGCGGCGTGCCGAAGTAGTCGGCCGACGGCATCACGAACAGGACTTCCGCGCCCTTGCGCATGATCGGGACTTCGATCGGGATGCCGGTGATTTCCGACAATTCGTCGGCGGCGAAGTCGATGCTGTCCTTGAAGCCGTGGGGCTGAATGCCCAGGTGATTGCCGGTGCGGAAACAGTTGGCGACCGGCTCCAGTACCCAGTTGATGTTGCAGCCGATCAGGGTCAGCAGCTCGCGGCCGATGATGGTGATCTCGGCCGTATCAATGCCGTAGGGACAGAACACGGAGCAGCGGCGGCACTCGGTGCACTGGTAGAAGTAGTAGAACCATTCCTTGATGACGTCTTCCGTCAAGTCGCGGCCGCCGGCGAGGGCGCCAAAGAGCCGGCCTGTCAGAGTGAAATAGCGGCGGTACACGGAGCGGATCAGTTCCGCGCGCAGCACTGGCATGTTTTTGGGATCGCTCGAGCCAAGGTAAAAGTGGCACTTATCGGCACAGGCGCCGCAGCGTACGCAGGTGTCCATGAACAAGCGGAAGGAGCGGTACTTGTTGAGCCGGTCCTTCATGCCGTCGAGGATGATCCGCTTCCAGTCCGGGGGGAGCTTCCAGTCGGCATCGGACGGCTGCCACTCGCGGGGGTTCGGCAGGCCGACATATTTCAGATTCTTCGGCAGAGCGCTATAGCAGAAGACTCCCTTGCGGAATTCGACCTTCGGATCCCTCCAGTCGCCCTGCGGGGGCCTCTGCTCAATCTGCAGGAGTTTCTCTGACATCTTCAGCCTCTTGTTCAGCCTCAAGCGGGAGCCCCGCGGTCTTGATCTTGTCGCGGAACTCCTCTTCCCATTCTGCGTAGGTGTGAGTCTTGACTGGATAATTCCAGGGGTTAACGTGACGTTGGCGGCGATTGTTGTTGGCCAGGTTGCGCGTCGGGCTCAGGAAAACTCCGCCCATGTGCATCAGCTTGCTGAACGGAAAATACGCGGCCAGGGCGCTGACCAGCAGCAGGTGTGTGAAAAAGGTGAGACTGAGGGCCGGCGGGATGACCGGGTTGAAGGTGGCCAGGCCGAGGGCAAACTGCTTGATGGTGATGATGTCGGCTCTCACCGCGTAACGCATCAGCACCCCGGAAATCGCGATGCTGAGCAACAGAAAGAGCGCGAAATAATCCGTGAACAAAGAGATGTAACGAACCATCGGATCCCGGAATCTCCTCTGTAGCAGATACAGCAGGGCAGCCAGGATAACCACGTCGGACACGTACAGCACGGGATGTCCGATCTGGAAGAAGCCATCGATGCGCTGCAGAGTGAGCACAAAAGCGGGGATGGGTTCGACGAGCAACCGCAAATGCCGGAGCAGAACCATCAGCAGCGACCAGTGGAACAGGATGGCGCCGAACCAGAGGTATTTGTTCTCGCCGAATACCAGGCGGTCTTTATCGATCCGGGCCTGGCTGTTGCGGAACAGCGAGCGGAAGGCGAGCACCTCGAACGCCATGCGGGCCACGACGCCCCAGCCGGTCGAAGGATTGTCGATCGAGTTTGCCTTGATCCAAGGCAGCGATTTCTGCTGCCCGCAGGTGGTTGGAATGCGGAAGGGAACCGGAGTCCAAGCCCACCGCAATACGCGATAACAGAGGCCGGCAAGAAAGATGGCAATCGCGGAGTAGGGAACGGCTACCGCCAGGAAAGCGCGCCCGGCCTCTCGCTGTCCCGCGACGATAGCGAAAAGAACCAGCGCGAATACCGCGACCAGTGAATAGAAGGCGTTCATGCCATCCTTCCCTCAGCCTGTGCCTTGGCGGGCACGGACGCTGCGTAGGCTCTCGTTCACTCGAATGTCAGCGACCTGCTCGCGACATCGCATGTAGGTGTCGAATGCCATGAGCGCGAGTTGATCGATCCGGCCGTCGAGCATCGCCTGGTCCTGTTCCGGGGCCAAGTCGCGCACGATCGCTTTCAAGCAGAATACGAATCCCACCGCCTCACTGGCCGCCAGGTCCTGCACGGCGCGGATGCGGATAATGGCGTCCAGCGCAGGTGCGATCGAGTTCGTGTCCATGCTTCCCAGCACCTGCTCGAGCAGAGTCCCGAGACCCTCACGCAGCGTGTGGCCAACCGGATTGCGGAAGCGGTCCGCGTTCCCCTTGATAAAGGGGAGGGCCTGGGGAGAATAGGACTCCGCAGTCCGCGCGAACCACCGCTCCAGGATGGCCTGGCTGGTGTTCATGCCAGCTCCTACACGCAGCCGGTTGGTTTCGGCAACCCGGCCAGCTTGCACGCGCCCTTCGCCGGTCCGGACGGAAACAGCTTGTAAATGTCGTTCAGCTTGAATCCGGTTTCCTTGCACAGCTTGCGAATCATGGGCGCAATGCCGAATTCCAGATAGTAGTTGCGGATGTAGTTGATAAGCTTCCAATGCTCCGGGGTCAGCGCCTGAATGGCCTCCGACTCGGCGAAGTCCTTGGCTACATCTTCGTTCCAGAGCTTCGGGTCCTCGAGGAACCCATCTTCATCGACCGCGTAGCTTTTTCCGTGTACTTCAAACGTGGGCACAGTTTCACCTCGTGATCAGTTCATTTCGATATAGCCGCAAGGGCATGCGTCAGCACACTTCTTGCAGCCATTGCACAACTCGAGTTTGACTTTGTAGTGTTCGCCTTTCGGCAGCTTCGCGAAACAACTGCTGCTGCAGTACATCCAGCAGGTTTCGCAATCCATGCACATGCCACAGGACATGCAGCGCTTGGCTTCTTCGACAACTTCGGCTTCGGTCAGGCCGAGCTCGATCTCGGTATCGGGCTCGCGTTCGGCCACGGCGACGTGTTGCCGCTCGTGTCGCACCGCCGCCTTGTACCAATCGAGCTTGATCTTTTCTTTCCCAATCGGAGCCGGCGGAACAACCTTCTCCAGCGGGACGCCCCGGAACCGCGCGTCGATGGCTTCGGCGGCAAACCGGCCCTGGGCGATGGCAATCGTGACCAGGCCGAGATCGGTGTCGTCACCGCCGGCATAAATGCCTTCGACTGGGGTGGCGCCGAAATCGTCCGCCTTGATCCAGTCCTTGCCCGAATGCAGGCTGTCGAAGCCCTGGAAATCAGGCTCCTGGCTGATGGCGGCGATGATGGCTGACGCCTGAGTTTCGAACTCGCTGCCCGGTTGAGGCACCGGTCGCGGACGGCCGGACGCATCCGGCTCGCCCAGTTGCATGCGGATCGAGCGCATGGCGACGGCGTGTCCGCCATTCTGCAGGATTTCAACCGGGGCGGCCAGGAATTCGATCTTGACACCTTCTTCGAGCGCGCCATCGATCTCGGACTTGACGGCCGGCATTTCGGCGCGCGTGCGGCGATAGAGAAGGGTGACGTCGGCGCCGAGCCGCTTACTGACCCGGGCGGCGTCAATGGCGGTGTCGCCTCCGCCGATCACGATCACCTTGTTTCCGACGTCGACTTTTTCTCCGCGGTTGGCCAGATTGAGAAACTCAGTTCCGCTGAAAACGTTGGGCGCGTCCTCGCCGGGCACTCTGAGCTTGATGCCTTTCTGCGCGCCAATGCCGACGAAGACTGCCTGATATTGCTGGCGCAACTCGCCGATCGAGATATCGCGGCCCACCATGCAGTCGCACCTCAGCTCGACACCGACATCGAGAATGCGCTGGATTTCCGCATCCAGCACCTCGCGCGGCAGGCGGTATTTCGGGATGCCATAGCGCAGCATGCCTCCGGGCTGAGGAAATGCCTCGAATACGGTGACCGGATATCCGCGGCGCGCCAACTGATACGCGCAGGAGAGCCCGGCCGGGCCCGCGCCTACGACGGCTACTTTTTCGCCGCGTTTCTCGTTGTGAAGCCGCGGAAGCTTCAGTTTCTTGGTGACGCCGAAGTCGCCAATGAAGCGCTCCACGGCGTTGATGGCAACTCCGCCGTCTTTTGCGGTGCGGTTGCAAGCGTCTTCACAGGGGTGGGGGCAGACGCGCCCGCAGACCGCCGGGAAGGGGTTGCGCTCGGCGATCCGCTGCCAGACCAGTTCGAAGGCCTGCTCGTTGGTTCGACCGTAGGACTCCGCTTGCGCGATGGTCACCAGCAACTCGCGAATCTCATTGCCGTTGGGGCAATGCCCGGCGCATGGTGGCGTCTTCGGGATGTAGCGGGGCCGCAGCGCGCTGACTTCGCTCGCCCCCGACCCCGACTTGATGACCGGTTTCTTGACGTCCTTAAAAAGAGCCATCGCTCGCCCTCAGACGTATGGGTAAAGCTTGCGTTTGAAATCTTCGAGCTGGTTTAGAAGGCGATCATGCTTCAGTTCATCTTCGGTTAGGTAGGTCAGAAGATGCTTCTGCACGAAGAGCCGGCAGTTTTTCCGCGCCTTCTCCGCCAGTTCGATGGTTTCCTTCTCTGCCTCAGCGTGTTTCTCGATGAGATCCCAGACGTCGCCCAACTCTTCCGGGGTCAGGCTGAAGGCCTGCTTTTCCAGGCTGTCGAGGATGACCTGCTGCACCCGCTTATGCATGGTCGAGTCCTGGCGAATGATCTCCATGACCAACTTGATCAGCGGATTGTGGGTCTTGGCCATGATGGCCGACGTCTGAGCAACACTTTCGTCTTCGATTTCCTGCCAGCGCCGCAACGTGGCCTTGAGCTCTGCCTCGTTCTCGGCCGCCTTCGTGACCTTGGTCGCCATGCTTGACTCCTTCATAACGGTTCAGTAGCGGATGTGCGCCGACCGGGCAAAGCTCAAGCCGGCATGCTTGAAGTCGTCAATGTGATAGCGGGTGAACTCGAACCCAGTCAGCTGGAAGAAGCGCGGCCAGCCGACGCGTTCGATCCACTCGCCCATGCGCTCGTGTTTGTGGGCGTGCTTGGCGTAGACGTCTACGATCTTTGTGACCGCTTCCACCACCTCGGGCCAGCGCGGCGGATTGTTGGGCAGGAAGGGAATCGCCAGCTTGGAGAACTTCGGCGCGCTGCGGGCGTTGCTGACCTTGCCGCCGACCCAGATGGACAAGCCGTCGTTCTCGGGATCGGCTAGCGGCATGGCCGGGCACACGGTGTAGCAGTTGCCGCAGTACATGCACTGCTCTTCGATCACCTCGACCGAGTTCTTGCCATCGACCGTTTTCGGACGGATGGCGCCGGTCGGGCACGAGGAGATGAGCGTCGGAACCTCGCACACCTTGGGAAGCAGGTCGTTGTTGATCTTCGGCGGCAGACGATGGATGCCGAGGATGGCGATGTCGGAGCAATGCACCGCGCCGCACATGTTGAGGCAGCACGCGAGGGCAATGCGCAGCTTCGCGGGCAGGTCCTCATGGGTAAAGCGGTCGCAGAGCGCGTCCATGACGCACTTCACAATACCCGAGGCATCGGTGGCGGCGGAGTGACAATGCACCCAGCCCTGGGTGTGCACGATGTTACTGATCGAGTTGTTGGTGCCCCCGACCGGGAAGCCGGCCTGGGCCAGTTCCTTCTTCAGGGGCTCGATCTTCGCCTTGTCCTCGAGCAGGAACTCAATGTTGTTCCGGCTGGTGAAGCGGAGGTGACCCCCGCAGTACTTGTCCGCCAGAGTGGCGAAAAAGCGCAAGGTCTGGATGCTGGTGAGGCGCGGCGTGCCGGCGCGGACCGAGTACAGGCGGTCGCCGGACTCCGCCACGTGGCAGAGAACGCCGGGCGCCAGGTTCTCGTGGTACTTCCACTGGCCATAGTTCTTCTTGACCAGCGGAGGCAGGAACTTCTGGTAAGACGGCGGGCCGATGTCGGTAAGCCTAGGCGGTTGGGCGGTCGTGCTCATTTGTCACCCCCTTGGATGTTCTGGAAAAAGATGTATGGGTTGTCTCTGGGCGCCGATACCATTTCTGGAACCGGTTCCAAACCGATGCCGTCGAGGAAAGCGGGCATGCCGACGCGCTGGATGAGTTCTCCGACGCGCTCGCGGCTCCTGCCGTATTCGTCCCAGAACTCCCAGATGCGGCCGATGAGTTCCTTCAGCGTGTCCTCCAGTTCGTCGGCGGGGACGAAGGGGATCAACACCGAGGAGAGCAGAGCGCCCTGCATGATGGGAGCCTTGGCGCCGAGCAAAACCACCGCGCCGCGCTCTTTGCCCGGGCGCAGTGCCTTGTACATCACGTTGATGCAGTGCATGCAGTGCACGCATTCGCGGTTCTCAATGGAGAGCTTCTTGCCGTCCCAGTTCATGCACTTGCTCGGGCAGAGGCTGCAGACTTCCTTCTGGATGTCGAGTCCGGCTGCGGCGTACTTCGCCACTTCGCCCTCATCGACCTGAATGTCGTCTTTCCAGGTCCCGATGACGGAACAGTCGGCACGCGCGATGGAAGCGACGCAGTCATTCGGACAGCCCGCGCACTTCACCTTGAACTTGTAGGCAAACGCGGGACGATGCAGTTCGTCCTGGTAGTTCATGGTCAGGTCATAGCAGAGCTTCATGGTGTCGTAGCACGCCCACTCGCAGCGCGCCTGGCCGACACAGCAGGACGGTGTCCGCATGTCGGAGCCCGATCCGCCCAGATCGAAACCCGCGTGGGCGAGTTCCTGAAAGGTGGGCTCGAGCTGGTCGGTGGTGGTGCCCAGAAGAACCAGGTCTCCGGTCGATCCGTGCGTGTTGGTCAGCCCAGACCCGTGCCGCTCCCAGATATCGCAGATGGTGCGCAGGGCATCGCTGGTGTAGAACCAGCCGGCGGGATGGTTCACGCGCATGGTGTGGAAGTGGGCAATCTTGGGGAACTTCTCGGCGAGGTCGCTGTAACGGCCAATGACGCCGCCACCATAGCCCAACACTCCGACCAGTCCACCATGTTTCCAGTGGCCCTTTTTCTCTTTGTACGAGAGTTCCAACTGCCCCAGCAGATCTTTCGGCGCGTCGCTGGTTGCGCAGGCGGACTTGATTTCTTTGACGAAACTGGGCCAGGGTCCTTTTTCTAATTGGTCCAGCAGTTCCGTCTTCGGTTTACCGTTGCTACCATCAGCCATACCTGTCTCCTTTGGCTAAAACCGATTCGACCGCGGTTCGTCGCTGGCGCGCCTTTGGCGTGGATCCCAAGGCCCGCCTGCTTGTCTTGCGCACCCCGCAATGTGATGTGCGTCACAACGAGCCGGTCTTCGAGGCTCGAGACGGCGACGCAGGCCAGGCTCTTATCGACCGGAGAGCCTTCATTTGCATTGTGAGGATCACGCACCACGAATATGCCTTGTGCACGACGGAATTGACGGTGACCCGCGTCACTCTGCAACGTGAGACTTGAACGTGAAGCAGGTAAGGCGCGGGCAAGTTATACGCCACATAAATCGAGATTGGTAAGTATGATAGTCAAGTTGCTTACTATGACTAATTTCGCTGTCTTATCGCGCGCGCTTGGCTCCAGCGGCGGCGGCCGTGCAAAGGCTCGGGCTCGCGGAGCCACGTCATTCCTCAGCGCGCAACAACGTTTCACTGCGAGCGTGCGCTCTGAATGCGGTGGCAGGCGATAAACTACGCCGCGCTGCCGCCTTGTTGCCACGCGAAAGACAGCACACTATGAATTGCGCGTTTGCGCTACCATCGAGTAAGGAAGAAGATTGCCGGCATGCCTTTGTTCCCCATTCTCCTGAAGCTGAAGGCGAGGAAGTGTGTTGTAGTCGGAGCGGGCCAGATCGCCGCTGCGAAGGCGGCCGGGCTGTTGCGCAGCGGCGCGCGAGTGGTGGTGATCGCTCCGCGGGCGGTCGAGTGGATTCAGTCCCGGGCGGGGGCCGGCAAGCTGACATGGCGGCGGCGCCGGTTCATCGCGGCGGACGTGGAAGGCGCGTTCCTGGTGGTTGCAGCCACCGATTCCAACGCGACCAATGATGCGGTCTTCCGAGTGTGCGTCGAGCGTGGCGTGCTGTGCAATGTTGTCGACGACCCGGAACGCTGCGATTTTTTTTACCCTGCCGTCGTGCGCCGCGGCCCCATGCAGATTGCCATCTCAACCGGCGGACGCAGCCCTGCCCTGGCGCGCCGCCTGCGGATTGAGCTGGGGCGGCAGTTTGGGCCGGAGTACGGCGCATGGGTCGAACACGTCGGGAAAATCCGGCGAGAGATCCTCAGTCAGGACTTGGCCGCGGGCGAACGCCGACGACTGCTCGACCAGATCGCCAGCTACGAATCGTTCGAGCAGTTCCTGCGCAAGCGTCCGCGCGCGAAAGGCGGGGCAAGAAAAAAGTGAGCCGGCGGTGGCACGGCTCACAATTTGAACCCGAATAACTTGGGACTCGTTTAGGCCTGTTGACATCCGGCAAGATGCCGTCGCCGACAAAGATTTCAGCCGAGTGAAGCCGGCTCTAGTGCCATTCCCAGTCGATGAAACCAGGCTTCACGTCTACCATCGCGTTGACGATGAGTTCAACCAGGCCGCCGTAGAGAATCCGGTTCTGCTCCCACAAGTCGTAGTACGCCAGCATGTCGCGCAGCATGCCTTTGCAATTGCTGCAGGGCGCGCACAAGTATTTGGGAGTCTCAGGCGCCAGGCAATCGGAGAACGCGGTCAGGACCTGCTCCATCTTCTTGCGTCCGGAAACGTGGAAGCGCCAGTCGGGGAAATTGTTTCCGCTCATGATGGCGAAACCGCTGCCGCCGCCGCAGCAGTAATTATTGACGCCGTGCGGCTCCATTTCGCGGAATTGCGGGCACAGCGCGCGCACGATCTCGCGCTGCGGCTCGACCACGCCCATCAGGCGCACCAGATTGCAGGGATCGTGCAGGGTGACGGGGAAGTTGTTGCGCGAGGGATCGAACTTGATCCGGCCGCTTTTGACGATGTCGCGCAGCAGGGTCAGGCCACTTTCCCGGGGGATGTTCAAGTCGCCCCCGAGGATGCGATCGGCGAT
Organism: Terriglobales bacterium; assembly: GCA_049696815.1. Taxonomy (GTDB): domain Bacteria; phylum Acidobacteriota; class Terriglobia; order Terriglobales; family Acidobacteriaceae; genus Acidiflorens. The sequence goes on along the minus strand of JBAVUO010000066.1, from coordinate 27,121 downwards.
CACGCTCAGGGCCTTGTGGGCGTGCCCGCACTCGCCGAGCACAATCTTCTTGACCTTAAGCTTCTGCGCGGCCTGGGCGTGTTTGATGGCGACGCGGGCGAATTGCGCATCGTCGTACCACAGTCCGTAGTTGATCGAATCGTACCCGCACAACTCCGACGAGAGCGTCCAACTGATGCCCGCCTGGTTCAGAATGAGGGCGAAGGCGCCGGGGTTCTCCGGCCACGCCATGATTTCGCCGGCGTTGTGGATGAGCAGAACATCGGCTCCTTCCACGTCCCACGGGGTGTGCACTTCGATGCCGGTCTTCTCCGAGATGTCCTCGTCGATGAACTCAACGTTGTCTTTGACGACGGCTGCGTTCATGCCGGTCGAGGATCCCACCTTGAGCTGCAGCATCGAGCCGTTGTCGTGACATTCCTTGGAATTGATGCCCATCTCCATGCTGAACAGTTTGCGCAAATCGTGCGCCACCAGGCCATTGTCGCAGCCGATGGGACAGGTCTGGGCGCAGCGCCGGCACAGATTGCAGCGATAGGACAATTCCGCGAGACGGGCCACCAGCGGCCAGTTCAGTTGAATGTCGCCGTGCTGCCAGGCCGAGACCAAGCCGCCGCCTTTGACAAACTTGAAATAGAGACGGCGCAGGATCTCGGAACGAAACGTCGGACGATAGAGTTCGTTGCCGCCGCTGGCCTCAAAGATGTGGCAGGCATCCGAGCAGGTCTGGCAGCCGGTGCAGTGTTCCATGGTGAGCAGAAGCGGCTGCAGGAAAGTCCAGTTGTTCTCTTTCGTGAAAAGCTTCTCGAGTCCGGACAGGAACTTGGCGACCAGCTGTTTCTCTTCTTCGGGCGTCTTCGGCTGTGGCAGATTCAGAGCGCAGGTATCGTCTAGCCCACACTCGTACTTGTCCTTGGACTGCTGCGAAAGTGGAGTCCAGGAATGGTCTTTCTCAGGGCCGTCCAGGGGCGCGGGCAAAGGCATCAACTCTTCGTTTGCGAGATGGGCCAGCGGATCGCGCTTGGTTTGCGACATGTTGCTAAGCTCGATGTGCTGGCTCATTTGCGGACCTCCTGCGCGGGATTCGTGGTGGCAACCTCACCCCAATTTTTCTGGCCGTCGGCGCCCACGTGCTTGGCGGACCAGGTGGGCCGATACGCCAAGTACTTGGCCATCGTGGCCTCGATACTGCCCCCGCGGACGTTCGGCCGGTCGTCCCAGCGCACCGCGTGATAGGTGAAGTATTTCGCGATGAAGTGCGCCATGTGCGTAAACGGAATGTAGGCGACCAGAGCGGAAGCCAGGACCACTCCCAGACCGAACAGCCCGCTCACCCGAACATTGGAATCGAAGCGCAAGAGCCCACGCGCCAGCTCGCCCACTCCCGCGCTTCCTGACGGGCGCACGAGGTATCCGGCGGCCACGAAGCCGAAGGCAATAATAAAGAGGAGAAGGTTGAAGAAGTCGGCGGGCTTGGTGTAGTTCTTCAGATCTGGATCGGTGGCGCGCCGTAACAACAGAAGGAGCGCGCCGAGCACGGAGAGCGCCGCCCCGGCGTACGCGACAATCCGGTAGAGCGTTGCCAGGAAGATCCAGAAGCTGCTGCCGGCCAGACTGGGCGCCAGAACGGGTAGGCCCGCGCCGAAAGCGACCAGAACGACGGCGCCGATCAGTAAATAGAGGCCGAAGTGAAAGAGGAAGGACGGGACCCAGAGGCGGCGGTTGAATTCCCAGAGTCCCTTGAGGAATAGCATCTCGGGAATCATGACCCGCAATTCGCCGATACGGTTGGAGTGACGCGGCTTGGTCCACCAGTCGCCCGTTTCGAAGTAGGAACCACCGTGCGCAACACGGCTGGGCTCTTCGTGGGGAACCGGGTACACTTCCCAGCGCAGGTGGATGGGCATTTTGGCGTACTGGATGATCCGGCGAACACACCCGATGAAAAAGATCAGCAGGCCAGCATAAATCGCGAGGTATACGGCCAGTGTCATACGCGCTCCCGAGGCCACAATGGCGGCGAGCAACCGTGTTCCATTGTTCCGGCTGAATCACGATAACCTCTTCTGCGGTTTCTCCGATGTGACTCCCATCACGTATGCGGCCCGGCAGCGCCGGTGTTACTCGGAAATAGTAAGTCTACTGACATACTTAAAAATAGGACCTTAGATCAAATACATGGGTAATCTCCGTTGGTCACGCGGCATGGTGCAATCTCACGTTGCGGGGTGACGCGGGTCACGGTGAGCCGACCACGAGAGAGGCATAGTTGGCACAGCTCCTACTCTTCGTCAGTCAGTGTTGTGCGGCAACGAGGGAACGTGGCCTTCAGTCTTGCGGTCTCGACGAGTCTGAAAGATAGTCAGCGCCCCAGCGGCAGTCGGCAGGAAGCGCTGTGTGGACCCGTGAGGAGAATCGAGGTGGCGCTGCCTATGCGATCGCCCCCCACATGATTCCGATCCGCAGGAGAGATTCGCCATTCATTTCGTCAACGTCCTAGTTCGCGGTTCGGTCCGAGTAGAACATGTGCTTCCTGCTTCATGACGGTCCGCCGGGGTCTTCCAGAAAGGCCCACCGCCCTGCCCGACGCTGCCCACAGGTCGGACACGACGATCGATCTTTATCCATACTCTTATCAGGCTCGTCGAAAACAGCGATCAGCCGGAGGTGACTAGTGCCAAGCTATGTAGTTCCTGAGAAGTGCGACGGGTGCAAAGCGTTGGACAAGACAGCTTGCCAATACATTTGCCCCAACGACCTGATGGTCCTCGACAAGAACAAAATGAAAGCCTACAACCAAGATCCCACCATGTGCTGGGAATGCTACAACTGCGTCAAGATCTGCCCCACCCAGGCGATTCAAGTCCGCGGGTATGCCGATTTCGTGCCCATGGGCGCGTCGGTCACTCCGCTGCGCTCCACCGACTCGATTATGTGGACGGTGAAGTTCAGAAACGGAACACTGAAGCGCTTCAAGTTCCCCATCCGCACCACCGCAGAAGGCACAGCCGTGCCCAACGGCGGTTTCGAGACTCCTGGCGATCTCAAAAGCACCGCGCTCTTCACCGAGCCGGCCTCGCTGGGACTGCCCCAGGTATTCACTCTGACGGGAGGTAAATAACCATGCCTAAATTTGAGACGGTCGTTGTAGAAACTGACCTCTTAATTCTCGGTGGCGGTATGGCGGCCTGTGGCGCCGCTGTGGAAGCCGCCTACTGGGCGAAGAAGAACGGTCTGAAGGTGACCCTGGTCGATAAGGCCGCCGTGGATCGTTCCGGGGCCGTGGCTATGGGCCTTTCCGCCATCAACCAATACGTCGGTCTCCGGGACGGCGCCAACACCATTCAGAACTATGTGGACTACGTCCGCAACGACCTGATGGGAGTGACGCGCGAAGATCTGGTCGCCAACATCGCCCGCCACGTGGACTCCACCGTGCATTTGTTCGAGAAGTGGGGCCTGCCCATCTGGAAAGATGAAGCCGGCAAGTACGTGCACGAAGGCCGTTGGCAGCTCATGATCAACGGCGAGTCGTACAAGGTCATCGTGGCCGAAGCGGCGAAGAACGCGCTGCGCGAAAGCGGCGTGGGACAGATCTTCGAGCGAGTCTTTATCGTCGGGCCATTGATGGATGGAGACCGCTGCGCCGGCGCCATCGGGTTCTCGGTACGCGAGAATAAGGTGTACATCTTCAAATCCAAAGCAACCCTAACCGCCATGGGCGGCGCCGTCCACGTCTTCAAACCCAGGAGTACGGGTGAAGGCATGGGGCGCGCCTGGTATCCGCCGTGGAACTCCGGCTCCTCCGCTTATTTCACCCTGAAAGCTGGGGCGGAGATGACCTGCCAGGAAGTCCGTTTCATCCCGGTACGATTCAAGGATGCCTACGGACCGGTCGGCGCCTGGTTCCTGCTGTTCAAGTCACGGGCCACCAACGCCATGGGCGGAGACTACATGGTGGAGCGGAAACCTGAACTGGAAAAATGGGGTCCGTATGGCCGGGTCAAACCGGTTCCCGCGAACCTGCGCAACTATCTGGGCATGCTCGACATCCTGGACGGGAAGGGCCCGATTTCCATGAGGACCGAAGAGGCCCTCGGCAAGATCGCTGACACCTACAAGAACGATCCCAAGGCCTATGCGAAGAAGATGAAGGAATTGGAGTCGGAGGCGTGGGAAGACTTCCTCGACATGACCATCTCGCAAGCCGTGCTCTGGGCCGCCACCAACGTGCAGCCCGAACAGAGGAGCTCAGAGATCGCAGCCGCTGAGCCGTACTTCATCGGTTCGCACTCCGGGGCTTCCGGGGCGTGGGTCAGTGGTCCAGAAGATCTGCAAACCGGCGAAACCAAGAGCCAGTACTTCTGGGGCTACACCAACATGTCGACGGTCAAAGGCCTGTTCTGCGCGGGCGATGCTTCTGGCGCTTCCAGCCACAAGTTCTCGTCCGGCTCACACGCCGAAGGCCGCATTGCCGCCAAATCCGCAATCAAGTTCATCGTGGAAAACAACACCGCTCCCAAGATCGACCAAGCCAGGGTGGACGCGTTGACAGCGGAGATCCTCAAGCCGCTGGAGACGTTCGAGAAAAACCAGAGCGGCAGCACCCAAGAGGATGTGAACCCCGCCTACATCAAGCCGCGCATGTTCATGTTCCGGCTGCAAAAGATCATGGACGAATACGCCGGCGGAGTCACTTCACAGTTCACCACCAACAAGCCGTCTCTCCAAAGGGCCCAGGAACTGCTGGCCTTCCTGTCGGAAGACTCAGCCAATCTGGGCGCAGCGAATCTGCACGATCTGATGCGCTGCTGGGAGAACGTCCATCGGATGTGGCAAGCCGAGGCCCACGTGCGCACCATGTTGTTCCGTGAAGAAACGCGCTGGCCCGGGTACTACATGCGGTCGGACACACCGACGCTCGACGAGAAGAACTGGCATGTCTTCGCCAACTGCCGGTGTGATCCGAAGACCGGGAAATGGGACATGATCAAGCGGCCCATTCTCCATGTCTTCGAGCAACCGAAACCCAAAGAGGCAGCGCTGGAACCAGCCCTGGCTCACTAGTAACCGGGGAGGTTCCGGTTTCGGCCGGAACCTCCCTGATTTGGTTCTCAGTCTTGGAATTGCAGGATACGGAAACATCTATTAGAAGGAGTTCACCAATGGCACTGAAGGAAACACTGAAGCAGAAAATTGAGGAGTTCCGTCCTCACATCGCCCGCCTGGTCAAAGAATTCGGCAAGGTCGTCATTGACCAGGTAACTATCGACCAGGCCATCGGTGGCGCTCGCGACGTCCGCTGCCTGGTTACCGACATCTCCTACCTCGATCCTCAGGAAGGCATCCGCTTCCGGGGCAAGACCATTCCCGAGACCTTCGCGGCTCTTCCCAAGGCGCCCGGCTCCAAATATCCGACCGTGGAATCTTTCTGGTACTTCCTTCTCACCGGCGACGTGCCCACCCAGGCAGACGTCGACCAGGTTCTGGCCGAGTGGAAGGTCCGCCAATACGTTCCTTCTTACGTGTGGGATGTCCTCCGCGGCATGCCGCGTGACAGCCACCCCATGGCCATGCTCTCCGTAGGCTTGCTCGCCATGCAAAGGGACTCCAAGTTCGCGCACTACTATGGCTCCGGCAAGTTCAACAAGATGTCAGCGTGGGAATACACCTACGAGGACGCCTCCGACATCGTTGCCCGTATCCCTATCATCGCCGCGTTTATCTACAACCTGAAGTATCGCAGCGATTTCCAGAATAGGATCGGGAAGTTGGACATGGGCGCGAACTTCGCCGAAATGATCGGCCAGTGCGAGGAGTACAAGGATGTCGCCCGCATGTACTTCATCCTGCACTCCGACCACGAGTCCGGCAACGTTTCCGCTCACACCACCCATCTGGTGAACTCGGCGTTGTCCGATCCCTATTACGCTTATTCCGCCGGCCTCAACGGCCTTGCTGGCCCGCTGCACGGACTTGCCAACCAGGAAGTCCTGGAATGGACCATCAAGTTCAAGGAGAAATACTGCGGGGCTACGGAGCCGACCAAGGAGCTGGTCACCATGGCTCTGTGGGACACTCTCAAGGCCGGTCAGGTGGTTCCGGGCTACGGTCACGCTGTCCTGCGTAAGACCGACCCGCGCTACATGTCGCAGCGCGAGTTCTGTCTCGCTACTCCGGGCCTCAAGGACGATCCCTTGTTCAAGCTCGTTTCCATGATCTTTGAAGTGGCTCCCGGCGTCCTGAAAGAGCACGGCAAGGCCAAGAATCCATGGCCGAACGTCGATGCCCAGTCGGGCGTCATTCAGTGGTACTACGGGCTGCGCGAGTGGGACTTCTACACTGTCCTGTTCGGCGTCGGCCGCAGCCTTGGCTGCATGGCCAACATTACCTGGGACCGCGCTCTCGGCTACGCCCTGGAGCGTCCCAAGTCTGTCACTGTGTCGATGCTGGAGAAGTGGGCTGCCGAAGGCGGCCGCACCGTGGGCGAAGCGAAAGCTCCCGCCCTTACCACCGTTTAACCCGCGGAGAGGTTCCGGCTTCGGCCGGAACCTCTCCCACATATTTGAAGGCAGACCATGGCTGAACAGATCGATTACCGGTGTCCGCATTGTGGGCGTCCGCTGGTGCGCTGGGCCAACCCTCAGCTCGCATCCTGGGACGGCGAATACCAGTACGTGTGCTTCAACGACGATTGCCCGTATTTTGTGCGCGGCTGGCAGTGGATGAAAAGCCAGTTCAACGTGAACGCTTCGTATCGTTACCGGATCGAGCCGGCGACCGGTGACAACGGTCCATTGCCGGTTTGGTCGCGGGAGGCGCTGCGCGCGAGCATCATCCAAGATCAAGATAAGGAAACAATTCATGCCTGAAAACGAACCAGCGGAAAAGGCGATCATCGAGAATTCTCCCCACCTGGGGCTGGATGACCGCTTCACCTTCCAGTGCGGCCGTCACCTGGACTGCTTTACCAAGTGCTGCCGCGACGTCTCCATTCTGCTGACGCCCTACGACGTGTTGAAGTTGAAGAAGGCGCTCGGAGTCAATTCCTCGGAGTTCCTGGAGCGCTATACGTTTGTCATGCAGTCGAAGGAAAAGAAGATCCCGGCCGTCTTCCTCAAGATGTCTGAGGACAGTCAGAGCTGCCCGTTTGTGAGCGAAAAAGGATGCGGCGTTTATGCGCACCGGCCCTGGGCCTGCCGCATGTACCCGCTGGGCATGGCCGAGCCCAAGGATCCGCAGCAAGCCGCGCAGAGGTTCTATTTCATGGTACACGAGGAGCTCTGCCACGGACACGGCACGGGCGAGGGCTGCTCGGTGCGGGAGTGGATCGACAATCAGGGAATTGAGCCGTTCGACGTGAACCAGATTTCGTTCCGGCAGCTCATGGGTCATCCCGGCTGGGACAAGCCGGAGCTGCTCACGCCCGACAAGCTGGCCATGTTCTACATGGCGGCCTACGATCTGGACCGTTTCCGCAGCTTCGTTTTCGACACCCGCTTCCTCGAGCTTTTTGATGTGGACGAAGCCCGCGTGGAAGCCCTGCGCACCGACGATGAAGAACTGCTGGAATTCGCCATGGATTGGCTGGCATTCAGCTTGTTCCAGGAGAACAAGAGGATGAGGCTGACCCAGTCCGCCAAGGCGCAATACGTGCCTGGCCCTGCAGCCGCGGCGCCGGCAGAGGCTCTGCTCTAGAGGATTATGGCAACCAACGGATCGCGAAACGGGAACGGCAAGTCGATCCTGGTGATCGGCGGGGGCATTGCCGGGCTGACCGCGGCGGTCGAGGCCGCTGAAGCCGGATGCGAAGTTTTCCTGGTCGAAAAATCGGCCTTCTTGGGCGGACGCGTGGCGCGCTTCAATCAGTACTTCCCCAAGCTCTGCCCGCCGACTTGCGGTCTGGAAATCAATTTCAAGCGGATCAAGAACAACCGCCACATTACGATCTTCACGCTCGCCGAGCTGGAAAGTCTCAGCGGGGCGCCGGGCGACTATCAGGCGGTCATCAATGTGTCCCCGCGCTTTGTCACGGACGCCTGCACGCTTTGCGGGAAGTGCGTGCCGGCCTGCCCGTCCGACATAGCGGATGAATTCAACTGCAATCTTTCGAAGACGAAGGCGATTCATCTGCCGCATCCCATGGCTTTTCCGGCGAAGTATGTGATCGAGCGGAGCGCCTGCCCGGAAAGCTGCCATGCCTGCGTGGACGCGTGCTCGTACCAGGCCATTGATCTCGCGCAAAAGGCGGAAAAGAAAACGCTGCAGGTCTCCTCCGTGGTCGTCGCCACCGGCTGGGCGCCGTACGACGCCGCCAAGATTGACAATCTGGGCTTCGGCAAGTACGCCAACGTGATCACCAACGTGATGATCGAACGGCTGGCCGCTTCGACCGGGCCCACCGGGGGTAAAATCCTACGGCCCTCCGATGGCAAAGAGCCGCGCTCGGTGGCGTTTGTGCAGTGCGCCGGATCGCGCGACCGCAACCACCTTGCGTATTGTTCCGCGGTGTGCTGTTCGGCGTCGCTGAAACACGCGACCTACGTCCGCAGTCGTTATCCCGACGCGAAGATCACCATCTTCTATATCGATATCCGGACGCCGGGACACTTGCAGGATTTTTTCTCCAAGGTGACCGCCGACGGAACGATCGAGCTGATCAAGGGCAAAGTGGGCAAGGTGGAAGAATATCCGGCGAGCAAGAATCTGCAGGTCAGTGCCGAAGACGTGCTGAACGGGAAGAAGATCACGCGCAACTACGATCTGGTGGTGCTGGCGACGGGCATCGTGCCGCAGACGGGCGGGCTGCCAGCCGAGCTGAACCTCGACGAATTCGGATTCATTCACAACGAAGAAACTGGTGTGTACGGTACGGGCTGCGTCAAACGGCCGGCGGAAGTTTCGGCGTCGATTCGCGACGCCACCGGTGCGGCGCTGAAAGCCCTCCAGACGACAGTGGGAGCGACGCAGCATGGATAAGCAACTGGGCGTCTACATCTGCAGTGGCTGCTCCATCGGCGAGTCGGTAGACGTTGGCCAGCTTGCCAAGGTGGCCGAGAGCGAGTACAAGGTGCTGGTCTGCCGCACCCACGCCTTCCTGTGCGGCGCAGAAGGCGTGAACCTGATCCGCGAGGATCTCAAGCAGGGAACCACGAACGCGGTGGTGATTGCCGCCTGTTCCCCGCGCGCCAAGACGGCGGAGTTTTCCTTTGATCCGCGCATGGTGCTCGATCGCGTCAACCTGCGCGAGCAGGTGGCTTGGTGCCACAAGCCCAACGACGAAGAGACGCAGGCGCTGGCCGAAGACGATTTGCGCATGGGGATCGTCCGGGCGCAGAAGATGGAGCCGCTGGAGTCGACCCCAGAACCGATCTCGAAATCGATTCTTGTTGTAGGCGGTGGCGTTGCGGGCATCAGCGCTGCGCTCGAAGCCGCAGCCGCGGGCTCGGAGGTCGTGCTGGTCGAGAAGCAGGCGCAACTGGGCGGATTCGCCGCCCAGATCAAGAAGGATATCCCCCGGCATCCTCCCTATACCGAAGCGCAGACGGACGGACTGGCCAGCCGCATCCAGGCGGTGACCTCGCACCCGCGGATTAAGGTGTTCTGCTCAACGAGCATCACCAAGACTGAAGGCCAGCCTGGCATGTTCGACGTGACCCTGCAGAACGGAGGGCAGCCCTTCACTCATCGCGTAGGCGCGATTGTGCTGGCTACTGGCTGGAAACCCTACGATGCGTCGAAGCTCTCCGCGCTGGGGTACGGCTTGCCGGACGTGATCACCAACGTTGAATTTGAGCAGATGGCGGCGGCCGGGCCGATCACGCGGCCTTCGACCGGCTTGCCGGTCGAAAGCGTCTTGTTCGTGCAGTGCGCCGGATCGCGCGACAAGGACCATCTGCCGTACTGTTCGTCCACCTGCTGCATGAACACTCTGAAGCAGGTCGAGTACGTGCGCGAGCAGAACTCCGACGCCCAGGTGTTCGTGGTCTACCGAGACATCGTCACGCCCGGGCAGTACGAGAAGTACTACCAGAAGGTGCAGGACCAACCGCTGAACTTCTTCATGAAGGGCGCGGTGACTGGAGTCGAGACAGGCGCGGATGGCCGCGTCAACGTCAGCATCGACGCCACCCTGCTGGGCGCGCCGATGCAGATCCCGGTCGATCTGGTGGTGCTGGCGACGGGGATGGTGCCCAACTCCGCTGACGGCATTGCGATCCGCACGCTGCACGATGCCAACCTCAAAGTTGCGCGTAACGAGAGCGACACGCAGCGCCAGGAAGCGGAAAAGATCGTGGAGCAGTACAAACACCACGAGGGGACGGAGATCCTGAACCTCACCTATCGCCAGGGTCCGGACTTGCCGGTGCTGCGGAATGGTTTCTCGGATTCGAATTTCATCTGTTTCCCCTACGAGACGTTGCGGACGGGAATCTACGCGGCGGGCGCGGTGCGCGCCCCGATGGATTCCACCCTCGCTGAAGAGGATGCCTGCGGCGCGGTGATGAAAGCGATCCAGAGCGTGGAGATGGCCACCGCGGGCCAAGCGGTCCATCCGCGTGCCGGCGATCTTTCCTTCCCCAGCTTCTTCCTGCAGCGCTGCACGTCGTGCAAGCGGTGCACCGAGGAATGTCCGTTCGGGTCGCTCGACGAGGACGAGAAGGGCACGCCCAAGTTCAATCAGTATCGTTGCCGGCGCTGCGGCATCTGCATGGGGGCCTGCCCCGAGCGCATCATTTCCTTCAAGAACTACTCGGTGGACATGATCGCCAGCATGATCAAGGCGATTGAAGTGCCGGACGAAACCGAAGACAAGCCGCGGGTTCTGATCTTCGCCTGCGAAAACGATGCCTATCCGGCGCTCGACATGGTGGGCCTGAGCCGCGCCTCGTACGACGCCAGCGTGCGCATCATTCCGCTGCGTTGTCTGGGTTCGATGAACATCGTCTGGATTGCCGATGCGCTCTCCCGTGGCATTGATGGCGTCATGCTTATGGGATGCAAGTTCGGCGACGACTACCAGTGCCACTTCCTGCGCGGCAGCGAACTGGCCGACCGCCGTCTGGTGAACGTGAAGGACACGCTGGAGCGGCTGCAACTGGAAGGCGACAGGATCCAGTTGGTGCAGTTGGCGATTGACGAATGCGCGCGGCTGCCGCAGGTGATCGACGATTTTGTCGGCAAGCTGCGCCAACTCGGACCGAACCCTTACAAGGGATTCTAGCTATGGCAAGCGCGTTGATGGTTCAACCCGATACGAAGTTCATTCACGATGTCATGCACCGTGGCGGCGCCGATCTGAAGAAGTGCTTCCAGTGCGCGACCTGCAGCTCAGTTTGCTCGCTGTCCACGGAAAGCCGGCCTTTTCCGCGCAAACAGATGATTGAGGCGCAATGGGGCATGAAGAAGCAGTTAATGGCCGATCCAGCCGTCTGGCTTTGCCACAATTGCGGCGATTGCACCACGAAGTGCCCGCGCGATGCCCGCCCCGGTCAGGTCATGGCAGCGATCCGGGGCGAAGTCATTAAGCGCTACGCGTTCCCGCGCTTCATGGGCAGCCTGGTTTCCACTCCCAAGGCGTTGCCCCTGCTGCTGGCCCTGCCGGTCTTCATTCTCTACGCCATCGCGGTGTGGCCGCTGCCGGGCAGCGCTGCGCAAGGCTGGGAATTTGGTTTCATGTTCCCGCAAGCTCGGCTGGAGGCGCTTTTCTTCGCTGTGGGCGGCCTGGTGATAGCGGCTTACGCCATCGGAGTGATTCAGTTCGTGCGCGACCTGCGGGCTTCGGGGGCCAACGGTCCGATCCTTCCAGCGCTGGGGCCGGTCCTGATCGAGATCCTCACGCATCGCCGGTTCTCGAAGTGCAGCGAAGAGAAAAATCGCTACTGGGGCCACATGCTGGTGCTTGCCGGTTTCGGCGGTCTTGCGGTCGTGGGCACCGCGGTGGGCATGGGAACGATGTTCGGAGTGATGCACACGCCGCTGCCCATCTTCAGTCCCTTCAAGATTCTTGCCAACCTGTGTGCGCTGGTGATCCTGGCGGGGGCGGTGATTCTCATCGTGGACCGGATCAAAGACCGGGCAGCCCGGTCGTCGGGTACCTACTTCGACTGGTTCTTCCTGCTGGTGCTGGCGAGTGTGGCGGCCACGGGCATCGCCTCGGAAGGTCTAAGGCTGGCGCAGGACCCGACCTGGATGTATCCCGTTTACTTTGTGCACCTGACCCTGATCCTGGCCCTGTTCCTGTACGCCGCCTACTCGAAGTTCGCTCACATCGCGTACCGGACGGTGGCCCTGGCCGCGACTTGGGAAGGGCAGAAACAATTGCTGGCGGAAAAGGATTCTGTGGTGACGGAGACTTTGGCGGAGAAGAGTTCGTAACCTCTGCTGCGGCATAGAAACTAGTTCTTATCCGATTTCACTTTTAGGAGGCTTTACATGAGTAAACTCGTTCCCCCGCACGGCGGCTCTGAACTGAAACCTCTCCTGCTGGAAGGCCAAGCCAAGACGGAGGAGATCAAGAAAGCGCAACACCTGAAGCATATTCCCTTAACCAGTCGCGAGACCGGCGACTTGATCATGATGGGCATCGGGGCTTTTACTCCGCTCGATGGCTTTATGGGCAAGGATGACTGGAAAAGCTGCTGCGACGACTACAAGCTGCCCAGCAAGAAAGGCCTGTTCTGGCCTATTCCGATCACGCTCTCGGCGGACGACGATCTGGCAAAATCCATCCGCCCGGGCGAAGAAGTGGCCCTATGGGACGTAGAGACCGACGCGCTTGTGGGCACCATGAAGGTGAACGAGAAGTACACCATCGACAAAGAGCACGAGTGCAAACAAGTGTTCCGCACGAACGACCCGAAGCATCCGGGCGTGCAGAAGGTCATGGAGCAAGCGGCGGTGAATCTGGCGGGGCCGGTGAAAGCGGTGTCGGAATCGTTCTTTCCGGACGAATTCAAAGGCATTTATCAGCGACCGGCTGACTCCCGCAAGCTTTTTGCGGAGCGCGGCTGGAGCACGGTAGCGGCCTTGCAATTGCGCAACCCGATGCACAACTCGCATGCCTATTTGGCGTGGACAGCGATCGAAGTGTGCGACGGAGTCTACATACATCAGTTGCTGGGCAAACTCAAACCCGGCGATATTCCCGCGGATGTCCGCGTGAAAGCGATCGACGCGCTGGTCAATAAGTACTTCCGCAAAGAGCGCGTGATCCAGGGCGGTTACCCGATGGAGATGCGCTACGCCGGGCCGCGCGAAGCCCTGCTGCATGCGCTGTTCCGCCAGAACTACGGCTGCTCGCACCTGATCGTGGGCCGCGACCATGCCGGAGTGGGCGACTACTACGGACCGTTCGACGCGCAGAAGATCTTCAACGAAATCCCGTTGGGCGCGATGGCCACCCAGCCGCTCGCCATGGACTGGACCTTCTACTGCTATGAGTGCAAGAGCATGGCCTCGATGAAGACCTGCCCGCACGAGAGCAAAGCCGTGATCGACGACAATGGCAACTACAAAGGCGGCGCCAGGCTGCTGCTTTCGGGCACCCTGCTGCGCAAGCTGATGAGCGAGGGCAAGCCGGTTCCCGCGGAGTTTTCCAAGCCCGAGGTAATCGCGATTCTGAAACAGTACTACGATACATTGGAAGAGAAGGTAGAAGTGAAATTGCACGGCGCAGCCACGGGCGTGGTGAAGCCGCACTGACAACCAAGCAGTTGCTGAAAACCGAACTGTTGCAGAGACCAAGCCACGGTTGTGTAAGGCCAGGACTTGATTCGTCTCGAACCGAGCGACGGATTGAAAGTCATAAGCGGCCCGTACCAGTGTGCCTGGCGCGGGCCGCGCGTTTATAGGGACGGAGGATTCCCCATGTCAGTCATCACCATTTCCCGGGGCTCGTTCAGTGGGGGCAAGATTCTGGCGGAGTGCCTGGCTCGAAGACTCGGCTATCGCTGTATCGACCGCGACGTCATCGTCGAGAGGGCGGCGGCCTTCGGGGTGTCGCAAGAAGAACTCAGGGACGCTCTGGAGAAGCCCCCCGGCTTCCTCGACCGTTTCAAGCACAAACGCTATCTCTACCTGGCGCTGATTCAGGCCGCCCTGTCGGAAGAGGTCAGGACCGGGAAGGCAATCTACCACGGCCTGGCGGGCCATTTGCTGCTTAAACGCGGCCATCCCATCCTACGGACCCGGATCATCGCACCGTTGGAGTTCCGCGCCCAAATGGTGCAGGACCGGCTGAAATACAGCCGCCGCGATGCGATTGCTTACATCGAGAAAGTGGACGCGGAACGGCGCCGGTGGACGCAGTTCCTCTACGGCGTGGATTGGGGAGACCCCACCCTCTATGACATCGTCCTCAACCTTGAATTTATAGAGATCGAAGAAGCTTGCCGCATTATCTCGTCGATTGTGATCGAGCGGCGCTTCGAGTTTACGCCGGAGAGCCAGCGCCGAATGGACGACCTCGCCCTGGGCAGCCGGGTACGGGCCGATTTGGCGATCAACCCGTCGACATCGGATCTTGAACTCGAGGTGGAGGCAAACGAGGGAGCGATTGCCATTAAAGGGAAGGTCGCGACCATGGTCCAAATTGATGAAGTCAAACGGGTGGCTTTGGCCGCATCCGGAGTTACCTCTTTGAACATTGACGAACTGAGGCCCCCGGTCCGGGTGTGAATGCGGCGGGCTTCCGGCCAGATCAAGAGGAGTTTGACATGCGCAGACTAGGCCTGAGACTGATGAGCTTGGTGGCGATATTACTTCTACCCGTGCGGCTACTCGCGGCCGAGCCGTCGGATACGGTTGTTATTGTAGCCGACAGCCGCAAGTTTTCCGGCTGGCAGGCTTGGTGGGCCAATCTTTACAACGACAGTCACTTCTGGTTTGCGCTGATCACCATTGTCATCCTCCCGGCGGCTGCCCTGCTACTGGGCCGATTGACCGGTTGGTTGATGGCGCATCTTGGCATCAATCTCAGATCTCGCGAATTGGCGGAACACTGATCTTTGGCGAACTGACGACGGAGGTTCGGATATGGATTGGCTGCATGTGCTAATGCCAGTCTCGGGAGCACTGATATTTTGGCCGGGTTTGGTCGTCCTGGGATTTGGCGTGGGCATGATCGGGGGGTTCTTTGGCATGGGCGGCGGGTGGATGGTGACCCCTGGTCTGAACATCCTTGGTTTTCCCATGGCGTTTGCCATCGGGACCGATATTGCCCAGATGTCCGGGCCTTCTTTGGTTTCCACCTTGCGCCATGGCAAATTCGGCAACGTGGACTACAAGCTCGGCCTGGTCATGGTGATCGGAACCGTGGGCGGGTTGGAGACGGGCGCCCGGATGATCATGTGGCTGGAGAGGATCGGGAAAATCGATCTGTATGTCCGCTCCGGTTACCTGGTGCTGCTGACTCTGATTGCCTGGCTGGTGTTCACCGACATCTCCAAGAGGAGAAAGAAGGAGCGCGAAGCTCTAGCCTCCGGCAGAAAACTGGATGCCCTCGCCACTGGCATCGAGTGGCACAAGACTCTCCACAAGATCAAGATCCCTCCCGTGGTGCACTTCAAGCGAGCCGGCGTCCGCTGCTCCATCTGGCTTCCCATTGCCGTGAGCTTCTTTACCGGATGGCTGGCCGGGGTGTTGGGCATCGGTGGCGGCCTGGTCCGCATGCCTGCGCTGATCTACTTGATCGGCTGCCCCACTCACATTGCGGTTGGCACTGATCTGTTTGAAATCGTTATTTCCGGTTTGTATGGTACGGCTTCCTATAGCTACAAGGGCCGAACCGAGCTCTTGGCCGCTGTCATCATGCTGGTCGGAGCCGCCATCGGGGCGCAGATCGGCTCCATCGCTACCAAATATGTCAAGGGCTATGGTATCCGCGTTTTCTTCGGCTTTGCCGTTGTCGGTTGTGGGGTTTCGATCCTGCTCAAAATCGCGGCGGCTGCCGTCCCAAGCCTCAAGAATATTCTGGACAACTGTGCGGCGGTGGTGATTCTGGGGACGGTCTCTGCTTTATCGCTGTACATCTTGGCGAAGTTCGTCACTGGTGTACGCGAAGAACGCGCGCAGCAGAAACAGCCCTTAGTTCACGTGTAGCTAAGGAGCATGCGATGGCATTCACTGGAAAATCGCTGGTCACGCTCGCAACTGTGGCGGCTCTCGGGTTCGCCGCGGGATGCGCCAATTTCGGCAAGGTGGAGCAGGGGCGAGCCGTCGCTTATGACAAGCAAAAAGGCGTGGTCACATTGATTCTGGATTCAGCCCCTAAGTCGGATCAGGCCAAGTACGATGTGCTGCCGCCGGTGGCGGTGACGCTGCCCCCGGACCGGAACGAAACCGGGCCGGCTCCGGAGGCGGGGAAACTGCTGTCGTTCGACACGAAGACGCGCACGGTCGTCTTCTTTGATCAAGCATCCGGAACCGTCAAGACCGTCTCCTACGTACCGGTCGAGGAGCGAAACGGCGTCTCTCGAGACGACCCCCGGGTGGCTAGGGTAAAGTTGCCGGTGGTAGATCGGCAGAAGAAAACGGTGACGATCTATTCGCGGCGGAAGAAAATTCTGCTCACGTTCGCCGTGCCCGACGAGTATCTCGCGCTGCCCGACGATACCTGGAAGTCGGGCGACGAGATCCGCTACTACTACAAGCAGCCCGGTCAGGCGCTTCGCCTGATGAATGTGAGCAAGACCGACCTTTCCAAAGCCGACAAATAAGCTCGAACCTGCGGTCCGAGCTCGACGTGCTATAGTGCCTCCAAGCCGATGTCCTGGTGGTCGAAAAGAAAGCCCGCGGAGCCAGCCCAAGCGGTCGAGGACCGATTCCGGCGCCGTTACCAGAGCTTTCGCGACTTGCTTTCCCTGAACAATGAATGTCTGGAGCTGATGGCCGGGATCCAGGAGGATCTGCAGTTCGTCCTGCCGCGGCGGGACATCGTCGGCCCCAGGATCTCCACGGTTTACTCCAAAGCCGAGGGCACGGTGGCCGCGCTGGAGCGTTTGACCGGGATGTCCTTCGCGCAACTTCACGAGTCCATTCGTGCCCAACAGAATGAAGTTGAGCGCTATATTGCGGCGCGACAGGAACTCGTAACTGCGGATTTTTCCGCCTGGCTGGGAGAGATCGATAGAACTCGGGTCGCGGAGGTGGGGGGCAAGGCCGCCGCGTTGGCGGAAGTTAAGAACCGGATTGGTCTGCCGGTTCCCGATGGCTATGTGATCACCGCGGAAGCCTACCGCCAGTTCTGTGGGATACCGCTCTGGGAGAAGATTCGGGACGCGACCCATAACATCGACTTAAACGACCTTGACGCCCTGCAGGAGATATCCAAAAGGCTTACGGACATGGTGATGGCGCTTCCGGTCCCGCGGGCGATCGAAGTAGCCATTACCGAGCGCGCGCATACGCTCCATTTGCGCGGGCCGACTGCGGGTCTCGCCATACGCTCCAGTGCCGTCGGAGAGGACGGCGAGCGGACCTTCGCTGGCCAATTCGTAAGCGTCATCAATGTTCCTCGCGAGCAGATGGTCGATGCCTACCGGCGGGTAGTCGCCGGGCGCTTCAGTGAACGCGCGTTGTTTTATCGGCTCTCGGCAGGACTGGCGGAAATCGACACCCCCATCCCCGCGCTCTGCCTGCGCGTGGTTCGCGCCCGGGCCTCGGGGATCATGTACACCCGAGACCCCGGCAATCCCAAGAGCGATGTCTTGTGGATCACGGCGACTCGTGGTCTGGCTCTCGACATCGCCAGCGGCCGTGGGGCGGCCGACTTGTTCGTCATGACGCGTCGGAGTCCGCATCGTGTGGCGGAGCAGAACATCGTCCGCAAAGACGAGGAGATCGCACTCCAGGAAGGCGGAGGAGTCACGCGTCGCCCGTTGTCACCGGAACAGGCGGTGGCGCCCAGCCTGACCGCCGGCGAACTGGAGACCCTGACCAGCTGGGGCTTGCAAATCGAAGAACACTTCAAGGTCCCGCAAGATGTCGAGTGGGCGCTCGACGAGGCGGGCGAACTTTGGATCGTGCAGTCGCGAGCGCTCGCGTTGGGCGATGCGGCGACCGCCAAAAGCAAATCGCGGGTGAAACAAGATCCCCTGCTCGCCGGCGGCCGCAGTGTGTATCCAGGCCGGGTCTCCGGGACGGCGTACCTGGTTTCCGATCCTCGCGAGCTGAGCACAACGCCGGAAGGGGCGATCTTGTTCTTGCGTAAGGCATCGCCGGAAATCGTTGAGGTCTTTCCCCGCATCGCCGGCTTGGTGGCGGAGTGGGGGAACCTGGCGGGACATGCGGCCGCTCTGCTGCGCGAGTCCAAGATTCCGTCGGTGTTTCAATTGGCGGGCGCCTTCGGACGAATTCAAAACGGGGATCCGGTCAGCCTGGACGCGGTGCAACCCAGGGTGTATACGGGAACGCTTTGGGAGCCGCGCATGGTCGAAAGGTCGGAGAGGGAACGGTACCGGGACAATCCCAACGACCCAATCGCCGAGCGGTTACTCGTGCTCCACTTGCTCGATCCGTCGGGGTCGAACTTTCGGCCCGCCGGCTGCAAGTCCACGCATGATGTGCTCCGCTTCTGCCACGAGAAGGCGATCGAGGCAATGTTCGAGGTGGAAGACAGCGAGTTGGAGCGCGACGACGCACACACCTCGCGCAAACTGCTCAGTTCGACGCCGGTCAACCTTCATGTTCTGGACTTGGGCGGAGGTTTGGCGCTGGACAATCCGCTGGCTGAAGAAGTGAAACCAGCGGAGATTGTCTCCCGTCCGTTTCAAGCGTTCTGGCGCGGGGTGAGTCATCCCGACGTTACCTGGACGCGCGAGATGCCCGCCAGTCTCAGCGATCTGGCATCGGTCATGGCGACATCGCTCACCACGCACACGGGCGCGATGCGCGCGCTGGGCGAACGAAGTTACTTGCTGGTCGCCGACGAATACATGAACCTGAACTCGCGCCTGGCGTACCACTTCACGTTGGTGGACGCGTGCGTCTCCGATGTCCCCGGCAATAACTACATCTCCTTCCGCTTTGCCGGGGGAGGCGCGGCACGGCAAAGACGCAATCTGCGGGCGTGTTTCATCGAAGCTTGCCTGGCTCCCCACGGTTTTCTGATTGACCGCCGCGGCGACTTAGTTAATGCCTGGTTCAAGAAGGCGCCGGCCGAGAGAACCGAAGCCAATCTCGACATCCTCGGCCGGCTCATGGTCTGTACCAGCCAGTTGGATATGTACATGACCAGCGAAGCGGCGATGAAGTGGTATGTACAGCAGTTTCTCAAAGGAAACTACAGCTTTCGCCCTGAGGACCCAGCTAAAGGAAGTTCCCCTATCTAATCTATTGTATTTGCCGCGTTTCCACTCACACGTGAGCGTGCGTTGAGTCACAGCATTGGCGCGCCTCGCCGTGGTCTTCTCAAGATAGAGACGGCCCGTGCGTATCCGGGGCGTCGCATGTGGCGAACCCCGTTTTGCGGATGAGTTCGAAGCCCACGCCGCCCAAGCCGAGCCTTCGGCGGAGCGCACCCCTAACTTTAACTCTCTCCAGCGGGATGGGCAGCCCGCGCAGGGCTTCTGGCGCGGAGCAACCGCTGTCTCTTTCCATTCGCACCGTCTTTGGCAATCCTGCTTTCGACTCCTTGGCTGCGAGGCGCACTCCATGCGAATCCTTTTACCGATAGCCGGTATTAGCATCAACGTCTTTCTCCTGATCGCCGCGGGCGGCCTGGTGGGAGTGCTCTCCGGCCTGCTGGGCGTGGGTGGCGGATTTCTGCTCACGCCCATCCTGATGATGATCGGAGTGCCACCGACGGTCGCCGCCGCTTCCGACACCAATGCCATCGTGGCCACGTCTTCGTCGGGAGTCGCCGCCCACTTCCGCTTGAGGAACGTGGACATCAAGATGGGTTGTGTGCTGCTGGTGGGCGGGTTGTGCGGATCGGCCGTCGGCGTACAGGCCATCAAGGCTTTGAAGAAGATGGGGAACGCCGACGTACTCATCACACTGACCTACATCATCGTGCTCGGATTCGTGGGTGGCTTCATCGTACGCGACAGCATCATGAAAATGCGGCGCGGATTGATGGCGGTGAAATCCTCCAAACCGGGTCATACGCGCGTCATGCTTAGCCGCCTGCCCTTGCAGATGGATTTCCCGCGCTCGGGGGTGCGGCACTCGCTGCTGGTTCCATTTATCTTGTGCTCGATGGTTGGGGTGCTGACCTCGGTCATGGGAGTTGGCGGCGGGTTCATGATGGTGCCGATGATGGTGTACTTGCTACGCATGCCCGCCCATGTGGCGGTGGGAACCGACCTGTTCCAGATTCTGTTTACCTGCGCCGGAGCCACCATCATGCAGGCCACCACCAACCACACGGTGGATCTGGTGCTGGCCCTCTTCCTGGCTACGGGATCGACCATCGGCGCCCAGATCGGAGCCCGGCTGAGCCGCCTGCTCCGGGGTGAGCAACTGATGATCATCCTGGGGATTTTGGCGCTCGCGGTCATGCTGAAGATGGCCATCAGCGTCACCCTCTCCCCGGGCAACCCGTTGAGCGTGGCTGGCACGCAAGCCGCTCTGAAACCAGTTCACGACTCCGTGGTTGCGCACCTGTGGCAGTTGAGGAGATTGATCACATGGGGATGACACGAGATACAGGGGTTGCCGCACTCGGCTTCTTACTCGCGGCCTTGACCATCGCGGTTCCGGCTAGAGCGGCAGCACAGGTGTCCGCACTGTCGGTGAAGGTCTCGCCGGAAGCCATCCAAATGGGCGCGTTTTACAATGGCGCCAAAATGCGGATCGAAGGCACCGCCCCCTCCGGCTCCCAAGTCCTGGTCGTAATCCGAGGTGAGGAGCACGACGAACTCTTTAACAAGAAGGGACGGGCGGGCCCCATCTGGGTCAATACCGACAGGATCCATGTCGCCTTCACGCCTTCTCTCTTCTTGTCTTTCAGCGGTGCGGACGTGACTGCCTTTCTCGACCCCACCAGCATCGAGGCCTATCAGCTTGACGAGCAGGCCATCAAGAACCGGCTCGCTTGCCGCAGTCATTGCAAGTGCGATACAACCGTCCGGCACCATACCAGGTCCGGCGCGATCGCAAAGTGTGCTGGGGTGGAACCTGATCCGCGGTATCGAGAGCTCATTCGCAGCTACTACCTGGCTTTGAAAACGCGCGAGGGGCGTTACCAGACGCATTCAGACGCGGTTCGAATGACCAACGCAGGGTTAAACGCAACGGCCGACGACAGCCATTACCGTCTGGATTTCGATTGGCCAAGGAGCGCGCCGCCTGGCTCCTACCAGGTGGAAGTGTACGCCTGTAAGAATCGCTCGGTGGCGGCTCGGACGACGGCGCTGCTCCAAGTCGTTGAGGTCGGGTTTCCGGCGCAGATGGCGGCGTTGTCTGGCGGGCACCCTACGGCCTACGGCTTACTCGCCGTGCTGGCAGCTATTGTTGCGGGATTCACCATCGACGCTCTCACGGTCCGGCTGCGTCGGCGGTCCTGGCGCAAGCCGCGGCCAAAGGACAGAGCGAAGGTTGACTTGTCAGGGCCTGAACCAGCCCACCCCGCCGAGGCGCTGGCAGACCAGGGCCATGAACGCGAGCCGGTCCATCACACCTAGCCGGTGACCACTATCACACGCGAGCGTGACGAGCGGCACTGCTGCTAGCCATCCCGATAGAGAAAGTAGACAAGGGAAACCTCGGTCAGGCGCCCTGGCGCAGCGCCAGCCAGTTCGAGTCGGCGGTCACCACGCCGGCGCCATCGTCTGACGCGGAAGACGAAAGGTCGCGGGTGCAACCATGAAAATCTCACAAAAAGGGCTTTACGCACTGCAAGCGTTGATCATGCTTGCCCGACACCATCAACAGGGCGCGATCAAGATCCGCGAAATCGCCGTTGAAGAGCGCCTTCCGGAGAAATTTCTTGAAATCATCCTGATTGAACTCAAGAACGCGCGCATCGTGGAGAGTACGCGCGGAGCCCGAGGCGGCTATCGGCTGCGACGGGCCCCGTCCGACATCCATCTCAGCGAGGTGATGCGCCTCATTGACGGCCCGCTCGCGCCGTTTAGCGATGTTGACCATTTGCACGACCTGATTAGCCACGATGCCAGCCACCGCGCCCTGTACAAAGTGTTCCTCGCCGTGCGCAACGCAGCGGCCCGGATCCTGGAAACCACAACCCTCGCCGATGTTGCCAGCAGCCCGGACTTGCCCGACTCCAAGAAGCCATCGCGGAAACAGCGGATCGACGGAGACCGCAGCCTTTCCCAGAGTGCAGCGCGTGAACCTGACCTGGAAGAAAGCCATAGCCCAGTCCATATTCGTAACTAGCACATGGCACAAGCGGTGGTCCACCTTGCTGCTCGCCGCCACCGCCGCGACGAGAGCGTAGCGCAACCATCCATCACCTGCAGGGAATCAGACTTAGCCGATACTGGTTTGGAGGTACGAAGCCGCGGAGAGCGCGCCAGAGCTCGTTGATTGGATTCCATGGGTCTTGCCGAACGGCATTCAAGTGCTGTGCAGCGCTGCCGTGTCGTAAGCGTCGTACTTGTTCGGGGTGATTTTTCGGTACGCTCGAGTGAACGAGTTCTTGAGCGACTACGGCCACCTATTTCGGCTGCGGCTTGCTCCGTCCGACTCGACTGAGAATGCGACGGACTTTCTTCGGTGACATCGAGAGGCGGTCCGCCACGCGCGAGACTTTGCGGCCTTCCCGTTCCCAGACTTTGGGGATAATCAGTTCGGCGAATTCCTCGGCGATCTGCTGGAAAGTCTTATCGCCGACGGACCCCTGGGACCAGGCGCGCAGCGTAGGGCTCACGCTGCCGCCGCGCAGCGCTTTGGCCTTCAGCGTCTGCAGATCGTCCCAGCCGCTATCAGCATGATCGCCCTTGGAAAGGGCGGTGGCTTGGTCATAACAGCGCCGCGCCGATTCGGGATCGTCGAAAAAGCGATTGCAATACGTCAGCCCCTGCCAGACGTAGGCATCGGCCAGCAGCCCCCGGTTCTCGGTGTGTTTTGCCAGTTCGATGGCTTCCTGCGCACAATCCTGGGCCAGCCGGGCGTGGCTGCCCGGTTCGGTACTTTCGCCGATCCCTTCCTCCACGCGGGTATTTTCGATCATGCAGTCGAGCAGCCGCGCCCGCGCCATGAGGATGTAGTCCCGCCTCTCTTCTGCTAAGCGAAAAGCGGCCTGCGCCTCGGCGTCTGCTCTCTCCAGGTCTCCGTTGTCCAAATGGAGATAGCCGTAGTTCAAATGCACGCTGCCCAATCCGTGGTGATTCCCATACTGCTCGTAGATGGCCGCAGCTTCCCCGAGATCAGCCAGCGCCTCCTGCCGGAGCTGCTCAAAACGCATGCGATAGGGGAGCTTATGGTCACCGCCGCGGGCACGGCCGCGAGTGGCAGCCTTGCGGCGGCGCGCCGCGTCGATATCGATTTTGCGGCGCAGTTGCAGCGCGATCAGCCGCTTCACGTTCGCCATATTGTTGAGAGAACGCGCGATGTTCCGATGCCGCGGATCGCATCTCTTGTACTGCACGATGGCATCAGTAAAGTTCTCGATGGCGTGCTGAAAGCGTCCCTGGCGACCTGCAATCCGGCCGTAGGACGAATGGATGTTGCCCAGAGTCACATAGTCGTCCGTCGTGCTCAAGATCGCCTCGGCCGCCTTCAGGATATCCACGGCCTGCTTCGCGTCCCCTTTTTGAAACCAGAGCCAGCTCTCGAGCACTCGCATGACGGCGGCCATGGGCGCGTGGCCGAGTTCGGAGGCGAGGTTTCTGCCCTTTACCGCGAACGCCAGTGCCTGATCGTATTCGCCCGCCATGCGCAGGCAGCGGCCCTTCCAGAAATTAGCGATGGCCAGTAGTTCTTTGTCGTCTGTCTCCTGCTCGAGACCCAGGACAAAATCAAAATGCCGAATGGCCTCGTCTTTCGACTCTTCGGTCATCGCTATCATGCCCTCCGCCATGCGCAAGTGCAGATAGTCGTGCAGGGGCAAGCGGCCGCGCACGGCCCGGGAGAAGTGGGCGACGACGTCCTTGACCAGTCCCACCCGCCGAAACCCCACGTCAACCCACTGGGCAAGATAGCCGGCGAACAGCCCCGCATTTCTTGTTTCCGGGTCGAACGAGCTCAGCAGATGGCGATGCTCTTCCAGGCGCGCCATCCCGCGGCCGACGCGGCGGCACACCAAGTCTTCCTTCAGTTGTGCGAGAAATTCATCCGAGATCTCGGCGGAGTTGTCGCTCATCATTCGCGCAGGTGCCCTGCGTATTGCCAGTCGATGTAATCATAAGCGACCAGCACGCTGCCTTACTAGGACAAAACGGACGAGTTGTCCGATACGGATGCCATGGTTTGCCGTCCCCGGCGTTCGGAGTTCTACTGCTTCCAGATACGGAGGGCAGTATGCGCAACCTATCCGCCTCAGAGATGACCAAGAACTGGCAGTCTGACCCTCGCTGGAACGGCGTGCAGCGGCCTTACGGCAGCGAAGACGTCATCAGATTACGGGGGTCGATCCAGATCGAACACACGCTCGCCCGTCTGGGCGCAGAACGGCTCTGGTGGCTCTTACATCACGAATCGTACGTGCCGGCGCTCGGCGCTCTCACCGGCAATCAGGCAGTCCAGCAAGTACAGGCAGGGCTGAAAGCTATCTACCTGAGCGGCTGGCAGGTCGCGGCCGACGCCAACGACGCCGGTCATATGTATCCCGACCAGAGCCTGTACCCGGCCGACAGCGTTCCCAACGTGGTTCGCAAGATCAATAACGCCCTGATGCGCGCCGACCAGATCCACCACATGGACGGTAAGAGTGATACCTATTGGTTCGCTCCCATCGTCGCCGACGCCGAAGCTGGGTTCGGGGGCGCCCTGAACGCCTTTGAATTGATGAAAGCGATGATCGAAGCGGGCGCGTCCTGCGTGCACTTTGAAGACCAGCTCTCCTCGGCGAAGAAGTGCGGACATCTCGGTGGAAAAGTTCTGGTGCCGACCTCGGAAGCCATCCAAAAACTGGTGGCGGCCCGCCTGGCCGCGGACGTGCTCGGCGTGCCCACCCTGATCATGGCCCGCACCGACGCCAACAGCGCACACCTGCTGACCAGCGACATCGATCCACGCGACCGCGAATTCCTAACCGGCAACCGAACCGCCGAAGGCTTTTACTGCATCAAGGGCGGACTGGAATCCGCTATCGCACGCGCCATTTCTTACGCGCCTTACGCCGACCTGATCTGGTGCGAGACTTCACATCCCGATCTGCGCGAAGCACGCCTCTTCGCCGAAGCAGTGCATGCCAAGTATCCGGACAAGTTGCTGGCTTACAACTGCTCGCCATCTTTCAACTGGAAGAAGAACCTCGACGATGCCACGATCGCCCGGTTCCAGTTGGAGTTGGCCAGGATGGGGTACAAGTTTCAGTTCGTGACCTTGGCCGGATTCCATGCCTTGAATCTGAGCATGTTCGAACTGGCGCGGGGATACAAACTGGCCGGCATGACGGCCTATTCCAGGTTGCAAGAGAAAGAATTCAGCCGCGAGTCCGAGCACGGATACGAAGCCGTCAAGCACCAACGGTTCGTGGGTACGGGCTACTTCGACGCGCTCACGCAGGCGATCTCCGGTGGAGGATCATCGGTGACGGCGCTGGCGGGCTCGACCGAGGCCGAGCAGTTTGCCGAAATGAAAACGCAGGTGCACCCGCAACACGGTCCGGATGCGGCCTGCCAACCGATCTTGGGCGAGTGCCCGTCCACCATCATTCCCGAGATGGTGTTGTCGGGAAGCGAAGAAATGCTTCTGCCCTCGGGGGACTAGAGCGCAGGCGCTGCGTACCTTCCGGCGAATGCTAACTGTAGGGCTGCAAGGGGACCTGCGCGAACGGATCACTGACAGCCTAAGGAAATTCCTTCGTTTTCTGGTGAAGTCACCGACGCCGCGAGTTTGTCCCACCGCAGACGAACTGAACCACACTGTCGACGTCGCTGTGGACGAAAATGCGAGAGCACAGGCGCCCCAACGCTGCGCATCAGGATCGACTCCGCTCCTCGCATTCGAAAACAGTTCCTACCGACAGGGGTATTGGAAATGCCTGCGCTGGCCAGGTGAAGAGGCTTACCATTGGGCATGAGCAGAATACATCCAGAGCGCTCCGACTCAGATTCTTCTGATCGGTCGGTAGCTGTCGATGTCTTCTGTCGACAGGAGCCAGACGCGGAAGAAGACGAAGACGAAGGCGATGGCATAGACGATGACGATGATGACGACAAAGACGACGACGGCTACTCGGAGTGAACGTGCCCTTATTTATTTCAGTGGGTGAAGGATGAAGCGTGAACATTTCGTCAAGGTAGTCGAGAAGGCGCTCGACTCGCTCCCACAAGAATTTCGCAGTCGCATTCGTAACGTTGCTGTTCTGGTGGAGGATAGGCCGCCGAACCAGCCATCACCGCAGCCAGGGCAGCGAAGGCGGTTGCTCCTGGGTCTCTTCCATGGAGTGCCCACGACCCAGAAGAGCATATTTCACCAACCGACGGGGCCCGATTACATCGTGCTTTATCAGAAGAATATTGAAGCGGTCTGCTCCAGCGAAGCCGAAGTCCGCGAACAAATCCGCCTGACGGTCATCCATGAGTTGGGCCACTATTTCGGGATGGATGAAGACCAACTGAAGGATGTTTAGTAAAGAAATGGCTGGACTAGGCTCGGTGGTGACAATTGGAAACACGTGAAGCGCTTTGGGTTGCCCTGATAGTCAGTTGCTCGTAGGAAGGCGGAGCGCTCAAGGTTGTCCCCTGGTGCGGCCGTACCTGCACAATGTTCCCCAGTCAAGTTAGCGGCTTTCCCAACTCCGTCGCAGTGAACCCGCGTTGTGACACCGGCAATCAGTCCTTTCCCGAGGACAAAGTCAGTGATGACGGCTGCGAACCGCGAAAGGATGGCGAAGCGTGCGCGTGTCCGGCTGCGATCTCGAGCAATCCCAAAATGGAGGCCGGTGTCACTGACTTTTCGGCCACCGGCGCAGGAACATAGTCAGCGGGGAGGTGACTATGTTTCAGCGATTTGCCGCCGGTACTGCGATCGCATCCATTGCCATTGC
>JBAVUO010000065.1:0-197496 GCA_049696815.1 Terriglobales bacterium | reverse complement strand
GCTGCTGTTGCTGGGCGCGCTGCTGTGTCTGCTTGTTCTGGTTCTGCTGCTGTTGCTGGGCGCGCTGCTGTGTCTGCTTGTTCTGGCTCTGCCGCTGTTGCTGAGCGTGCTGTTGCGGCTGAGCGTTCTGCTGCTGCTGAGCATGCTGCTGTTCGGGCTTGGCTTGCTTGCTCTGTTGCTGTTGGGGATGGTCTTGCTTTTCGCCCTGCTGCTCCCGCTGTGCGTAGGCAGGAGCAGCGATTCCGAGAAGCAAAGAGAGGATGGCTGTGCTGGTGATCCCAATTACTTTCATAGATGTTACCTCCACTACTCCTGGTTACGTGCGCTTGCTCAATCTCAAGCTTTCTGTCGTCGCGTTGGCCGGGTTGCCGATGGCTTCGTTGGACACGAGAAGTTCAACTCTCCGGCTCTGCTGCCCGGCCGGCGGATTCGCTGCCCACGTTGTCCGTGTAGCCGCCGCCTTCCATGTAGAGTCCAGGGTTTGCCGAGCAAGAATGCTGGCGACTTTCGCCGGCTTTTCCTGTGCAATATTTAAGGAGCCGCGTTAGCTTCGTTTCGTTCCACCGTGGCGCCCCTAATCCTCAAGCCCGGCACCGCAACTCAACAGTGAGGCAGAGTCAGCTTTGGTTATAGACGTTCCGCCGGTTTCTTAATGGTCAAAACTGCTCAGTGAAGAAAAAATCGTCGAAAGGGCTGAGAATCCTCTCGGGGAAGATGCGGCCGCAGTATCAACGTGGTAGATTGGATTTTCCAATACGCTGGCTATCCCTTCGATTGCCGGTCACAGCCGGAAAGGAAGGGCGCGAGCCCAAGTTGTGGACCCGCGCCGATCAATAGTTAAGCTGGTTGCGCCCCCAGGGTTGCGCCGCTATAGCGCGAAGCTGAGTGCAATGTTAACGCCAGGATACATCGGGTTGCACAGGTAATACACGCCGCCAATTTCGACGACAAAAACGTCTTGCGTGTAGAGCCAGTTGCTTGGCCATGGGTCAACGAATCCGAACCAGTAGCCGCCGTATTGGAAGCGGCGATCCCTACTGTAGTCGGCTTGGCTGACACGAAACCTGTGTTCCCGTCCAAAATTGGCCTTGAAACGATCGTCGGGAATGCGGCCACTATTGGCGCGCTGCGCCTGCGATCCAGGCCTAGGCTGCTGTGTCTGTTGCTGTGCGTTTTTCTCTTCGTGCTTGGCGTTCTTGTCCTGCTGCTGCGCGCTTTTCTCTGCCTGCTTGCTGTCCTTGTTCTGCTGCTGCGCAGTTTTCTGCTCTTGCTTTCCGGGTTTATCTTGTTGCGTTTTTTTCTCGCCCTGGGCAGGCTTGGCTTTCTGTTCCTGCTGCTGGTCGTGCTGCTCCTGCTGGGCGTACGCCGGAGCAGCAACTCCAAGGGTCAAAGACAGAACTGCTGTGCTGATAACTCCAACTAGTTTCAAAGGGTGTTGCCTCCATTATTCGGTCGTTTACAAACGCCTGCTCTAGCGCAAGCTTCCTGTCGTCTCGTTGACCGGGTTGCCGATGGCTTCGCCGGATACGAGAAGTTCCACTCTGCGGTTCTGCTGCCGGCCGGCGGAATTATCGTTTGAGGCTACCGGCAAAGTGTTGCCGAAGCCTTTGGCCGAAACCGAATTTGCCGCTACGCCTTGTTGCACCAGGTAATCGCGTACTGAGCCGGCGCGGTTCTCAGACAGTGTTTGATTCATTTCATCGCCGCCCACATTGTCCGTGTAGCCGCCGACTTCAATGTTGAGTCCAGGGTAGGCGAGCAGAATACCGGCGACTTTCGCCAGCTTCTCCCGCGCACCCGCCTTCAGCGAGTATTTCCCAGTGTCAAACAGAACATCGGACATGCTGACAATGAGCCCCCGCGCGCTGTCGCGAGTCTGGAGAATGGAATTCAACTGCTCGGACAATCGCACGCGCATGGCCGCTTTGTCGGCATCCGCTTGTTGCGCGCTCGACTGGGCTTGTTGTGCAGCCAGGCGGGATTGCTCAGCATCAGCCTGGGCTGCGGAGAGTGCATTTGCCGATGCAGCCTGGCTGTCTGCCATGTCGGATCTAGCCTTGGCAGTTTCAGATTGTGCATCAGCAGTCTCGGTCCGTGCCTTTGCTGCATCAGACTCTGCCTGGGCCCTGGCGGCCTGGGCATTTGCCGCATCAGATTCGGCCTGAGTCTTTGCCGCTTGAGCTATCGCCGTGTCAGACTGGGCTTGTTCCTTCTGCCGGGTTGCGTCGTCGGCTTGCGCCTGCGATTGTGCCTGTGCATCCGCTGAAGCCTGGCGTTCGTTGGCCAGGCGCTCCTCGTCTATCTTCTGGACGGCGATGGCGCGCGCGTCTTCGGCAGTTTGCACTGCCTCGCGTGCCACTGCGATCAGTGCCTTCCGGTCGAAGTGCTTGCTTACGGCGTATTCATCGGCGTTGTTCATCAACTGGACAGCGTGCTGATAGCTGTCGCTGGCGTACCTCTCCGCTCCCTCGGATTGCGCGATGCGCAGCGCATTGCGGGCCTCAAAGAATTCCAACGGCAACTTGCTATTCAGAACAACCGGGTCGAATTTGTAGCCGGTGGGAATGTAGCCACCGCGTTCCAGAAGTTCATACTTTGTATTCATCGCCTCGATAGTTCCTTTGGTATCCTCACGGATCACGTTTTCGATCACGACCACATTACTGGGCTGTCGAACCGCATAATAAGGTTCTGCAGTGATGATCAGAGCGAAGGCCTGAAGGTCCGTGGTGACATCCACCTTACTGCGGTGATTGTCGCCCACCAATATTTCGCCCAAGTTCACGGCCCGGCCCTCGGGCGAAATCGCCCACAGGACATAGGTGAGGTACTCATCGCCAAAAGTTTTGGGGTTTTGCAGATTGCCGAATTCCACTTCGATTTCGATGTAGCCTTTCTTGCTTTCCACTTTGGCTTGGCCGTTGGCTCCAGGCATCAGATCCGTGCCCGCGAAATCCAACTTGGTGGCTCCGCCGCGATGCTTGTAGTTGACAGCCTGCACGCTGCGGCTGACTACGGTCACTCGGAACGTGGGCGTCGGACTCATGGGTTCGACGGCCATGGTTGCTTGAGAACTGGTTTGGGCGAACGCGCTTAAACTGAGGGTGATTCCGACTGCTAACAAAAGCTTGGTCTTCACAAGTACCTCCTTCTGGCAGACGTCTGCCGTGTTGCGTCATTTAGATTGTGGGGTTCGCGACCCGGTGTTTGTGTAAGTGGCCTCTCGCCACACCTCATCCTTTACCGACGTGCATACCGGAAAGGGAGTGAAACAGCCCGAAAACATTCAGTAGCCACAGAACGACGGCAATAATTACGACGCCATTCAAAATGGACTTGATGGATGCCTGCATGGGGATGAAGCGATTCACCAGCCACAGGAGGACACCCACTACGATCAGAACTTCCAGCAGTTGAATTAACGGCATAATGTGACCTTCCTTGTTTCGCGGGCTAACTCCTCTCATCCGCCTCGAGGTGTTGCCCTAATCTCAATGTTCGAGAGCTTTTAGGGTCGAATCGTGTCCCACCGTAAGGTTTCGCGGCAAACACACAGATGAAGAATGCCGATTGGCTGGATGTGGTCGCTTCGCCGTAACCTGATCGGGACCCCCGACCCGCAGCGACCTTAAGAATGAGAGCTAGGAATCAGCGGTCGTCGCTCTCTCGACACACTCAGGAGACTAAAGAATGACAGGTGCCGGCTTTCGCGTCTGAGCAAGATAGCTCACATGCGGAGATTGGAATTGCGGGCCTGTGCCGTGACCGGATCAAATCACCGGAACTTCGGCGTGCCTGGCGCTGTTCAGCGGTGCGTGGACATTGTTCACACCATGGGACCGCATGGAGCGCATCAGTGTCCAGGAATACTCGAATTCCTGTCCACACTCCAAACAGACCTGGTACGTCTGTTTCTGGATCGTGAACACACGGCTCAGTTGGCTGTGATGGCACCCGAAGGCAGACTGGCAAATCCGCAGCAGCAGTTTCATAAATCCTCTACTCGCCGGTGCTCGCTAGTTCCATGGGCATCCAGCCAATCTAGGAGAGAGCGCACGCGAGCCCGAGCCATGGCAATTGCGCAGTCCGCAGCTCCGTAGTAAAGATTGATCGTGTCGCCGTCGGGGCCCATCGTATATCCGCACGGGAACACGACATCATTGACATCGCCGTTGCGCTCATAGTCGGCCTCCGGCCCAAAGATCCACGAATCCCCCCGCAGTAGACACTTTTCTGGCTTCTCCAGGTCGAAGAGGGCCAAGCCCAATCGATACAGACAGCCCGAAGGCGTTTGCCGCACTCCGTGGTAGAGCACGAGCCACCCTCGGGAAGTCTCGATGGGCGGTGGCGACAGGCCAATCTTGTTCGCGTCCCACCAGGCACCGCGGCGCGCTTCCAGCATAAGCCTGTGACTGCCCCAATGGCGCAGATCAGGCGAGTAGGAAATCCACATGTGCGCTCCGAGCGTCGTCATGGGCCGATGAATCAGCGCCCAGTATCCGCCGATTTTCCGAGGCAGAAGGGCGGAGTCTTTGTCGTCCGGCGGCATGATGACGCCGTATCGCTCAAAACTTCGGAAGTCTTTGGTCAGAGCCAAAGACACTCCGGGGCCACCGCGCGAATACGAGGTATAGGTGACCACATATTGCTGCAGTTCAGGCACGAAAGTGATGCGAGCGTCCTCAATGCCCCAGATTTCCTCCGGATACTCGTTCGGGTTGGGCATCAAGGTCGGTTCGCTATCAATTTTCCATCCATCGACACCGTTTGGAGAGCGCGCGGCGCAAAGATGCGACAAACCGCGCCGATCTTCCACGCGGCAAAGCAGCAGGGTCGTTCCGTCCGCGAGCAGGGTCGCACCCGCATTAAACACACTATTAATCGGGTATGGCCAGTGCTTACCGGTTAAGATCGGGTTCGCGGGATGGCGAAGAAGCAGAGGCTCGTAACGTGTTGTTGTGGCAACGCTCATGAGGGTCTCACGGAAAAGTAGGCAAGAACTTCATAGTACATGTGCAGTAACCTCATCCCCGTTGCTGGAAGCGGTGGACAAATCACGGATTGATCGGGGACCATTCACTTCTCCAAGTAAGCGCATTTCGACCTGGGCCATCAGGAATGCCAGGGTCGATTCAGCTCCCTGGTTTTCATTCACGCGCTCCGGGTGCAGACCGTCTCGACAACCGCCGGTAGTGGGATCATACAGGGCAATCTGCAGATCATTATCTCCCAAGAACCAGTTGAAGGCGGACCAGGCTTCCTTGCGCCAACGATCATCTCCCGTTGCCCGATAGGCTTCGAGACACGCGGAAACGGCGCAGCCCACTTCAACGGGTTGTTGATCGAAGCGTGCTCTCTCGCAGCCCTTCCGGTAAAACCCTTGGGAACCGATGGGCACGAAATGACCCTTTTCTGCACAATGCTGGATTCCGCTGAGCCAATCCAGCGCTCCGAGGCCGATCGATATCATGTCGCGATCGGAGTTGCGACGGCCGGCGCTCAAAATAGCTTGCGGCAACCTGGCGTTTGAGTAAGCCAGAACGTCTTCAAACCAGGCCCAGTCCGGTGACTGATTTGCGGCGTGGATTTCGACCAACCGAGTCGCCAGGACCGCGCTCATCTTTTGAGCATCCCTGTCGCCGGGAAAGCAATTGAGGTACTCTTCGATTCCCAGCAATGCAAAGGCCCAGGCGCGCGGACTGGTAAAGGCAACCACCGCCGGAACGGCGATTTCGAAAAGATGGCCAGCCGCCCCCCTGAGCGCCTGATCTTTCGAGCGTCCCAGAACAGTCCCGAGTGCCCACAGCGCACGCCCATGACAATCCTCTGAGCCCTGCGCTTCGCCCCAGGTGCGCGCATAACTCAGGAAGTTTCTGAACCTGCCGTTTGCTGGATTAAGGGCGTGTCCTAAGAAAGCCAAATACCGCGTGGCAAGGTTGTCATTTGCCGGCGGCTCCGTCTGTCCTAGTTGTTCGAGAAGGGTCGCCAGAACGAGAGCACGCGCGTTATCGTCCGTTGTGTACCCCTCGGCGTAGTTGGGAACTGCAAAGGTCGCGTGCTGGAGCATACCGGTGTCGTCAGTCAGCCGATGCAAATGGTCCAGTTTTATCGCTGGTAGCTTGTCAAGGCATTTTGCGGAAGTTTCATCCGCGAACATCACACGTGGTGCCCGCATGCGGTCACTGCGAGCCTGTCCAAAACTCGCCATGTAACCCTGGGCTACGCGCTTCCACACCATCTCCCGTGCGTACGAATAGGCACGTTTACGCATGGCATGGCGTATCGCGGGAGTATCCAGGAGTTCGACTGTCTTTCGTGCGATAGCGTCGGGATCCTGAAAGGGAACCAACGCTCCGCGGCGGTCGTCCAATAGCTCGATCGCATGCCAGTAAGGAGTCGAAATGATCGCCTTGCCCGCACCTAACGCATAGGCAAGCGTCCCGGAAACAACCTGCTCCTCGTGGCGATATGGAGTGATATAAATGTCCGCCGCTCCAATGAACTCGACCATCTCCGCAGGACTGACGAAGCGGTTCTGGAAGATTACATTTGACTCCACTCCGATTTCCTTCGCCAGGGCCTGCAAATGCTCGCGATATTGATCCCCTTCACGGCGGAGAATGTGGGGATGGGTCGCGCCTGCGACGATGTAGACCACATTCTTGTGCTTCGACAAAATCTTCGGCAAGGCTTGGATGACGTTTTCGATTCCCTTATTCGGCGAGAGCAAGCCGAAGGTGAGGAGCACCGCTTTTCCTTCCACGCCAAACTTGTCCTTGTAGAAATTGGGATCCAGGAATGGCAAATCGGGAACGCCATGAGGCACCATATCGATCTTGCTGCCAGGTACCTTGAATACTTCCTGCAGGAACTGGGAAGACAGCACGCTCATGACGATCAGACGGTCCGATAGCGTTGCGATTTCCTCCATCACCCACCGTTGGTCCGGATTCGGTTCGCGAAGAACCGTATGGAGGGTGGTAATGACCGGCATCTTGAGGCGCCGGAGGAGAGCCAAAATGTGACTGCCGGCCGGGCCGCCAAAGATTCCATACTCGTGCTGCAGACATACCAAATCGAAATTCGTGAAATTCAGAAAGTCGGCAGCCTGCTCGTACGAGGACAAGTCATCCTGCGCCAGCGCGAGTCTCACCCGCTCTGGGTACGCATATCCGGATTCCGTATCGTTGACCGGCACAGCGTACAACCGTGCTGCGCCACACTCCGCGGAAATCGCGTCGCACAAGTCGGTGGTAAAAGTGGCAATCCCACAATGTCGCGGAAGATAGTTGCCAACGACGGCGATCCGGCTCGGAAGTCCAGCTCCCGATTGCAGCCGAACGGACGGAAAGGACACTTGACCGGATGCCGTGGGGCGCCCGTTAACAAGTTCGAGTGTTCCGGAAGAAGGTACTGTTTCTACTATTGACATCAATATCCTGATTGGTCGGCGCTAGTGTGGAAAAGGTTGATTGCAGAATGAGCGCCCACCCATCAGCGCTGAATTGGGAACGGGCCATGGCGTTTCATTTCACTCGTTTTACGGGGGCATTCTCTCGCAGACAGCGGTCTCCCATCTTTATTCTCAGCTTGTTGGGCGAGGAAGACTGGTCAAAATTGACCAGATTACAATTGGAGATTCGTCTGCCATCTTAGCTATCCGAGGTACGCAACCATCTATGCGTAAGCGGCTCATCAGCGCGAGCCGGGATTGGAAAGCACATCGGCTGGCAACGCCGAAAATTCTCCAGCCCGTGATCAGCCCGTGATTTCGCATACTTGGGCCGAGCGCGAAACATTGCCGTAATCACCCGGTGCCCGGTAGAATTGAAGCGACAGCCATCCGTATGTAGGCCCGTAGCTCAGTCTGGTTAGAGCGCTTCCTTGACACGGAAGAGGTCGATGGTTCGAGTCCATTCGGGCCTACCATTCTAAGGTTCCCCGCAGTTTCTCCAGGCGTCACCGCGTGATTCCGCGTGCTGTATTTCTTCGCACGTCGTGTGCGTTGCCAGCATTCGCTCACTGCTCCGTGAATGCCACGGTGTTTTCGTCTTCCAGTTACCCCGTGAAAGTCGCGCCAGTTCGGCGGATAAGCCCGTGCGTTCCTGTCCGTCGGCGCGTCTTCGCTTTTTATTCGTAATGCGTTAAGCGATGTTATCCAAGTTGATTCCAAGTGCCTTTGAAAGTACAATGAAGTCTCTTAAAGCAAAGTTTTCTAAGAAAGGGATATACACATGAACGGCAGCTTGACGATCAATCTGACAGCTGAACAAGTCGCAAAAATCCTCTCTGTTCTCGTGAATACGACTTCACCGGGCGCTGACTCCATTTCACAAATCCAGTTCCTAATGGAACAGGACACGAAGGAAAAAACAGATTTGCCTAGCCCAGCAGCCCGCGAGTTGGGCTTTCTACTCAGCGGTCGAGCAGAGCAGCTTGTTCGATACGTCACCGCAAATCGAGGCGAAGTCAACAACAACGACCTAGCCCACGAGCTTGGTTTTGAGAATCCGGCGTTCACGTCGTCGCTTCTTGGCAAGATCACCTTAAAGCTGAGGCGCGTTGGCATTCAGGCTGAAGGCCGTAATGGCCTGAATTGGTATTCCAAGCGCCGGGTCAAAGGTCAGACTTTACTGCGTGTTCGGCCGGATGTTTTGAAGGTGCTCGAGCGAGCAGTGGCTGCTATACCGCGCTGATTGCGAATCAAGAATGGGGGCGGCGAAGGCTCACGGGAGAGTGCAGCATGCAAGCCGTCCTGATCGATGCCTTTGCGGGATGGTCGATTGCGACGTGACGGAGCCGGGTTTGGACCGACTCCGCCAAGTCTGTGCGCAATCAGCAGATTGCGCTCTACGGTGTTTCTGCCTCCGCAGACGCGACATTGAGTACCACCGGGATCGTCATCGACTGTCCAGGGTTGGCATACTGGATGACGTTGATGTCTCCAACGTAAGTTCCCGCCGGCAGCGCGCTGGCATTCGTGCTGACGGTGACGTTCGTCGGCGTGTTACAACAGCCGCTGCCGGATGGAGAGATGCTCAGCCAGTTGCCGCCCTTGCCCGAAGCCGCGATGGGTGTGAAGCGAATGGCTGTGCTGGTGCTGGCTATGGATATCACCTGCGGCGCCGGATTCACTCCCACGGTGGTGTTGAAGGTGACGGTCGGAAGCTGTACGAAGACCGGATCGCCTATCGTGACCACCACAGGGATGGTGACGCTGCCAGTTTTCGCCTTGAGTAGCTGCTGTCCAGTGTAGGTGCCGGCGATCAGGCCTTTGCCGGGTAGGCTCTTGGTCGTGACCGACACGGTGTAAGTGCCCGCGTTGGTCCCTTTTGTCGGAAGAACCTTGAGCCATTTGCCGGCGTCGGCAGTGGTGCCGGCGACGGTCCAAGTTAGGGTTGCCGCACCACCGTTTCCAACCGTAATCGTTTGCGGCGGCGGGTTGGACCTGCTGGGCTTGAACGAGAAGCTCGTCTGCCCGGGGAGATTGTCGAAGAACGCTTTACCGGAGGACACAACGTTCAGCGTCACCGGTACGGTCGTCGACGTACCCGGATTCGAGTACTGAATGAGGTTGATTTCTCCCGTATACACTCCTACCGCCAGAGAGCTGGCGCTCACACTGACGCGGAGTGGGAACGATGAGTTGCAGCAGCCGCTTCCAGAAGTTGAGATCTGCAGCCAATTGCCGCCTTTCGCGGTGACTGCGGATGCGCTGAAACGAACGCTTGAGTTGTCGTCGGTTGCAATCGACAACACCTGCGGGAGCGGATTCGCCCCACCGAACGGCATGACGAAGCTGATGGGATTAATCTGCGAAAAGGCTCCCGGCCCAACTGTGACAACCACCGGAACGGAGGCCGACCCGCTCGCGGCCTGGAAGAGCAACTGGCCAACGTATGTACCGGCGATCTTGCCCGATCCTGGCAAAGCGGTGGGATTGATCTTTACTGTGATGGTCTTTGGAGTTGAGGTTCCGCTGAGCGGAGTTGGAAGCAGCCAGGCTCCCCCATCGGCCGTACTCGGTGTCAAAGTCCACTTCAGCTTGCCGCTTCCTCCGTTGCCGAGTTGCAGTGTCTGTGAGTTCACTTTGCCGCCGGCATTCATTGAGAAATTCATCTGACCCGGCAGATTGTCGAAGAAGGCGCCGGTGTTGTCCACACTTAAGGTGACGGGTATGACCATCGATCGCCCGGGATTGGAGTACTCGGTGATTATGATTTCTCCGGTATAGGCTCCGGCCGCGAGCGCGCTGGCATTCACGCTGACAGTCAGCGCCAGCGGTGTATTGCAGCAGCCGCTGCCGGCAGGAGACACCGAGAGCCAGCCTCCTCCATTCGAAGTGGCGACACTAGCGCTGAAGCGGGCCGTGGTGTTATCGCTGGTCGCGATGGTGACGACCTGAGGAAGCGGATTGGCTCCCCCAAACGGCATGGTAAAGCTGATCGGGTTTGTCTGTAGAAAGACCGAGGTCCCAACCGTGACGGTCACCGGAATGGTGGTCGTATCTCCGGTAGTGATGAGATCGAGCTCGCCGACGAACGTTCCGGCAATTAGGCCTCCTCCGGGCAACTGCGTGACATCGATCCCAATCGCAGGAGTGGAAGGCGCAGTGCCGCTCGATGCTGAAGGCTTGAGCCAGTTACCGGTATCTGCCGTACTGGTCGTCATGGTCCAACTCAGTGTTCCGGTGCCGGCATTCCTGATCTGCAACACCTGCGGCGTCGCCGATCCCGCGCCCTTCTCGAGTGAGAAACTCATCTGGCCCGGCAGAGTGTCGAAAAACGGCCCCGAGTTTTCTATAGTGAGGTTGACGGGTACGACCATAGACAGGCCCGGGTTCGAATATTGGGTGAAAATGATTTCGGCCGTGTAACTTCCCGCCGGTAGCGAGGTGGCGTTGCTCACGCTGGCAGTAATTGCGAGTGGCGTGTTGCAGCAACCGCTTCCCGCCGGAGAAATCGACAACCAGTTGCCACCCTTGGCCGTCGCTACGGACCCGCTGAAACGAACTGTCGAGTTGTCGCTCATCGCCACATTCAGGATCTGGGGCAGCGCATTCGCGCCTCCGAACGGCATCGTGAAGCTGATAGGGTTCAGCTGTGCAAAGGTCGGGGATCCCACCGTGACTGTCACCGGAATCGTGGTCGTGTCTCCAGTGGTTTGGAACACCAGCTGACCCATGTAGGTGCCTGCGACGGCGCCTGCCCCCGGAAGCTGACTCACATTGACTCCCACCGATGGAGTCGAGGGAGCCGTTCCGCTGGAAGGTGTGGCCGTCAGCCAGTTGCCGCCATCACCCGTGGTGGTAGCGACAGTCCAGCTCAAGCTGCCCGAACCTCCGTTTGTGACCTGAACTGTCTGTGGCGTGGACGTCGCGCCGTTGGTTTTGACCGAGAAGCTGAGCTGGCCGGGCAAATCAGCAAAGAACGCGCCCGAACCGGCGACCGTCAATGTAACCGGTACGACCATAGCCCTGCCCGGGTTGGCGTATTCGGTGATGATGATTTCACCGGTATACGCGCCTGCTGGAATCGAACTGGTGTTTACGCTCACAACCTCTGCCAGCGGAGTGTTGCAGCAACCGCTGCCGGCAGGAGAAATTGCCAGCCAGTTGCCGCCTTTGGCCGTCGCCACCGATACGCTATAGCGGACCGTCGAATTGTCGGACATGGCGACGTTTAGGATCTGAGCGAGAGGATTGGTACCGCCAAACGCCATCGTAAAGTCGAGCGGATTGATCTGCGTGAACACGGAGGGACCTACGGTCACCGCAACCGGAATTGTGATGCTGTCGCCGGAGGCCTGAAGGAGTAGTTCGCCGACGTATGTCCCAGCGACCGAACCTCCTCCGGGAAGCTTGCTCTTTGAAATTCCGATTGAGACGCTTGACGGAGCAGCGCCGCTCGAAGCGGAAGCGGTCAGCCAATTTCCACCGTCGGCGGTGCTGGTGGTCAGTGTCCAGTTCAGCGTCCCAGTGCCGGCATTTCTGATTTGAACGGTCTGCGAGACCGGATTCTCACTGGCTGTAAAAGAGAAACTCAGCTTACCCGGAAGATCGTCGAAGAATGTGGCGCCCCCGGCTGCAATGGTTAGGGTGACGGGGATCGTCATCGAAATACTGCCATGGGAATAGTTGGTAATGACCACTTGCCCGGTATAAGTGCCCGCCGCCAGATTGCCAGCGGCTACGCTGACGGCCACAGCCAAGGGCGTGTTGCAGCAGCCGCTCCCCGAGGGAGACGCCGAGAGCCAACTGCCGCCCCCGTTCGTTGAGGTCGCTACGCTGAAGCGAACCGTCGATTGATCGGTATACGCAATCGTCAGAACCTGGGGCAGCGGCTCGGCCCCGGCAAACACTTTGGTGAACGCCATCGCAGGGACGGTTTGGAATGTCTGCGCGTGGAGCGCGCTCGGCAGTCCAAGGATCACAACCAAAGCGATAGTGGCGAAGAAAACACGCAATGGATCAGATTTCGAGACACGATTGCTCATTTGAATGCTCCATTCCCTTGTAATTTTCTTTGTCGAGCAGCCCGGAGGGGAGCCCACGGCTCCGCCTCCGCCCCAGTACCTGTCTGTACTCACTTCGCATTGCGCAAACCGCTGCGGAAAACCGTCATAGAATTTTCTTGAATCGCGAAAGAAGGTGGCGGGGGGCGGTCAGGCTTGCGGGCCAATTGGTTCGGGGATAGGTCAGTGCTTAGCGAGTGGCGTTGACGGGACTTGCCGTGGCATCGGCCAGTTCAGCGCGAAATCGCGCGGCTTTCTGCGGCTGGTTCAAAGCTTCATATTCGGCCGCTAGGTCCTTTCGGGCGGCATGAATGAAACTGGTGGACGGGCTGCTTTGCTTGGACAAGATCTTATAGCCGGCCAGGGTTTCGGATTCTGCGTCTTCATAGCGATTCTGGCGGAGCAGCGTCCGCCCCAGCTTAACGTGCGCGATGGCAAGGTTCACGTTGTCCGCCGGGAGCGTTTCTTTATAGCGGCGGACCACGTCGCGAAAAAGTTGTTCAGCGCGAGGGTAGTCCTTCTTGTCATAGATGATGCCCGCCACGTTGGACAGGGTGATGGCGACCAAATAGTGGTGATCGCCATAAACGGCGCGATAGATGTCTGCCGCACGCTGGAATCGCGCTTCCGCTTCATCCAGGTGGTCGCGCATGGAAGCCACGTTCCCCAACTCGTTGAGGGTTTCAGCCACGGACGGATGCTCCGGACCATAAACCCGTTCCTGAATGGCACGCGCCTGCTCCAGAGAGGAGACGGCCTCGTCATACTTCTTCTGATACGTCAGGGACTCGGCTAGGGCAGTCAAGCGGCCAGCCGTCTTGGGA
Organism: Terriglobales bacterium; assembly: GCA_049696815.1. GTDB lineage: Bacteria > Acidobacteriota > Terriglobia > Terriglobales > Acidobacteriaceae > Acidiflorens. The sequence goes on along the minus strand of JBAVUO010000065.1, from coordinate 184,159 downwards.
TGGTTATTGCCGTAGTAGGACTGAGCGAGATCAAACGCCTGCCGGTCCAACTTTTCCGCTTCACTGTAATAGCCAAGATCGCGCTGGACAGCGGCGAGACTTCCGAGGTCATCGGCGATCAGCGGATGGCGTGCACCATAGATCTGACGGTGCATCTCAAGGACGCGAGCGTACAAGGACTTGCAAACCTCGTAGTGGCCGGCGGAGTAGTGCGCGTCCGCCAAGCTGGAAAGACTGGTGGCCAGGTCGGCGGGCGCCACGCCGGGAGCCGACTGCAGCCGCACCGCCTCGTTCAGTGCATCGATCGCCTTGTCGTAGGAGCCGCGCTCCGCCAGCACTTTTCCGAAAGCGACCGTGGCTCTCGCGAGTGCCGGATGGTTCGGCGGTAAGTGCCGTTTGGTCATTTCCAGCCCCTGCCGCACCAGTTGTTCGGCCTCCTCCAAGTGTGCTTGGTCGGAGCGCAGCAACCCTAGCGCGATCAGGCTCTCGGCTACTTCCGGGCTGTCAACACCGAACAGCGACTTCCGCTGATCGAGAGCCAAACGCAACAACGAGTCTGCTTGCTCGAACTTGCCGAGTTTCTGGTAGATGCTTCCCAGGTTCTGATAAAGCTCGGCTTGCACTTTGGGGTCGCGATCGAGGGTCTTGGCTTCCTGCGCGCCCCGGTCGACGATAGTAATCACGCGCAAGGAGTCGGAGGGGCCCGCCGCCTCATCTCCGCCCTGGAAGAGGTTGGTCATGAATTGCTGAATGCGCTCGGTGCGGGCCTCCTCCGCGAGCGCCGTGTCGCGCGCCTTAGCCAGCCGCAAGGTGAAGAAGGTGACCAATCCGACGATCAGGGCGAAAATCATGGCCGTTGCTGCTACCACGCGTCGATTGCGGCGGACAAACTTGGCAGTCCGGTAGCGCAACGTGTCTGGGCGCGATTCCAGGGGCTCACCTTTGAGGTAATGCTCGATGTCCCGGATCAATGCTTCCACCGACCGGTAGCGGCGCCCGGGATCCTTATGCATAGCGCTGAGACAGAGCACATCCAGATCAGCCCAGGCGGTTTTGCTCACCGACAACGCGCAGGAGATCGCTTCGGCGTCGGTGGCCCTTTTCACCGCTGCAGATGGCTTGCCCGGCTCATATTCCGTGATGATGGTGGCGGCTTCCGCCGGAGTTAGATCGGACAAATCGAAAGGAGGCTGGCCGGCCAACAGCTCATAGAGAATGACTCCCAGAGAATAAACGTCGGTACTGATTCCGACTCGATCGCCGCGAATCTGCTCGGGTGACGCATAGGCCGGCGTCATCAGTCTCAGCCCGGTCATCGTCTGGTCCACTGGCAGGTCCAGGCTCTCCAGTTGTTTGGCAATACCAAAATCGAGCAGGCGGACCGAGCCATCGCTCTTGACAAGGATGTTGGACGGCTTAAGGTCGCGGTGGATGACGGCGTGCCCGTGCGCGTGCTGGACCGCCTCACAGACCGACCGGAACAGCTGAAGCCGCTGCTCAACCGAACAGCGATGCCTTCGGCAATACTGAGTGAGCGGAATGCCGTCAACGTACTCCATTACGAACCAGGGAGTTCCGTCATCCAGCGTGTCTGCGTCATAGAGCCGCGCGATCGATGGATGATTCAATTGCGCCAGGGTCCGTTGTTCGCTGGCAAAGCGTTCGCGGCGTGCCGGGGAAAGCCAGGCGTCACGCAGGACCTTGACCGCGACTTGAGTGCCAAGGTCTTTGCGTTCCGCAAGGTAAACGACTCCCATTCCGCCCTCACCCAGCAATTGCAGGATTCGGTATGGGCCGATCTCTTTAAGAATCAGGGAAGTGGAACGGGATTTCGCAAGCGTCTCCTGCGCGATGTCGGCTAGATTGCGATCGAGCAGCGAGTGGCCTCTCGCGTCCTGATCCAACATGGCCAGAACCTCGAGGGCGAGTTCCTCGTCGTCGCCGCATGCCGCCTCCAGGAACGCTTTCTGCTTGTCCTGAGGCACGTCTGCGGCATCATGAAACAACCTCTGGATTCGCTGCCAGCGCTCACTATCCATAGTTCAATTTCGACCCGTTGTCGCGGATTGCAAGGTCACCCGTCCCGGCGAAGCGCATGCCCCAGCCAGGCCTTGGCCGCGCGCCAGTCGCGCAAGATCGTGGCCTCCGAAACGCCAATCAGACTTGAAATCTCGCTGACTTCAAGTCCTCCGAAGAACCGGCTCTCCACAATCAAGGCCTGGCGCGGTGACAAACGAGCAAGTTCGGTTAGGGCCGTATCCAGGGTCAACAGATCTTCCCCGCCAACCGCCGCACCGTCCACAGAATCGTCGAAAGAAACGAAGATGGCTACCCCGTCACCGCCTCGTTTATGCGCGTTGCGCCGCCGCGCCGCCTCGATCAGCAGTTGGCGCATAGCGCGGGCCGCAATGCGCTTGAAGTGCAGACGAGAGGTGGCTGCGATACCGGGCTGCTTCGCCAGTTTCAGCCACGCCTCGTTGACCAAGGCCGTGGGACTCAGCGTGATGCTTGGATCTCCGCGCTTGACGCTCGAAGCCAGCCGACGCAACTCCTCGTAAGCCAGGCTGAAGAGCTGGTCGAGAGCTTGTCTCTCTTGTGCCGTCTGATCCATCTCGGCCCGCCCGAACGCAGGCGCGCACAGAGAATTCCGAAGCGGCATGACGGTTTTTCCTCACCCTTCGCGCAATGCGAAATGAAGGCTCCGGAAGCCAGCAGGAGGAGGGTGTGGCGCAAGCATGGCTTCCAATGCGCACGAGCTTAGCACACCTTTAGAGCACTCGTACAACTGCGTTCGTTTTTCCCGATGGGCCGGAAAAGGCATGAAGAAGCGAGGCAATATCTTGCGTGATCCTAGCGCGGGCCCTGGTCTGCTGATGATCGAGGGTCGGCAGTACTGGTTTTGCGTCGAAGGCGTCTGGAAGTCTGAAACACCTCCCAAGCCCGGACTGGCGGTGGACGTGAAGTTTGATCACGCCGGGCAAATCCTGGCCATAACTGCCTTGTCCGAATCCCAACTCGCGGACGAACAAGCGGAGAGATCCGTAGATGCCGGCACAGCTGAGGGCGCGAAGATCCTTCGCAAAATTGCCGCCAAGTGTGGCATACGAAACCTGCTGCGGCGTTGAAAGCGTCGATTTCGAGGGTGGTGAAGAGTTTCGTGTCTCCCAACTGCGACTGAGCATCTTTGATCGAACCGCCCGCCGCCCGTCGCAGTGTGGCGTCTGTTTGCCTCAGCGTGTGCCAACTCAGCCAGGGAGCGCCGCCCTCACGCTGGAGAATGCTCTAATGGAACCCGGTCGCCGCGATGAAAGCCTGGCACAGAACTGCCGAGGCTGGGTTGCATATTCGTCCGCCGCGACGCAGACTGGGGAGCGTCAAGGAGAACACCCGATGCCAAAACTCCAGGTGCTGGTGCTGGACGATGAGCCAATCGTGGGCAAGCGTCTGAAACTGGCGCTCAGCAAGATGGGCTGTGAGGTCGAAGCTTACGACGATCCCGCCGCCGCATTTCGCCGCCTCGACGAAAAAGAATTCGATGTGGTCATCTCCGACATCGTCATGGGCGAGATCGACGGTCTGCAGGTAATGGATCGGGTTCTGCAGCGATTTCCCCGGGCCAAGGTCATCATGATTACCGGCTACGCCATGATGTCGATGGCCCGCAGTGCAATGGAGAAGGGCGCTTTCGATTTCATTGCCAAGCCCTTCAAGCCCGACGAAATGCGCTCGGTGGTAGCGCGCGCGGCCGCGGAGTTGGGCATTCCTTTGGATCAAGGAGCGGGGGCGGCCCGCGCGGGGGTTTCCCATGAGTAAGCCCGAAGTTCTGAACGGTGCGGTCGAGGCGTCCCGCGTTGCCGATACCACGGGATTGGGCCGCATCAAGCCCGCCGTCACCGCCGAGAGAGCGCTCAAGGAACGGCCCGTCTTCAGTATCCGCCTGCAGGTTTATTTCAGCGTCTTCTTCCTTTTCGCCATTGTCCTTGCCATCGGCCTTCTGACCTCGGCCACGACTTCGCGGGTCGAGCGGGAGATCCATCTGTACGAGGTAACCAGCAAGTTCCTGTTCGAAATTGACCAGGCCCGGCGCTTTGAAAAGAATTTTTTCCTGCACGGCACCAACCTGGACGATGCGCTCGAGCAAGCGCACTCGGCCAAGCGAATCTTGCGGGAGAATGCAGACCGCTTGGGTGGTATCGTCGGCCAGGCCAACTACAACCAGATCAGCACCAGCCTCGAAGGCTACGAAGACCGTCTAACCAGCCTGACTTCGATCAAGCGTGGGGATCCCGCCGGGCTGGAGCAGATCCGGAACGCCGAGATTGACGTTCGCAAGAGCGGCCGCGACATCGTCACCTTCGCCACCGACCTGGTGGAGAGGGAACGGGGAGAACTGGAGAAAATGATCTCGTTCTCCCGCCATGTCCAGCTTTACCTGCTGATCTTTCTCCTGCTCTACATGGTGGCGATGAGCTACATGCTGATTCGCCGTATCGTGGGCCCGATCGGCCGGTACATGGAGTACTTGGAGCGCATCGCCCGCGGCGACTATAGTCCCATTTTGCCGCGCCGCCGCTATCGCGACGAGTTCTCCGCCCTGGCCATTGCCATCAACCACATGGTCGAAGAACTGGGCCACCGCGAGAGCGTCCTGGTGGAATCGCACAAACTGCGCGCGGTCGGCACCCTCACCGCCGGCGTCGCTCACGAACTCAACAATCCCATCAACAACATCACCCTCACCAGCCACCTGCTGCTAGAGGACTATGCCAGTCTCCCCGACGCGGAGCGGCACGAGATGATCAACGACATCATTCACGAGGCCGAGCGCACCAAGAAGATCGTGGGCGGCTTGCTCGACTTCACGCGCCAGAGCGAGAGCAAGGTCGAGCCCCTCGATCTCGCCGAGGTGGTCAAGAAGACGCTGGCCCTGTCGCAGAACCAGCTTCACCTGAAAGGCGTGCGCGTCATGCTGGAGGTAGCGCCCTTCCTGCCCTTGGTGCACGGCGATTCTCAGCAACTCTCGCAGGTGGTGCTGAATCTCGTACTCAATGCCGTGGACGCTTCTCCCAAAGGCGGCATAATCGAGGTCTCCGTCGTACGCGCCCAGGACGAGAACTACGTCGAGATTCGAGTCAAAGACCACGGACCGGGGATTCCCAGTCACATCCTGCCCTTGATCTTCGACCCTTTCTTTACCACCAAACCCAAGGGTAAAGGAGTGGGCCTGGGGTTATCGATCTGTAAGGGGATCTTGAGCCGGCACGGCGGTGAACTGACGGTGGAAACAGAGATCGGGCAGGGTGCCACTTTCTCGGTGCACCTGCCTGTTACCAGCTTTCCTGTGGACTTCAACGGGATGAAGGAAGAGCTCGAGAAGCGCGGAGCGCAGTAAGTCCGACCGGTTCGGAGCTAGATGTGAACGCCGGCGGGCTTGGCTGCGGCGGTCGCCCGGGTGATGGCGTCGCGCAGTTCTTGTGGTTTGAAGGGCTTGGCGATGACCTCGAACGCGCCTTTCGACAGCGCCTCGCGCGCCAGTTCCATGGTGGCGTAGCCGGTGATCAGCACGACCTGGGTTCTGGCCGACTTCTTGCGCGCCGCTTCCAGCACGTGCAACCCGTTCACCTCGTCGATGCGCATGTCGGTAACGACGACGTCGAACTCCTTGGCGGCGATACTAGCCAGCGCGTTCTTCCCCTGCATCTGCGACTCCACCTCGTAGCCGTCTCGCTCCAGAGCGGGCCGGAGCCGCTTGTTCACGATCTCTTCGTCATCGACCAGAAGAATGCGCAGTCTCTCGCTCATGATCGGTCACCCTTGGCGGCACGAATGGCTGCGGTTTTGGGGAGCATTCATGCCGGCGTTTTAGCCTCCTTCAACTCCGGTTCCACCACGATGGTGGCGTACATCCGCCGTCGTCGCACGTAGGCGCGCACCACCTGGACCAGAATCACTCCCGCTCCGATGATACCGCTGACGAAGAGCAGCGCTTTGCTGGCTCCGTTGAAATACGTGTCCCAAGCCGGGTTCAACTTGACCCAGCCGAGCTGCCGGAGATAGGTGGGGACGGCGATTCCCCGGGAAATCACGCAGAACAGGATGATCATGCTGGTCACCAGCCGGATCATCACCTCTTTCACCACCTTGGTGCCGTAGGCGCCGATGTGCACTCCGATCAGCGACCCCAGGTAGAGCAGCATGGTCAGGCGGATGTCGACCTTGCCTTCAAAGACATAGTTGAGCGCTCCCCAGCCTCCCATGAATACGGCGAGATACAGTTCCGTACCCGCCGACACCGCCGCTGGCATGCCGAACACGTAAATCATGGCCGGTACGCCAATGAATCCGCCGACGCCAATCGTTCCGGCCAGGTAGCCGGTGAGCAGTCCGACGGCAAGCACGATCCACAGCGACACCTTTACGTCGGCCACCGGGAAATGGATCATGGGAAATAGCTTCAGGCGGTTGAGATAGTCGGAGATGCGCCGCGACGGCCCGGCCACGTCGCTCTTCGACGAGCCGATGATATCGCGCAACATGGAAAGGGCGACGACTGCCAGGATGGAAATAAAGACCACGCTGATGTAGAGGTTGGTCGCGGCTTCCTTGCGGGCGGCGCTGCCGGCCGTGTGCCCGACGATCATTTCCGAGTTGAGCCACACGGCAAAACGGACGCCCACAGCCGCGGTGAAGAGCATAAACACCGCCATTTTCTTGTCGACGTTGCCCATTTCGCTGTGTCGGCGGGAACCGACCAGCGCCTTGCCGAACTTGTGAGTGATGTTGGAACCGACCGCGATCACTCCCGGCACCCCGAGGTTCATCATGCCCGGGGTCATGAAGAAGGCTCCGCCGCTGCCGATGAACCCGCTCAGCGTGCCGCCGATGAGCCCCAGCAACACCACTTGCAGCATCGTCGATGTGGTCAGCGCATAGGGAAATAAGTCCATAGCTGCCTTCAGGCCTCTGTGCCTCCAATGTCCTCCGAGCGCCGCTGCGCCGCTACTCCATCTTGATCAGCTTCAGCATGTAGTGCACGGCCTTGCCGGAAAAGTACGCCACCACAGGAATAAACAGCACCACGCTGGCGGCCGCCGTCAGCCGCCATGCCATCTCCGGCCGGGTGAGAAAGTCCAGCACCACTCGCTGGTTGGTAAAGACCGCCACGTAAATCAACACGGTCACTGCCGCGCACAGCAGCATCGTGGCCAGTTGCCTGGCCCCGAACAGATAGCGCTCTTCCATCTCTTCGGCTTGGACCACCGATACCCGCAACTTCTCCTGCAACGTGCTCGCCAGTTCGCGACTCAGCCGGGTGCGCGCCGCCTTTCCCTTGTCGAGAAAGACTTCTCCAATCACCACCAGGCTGTAGGAGATCGAGCGGTCGATCGTGGTCAGCAGGTTGTTTACCGTGCCTTCGACAACCATCCGGCCACCGGCCTTGCCCAGCTTGACCAATTCGTTGAAGGTTTCCTCTACGCCTCCCTCACGCAGCCGGCTCGACTGCGCATCCGCTGGCACGTCGTCCTCGATGCCCCCAGTTCCACGCGTCGCGGCCGGAGCGGTCACGTCTTGGCCGGCCGTCGCTTGCTCGACGATGAATGACGTCTCCGCCGGCTTCAGCCGCAGCAGTTCCACCGCCGCGCCCCATTTCTTGGCCACCTCGACGACGTGTTGGAAAGTCTCGCCCGTGGCGTTAAAGTGCTCCTGAATCCACAGGATCCGGCTTGCCGCCATGGTGGCGACAATCTGACGGACGCCGGGGACCTTTTCCACCACGGCGGCGATGGATTCGGCCACCTTCAGGTGGCGGGGCAGATAGGAAACCGATACGTTCCCGCGGTCCGCCTGCACCTGGAAACTGGCGTAGTAAGTGCGGTCGTCTTCGGCGAGGGCCACACGGCAGCGGCTGGCCAGAAGCAGGTTCTCCATGGCGGCGCGCGCCGCCGGCGTCTCACGAAACTCAGGTAGCTGAGCTACCGCGCAGAACGCCGACGCCACATTGTCCACGTTGGCGTGCTCCACGTTGATCAGGAAGTCGTAGGCGTGCGATTGCTCCCAATCGATGTTGTAGAACGTCCGCACCCACTTGCGGCGGTCCTCTTCCACTTCGTCGATGTATCTCTTGGCCTTGGCGCGCTCCAGGCCCAGCCGGTCCGTCACCGACTTAATGCGGGTCTCCATGTCGGCGACAACCCGGAGGCGCAAGACGTGGGGAACGCCCTTGAACAACAGATGCCCCGTCAGTCCGTGATACACGAGCGGGCCAGAGAGCGCCATCTCGGCCAGCACACTGGTGACGAAAGCCTGGTAGTGCTCCCGTTCCAACATCATCCGCTCGTTCAGCCCACGCGGATTGACGCACGCCATCTCCAGCTTTCCCGCGGCAATGCCGGCGATGGTCGCCCTCTCCAGCAGCTCTTCCCGGCCGATGCAGGCGCACCCCAGTTTTCGCGCCAGGCTCTCGGCGAAAGCCTTGCCACAGGTGTAACTTCCCCGCGATATGCAGATAAGTTGCATGGGGCAACCCGTTGCCAGGCATGGAATTACGCCGCTGGCGGTTTAGCTGCTGCAGTCGAATTCCTTGATAATGTTGTGCCCCACGCGTTCGATTCACCGTGACCCACGTCACCTGTGGACGTGAGTTCCCGCGTCCGCGTGGATGGGCGACCGCGCTGCCAGCCACGGAGCCGAGCCAAGATTTGTCCGCCATTGTGCGGCGGCGGGCTGGGGTTCGAGTCTCCAAGCGCCTACCATATTTCCTGGGAGATCCGATTGATCAAGAAAACTGAGGCTGGTCGCTCCGCGTTCGCATTGTCTGCGCGCGCTCGCTGGCGCAAGGCAAAAAAAAGCGCCCCGAGCGCGAACGCTCAGAGCGCCGTTGGCAGCCCTCCCCCAGAACTGCCAAACCACATGCGCATCCTATGTCCGTTTGGACGGAGTGTAAATGTCACTTCCGTAATGTCACCTCGCAAATGGGTACCGACGGGGAGGACACGGAAGTAACCGCCAGGAACCCTGGCGCCGGCCGAGTGGGATCCCGCTAATTGCATGAGAGGTAAAGCGAAAGGTCCTGAAAGAGAAATTAGCGGCGGTCCGGTTACCTGGGCATTCGCGTCACTTCTTGACCCAGCTCTTCCCGCCGTCGAGCGTGGTCCATGACTCGCCGCTGTTGGTGGAAAGAACAATTTCCGTCGCGCTTCGCGCTTCGATGTGCGTGACATCGGCGCTAAGCGCCCGGCCATCGGCCGCGGGATTGACCTGGGTCCAGGTCGTGCCGCCGTCGGCAGAGTGGACGAGCGCGCCCGCCTTGCCTCCGGCCCAAATCTCGCTGCCGCGAGCGGCGAAACAGAGCAAGGGACGGTCCGCGCGCAGGCTGGTCTGCCAGGTGGCGCCGTGATCCAGTGAGCGTTGCAGCGCGCCCGAAGAAAGCGTCCATTGTGCCGCGACCGTCGCTGCTTGCGGCAGATTGACGGCCTCGGCGCGCGACCGCAGATTCCCAGCATTCCCACCCGAGACTGCCTTCATCTCCAGCCCGGCAGACTTTGGCGGTGCCGCGGCTTCGTCCGTCGCCGGCACGGCGGGTTTCGCCTTGCTGATCGCGGGCGTTGCTTCGTTGCGGGCAACCAAAGCATCTTCTGTGTTCACTGCGGCAGCCGCGCCGGTGACCTCCACGGTTTCAGAAGCCGAAGGCACTGGTGGTGGCGTGGCGCCGAAACTTGACGGAGCGGCGTTCGCGACTAGATCCTTCTTCATCGCAGGTGGCCGCGAGGGTCGCTCAGCGACGGCCGCTTCTGCCGGAGCCGTCTTCAAATCCGCTACGATCTTGGATTCCTTGTCCAGCGATCTCCGGTTCAGTTGGCGGTTCAGCTGGGCCCCCACGGTTTGCTGCCGTGGCTTGAGTTCCGCAGTCGAGGCGATCTCAGAATTCGCCTGCGCCGGGGCGGCTGGCTTGGCCGCAGTGGCGGCTGCTGGCTCCGAGATGGCGGTCGTCACCTGATGTCTGGCCTCGAGGGGCTGATTTGGCTTCCCGGACCGAGTCAGGATAATTGCACCGGCGACGACGACGCCCGCCGCCAGCGCCGCCCAGCGCAGTCCATGTCCGGCAAACCCGTGCCAGCCAAACCCAGGCCAGGCAAACCAATTCCGCTGCGGTTTTACGGTGACCGCGCGAGCATCGTCTGCCTGGGCCGCAATGTCCGGGACCGGCACGCTCTCGGCAGCGGGAAGCGCCAGTGCGACCACTTCCCGGCAATCTCCGCACAGCGCCAGGTGCTCAAGGACGCCTTCCCGTTCTGCTGGCGTAAGCGCCTGCTCGGCAAAAGCCGTGAGCACGTCCGGATCGGGATGTGCCCCCGGGACCTCTCCCTCCGGCGATGCTTTCTCCGGCGAAGCCGCCCGTAGGCGTTCGTGCACGATTTTGGGCACGTCAGACATGACTTCCGTCGCCCCCCGCATCTTTCGCGGAGACCTTTCCACCGGGGAACGTTCGGGTACGGGAATCTTGCAGCAAGCGCGCCCGGAGGTCCAATTGGACATCCCGCACGTCGGTTTCCAGGGCTTCGGCGGCCTGGGCATGGCTCATGCCCCGCTCCCGCAGGCAAGCCAGGATTCGTTTCCGCAGTCCGTCTGAGACCCGATCCAGCCGGCGGCTGATGCTGGATTCATGCAGCCCCAGCACGCGGGCGATCTCCGCCAGGGTGCGGCCATCCAGATAATAGGCCGCCAGCACAAAGCGGTCCTCGGCCACGAGTTCCGCCAGCGCCTGATCGGTAGCCGCTTCGAGCCGGGGGTCCGAGGTGCAAGGGACTGCGGGTTCGGCCGCCGCGAATTGCTCCCCTTCTTCCTCCTGTTCTTCCAGGCTGACCACCCGTTTCTGCTTGCGATAACGATTGATGAATTCCTGCGCCAGCACCGTGCGCAACCAGCCTTCGAGCGAACCCCGTCCGGTGTAGGAGGCCAGTTTCGAGTTGCGGACTCCATCCCGGGCGTTGACGCCGTACAGATCCGCAAACAGCGAATCCGCCAGTTCCGCGGCATGCGCGCCGTCCCGCGTAATGTGCAGGGCCATACCATGCAGCCTCGACCGGTACCGGCTAATGAAGTCTTGCCAAGCGCGTTCGTTTCCGGCCGCGCAAGCTTGCGCCAAGGCGAGCTCCTCGAGGCGCAGGCTGGCGCAGAAATCGGCCGCCTGCGCTGCCGAGGCATGGGGGAGATACTTGCGCTGAATTCGGCTCAGGATCGCGGCGAACTGTTCCCCATCCATGCCATAAGCCGCCGCCCCGCTGCGTGCGTAGAGATCCTGCGCGACGGCTTCTCCCTGGCCGGATTGGGCGGACCCTGGCATGTCCCTTTCAGGATGCTAGCAATTATTTAGACGCAAGGAATGGGAATTCGCACGTTCTTTCCTCAGCGAGGCAGTCGAACTCTCCTGGACGAACTCGCAACCTGGAAGGGGGACGCACCCCAGAACGGCCCCGCATTGCCGTTCTGGGGAGGTCCGCGGGCGACACTTGGAGGGCGAGCGGTGTCTAACTGCCTGGAGGCCCGTTATGCGTCTACTCGTCGTGGTTGGCGGAATTGCTTTGCTGGTTTGCGCGGCCATTTCTGTTCCGTGCCTGCTCGAAGCAGGCGGAGTGGTCCCGGAGTCAGGGTACACGCTTCTTAGTCCCATTCGCAGCGGCAATCTGACGGTCTTTCCCGTGGTCGCCAGCAAGTCGTATGACACGGGAGAATTTCTCACGCTCGACGAAGGTCTGCGCACAGGAGATGTGGTGGTGACTGAAGCGGGGCAGGCGCAGGGCCTGATCCGGCGGCGCCATCCGAAAGATCCTGGCATCTATCATCCCGTGCGCGAGGCCGAAGTGAACCGGCTCGTGCTGGTCAACAATTCCAAGCGGCCGCTGCTGCTGCTCGCCGGCGAAATTGTCACCGGGGGCAAGCAGGACCGCGTCATTGGCAAAGACCGCATCGTGCCCGCCGAGAGCGATCCGGTGGACCTGAGCGTGTTCTGCGTTGAACCCGGGCGCTGGGTGGCGGCGGGTGGCAAATACGGATTCAGCGGCGGCGGTATCGGGGCGGGATTCGCGTCGCCCGGCGTACGCGGCGGTGCGATGGCGGCCAAGAGTCAGCAGCAGGTCTGGGATAAGGTCCGCAGTTCGCAGCAAGCCATGGCGGAGGCCGTCGAGGTGACCGGAGCTGCTTCCGAGGTAAATTCCACCACGTCCTATGCGCGCGTCATGGACAACAGGGAAGTTCAGAAGAAAGTTGATTCCGTCGCCGAGCCGGTGCAACGCAACTACGAGAGCGTCATCCGCCAGCTGCGCGAAAAGAACGCGGTGGGTGTTGTGGTCGCGGTGAACGGCGAAGTCGTGTGGGCCGATCTTTTCGCTAGCACACAGCTGCTCCAGAAGTATTGGCCGAAGCTGGTCCGCTCCTACGCGACCGAAGCGGTCGTGACGCGCGCCAAGGGCGGAGAAGCGAGCGCCAAGGAGGCACAGAAGTTCCTGGACAATCTCCAGGGCCGCCACGAGACCTCCGACACCGAGCCCGGCGTTTACCGCCAGACCGAGATCACCGGCGACGGCTTCAAGGTGTTCGAGTTGACGTCGCTGTTGCCGAAGACGGGCTTCGCAGTGCACGTCGCCAAGATGGCAGAGTAAGCGAGCGATCATGCTGGTCGCGCCTCAATCTTGTGGCCAGTTCTGTGGATTGTCATTCCGGCAATCGATTGTCATCCTGAGCGAAGCGAAGGACCTGCTTTCCCGGACTCTGGAGGAAAGCAGGTCCTTCGGCGGCCAAAGTACGGCCGCCTCAGGATGACAAGCTTGGTGGGGTAGCGGTCTCCATTGTGCGCTTCAGACCTTTTGCGATGACCTCATTGGTGTCGGGACGCAGTTTCAGCGCGCCAAGTTCTTCTGGCGCGAACCAGCGGACGTCGGCGGCGTCGCTCGCGGCCTTCAGATCGCCTCCAGCCGAGCGGCAGAGGAAATCAATCAGCACGTAGTGATAGCGCACGCGCCCATCTTCACTGCGGATGATGCGCTCATACACGCCCAGCATCTCGCCGGTCTCGACCGTAAGCCCCGTTTCTTCGCGCGCCTCGCGGATCACGGCCTCGCGCAGTGTCTCGCCGCATTCGAGCACACCGCCGGGCACCGACCACTCGCCAAGCAGCGGCGGTTGCCCGCGCCGGATGAGCAGGACGCGGTTCTCCTGAACGATGACGGCGCCTACGCCCACCAGCGGGTTGTCGGGAAATTCGCGGCCCATCTGGACAGGAAGTGTACAGCAGGGAGCGTAGATCGTAGTTCGGGGTTCGTACCTGGGCGGCTGGCGCGCGAAGTTCTTGACGATCTCCAAACTCCGAACTCCGAACTACAATACCTCCCATGTCGCTCGACGAATACAAACGGAAGCGGCGATTTGAGGATACCCCGGAGCCTCCGCCAAAAGTCGAGAAGGAGTCGAAGCACCGTTTCGTCGTCCAGTGCCACCGGGCGACGCGGCTGCACTATGACTTCCGCCTCGAGATGGAGGGCGTGCTGAAGTCCTGGGCGGTGCCGAAAGGGCCGTCGCTCGATCCTTCCGACAAGCGACTGGCCATGCAGGTTGAAGATCATCCGGTTTCGTATTTCGATTTTGAAGGCACCATCCCCGAGGGCAACTACGGCGCGGGCACGGTGATGGTCTGGGACGTTGGTAGTTGGGAGCCGCTCTCTCCGATCCCGGTCAAGGGTGAGTATCTCCCCGGCACAGAAAAAGAAGCGGCGGCCATGCTGGCGAAAGGCGATCTCAAGTTCCGGCTGAAAGGGAAACGGCTGAACGGCGACTTTGCCCTAGTGCACATCAAGGGGCGGCGGCCGGGCAGCAAAGGAAACGAGTGGCTACTGATCAAGAAGAAAGACGATCAGGTCGTCGCCGGCTTCGATGCCAGCCAGTACGACACTTCGGTCCCCACCGGCCGAACGATGGCCCAGATTGCGGGAGACGAGGGCTCGGCGGAGTGGACCAGCAGCCGTCCCGCGACCCGCGGCAAGCTGAAAGCGGCGTGGCTGGCCGACGCCGTTGCCCGCGCTGATCGCAAGAAAAAGTCATTAACCGCAGAAGACGCGAAGCACGCGGAGAAAGACAAGCAAAAGTCGTTCACCGCAGAGGTCACGGAGAACACAGAGAAAGACAAAGGTAAGAAGACGTCTGCGCGAGCTGTCAAGGGAAATACCAGCAGTTCCGGCCGGGAAGAATCGAAACTAGCTCAGCATTCCTCTGTGCCCTCTGTGTCCTCTCTGGTGAAGGGTTTAGCTGGCGCAATCGAAAAAGCCATGCCCACCGCGATCCACCCCATGCTCGCTACCGCCGCTACCAAGCCTTTCGACGATCCCAACTGGCTGTTTGAAATCAAATGGGACGGCTACCGCGCGATAGCTTTCATCAGCGACGGCCGCGTGCGGCTGGTCTCGCGCAACCAGAACGACCTCAGCGCGCAGTTTCCCGAACTCCGCGACCTGCCTCGATTTGTGAAGGCCAAGCGCGCCGTCCTCGACGGAGAGATCGTCGCTCTCGACGAACAGGGACGCCCCTCTTTCAGCCTCATGCAGCAGCGTACCGGATTCCGTCCTGGAAAGCGCCGTCTTCCCGGACGCGACCCGGGGCTCCCGGCGCGCCCGCTTTTGGCGGGCCGGGGTGGAGAGGGCGTGCCGGTCGTCTACTACGCATTCGATCTGATTTACCTCGACGGCTTCGACCTCCGCCGCGTGTCCCTCGACCAGCGCAAGCAGGTGCTATACGGCCTGATTGAAAACAGCAGCGTCGTTCATTTTTCCGATCACTATCCCGAGAAAGGGATCGCCCTTTTTGAAGCCGCCCGGCAGCGCGGCCTGGAAGGCATCGTCGCCAAGAAGCGCAGCAGTATGTACGAAGAGAAGCGCTCCAGTGAGTGGCTGAAAATCAAAATCACCGCGAGCCAGGAATGCGTCATCGGAGGCTACACCGACCCCGAAGGCAGCCGCGAGCATTTCGGTGCGCTCGTCCTCGGTCTGTATGACAAGCAGGGCCGCCTCATTCACGTCGGCCAGGTGGGGACCGGCTTCGACGAGAGGAGCCTGCAAGAGATCTTCGATCGCTTGCGCCCGCTCGAGACAAAGAAGAACCCGTTTTTCGGTGAAGTTGCAGCGCTGCGCAAAGTCCACTTCGTGCGCCCCGAACTCGTTGCCGAGATCAAGTTTTCCGAGTGGACCCACGAAACCGCCGAAGGCGGCATGAAACTGCGGGCGCCGGTGTTCATGGGGTTGCGACCGGACAAGTCTCCCGAGGAATGCCGGCTGGAAGAGACAGTGCCGGGTAGCGAGTGAGTGATCCTCAGTTCCGAAGTCCTTGCACCGTGATTTCTGCACTGGTAACCTTGCGCATCGGTCAGACTGGTGGGACGATTCCGTTCTAGCTTTCCCAGGCCCAAAACCTTGCATGGGTATCGTTCAAATATGCAATTTGAATACGAAATCTCGGCTGATGAGTACGTTCCGTCGCAGGTTCTCTTTTACAGATTGACCGCTGGTCGCAAGAGTACCAAACAGGCAGTCTGGTGGATTCTTCTCGGTCTGTTCTTCATTTTTGTTGCGTGGGACGAGCGGGTCCTAAACTGGGCACCAATCCTGCTTGCGGGGACAGGGGTGTGGTGGATCTATTGTGGAATTGTGAATCTTTTCCCGGGGCGGCACTTTCGCCGTGCTTATCGGGAAACCGGATTGGCCGGTATGAAGTATCGGGCGGACGTAAATGAAGAAGGTTTCGGAGTCACCGGTGATTTGTGCAGTTGGCGCGTGCGATGGTCAGATGTACAGCTAAAGGCTGAGAACGAACACGTCTTCATGCTTTATGCGAAGGGCACGATTTTCATGTTCGGGAAGAAGTACTTGACTGATGAGCAACAACACGAGATGCGCGGACTCGCTAGCCTAACGAGGAACTGACTCCCTTTGAGATTAGGTCAGGGAAGCTCCGCTGAAAAAGGGGACAATCCATGCCTCTCGTTGGTGTTGAGCACCTCGCCCATCTGTGCGACGCAGGCGCATCGCTGTCGTGACCAGATTTCCCCAACCGCCGCGAACGGCGATTCACAAGCAGCTCCTCGAAACCAGCAACTGGAAACCAGCAAGAAGAAAACAAAAACTCGCCCCTCGCTACTTGATCTCCTTCATCGGCAGCAGCGACCCATAGTCGCGTCCGGAAGGCTCGACCGCTCGCGCCACCACGCCGGCGAAAGCGTCGCGGAATTCCGGGAACTTCGCTATCAAAGCCTTCATCACCGCGGTATTTTCCTTGAAGGTCTCGGCCGTGTTCGAGACATCCGCTGCCTGATACTTCACCACCACGTCAAGATCGTTGCCCACCGCCAGGGGAAAAACCGAGGTCAGTTTATAGACCTTCCCGCCCGCGCTCAGGTCCACCGTATTCCCTTCCACCGGCAGATCGCCGGGCCGCAGCGACTGCATTTCGTCGTAGAGCTTGTCGGTAACCAGCGTGCTCATGAAGTCCACCGGAGCAGCGAGGAAAATCGCCTCGTGGTAGTACAGCCAGGCGTTGCGATTCTGTCCCTTGGCTTTGAAATCGCGCGCGCGCTGGGCGAACCACGCGCCATCATGCCCACCCAGTTGGGCCGCTCGGGCATAGAAACCCGCCAGCTTCCAGTCCGCGCCCATCTGTTGCAGGATCAAGGTCAGCGCACGTCCATCCTGGCTTCGGCTCACATCCACGATGGCCAGCCCGTACTTGCCAGGCGGGAGGTCATTAAGAACAAAAACGGCGCTATCGGCAGTCTGCCCCGACTTTCCGAAAACTCCGCACAGAAACTCTGCACGCGCCAGAGGTTGGTTCCCGTCCGCGGTCAACAGAAACGGTGGCCGGACCGTTGCCGGGGCTCCAGCGAACGCAGATTGGTTGTCTTTGACGGCGGCTTCGATCCCGCCAAAGCTGGCCGCGACGGCCGGAATGGAGTTCTGTTGCAGAGCGGCGGTGTCCCCGCGAGCCGCCATATCAAAGTAGCGCTTGGCCGTCGTCTCCAGGGCGGTGCGAACCGAGGCATCCATGTCCGCCGCGCTCTGGCAGGTCTGGGCCTGGGCCACCGCCACTGCCGAAAGCAGCGCGACCCACAGCCACCCGCCCCAAACCCGGCGATGACAGGCCGTCATGAGCGAACCATTGTGCACGGGCCAGTCTCCCCCCGCATTTTACGCCGCCGCTCGACCGGAAAGAACGTAAATGCTTACGTAGGTTATACCTGCAAACCGACCGGGAACGCAGGGACGCAAGAAAAACCCGGCCCGCCGTTCTATAACCAGTGCTAAAATCAAGCAGGACGCGGGGTGGCCAGCAACGCGGCCGGCCCGTGCGGGGATGGGGGTTTTGCATGCCGCGTACAGGCAAGTGGTTGGTATCGATTTCCTTGGGACTTCTGTTGGTGCTGCCCTCCGTCTCGGCCCAGACCTCGAGTCGTCACAAGACTCGTAAGATCCTGAGCCAGCACGCCGTATTGCCGCCCGCTCCCAGAGGTCCGCTGCCCCAGGTTCCTCTCGACCAGCTTCCGGCCGCGCCTCCGCAGGTGAACTATCAGGATGGCCGCCTGACTATCGTGGCCCAGAACTCCACCTTGGGTGACATTCTGCGCGAGGTCCGCAAGCGGACCGGTGCCTCCATTGAGGTTCCGCCCAGCGCCACCGAACGCGTGGTGGCCCGGCTCGGCCCGGCACCGGCACGCGACGTCCTCGCGGCCTTGCTGAATGGCAGCTCTTTCAACTACGTGATGGTAGGTTCAGTCGCTGATCCGGCGGTGCTTTCGAGTGTCGCGCTCACCAGCCGGCCCGCCGCCGGAGGAGCGCAGGCGGTCGCGAATGTTTACCAGCCCAGCCCGGTGTACACACCACCGGAGCGCACCGAACTCAGGCCTGGTTTGGGACGGCCGGGTGGATTCGTTCCGCCGGTAGCCCAGACGGTACCTCCGCAGCCGGGGAATCCGCAGGCGGCAAACGGGGACGATAGCGCCGACGATTCGCAGGACGCCGATGACAGCGATCAGGACGAGGCTCAAGGCCAGGACCAGAACGGGGACACGCCGCAGCCCAACGCCGGACCGAAGACCCCGGACGAGCTCATGCAAAGGTTGCAGCAGCAAAGGTTGCAGCAACAACAGCAGCAGCAGCAGCAGGGGCAACCGCCGCCTCCAAACTAGGAACCACGCTGACAGAGGGCCGGCTGGAATTCAGCTCAGGGCGAGGTGTTCGGTGCACGCCTAGTCGCCGGCCAGATGGCTCTGGTGGGACATCAGCGCAGCGGCAAAGGTAGCCGTCGGACGGGATGGATTGCAGACGGCCAGCAGGCCGGTGACGGCGCAATACGCGCCAAACACACCCAACGCCACCGAGGAGATGGCGGTAGCGCACAGTAGAAGGACGACGATAAGAGCGTTCACGTTCCCCGTACCCTTGCCGGCAGCCAGCCTGCGTCTCGCGGCTGCGAAGCACTTACTGTATCCGCATTTGACGCCCGCCTCTGTTAACAACTAAGATACGGAGTCGAACTGCGCTTCTTCACTCTCCAACATTTCTGGGGACCCGTCCACGTTACGGAAGTCCACTACAGTTGCGTCTGATGGCGATTACAAAGATCTCGGTGCGCGGGGCGCGCCAGCACAACCTGAAGAATATTGACGTCGAGATCCCCCGCAATACCTTCACGGTGATCACCGGGCTGAGCGGGTCGGGCAAGTCCTCGCTCGCCTTCGACACCATCTACGCCGAGGGCCAGCGCCGCTACGTGGAGACGCTTTCCGCCTATGCCCGCCAGTTTCTCGACCAGATGGAGCGCCCTGACGTGGACGCTATCGACGGCCTCAGTCCGTCCATTTCCATCGAGCAGAAGACCACCAGCCGCAGCCCGCGCTCGACGGTGGGCACCATCACCGAAATCTACGACTACCTGCGCCTGCTCTATTCCTCGATCGGCGTTCCCCACTGCCCCAATTGCGGCAAACCGATCACCCGCCAGTCGGCCGAGCAAATCGTGCAACGCGTCCTGGCGCTGACGCCGGAAGACCGGGTCATGATCATGGCCCCCATCGTCCGCGGTCGCAAAGGCGAGTTCAAGAAGGAAATGGAGAAGCTCGTCCAGCACGGCTTCAGCCGGGCCCGGGTGGATGGCGAACTGGCCAACCTGGAAGATGACCTCCGGCTCGACAAGCGCAAGAACCACACCATCGAGGTCGTGATTGACCGCCTGCTGGTGAAACCCGGAATCGAGCACCGCCTCGAACTTTCCGTTGGACTGGCGATGAAACTCGGCGGCGGGTTGGTGCTGGTCAGCGTGGTGAATGGAGAAGAGACCCTTTATTCTTCCCGCCTCGCCTGCCCCGACTGCGGCATCAACGTGCCCCAACTCGAGCCGCGCTCTTTCTCCTTCAACAGCGCCTACGGTGCGTGCCCGGAATGCCATGGGCTGGGCAGCCGCTATGACTTCGATCCGGCCAAGGTGATTGTCGACTGGTCGAAACCGCTGCTCGATGGCGGCCTCGGCCCGGGTTCGTCCTCGCAAAATCTGTCCCACGCTTTGCAGTTAGTCGCCCAGGCGTATGGTCTCGATCTGGCCACGCCCTTTGAAAAGTTTCCCGAAAAGCTCCAGAGCCTGCTGCTCTACGGCGAGCCGGTGCGGGGCGGCAAAACCGGCTTTCTCGGAATTCTCGGACACCTCAAGCAAAATCTGGAAGCCTCCACGTCCGACAATTACCGCGATTACCTGCTCGATTTCATGTCGGCCACGGAATGCTCCGTGTGTCACGGCAAGCGCCTGCGCCCAGAAAGCTTGGCGGTGAAAGTCAACGGCATCTCCGTCGCCGATTTCACCGCTCTTCCGGTGTCGCGCTCCCTGGAGACCGCGCAGAAGATCAAGCTCACCGGCCGGGAGCAGACCATTGCCGGCCGCATCGTGCACGAGATTACAGAGCGCCTGCAATTCCTGAATGCCGTCGGACTTGGCTACATCTCGCTTGACCGCTCGGCGGCCACGCTTTCCGGCGGAGAGGGGCAACGCATCCGCTTGGCGACTCAGATCGGCTCCAGGCTGCGGGGCGTGCTCTATGTCCTCGACGAGCCCTCGATCGGACTGCATCATCGCGACAACGGGCGTCTGCTCACTGCCCTGGAAAACCTGCGCGATCTGGGCAACACCGTGCTCGTGGTCGAGCATGACGAAGAAACCATCCGCCGCGCCGACTACGTCATCGATCTCGGTCCCGGCGCCGGCCGCCACGGAGGAGCGCTCGTCGCCAGCGGCACCCCTGCCCAAATCATGGAGTGTCCGGCCTCGCTCACCGGCGCCTATATCGCAGGACGCCAGCGGATCGCCATGTTGTCGGAGCGCCGCATCCCGAATGGCAAGGCGATTACAGTCCTGGGCGCACGTGAGAACAACCTCAAGAATCTCGACATCGTATTCCCTCTCGGTGTAATGATCGTGGTGACCGGTGTCTCCGGTTCCGGGAAGTCCACCCTGGTGAACGACATCCTCTACCGCGCTCTGGCCAAGCAACTCTACCGCTCGCGCGAGCAACCCGGCACTCATAAGGCAATCAGCGGAACGGAGTTGATCGACAAAGTCATCCGCATCGACCAGTCGCCGATCGGGCGCACGCCGCGCTCCAATCCCGCGACCTATACCGGAATCTTTGCCCAGATTCGCGATCTCTACGCCATGCTGCCCGAGTCCCGCGAGCGCGGCTACAAGCCCGGACGCTTCTCCTTCAACGTGCCCGGTGGCCGCTGTGAGGCTTGTCAGGGCGAAGGCCAGCGCCGTATCGAGATGAACTTCCTGCCCGACGTCTACGTCCAGTGCGAGGTTTGCGGCGGCCGGCGCTACAATCACGAGACGCTCACCGTGCGCTACAACGGTTGCTCGATCGCCGACCTGCTGGAGACACCGGTCTCCGACGCGCTCCAGATCCTGGAAAACATCCCGCAGGTCAAACAGAAGCTGCAGACGCTGGTCGATGTCGGCCTGGGATACATTCATCTCGGTCAATCCGCGGTCACGCTTTCCGGCGGCGAAGCGCAGCGCATCAAGCTGGGGCGTGAACTGAGCAAACGTCAGACCGGAAAAACTCTTTACCTGCTCGATGAGCCGACCACCGGCCTGCATTTCGACGACGTGCGGAAGTTGCTCGACGTTCTGCACCGGCTCACCGATCTGGGGAATACGGTGATCATCATTGAACACAACCTCGACGTGATTCGTAATGCCGACTGGATTCTCGATCTCGGTCCGGAAGGCGGCGAGGAAGGCGGCCGCATCGTGGCCCAGGGCACTCCCGAACAGGTGGCGCGCGTCAAGAAGTCTTACACTGGTCAGGCGCTGGCCCCGTACTTGAATGGGGCGAAGCAGGGCGTGATCGCGCCCAGCAGCCTGCAGGAAGCAAATTGAATTCTTTTTCCGAAAATCCGGTAGCGGCTCCTCAAACTCAGCCGGATCCGGCGGCGGTTTCAGCGGCTGAGCCGCCCGTCCCGCCGGGCGCCACTGGGCCGCGCGACCCGGCTTGGGATGGGTGGGACGTTCTGCGCCTTATCTTTCTGACGCTCCTCTGTCTCGCGGTCGGCATCCTGGCTGCGCTCCTGGTCGCAAAACGATGGATTTATCCCGTCTTTGGGATTCTTGAGATCGCCCGCATGCCGCTGGTGGTCGTGGCCGGGCAGGCCGGCGGCTACCTTCTCGTGCTCACCTATATGTTCTTGCTGGTCACCCGCGAGCGTCGCCGTCCGGATTTCCTCGCTGCCATTCATTGGAATTGGCCCTCCAACGTCGTTCCCTACCTGTTCGCCGGATTCGTGCTTTCGCTGGCCTTGCAAGGTCTGGCGCACCTGCTGCCTATCCCGAAAAACCTGCCGATCGACACCTTTTTCCGGACGCCCGGCGAAGCCTGGGCGCTCGCGGCGTTCAGCATCACACTGGCGCCGCTGCTGGAAGAACTCTTCTTCCGCGGATTTCTCTATCCCGTGTTGGAACGCCGCTTAGGCTTGAGCGCCGCCGTTCTGCTGACCGCCGCCGGTTTCGCCTTGTTGCATGGTTCGCAACTGCTGTTCGCCTGGGGCCCGGTGCTGGTGATTTTCCTCGTCGGCGTGGTCCTGACCAGCGTGCGCGCGAAGCGAAACTCGGTCGCCGCCGGTCTGTTGATCCACATGGCCTATAACGGCACGATCTCAGTTCTGATGTTCATCGCCACCGACGGCTTTAAGCATCTGGAGAAACTCAACCAATAGTTCTCAGTTCTCAGGCACGGGTGCCTTTTCTGAGAACTGAGAACTGAGAACTGAGAACTGCTCTTCTGCTATCGTAGAACTTCATGCCCACCGCGCGACAAGAACTCCTGGAGAAGCTGGCCCGAAAGTCGTTTCGCCTGGGCGAATTCAAGCTGTCGTCGGGCAGCACCAGCGACTATTACATCGACTGCCGCACCACCACGCTCGATGCCCGTGGAGCGCAACTGGTCGGCCAAGTCTTCCTCGATGAAATGCGGGGCCAGGGCTGGCATGCCGACGCCATCGGAGGGCTCACGCTGGGTGCCGACCCCATCGTCGTAGCCGTCGCCCTCATGAGCGGAACATTGCACGGTTTCCTCGTCCGTAAGGGGGAGAAACAGCACGGCACCGGCCAGCGCATCGAAGGCTTCCGCGAAAAAGGCGCGCGCGTCGTGATCGTGGACGATGTCTGCACCACAGGAGCTTCGACTGTCGAAGCCATCGAAGCCGCCCGGGACTTCGGATTCAAAGTAGTCGGCGTGATGTGCCTGGTCGAACGCCAGGACGCGCACGGGCGGCCCAGCGTAGAGAAAGCCGCTGCCCCCGCACCTTTCAGTGCGATCTTTACCGCACAGGACGTGAGAAAGCAGCATTTGGCGAACCGCGAACAGCGAACGACCAACGACCAGCGACCAACGACTGACTCATGATTCACACCCTCGAATGGACCGACTCCGGTGTACGCTTCATCGACCAGACGAAGCTGCCGACCGAAGAAGTGTACGTGACCTGCAAGACCCACCAGCAGGTCGCCGACGTGATCCGCAACATGGTCGTGCGGGGCGCGCCCGCCATCGGCGTGGCTGCCGCCATGGGCATCGCGCTCGGGGCCAAGAACTCAAAAGCGGAGAACGGCGCCGAACTCAAGAAAGACTTCGACCAGACCTGCGAAACTATCCGCCAGACGCGCCCCACCGCCGTCAACCTCTTCTGGGCGATCCGCCGCATGCAGGAGAAATTTGAAACTCTCCGCATCCGCCCCCTCCCGCAGATCAAGCAGGCCCTGATCGAAGAAGCGCAGCGCATGCACGCCGAAGACATCGCTGCCAACCAGGCCATGGGACGCCACGGCGCCACGCTCATGCCCGCCAGCGGCGGCGTTCTCACCCACTGCAACGCCGGCGCGCTCGCCACCGCAGGCTACGGTACCGCTCTCGGCGTGATTCGCGCGGCCGTCGAACAAGGTAAGAAGATTCACGTCTATGCCGACGAGACGCGTCCCTTCCTGCAGGGATCGCGGCTTACTGCCTGGGAGCTGATGAAAGACGGCATTCCGACCACCGTCATCTCCGACAACATGGCGGGGGCCATGATGAAGCAGGGCAAAATCGGCGCCGTCGTGGTCGGCGCGGACCGCATCGCCGCCAACGGTGATGTGGCCAACAAAATCGGCACCTACACCGTCGCCGTGTTGGCGAAAGAGCACGGCATTCCTTTCTACGTTGCCGCTCCCATCTCAACCGTGGATCTTGATACGCCCGACGGCAGTAAGATTCCCATCGAGCAGCGCAACCCCAGGGAAGTGACCCACATCGCCGGCAAGCAGGTGGTCCCCGATGGCGTCGCGGTCGAGAACCCGGCGTTTGACGTTACCCCGGCACAATACGTGGCCGCGATCATCACCGAGCGCGGCATTGCGAGGGCCCCATACGCCGAATCTCTGCACAAGTTGGCGCATCAGAGCGACGAAGCAATGAAGACGTTGCCGTAGAGACGCAGCTTGCTGCGTCTCCGGTTGTTGAAAGGCCCCTCCTAAATTGTGGTCATTCCGAGGAGCGAAAGCGACTCGGGGTTTGTAGTTTCGCTCGGATTCGACCGACTTCAGATCCCTTGTTTTCCTGACAGCCTTCCCGGGAACTCCGCTGGCCTCGCTGCCGTATCATGTTAAAGGGGGATGTCCCATGGTTGCATTCCTGCTCTGGTGCCTTCTGTTCGTCCTCTGCTGGCCCCTCGCCCTGCTGGCGCTGATCCTGTATCCGATCGTATGGCTTCTGCTGTTACCTTTCCGGTTGGTCGGAATCGCCGTGCACGGTGCCCTGGCTCTGGTTTGGGCGGTGGTCATGCTCCCGGCGCGGTTGCTGAGCGCTCCATTCAGGCTGGGACACGCGCGATAGGTGCTGACGGCTGACAGCTTTCAGCGGCTAGCGGTCAGCTCTAAGGCGGCAAGCCCCCGGCACGCGCCTTTCCTGAGAGCTGCGAGCTGCCAGTACTAGCTGCGAGCTTCCCTTCAACAACTTACATTAACATGACTTTAAGATATATAATTCTGAGACCGTCCAGGACCGCCAGCCACCCAAAACCTGGACCTGAGCGCTCTCTAGAATGCCCCGTAGCTGCGCGTAGGAGGCCCGTACCCGCGTTTGGAGGACGGGGGATGACCCCTAGGATCATTTCTTGCTCAGAAACGATCCTGGGGCATCCTGCGCGATTCTCGATTAGCTCGGTGTTATTGCCAGGGGCTGCCGAATATTGGGCAGTTTGCCGGCTGATGGGCAACCACGTTCTTAGCTGATGGCTGATGGCTGACAGCTGACAGCTATTTCCGTTCCTTGGTCTCGTCCTTGGCCACCACGCCGTCCCGGATGTGCACGACGCGGTGCGCGTATTCGGCGATGTCATGCTCGTGCGTGACCAGCACGATGGTGTTGCCTTCGGCGTGCAGACGATCGAACAGGGCCATGATTTCATTGCCCGTCTGCGAGTCGAGATTGCCGGTGGGCTCATCGGCCAGGATGATGGAAGGCTTGTTCACCAGCGCACGGGCAATGGCGACGCGCTGGCGCTGCCCGCCGGAGAGTTCGTTGGGCTTGTGGGTCATGCGCGATTCCATGCCTACCGCCGCCAGTGCGCTCTTGGCCCGTTCGGCGCGTTCCTCCGCGGGCATTCCGGCATAGATCAGCGGCAGCTCAACGTTGTGCAGGGCGGTGGCGCGGGCCAGCAGGTTGAAGGTTTGGAAGACGAATCCGATTTCCTTGTTGCGGATGCGGGCCAGTTCGTCATCGTCGAGTTCGCTGACCAGCTGTCCGTTGAGCCAGTAGTTTCCCTTGGAGGGCGAGTCGAGGCAGCCAATCAGGTTCATCAGCGTGGACTTGCCGGAACCGGAGGGACCCATGATGGCCACGTATTCATTGCGGTGGATGCGCAGGTTGACTCCGCGCAGCGCGTGCACCTGCTGTTCGGAGCCCATGTCGTAGGTCTTCCACAAGTCCTCGGTCGCGATCATGCAGGAGTTGGGCGCAGCCGAGGACACGGGCTGATCGATTGGAAGTACTTCCGCAGTCGCCATCTTCTTCTCCTTCTCCGGCTCGGACACGCGCTCTCCTCTGGCCGTTCTTTCTTGGACGTTCTAACCCGGCAGAGGTTAGACGCCCAACTCTAAGCTTCGAGCAACCAAAACCAGCAGCCTATTTACTCGCCATTCGCTGCTACATGCTCTCTTGTTCCTTCTTGGCGACCGAGTTGTCTATTTTGACGCTCGTCCCCGGTTTCAGCGTACGCAAAACCTTGTAGCTGCCGGTAATGACTTCGTCACCTTCCTGCAAACCCTTGGTGACTTCGATATCGGTGGTCCCGCTGATGCCGGTCTCGACCGGGACGAATTCGGCCTTCTTGTTGCGGATCACGAAGACGCCCTGGATTTCTTCCTTCTGCTTCGATGGGTCGGTGGGCTTGCTGGCAGCCTTGACCGAATCTTTGTCCGAGCTCTTGTTTTCCAGGTCCGCCCGGGTGCGGACAGTAAGCGCCTGAATGGGAATGCTCAGCACGTTGCTGCGGGTGGCGGTCGTGATCTTCGCCGTCGACGACAGGCCGGGGCGCAACTCGGAGGGCGGATCCTGCAGGGTCACCACGACTTTGAAGTCCTTGGCCTCCTGGCTGGTCGAGGTCTCCTGCGAAGTGGCGACGCCGGTCGAGCGCACGATGGCGTTGTCACCGATCTCAGTGACGATGCCGTGAAAGACCTTGCGCGGGATGGCGTCGATGGTCACGTCGGCGGGCTGGCCGACATGCACGTTGACGATATCGGTTTCATCCACCTTGACCTCGGAGGTGATCACCGACATGTCAGCGATCGTCATCAGCGTGCTGCCCGGTGAATTCTGGATTCCGATGACCACCGTCTCGCTCTCGCGTACGGGAAGGTTGGTGATCACACCGTCAAAGGGCGCTTCGTAGGTTGTTTTTTGCAGCACGTCAGCAACACGGGTCAGGTTGGCGCGACTCTGCGCTATGTGCTTGTCGGCGGAATCCTTCTGCGCCCTGGCCTGGGCGACCCGGGCCTCAGCCTGGGCTAGACCGGCTTCGGCCGACTCCCATGCCGCTTTCTTGACGTCGTAATCCTGCTTGGCGATGAGGGCGTTCTTGTACAGACCCTGAGCGCGGTCCCAATCCAGCCTGGCGTGCTCGGCGTCGGATTTGGCACGGTTCAGGTCTGCGAGCGAGGTTCGCAAGGCGGCGTCGGCGGCGACGAAATCGGTCTCGGCGGCCTGCAGTGATGCGCGGGTGGCGTTGACATCGGCCGAGGACTGCACGTTTTCCAGTTGCGCCAGCAATTGCCCCTTCTTCACCCGGTCGCCTTCTTTCACATGAAGCCGGATGATCTTGCCGAAGGCGTTGGCTCCGATGTTGACGTAGGTCTTGGGCTTGATCTCGCCCGAAGCGCTGACCACCGAAGCCAGGTTCTGCTTCTGCGTCTTGCCCGTCTGCACCGTCACCAGGTTCTTGCGGCTCTCGTACACGGTGACGGCAACGATGATGGCGAGCACCAGCGCGAGGCCGACTCCAATCAATGCTTTCTTCCAGGTCTTCATGACTATCCCGTGGAACCCGGCTCTCCCCACCGGCTGGGCGCTTTCCGTCTTCCAGCCCCCTGGTCACAGAACGGCCAAAGCCGCACTGGTTGCGCATCCAGAGATACGCGCATGACAGGGGGAAAGTTCCCGAAGCTGACCGTCGCCTTGCGGCTCGGCCCAGTGCTGCCAGAGGTTAAACCGAGCGTTCGCCTCATTATAGCGTGAACCGGGGTGTTTTCCGGTGTGCGCATTCTTCCCTCGCAGGCTTACAAGTCACGGACTTTTCAGGAGCTTAAAGGGTGAGCAGGGAAGGGAAAATCTTGCCCGGCCCAGGCCACTTTCTCTTGCCTTGAGGTATCCAATGAACATAGAATCAAGCAATTGAAGTCTCTCGCGAGGTTCGCCCTTCTATGTTTTCCGCAGGTTTTGCCAAGCGTTTCCTGGGTGCATTGACCGTTGGCGTGCTGGCGCTCGGGTCCGCCGCCGTTTCCCCGGCGCAGGCGAAAGATCAGAAGGCCACCGACGAGCAGGCGGCCGCGGCCGCAGAGGCCTGCAAGGCCGACCCGTTGAAGTGTCCGCTCAGCGAAAAGCAAAGGAAGAAAAACGCCAAATCGCTGCGGCAGGAACTCGGTAAGACCTACCGGAAATGGCTGGACGAAGACGTGCGCTGGATCATCACCGATGAAGAGAAGTCCGCTTTCATGCAACTCTCGAACGACGAGGAGCGCGACAACTTCATCGAGGCTTTCTGGCAACGCCGCGATCCCACGCCCGACACCGAAGAGAACGAATTCAAGGAAGAGCACTACCGGCGTATCGCATACGCCAACGAGCACTATGCCGCCGGCATCCCCGGCTGGAAGACCGATCGCGGCCGGACTTACATCGTCTTTGGGCCGGCGGATGAGATCGAGTCGCATCCCTCCGGCGGCAGCTATCAGCGGCCCATGGAGGAGGGCGGCGGCGAAACCTCCACTTTCCCGTTCGAGCAGTGGCGCTATCGTTACATTGAAGGCATCGGCCAGGAAGTCATCATCGAGTTCGTCGATAGCTGCATGTGTGGCGACTATCACATGACGATGGACCGCTCCGAAAAGGATGCCCTCAAGTACACGCCGAACGCCGGCCTCACGCTTTACGAACAGATGGGCATGGCCAACAAGGCCGACCGATTCAACAACGGTGGTATCGAGCAGTTGGGTGCCTCGCCGTTTAACAAGGACTTGGCAAGCAAGGAATTTGACCGGCTCGAGCAATTTGCCAAGCTGCAAAAGGCCCCGGCGGTGAAGTTCAAGGACCTGGAAGAAGTCGTCAGCCACAAGATCAGCGTAAACTTGATGCCATTTGATGTCCGGGCCGACTTCGTGAAAGTCACCAGCGACACCGTGCTGGTGCCGGTGACGGTGCAGATCAAGAACCGCGACGTCACCTTTCAAAACAAAGACGGCGTGGAGCGGGGCACGGTCAACATCTTCGGGCGCGTGACCACGTTGACTGGGCGGATCGTCCAGACCTTCGAAGATACCGTGCAGGTGGACGTGCCGGTGGAACTGCTGCCGAAGACCGCCGAGAACTCCTCGATATACTGGAAGGCGCTGCCGCTGAAGCCCGGACACTATCGCTTCGACATCGTCGTGAAAGACGTCAACGGTGACCGCGTCGGCACCTGGCAGCGCGGAATCCAGGTTCCCGATTTCAGCGAGGACCGCCTGACCAATTCTTCCCTGATCGTGGCCGACCAGATGGAACCGGTGGCAACCAAGAACGTGGGCACGGGCAACTTCGTGATCGGAACCACCAAGGTCCGTCCCCGGGTGGCTCCTTCGGATGGCAAGCCGGTCTCGTTCAAACGCAACCAGAAGCTGAATTTCTGGATGCAGGTTTACAATCTCAGCGTGGACGAGAAGACCCACAAGGCCTCGGCCACAATCGAATACAATGTGACGGACGCGACCACCAAGAAGGCGGTCATCCATACGGTGGAGTCGACCGATACCATGGGCAACGTGGGCGATCAGGTGACGCTGCAGAAGACGCTGTCGGCGGCGAACCTGCCCCCCGGGCTGTACAAGATCGAGATCAAAGTGAATGACAACCTCTCCAAGCAGACGGTAGATCCGACGGCGATGTTCGCCGTGGAGTAAACTGCCGGCTGCTTCTTCAAAGGTGGTGGGAGACATGTTCCGTAAGCTCGGGTTCCTGATGGTACTGGGCCTGGCGCTTCCGGCGTGGTCTGCAGCCAGGCCGCCGGGCACGATAGCGGGCTACGTGCGCAGCAGCGGCGGTGTGCCGCAAATGGGTGCGGCTGTCGAAATCCTAGGCGCGGCCGCCGACACTCTGAAGGTCTTCACCGACGAGCGCGGTTTCTACTCCATCCGCGACGTGCTGCCGGGGGTGTACAGAATCAAGGTGAGCGCTCCCGCGTTTCTGCCGGCACTGCGCGAGAAAATCGGCGTGCGTCCGGGCGCCAAGCTGATGGTGAACGTCACCCTGACTACTCTGTTCGAAGCCATCCAGCTGGGACCGCTGCGCAGCCCGGCGGATGACGACGACTGGAAGTGGACGCTGCGCTCTGTCTCCAACCGTCCCATTCTGCGCGCGCTCGACGATGGCACGACGGCGGTCGTCGTGAACCCAGAGCAGGGCAGCGACCACCTGCTCAAGGGTTCTGTGATTTTCATGGCGGGATCAGCGTCACAGGGTTTTGGCAGCGCCTCCGACATGAGCACGGGATTCTCGGTCGAACACTCCCTGTTATCCGCGGGAACGCTGAGCCTGAACGGCAACCTCGGTTACGGCAGTGGACTCCCGACGGCCGTGCTGCGGACTTCCTACACCAACCATCTCAACAACGGCTTTGAACCGACGATGGCGTTCACGGTGCGGCGGTTGTCGTCACCCGGGGTGAACAGCCTGCCGGGCGCGGCGCTCCAGGCGCTTGCGCTGACCACTGCCGACCGGATGACGCTGGGCAATGTGCTGGAACTGAGGTTTGGCAGCGAACTGCAGACCATCCAATTCATGGGCCGGGTGAACGCGTTCCGGCCTTTCGGCTCCGCCGACCTGCACCTCACTCCCAACACTCTGGTCGAGTACCAGTACTCCAGTTCCGTTCCTAATACGCGGAACGAAAAAGGTTTTGACTCGGCGCCCTCGGACTTGAGTGAAACCGATCCGCGCGTGAGCATGACCAACTTTTCGCCGGCGGTGGAGCGGGCGTATCACCAGGAAGTTTCGGTTTCGCAGCGGATTGGCAAGAACAACATGCAGGTCGCTTTCTATTCGGACCGTGTGACTGATCCGGTTTTGACCGGGGTGGGCGATTTGACGGCGGTGTCGGGCGACGTGCTCCCCGACGTCGCCTCGGGCACCTTCAGCTACCGGGGCAACGATCTGGAAACGAGCGGCATGCGGGTGGTCCTGCAGCGGAAGCTGTTATCGGATCTGACGGCGACCCTGGACTACGCCTACGGCGGCGTGCTCGATCTGGCTCGCCCCGACGTGGAACTACAGGACGCGCGCGAGTGGATCCACGCCGAGCAGCGCCATGCCGTCGCGGCGAAACTCAGCGGAACGGCGCCGCGTTTGAACACGCGCTGGATCGCTTCCTACCGCTGGACGAGCGGGCAGGCTTTGACGCCCGTCGATCTGTTCAACACTTCGGCGGGACAGTCCGATCCCTATCTGAATCTCTTCCTGCGCCAGCCCATTCCGGCCAGCTTTCTGTCGGGGCACATGGAGATCCTGGTGGACCTGCGCAATTTGCTGGCCCAAGGCTATGTGCCGGTCGTCGGCAGCGACGGGCACACCGTGTACCTAGTGCAATCGGCCCGCTCCATACGCGGCGGGGTGGCGTTCAGCTTCTAGAATTTGTAACTTCGTAATATGAGATTTGGTAATTTGGGCCTGGAGCACCTGATGCTCCAGGCTTTCTCTTTCGATCAGCCCCCCCGCCATGCTAAAAGTGACCCCTCCTCACTTTGCCGGGTGCATGGCCGAAAGGCCGGAAGCGCGGCTGGCAAGACGCGGAACCTCGGGCCTCAACCCTCGCTCCTCAACCGGGCGGGGAGCGGCGGATGAGTGGCAACGCGTTGCATTTTTCTGTGAAGTTCCTCACTGAACTTGCGGCGCTGGAGGTCTATAATCCCCGAATCTCAGAATCAGCAGTCTTTGCTGTCGTCGAACCCGGTCTGTTCCAGTGCTCGCGACAGAAGGAGAACCAGCAATGAAACTGCGTTTCGTAATAGTTTTCGTCCTCTTCATGACGGGCCTGCTCGTGGCCCAAACGTTTCGTGGAACGATCCTGGGCACGGTGACCGATCCTTCGGGAAACCTGGTTGCCGGGGCCACGGTGAAAGTGCACAACACGGGCACGGGGCTGGAGCGGACTACCACCACCAGCGCCGACGGCAGTTATTCAATCCCGGAGCTGCCCATAGGAACCTATTCAGTCACGATCACCCAACCCGGCTTCCAGACTTCTGTGACCAGCGCCGTGGCAGTCAATGTGGCCACGGACCGCCGCGTAGACGCGCAGCTCAAGATAGGTCAAGTGACACAGCAGGTGGAGGTTTCCGGCGGGGACCTTCCCCAGATCGAAACGACGTCCAATGATCTGGGAGGTGTGCTGACCAGTCACGTGGTCGAAGATCTTCCAGTGAATGGCCGCGACTACACCAAACTGATCTTTCTGAATGCCGGCGTCGCAGGTTCGCCCGACCAGATCACGGATTCTCCGGGCTCGTTTGGCGAGTTCTCGATGAACGGCGCCCGGGGCCGTTCCAACAACTACCTGCTCGATGGTACCGACATGAACGACGGATACCGCAACGACCCGGCCATCAACCAGGGTGGTGTGTTCGCCGTTCCGTCGGCCATTCTGCCGATCGGCGCTGTTGCCGAAATGAAGGTGCTTTCCAACTTCCAGCCCGAATACGGCCGCAACGCCGGCGCCGTGGTCAACATCGTGACCAAGAGCGGCTCGAACGCTCTCCACGGAGAATTGTTCGAGTATTTCCGCAACGACGCGCTCGACGCGCGGAATTATTTCAACACGACGGACCAGCGTCGCGCGCCATTTCACAATAACCAATTCGGTGGTGCGCTGGGTGGCCCAATCGTGAAGGACAAGACATTCTTCTTCCTGGATTATGAAGGGCAGCGCGAAACAGTAGGCACGGTAACTCTGGATTGCGTACCGGACCCCGCTCAGATCGCGGCCGACATCGCAGCCAACGGTTCCCCAAATATTGTGACGGCAGCGATGCTGAAGTACTGGCCGGCGCCGAACATTCCCGGAAGATTCGGCAACCCCGGCCCCCCGGGAGGTCCGGGGGAAGACAAAGGCTGCCCGGCAGGCCCGAACGCCGCTTTGACCACGCCTTCTCTCAACAACCTAAGCAGCGTGATCGGTAAGATTGACCACTATTTCAACCAGAATAACATTGTGACGGGCCGATACTTCTTTGGCGACAGCACGCAGTCCTTCCCGCTGGCCCTTACCGCTTCAGGTGGCCAACTCCCTGGCTTCAACACGGTCACGCCGACTCGGGTCCAGTTGGTTTCCCTGTCGTACGTCCATACCTTTGGCACCAATAAGGTGAATGAACTGCGTTACGGTTGGAACCGGTTCGGAGAAAGTTTCACTCCGCAAGATAGCAACTTCCATCCCAGTTCCATCGGGCTTTGTGCCGCTAGCTCAACTGCCGATTGCCAGGGTTCGGGCCCGCATGACACCGGCCTGCCGATCATTCTGGTTTCGGGAACGCCGAGTGGAACTAGTTTCTTTGCGCAGCCCGGCGCGACGTCCGGTGATTCGCGCCAGCGGGTGGATACGAACAATCAGTTCGTGGAAGACTTTTCCTGGAAGATTGGAAAACACGACCTGAAGGTGGGTTTCGAGTTCCGCCGCACGAGCATCGAACAATACTTCAACAAGTATTTCCGAGGGCGGCTGAAGTTCGCGTCTCTGGCTGATTTTCTGAATGGCGCCCCTTCAGGCGGTCTGGAGTATTCCGGCAATTCTCGTCGACACACCGCCGAGAACGGTTACGGCCTTTACTTCCAGGACAGCTTCCGCGTGAACGCCCGTCTGACGCTGAACTACGGGCTGCGCTGGGATTATTACGGCGTAGTGAATGAGAAAAACAACCTGTTCACTAACTTTATCCAATCTAGCTTCGATCCAGCATCCGACACGGGGACAGGCACACTGCAACAGGTCGGTACTTCTGGCCTGAGCAGGC
The DNA here is from genome assembly GCA_049696815.1 of Terriglobales bacterium. Classification (GTDB taxonomy): domain Bacteria; phylum Acidobacteriota; class Terriglobia; order Terriglobales; family Acidobacteriaceae; genus Acidiflorens. Next base: position 150,793 of record JBAVUO010000065.1, on the reverse strand, counting down.
TTTACGAACCCGACTATAAGGACTTTTCGCCGCGGGCCAGTATTGCCTGGGACGTGACCGGGAGAGGCAAAACCGTGATTCGTGCTGGAGCTGGCCTCTTCTATGACGCCTTCTCACAAGATATGTTTCTCGGCCACTTGCCTTACCCGGCGTTCTATGCGCCCGGTCCGGCATACGCTAATTTTGGCCCGGCCCCGATCACCGGGACAGGGCTTAACGTAGCGAGCATCGCCTCTGGCCAACCGGTTTTTGGCCCTTCCAACTGTCAATCCACCGATTTCAGCTTTGTAGAGTGCGACGTTTTCTCTGTTGATCGCCACATGAAGACACCCTACATGGAGAATTACAACATCAATGTTCAGCAGCAGCTCACGAACAAGACGACTCTCCAGCTGGCCTATGTGGGTTCGCAAGGTCATCGGCTGTTCCGGTTCTACGACGTCAACCAACCAAATCAGGCAGCTATCAATGCCGCAGATAACGGCTGCAATTGCATCAACGACTTCGGCGTACCTCGTGTCTTTGGCGATCTCGGGGTCGGCGCGGTGTATCTCTTCCAGGAAAAGTCCACCGGAGCGTCGAACTACAACTCACTGCAGGTCAGCTATAGGATCAACGGCTGGCGCGGAGTTACTTCGGCTGTCAACTATGTCTATTCCAAGTCGCTGGACAACTCCAGTGATCTGGAGGACTTTGTCGTAAACGCTGCGCAGCCCCAGGACAGCAACAATCCGCAGCGCGAATACGGGCCTTCCAACTTCAATATTCCACATCGGTTCACCTGGGTATTTGCCTACGAATTGCCGAACCGGGGCGGGAGCATGCAGCGGTTGAAGAATGGTTGGGGTTTCGAGAGCACGGTTTCGCTGCAAAGTGGCCAGCCCTTCACCCTCAACTACAACTGCGAGGATGACTACAGCGGGGGCGGGGATTGCTTCGACCGTCCCGATGTTGTCGGACCGATCGTGTACAACAAGAGTAATCCACGCAACTTCCTCGATTTGACTGCATTTGCGATGCCTTGTACTTTCGACCCCGAGCAGGGCGTTAACGGCTTGGCCACCGACTGCCTACCCGGAACGCGACACTACGGGAACCTCGGACGCAATTCACTAGTCGGTCCGACGTACAAGCAGTGGGACTTCGCTCTCTACAAGAACACAGCGATCACTGAACGCGTTAAGCTGCAGTTGCGCGCTGAGTTCTTCAACATCCTGAACCATCCTAACTTCTCCAGTCCGCTTCTGCCGGCATTCATTGCCGACCCGGCCTCGAACCTTGGTGCCTGCGGGTGCGGTTTCCAGCCGAACGGCGCTGGAACACGTGAAGTCGGCAATGGTGGATACCAACTCACCGCCACCGGCGACGTGGGCATCGGCAACCCGTTCCTTGGAGGCGGCGGCCCGCGCGGCATCCAACTGGCGGCGAAGTTCAGCTTCTAGCGGATTTCCATTCCAACCATCCGGCTCCTCCCGCTCAAGCGGGAGGAGCTTTTTTCAGGTTTCAGGTCTCAGTTCTCAGGTCTCCAGGTCTCAGGAATTAGACGCGAAGTATCAGGAACGAGAAGCTTCATCGTTCGCGATGAAGCTGTTGGCTCCCATGCTCTCAGTTTTCCCGCATTTCCTGAGACCTAAGGCCTTCCACCTGAGACCTGGTTCTCAGCAGCGCCGCCTCGCAGCCTTGAAATCCCCCCAGAGGTGCTATGGCCAGGATGGCCTGTAGTGTCTTTGGTAACATCGGGGGGCATGCTAGTCTCGGCTTGATCTCCCCCCACAATTCTCTTCGAGGCGCAATCCTATGCTGCGGAGAATTTCAGCGGTGCTGGTGGTCGCGTTGTGCTTCCTGCCTCTTCTGCAAGGTCAAACCCACGCAAAGCCCAAGCGAGCGGGCCGGGCAACGCCAGGCGCGACGATGCCGCTGACGACGTCTTCGGTCAAGGCGCTCGACCTGTATAAGCGGGCAGTCGAAAATTCCGAAAACCTGCACATGGACCGCGCCCAGATCGGATGGCGGGCAGCCGCCAAGGAAGATCCGAAGTTTGCCATGGCCTTCGCCATGCTGGCTCTGAGCAGCCGCGATCCGGAGGAGGTCCGGGTCTGCCGCGAGCGGGCGAAGGAACTGGCGGCGGGAGCCTCGGCGGGAGAGAAACTGATGATCCAGTGGATCGCCGGCACGCAGGAAGGAAACGACTTGGCCGGGATCGCGGCCATGAACGACCTGCTGGCGATGTTCCCGCACGACAAGCACCTTCACTTTTTTGCCGCCAACTGGTTGATGGGCAAGCAGAACAGAGAGCAGGCGGGCCGCTTGCTGCACAAGGCGCTGGAAATTGATCCGGATTTTGCCCCGGCGCTGAATGACCTGGCCTATGTGTACGCGCGCGACCGCGATTTCGATGCCGCGTTCCAGGCCATGGAGCGCTACGTGAAACTGCTGCCTAAAGAGCCTAATCCGCAGGATTCCTACGCCGAGATTCTGCGCATGGCGGGCCGGTTCGAGGCCGCGCTCGAACATTACCGGGCGGCCCTGGCCATCGATTCCAGCTTCAATTCCTCGCAGGCGGGGCTGGGCGACACCTACGCTCTGATGGGCGACCAGGAGCAGGCGCGCAAGGAGTACGACAAAGCGATCCAGCAGGAACCGGACCTAGCCAACCGGTATGACTACCTCATGCAGAAGGCGACGACTTGGGTGCGGGAGAAAAGATACGTCGAGGCCGACCGGGAATTCTGGAGAGTGGCCGCCGAGGCGCACGCCCAATCCTACGATTTACAGGAAGCGCAGGCCCTGCGGCGCATGGCGCAGTATCAGGCGGACAACGAGCTGGCGCTGGAACGGCTGGCCTCGGCCGAGGAATCCCTGGAGCGCCGGCATAATCTCTCCGCATCCATTCACGACGAAGAACTGGCGCGCGTTCTGCGCCTGCGCGTGGCGCGGTCCATGCGCGCCGGGAAAGAGGATGCAGGGCGGGCGGCTCTCGGTCGGCTGGAGCAGATGGCGGCGAGCGGCCGCAATCGCGTGATCCAGTTGTGCTGGCACGGAGCCGCGGGCGAAATGCTGATGGCGCAGGGCAAGTTCAAAGATGCCATTTCGGAACTCGAGGAAGACCAGGACAATCCGGGGACACTCGGCCTGCTGGTCGAGGCCTACCGGGAAGTGGGCGCGTCCGAGAAGCAGCGCAGCGCGGAAGAGCGGCTGCGGACGACGAACCTGCCGACCCTGGAGCAGGCGCTCTCGGTGACCGGATTTCCGGCCAAGGCAGCCAAGCTCTAAGACCGGCTCACCCTCCGGCATTAGACGCACTGCGGTCCGCCGGCCAACTGCGGTACACTTCCTAAGCTTATGGCAGACCAGACTTCCGAAAGGCGTTCCCGCCGGCGCGTGCCCGTTGGCGTCCCGGTGAAGGTGCGAAAGCCGGATGGAACCGAGCAGGAAGGTCTGACTCGGGACCTGAGTTCTGCGGGTATCTTCCTCTATTCCGAGTCGGGCCTGGAGGTGGGCACGAAGCTGGAACTGGTCATCACCCTTCCGCCTAGCCTGGGGCTGGGACCGGGGGGCTGGGCGCTCTGCCAGGCCTCGGTCGTCCGGGTGGAAGAAGCAACCGCCAAGGGGGTGGGAGTGGCGGCCGTGATCGATCGCATCGAGTTGCTGCCGGAACTGACTTGAAAGCAATGGACCGTGGGCAGTTGATAGTATCCAGTCGGCTGGAATTTTTGCAGCATTTACTCACTGTTTCCTTTCTCAAATTGATCCAACCGCCATGCTTAGACGGCGGACCCCGCCCAACCGGCTACCCTGGCACTTGATCGCCGCGTTCAAATTTTTGCCGGCCCTTCCGAATAAAAGATTCTCTTCCATTGCTCCTCATCCGGTGCAATAATGTGCCGCCCCATAAAAGGGCATTGAGTTGACCTTCTTCCCCCAGCAGGCCAAGGTCATGTGGATTCGAAAACTCTCCGACGGCGTTCTTCAAGTTGATACGCCGATCGGCCCGCGGTACATCCGACCGGATCTTTTCGAGCGTGCTTCCCTGTTGTGGACCTTCCGCAACTTCGACGCACTTCCGCAGCAGGTGTTAAGCACCAGAGAGCAGCGGATGATCGATCGACTGTGGCGTGAGCACAGGTTCGTGCCGATGGCAGCACACGGCGGGCAGGACAAGCCCGTGATTGGAAGGATTGAGCGGCGGACGCCGGCTCAGCCGAACCTCGTGCCCGCACGCAAGCCCGTGGCCCCTTCGGAGTCGGCGCTGCCGGAGCGCAGTCGCGAAGCCGCGTCGGCATAAAAGGAAATCCCGCGGTTCGGCCGCGGGATTCGGTCTCGTCTCACTTCCGGAATCAATCCTTCGAGTTTGGCTCTTTCTCCAGATTCGATAAGCCAGGCATCTCTCCGCAGGGGCCGGCGCCGTGCCCGCCGCCCAAGTGTCCGCCGCCTCCATGACCGCCGCCGCGCGACTGCTGGCAAGCGCGCAATGCTTCCTGCTGCTGCGGGGTAATCAGCGCGTCGGACTGCTGCTTCTCCTGCAGGTGGATTGCACGAATGCGCTCGCGCTTCTGCTGTATGGAGAGCGACGAGTTCGCGCAAACCGACTCAATTTCTTGCCGGGCCTGACGTGCGAGGGCCTGCCGTTGCTCGATCACGGTCTTGGATATTCCTGCCACCTCCCAGCAAGGTTCGCGCCGCGGATGGTTCGTGGTCGGACCGCCCCTCCGCGGCGGGGTCGTACCACCCCCTTGCGGGGGTTGTGGAGCTGGAACCTGCGCGAGTGCCGACGACAGGACAATGCCGGCGAGCAGCACCGGGAAAACACACTTGTGCCATGACATGGATCTCTCCTTCAGAAAGCCTAACCCAAAACCAGAAAAAAAGTTGCTGCCCTCGATCGGCGGGGCCGGCACCTCTTCCGGGCCATAGGACCATGGCCGACCGTCCCACACACTAACAACCCGGCGGTGTCACGCATTCCTCGTGGCCGGCGAGGGTTGTTCTTTTCCAAAATCCCCCTCCCACCTCGCGATCACCACCGTAGCCAGGCAGTTGCCCAGCACGTTCACTGACGTCCGAGCCATGTCCATCAGTTGATCGATCCCGAGCAGGATGAAGACCGGCTCGGTGGGCAGGCCGAATGATCCAACCGTGCCGAGAAGGATGACCAGAGCGGCGCGCGAGACACCGGCGACGCCCTTGCTGGTCAGCATAAGCGTCACCACCAGCAGCAGTTGCCGGCCGAGGCTGAGGTGGATACCTGCGGCCTGCGCCACGAAGATGGACGCGAGCGAAAGGTACAGCGTGCTGCCGTCGAGGTTGAAGCTGTAACCGGTCGGCATGACGAACGCCACCACTTGCCGGGGCACTCCGAGGGTTTCCATCGCTTCCATGGCGCGCGGCAGTGCGGCTTCCGAACTGGACGTCCCGAACGCGATCGAAACCGGCTCGGCGGCCGCGGCGATGAACCGGCGCAACGGCACTCGCGCCAGCAGCGCCACCGGCAAAAGCACGGCAAAAATGAAAATGAGAAGCGCGACATACAGCGTGAGCAGCAGCTCCGCCAGGTTTACCAGGATGCCCATGCCGGTGCTTCCCACGGTATAGGCAATGGCCCCGGCCACGCCCAGGGGCGCGAAGTACATCACGATGTTAGTGAACTTGAACATCGTTTCGGCGAGGCTTTCCGTCAGTGCCAGCAGTGGGCGGCGGCGTTCCTCGCGGACCATCGCCAGCGCCAGCCCGAACAGGATGCTGAACACCACCACCTGGAGCACCTGCCCCTCCGCCACCGACTTGGCGATGTTCTCGGGGAAGACGTGCAGGATCGTTTCGCTGGCCGTCAGTTTTTGCACCGGCAAAGTCTCGCCCGAAGGCGGTGACACCTTGGCTCCCACCCCGGCCTTGCTGATGTTGATGGCGGCCAATCCGATCACCAGCGCCAGGGTCGTGACGACCTCGAAGTAGAGGATCGCCTTGACTCCCATGCGGCCGACTTTCTTGAGGTTGGAGTGCGCCGCAATGCCGCTGACCAGCGTGGCGAACAGCAGCGGCGCAATGATGGTCCTGATCAGGCGCAGGAAGATCAGACTGATGACGCGCAGATTGACCGCCACTCCCGGCCAGTCGTGCCCGATGGCGGCGCCAACAACCATCGCGATCAGGATCCAGGCCGTAAGCGTGCGCCGGTAGAATCCGTGCAGGACGAGCGTGGCGATCGCGATCCAGCGCACACTGAAGAGCAGACCGGCGGGCAGTGGCGTCGCGTAATGGCTCAGCACACCCAGGATCGCGGCCACCGTAAAGGCAACGACAACCAGCAGCAGAGATTTGGTTTTCATCGAATCATCCTGGGTAGTGTCTCAGTCTGCCATAACCGACCAAGCCTCAGTTGCGCAGCGAGGGATCTGGGCGCGCCGATTTGTGCCGGCGCGTCCCGAGCGCGGTCAAGGGAAAGGCGCGCTTCCTCATAAACCACGACACTACCCATCCTGGCGACGGCTCCACACTGCTTGAACACCAATTGCTTTCCGGTTCCACAGCATATCGGTAAATGTGCTTCTCCGCGAGGATGGAAAGTGAACTGCGGCACGTCCTGCCCCACCGCGCCCAGGACGCAACGGGGCATTGGGTTCAAGCACCACTACCTGCGGCGGACACCCCGTTGTAGGCGTCCTCAGAGTTCGTGCTAGAATTATTTTGTTGCACGTTTCTGATTCGTGTCAGCCGGGCGCGGAAGCGCTCTCGACCAGGAAACTGGCCCGGCACGGCAGCCTGAGCGTAAGGCCAAGGCAAGTCCATCCAACTTCTCAAGCTATGGAGCATGCTGGGGACGCGACTGGAAGAGTTGGGTAGTGGCCTGACCTGGGGCCGGATCAAGAATTGGTGATGCATGTCCCCGCAATGAATTCCGCTGCCGGGCGGGATGCGGGACCCTTAAGTCGTTCCCGGGCGCGTAGCTCAATTGGCAGAGCAACTGACTCTTAATCAGTAGGTTGTAGGTTCGATTCCTACCGCGCTCACCATCTTTTCAATAAGTTACCGAAACCACAATCCGTTCCACAATCGGGCGAACTGAGCTTCCCGCGCCAACTCTGCTAAATCAATTCTCCTTCCCGACGAGTCAACCCGCCAGCAGTCCATCCACAAGCACACCCTATCGCGCCCATGCAGAGCACGGGCAAGCCTTGCGTCTCCTTTGTGTCCTACTCAGTTGGAGCCGCCAAACTTCCCAACTTTTGAAAACGTTGTCCCGATCCGAACGCTGCCTCGATACGGCAGAAGTCGTGATTTCGAACCGGAACGGGAGTCCCAGGAGCGACCACGAAAAGTGCTACATTGAACCAAATGCGTTCTGAGATCGAGCAAGCAGTTCTGCTGTTGCAGCGCGGCGACGAGGAGGCTCTGGAACAAGCCTTAGCTTTGCTTCAGAACACCGTTTTCTCCTTCAGTATGAGGGTCTGCGGCCAGCGTGAGGACGCCGAGGACACTATGCAAGAGGTGCTGGTTAAATCTGTGCCGCACCTTCCCAAATTCGACAATCCGAAGGCGCTGCTCGTGTGGCTTTATAAGGTTGCGAAGAACCGGTGCCTGATGAGCCGCCGCCGGAGTAAGTTCGCTCCGAAAGAAGATCTTTCTCTGGAAGAACTCATGCCGGATCGGCAGGAACTGGAGCGATTGAGCGGCGACGGCAGCATAAATCCTGAAACTCTCGCCATCCGAAGCGAAGAGGCGGCCCGATTGCGCCAGGCAATTCAGAGACTGCCGCCGCCGTATCGCATTGTTCTGGTCCTGCGCGACATGGAGGGGCTGACGGACGAAGAGGTGGCCGAGATCACCGGCCTCCGCTCGGGAACGGTTCGCGTGCGCCTGCACCGGGCAAGGCTGTTCGTCCGAAAGGAACTAGTGAAAGAGTGGAAACCGCACCCCGGCCGAAGTGTCGCGTCCGTTTCCCCGCGGGTTAAGGCCAAGACCCAGCCCCGACCCGTTCGCTGCAAAGCGATGTTTGCTGAACTCTCGAACTATCTCGACGAGCAGTTGGATGACTCTCTGTGTGACGAACTGGAGAAGCACCTGGACGGTTGCGAACCGTGCCAGGCGTTTCTGGCAAGTCTCGAAGCGACCATTGAGCAGTGCCGGAGATCGCCGGCGGAGTGCCCCACTGGGAAAAAAGTGGTCAGCGTCCGGAAGCAACTGATGAAGAACTACGCCCAAGCTGTGGCGACCATTCGACCACCCGCCTAAAGTCCCCGTTCTCTCCAATCCTGCCTCGAATTTCCCAGTAACAAAATCCAAGTTCCTGCATTTATCCTTGTAGATTTCAGGAGACAAGTCACAGGAGCCAACCATGATCACCGCCAAAGTTGAGCTGACTCAACCACTTAGACAGCAGAGGCAGTTTGTCGCCCAGTCCGGCAGCGGCCACAACCTGCTGCTGGACGATACGGCCGGAGGCACCGGCCCCAAGCCCATTGAACTGGTTGCCGCAGGGCTGGCCGGTTGCACGGCATTCGATGTCATTACCGTGCTGCGGCAGAAACATCACCAGAAGGTTACAGGCTATGAAGTGCGAGTCGAGGCCGACCAGGCGGACCGTCCTCCGCAGGTCTTTACGGCAGTGCGGATTCACCACGTGGTCACCGGATACGGAATTGAGGTGGCGGCCGTGGAGGAAGCCATCCGTCTCTCCGAAGAGAAGTACTGCTCCGTGGGGGCCATGGTGCAGAAGACGGCAAGCTTGCACACAACCTACGAGATCGTCGAGGAGAAAACCGAGTGGATGAAGCCGATCGTCATTCCTGCTGCCGGAGTCCAGGGTTGAAAGCTCTCGTCAAACTCGTGCCAGCTACCATCGCCGCCCTCTGCCTCTTGCAAGCAGCCCCGGCTCAGTCAGCAGCGGAGCCCACCCCTCTTACGCTTCAGCAGGCGGTCAAGATCGCGTTGGAGAAGAACCCGCTGCGCAAGGCGGCCCTTGCGGACACTAGAGTAGCGTCCGCAGACGTTCGCGAAGCGCGATCCGTCCTCATGCCGCGGCTGACGTTCTCCGAGACCGCGACCCGCGGAAACGACCCGGTTTACGTATTTGGCAGCGAATTGCGACAGCAGCGCTTCACGACCGCTGATTTCGCCCTGAACAAGCTGAATACACCCTTGCCCTTCGGAAATTTCACTACGCGTTTCGGGGGAACCTGGAATCTGTTTGACTCGTTTGCCAGTTGGCACGGGGTTAATCGGGCAAAGCAAATGGACGAGGCTGCCGGACATCAGTTGGAGCGCACCGACCAGGAGATCGTTTTCCGGGTCGTCGATTCCTATTACGGAGTGTTGCTGGCAACGAAGCAACTGGAGGTCGCCGAGCAGGCGGTGAAAACGTCCCAGTCCATCCTGGATCGCAGTCAGGCAAGGTTCGACAGCGGCTTGGTGGTGCAGTCCGACCTGCTCACTGCGAAGGTGCGGATGGCGGCGCGACAGCAGGAACTCATTCGGGCCAGGAACAATGTGTATCTGACAGGGGCCCAGTTGAGCACCGCTATGGGAATGCCGGTCGACTCCTTGTTCCAGCCTACGGAAGCCTTGGCGGAACCGGCGCTTCCTGTCCCCGTTCTCCAGGAAGTCGAAAGACAAGCACTTGCGAGCCGACCGGACTTGAAGCGCATTCAGTCCGAGGAAGCAGCCCAGCGGCAGAGCGTTGCGATGGCGCAGTCGTCGTTTGGCCCGCGGGTGAACGCCTTCGCCGGCTGGGAGATGGACAACCCAACGCTGGTGGCGGGCGGTGGTGGCAACAATTGGCTGGGCGGGGTTGAAGTGCAATTTGACATTTTCCAAGGCGGCGCAAAACGGGCGGAACTATCCCGGCAGCGCGCCCTCGAAGAGAAGGCGGTAGCCATGAAGCAGGCGGCCAGTGACGGAGTACGGCTTGAGGTGCACCGCGCTTATTACAACCTGGACTCTGCCCGGCAGGAGGTAGAGGTTGCACGAGCTGTAATCGCCCAGGCGCAGGACAGTCTGCGCATTAACCAGAACCGATACGACGGCGGGCTCACCACCATTACCGACCTGTTGGGGGCTGAAGAAGCAACGCGCCGCAGCCAGGCCGACTACTGGGAAGCGGTTTATCGCTTTCACACCAGCTACGCCAACCTGGAGTTGGCCAGCGGGACTCTGAATCCTCAATCTCCCGTGGTGACGCCATGACTCGCACCAATTCCCTCCTTGCAATCCTTCTTCCTCTGTCCGTGGCACTGGCTGGCGGGCTCAGCGGCTGTTCCAGTAAGCGGCCCGCGACGCCTCCCGCGCCGGAGACTGTGCGTAATGCCTCCGTGCTCCCGGTACAGCGGGCCGAGGTGCCCGATTTGCTGGAAGCGGTGGGAACGATCCGCGCGGCGCAAACCAGCCAGCTCGCCAGCCAGATGATGGGCAACATCGTGGAGCTCCGCGCCCATGAAGGGGATCGCGTGCAGCGTGGGCAGGTGCTGGCGGTCATCGATGATGCGCAACCGCGGGCTGCCGTCGATCGTGCCAAGGCGGCCGAGAATGCCGCCGAGCAGGAAGTGGCCGCGTCAGATTCCGACCTGGCTCTGGCTCAATCGACTCTGAAACGTTACCAGGATCTTTACGACAAGAATTCGGTCAGCCCGCAGGAATTCGATGAAGTGAAGGCCCGCTACCAGGCGGCGCTGGCGCACCGCGATATGAAGCGTGCCGGGCAAGCACAAGCTAAAGCAGGGTTGGCGCAGGCCCACACATCGTTCGCGTATACCCGCATTCTGGCACCGTTCGACGGAGTGGTCACGGAGAGGAAAGCCGATCCTGGCATGTTGGCCAGTCCTGGCCTGCCAATCTTCACCGTCGAGGGTCTGGGGCACTACCGATTGGAAGCCACGGTCAACGAAAGCGATCTGCGGTATGTCCGGATGGGAGAGCAGGTGCCGGTGCTAGTGGACGCGTTGGAAAACGCGCAACTGAATGGAAAAGTTGCACAGATCGTACCCGCCGCGGATCCAGGGAGCCGCAGTTTCCTGGTGAAGATTGACTTGCCTGCCGATGCGCGGCTGCGTTCGGGCCTGTTCGGCCGGGCACAATTTTCCCGCGGCAAGCGGTCGTCATTATTGATTCCACAAACCGCAGTGGTGGAGCGCGGCCAACTGCAAGGTGTCTATGTCCTGGACACAAATAAGATCGCAAGCCTGCGCTACGTCACGCTGGGAATAACCGCCGGGACCGAAATCGAGGTACTTGCGGGCCTTCAAGAGGGCGAGCGCATCGTCGCGAAGCCCGGCGACCTCGACCTGAATGGCAAGCGCATCGAGGCCCAGTAATGACAGAAGAAAGAGTCAACTCGACGAGTCCGTCCGCGCCGGGTCTGCGCCTGGCAGGCCGCATCGCTCACGGCTTCATCGACTCGAAACTGACTCCGGTGGTGATCGTCGCGGCATTGCTTCTGGGTGCTTTCAGCATCCTCGAGACTCCGCGCGAGGAAGAACCACAGATCGTTGTCCCCATGCTCGACGTGTTCGTGCAGATGCCGGGGGCATCGCCCGAAGAGATTTCGCAACGGGTCAGCCTCCCCATGGAGAAGCTGCTGCGCGAAGTGCCGGGTGTCGAATACATCTACTCCATCAGCCAGCCGGGCATGAGCATGCTGATCGTGCGCTTCTATGTTGGCTCGAAGGAAGAAGACGCCATCATACAGACGTACAACAAGCTTTACTCCAACTTCGATCGTATCCCGCCGGGTGTCTCACAGCCGATTATCAAGATCCGGTCGATCAATGATGTCCCCATCATGGCGCTCACGTTGTGGGGGAAGAACTATGACGCCTACCACCTGCGGCGCATGGCAGGCGAGCTGGAGAACTCGCTCAAGCAGCTTGACGATGTTTCTGAGACCACGATCATCGGCGGACAGCCTCGTCAGGTACGAGTGGTTTTGGATACACAGCGGCTGGCCGCATATGGCCTCACGCCAGCGGCAGTCGCGGCTCAACTCCAGAGCGCCAACAGCCGCGGTGAGGTGGGCAGCTTCGCCCGCGATAACCGCGAGTTCAAAGTCGAGGCGGGGAAATTCTTCACGCGTCCGGAAGATCTGCAGCAAGTCGTAGTCGGAGTCCACTCGGGCCGCCCGGTTTACTTGCGCGATGTAGTGGAGAAGTTGGAAGACGGCCCCGCTGAGCCGGACAGCTATGTGATGTTCGCGAATGGTGCGGGTGGTGTGGAGGCGGGTCTTCGACCCGCCTGGTCGGGTCAGAGACCCGACCCCACACAAGAATATCCGGCGGTGACCATTACCCTCGCTAAGCGCAAAGGTACCAACGCGACAATCATTTCCGAGCGAGTTCTGGAGAAGGTGAACTCCCTGCGCGGATATCTACTGCCCAATGACTTAGACATTACCGTCACGCGTAACTATGGCGAGACCGCGAAAGACAAGTCGGATGAACTACTGAAGCACCTGCTGCTCGCGACGCTGTCGGTCACCTTGTTGATTGCTTTGGCGCTGGGCTGGCGCGAATCGGGGGTCGTACTGCTGGCCGTGCCGGTGACTTTGGCTCTCACCCTGGCCATCTTCTATCTCTACGGTTACACCCTGAACCGGGTCACTCTGTTTGCCCTCATCTTCTCTATCGGCATTCTGGTGGACGACGCCATCGTAGTGGTGGAGAACATCGTGCGCCATTTCCGATTGCCGGGAAGTCGCGGACGTCGTCTGGCCGAAGTGGCGGTTGAGGCAGTGGATGAGGTCGGCAATCCCACGATTCTCGCGACATTCGCCGTCATCGGCGCCATCCTGCCCATGGCCTTTGTACGCGGCCTGATGGGCCCCTACATGCGTCCGATCCCGGTCGGAGCCTCGGCGGCCATGCTGTTTTCACTGATGGTGGCTTTCGTGGTCTCGCCCTGGGCAGCATTGCGTTTGCTGCGCCATTACGCGGGCGAGGGCGCCCGCGCCACACATGAAGCCGAAGGCTGGACGACCCGCCTGTACCGCCGCGTGATGAACCCGCTCATTCTGAACCCCCGTCGCCGCTGGATGTTTCTGGGCGGAGTGGCGGTGCTATTCCTGGCCGCCGTTGCTTTCGTCCCGTTGAAATGGGTGCGGGTGAAGATGCTCCCCTTCGACAACAAGAGCGAGTTCCAGGTCATCATTGACATGCCGGACGGAACTCCGCTGGAGCAAACCACCCGTGTAGCACAGGCGCTCGGCGGTTATCTTGGCCAGCAGCCCGAAGTCACGAACTACCAGATTTACGCCGGCACCTCCGGTCCCTACAATTTCAACGGACTGGTGCGGCATTACTTTTTGCGCCGTCAGCCCAACCAGGCCGACATCCAGGTAAACCTGCTCTCCCGGCACGACCGCACAGCGCAGAGCCACGAAATCGCGCGGCGGTTGCGTCCGGAACTCGACAAGATCGCCCAGCCGTTCGGGGCCCGTATCAAAGTGGCTGAGGTCCCACCTGGGCCGCCAGTACTCCAGACGTTGGTCGCGGAAGTCTACGGCCCTGACTACAAGAGCCAAATCGCTTTGGCGGCGCAGATCAAGAAGATCTTTCAGCAGACACCGGGAGTCGTGGATGTGGACTGGTACGTTCAGGATCCGCAGACCAAATACGACCTGAAAGTAGACCTTGATAAGGCGGCCCTGCATGGAATCTCGCCCGCCGATGTCACGCGTACGCTGCAGGTGGGACTGAGCGGTGCGAATGCCGGACTTCTGCACGATCCCAACTCGCGCGAAGATGTTCCGATCGAAGTTCGGTTGGCGCGGTCCGATCGCTCGGGAATCGAGAACCTCGAAAACATAAAGCTACCGACCCCTTCCGGGGGCCAAATTGCGTTACAAGAAGTAACGAACCTCGAGCAGACCACGATTGACACCAGTGTCTATCGTAAGAATCTGCAGCCGGTGGTTTACGTGACCGGTGACGTGGCTGGCGGAGAAGAGAGCCCGGTCTACGCCATCATGAAGATGAGTGACGCCATCGACAAGATCAAACTGCCACAGGGCTACGCCGTCAAGCAGTACAAGGGCACGACTATGCCCGAGCGCACCGACCGGTTATCCATGAAGTGGGATGGTGAGTGGCATATCACAGTAGAAGTGTTCCGCGATCTGGGGCTGGCGTTCGCGGCTGTGCTGGTGCTGATCTATGTGCTCGTGGTGGGCTGGTTCCGTTCCTTCGTAACGCCGTTGGTCATCATGGCGCCCATCCCGCTGACGCTGGTGGGCATCCTGCCCGCACATGCCTTGATGGGCGCATTCTTCACCGCGACGTCCATGATCGGCTTCATTGCGGGAGCCGGGATCATCGTTCGTAATTCCATCATCCTGGTGGATTTCATCGAACTGCGACGCTCTCAGGGGATGTCACTCGAGGACGCCGTGGTGGATGCGGGCGCGGTGCGCTTCCGGCCGATGCTGTTGACCGCAGCGGCGGTGGTTGTGGGCGCGAGCGTGATCCTGTTCGATCCGATCTTCCAGGGCTTGGCTCTGTCGTTGATGGCGGGCGAAGTGGCCTCGACTGTGCTCTCCCGCATGGCCGTCCCAGTGCTGTATTACCTGAGCCAACGCGGTCACAGCTCGAAGCCCGCGCTGGTCGAACACTTGGCAACGACCGGAGAGTAAGGATTTCACTAGGGGGTGACACAATGACAATAGATCGCTACTTGAGACTTATCGCTGGGGCCTTCATCCTGGCGTCGCTGGCGCTTGGATACTGGGTGAGCGCGTACTGGTATCTCTTCACAGCTTTCGTCGGTCTGAATCTATTCCAGTCGGCTTTTACCAACTGGTGCCCAATGATGACAATCCTGCGTAAGCTCGGCGTGCGCGCGAATGGGTGAATGCGCCAATCTCCCCGGCGTGTTCGCACTCTGGCGTTGTCACAGGCCTACATGACGCGAATCACTGCATGCAGGGTAGGAGTGGGCACACGCTGTACTAGGGAAACTATATCCCCGTTCGGATTGGACGGCGCTTGAGTTGCGCCTCGCGATCCGATGGTGAGGTATCCCTCGATGCTTCGGGGACTCCATAAGTTATCGCGCTGCCGGGTCTTCATCGTCCCACTGTGCGCGCTCGTGTTTGTTCTGGCGTTGTATACGAGGCTCCCGTTTAAGCCCGAGAAGGCATCGATCAAAGCGTTTGCCGATGACTATGACCGGCTGAAGGCGAAAGAAACTCGGGTTCGCTCCGCGATCGCCAGGGTCCCGTTAAGGCCCGCAACGCAGTTCATTGCTTCCTTTCTGCTTCCCCCTCGTCCTGACTTCGATTTTCACGCGGTCGACTCCGTCCTAGATGGTGCAACCCCGCAGGTCTGCTTTGTGGGATTGCTGGGATCCATCCGGCCGCCTCCTCCTCTGCAATAACCTTTCGATTCCCCAATGCCCGGTCAGTCAGGATCGGGAAAGCCCTATCCGCCAACTGCAATCACAGGAACTGCGGTTGGCCGTTCAGGCCCGTGCAACCAAACACACGGAGAAAGGGGATTGCAGATGTGCGTGATCACGGTTTCGAAGGGCGCCTTCAGTGGTGGCGTATCCCTCGCGAAGACAGTGGCGCAAAGGCTTGAATACCGCTGTGTTGGCTGCGACGTCATCGTGGAGAGGGCAGCCTCTCACGGCGTGCGTCAACAAGAACTCTGGGCAGCGCTGGAAAGGCCGCCGGGAGTGCTCGATCGTTTCGGCTCCCGGAGGGAGCGCTTCACCCATCGTCGGTACGTCCTCCTTGCCCTATTGGCGGAAGCGTTGGCGGAGGAAGTCTGCGAAGGCAGAGTGGTCTATCACGGACTCGCCGGCCACGTACTGCTGGATGGACTGCCAGGCCTGCTGCGGACGCGGGTCGTCGCCCCGATGGAAGCCCGCATCCTGGCGGCACAAGAACGGCTCAAGATCACCCGGAACGAAGCCATCGCCCGCATCAATAAAGCGGACAGCAGACGCAAGGCGTGGACGCGTTTCCTCAGTAACGCAAATTGGGGCCAAGCTTCCCTCTTCGATCTGGTGCTGAACCTTGAGCACATCAGCCGCGATGAGGCGTGCGGTCTGATCGTCGCAATGACACGACAGCGGAGGCTCCACTTCACTGAGATCCATCGCCAGGCGATACAGGATGTGGTTCTGGCGCGCCGCATCCGTGCCCGTCTGGCCTTGGATCCGCAGACTTCGGCCGCCAACGTGGGGGTCGCAGCCTGCCAGGGAAGGGTCGTCATAAATTGCAAGGCGCCGGCGGCAGCGGACTTCCGCCGCATCCAGGACCTCGCGCTCGCTCTGCCGGGCGTGCTCGAGGTTTCGCTTAGATCGACCGCACTCCCCGAGTCGGCGGCGAGTTAGCGAGGAGCGTTACGAACATGGCTCTGATACTCATTTCGAGAGGATCTTTCTCGGGCTGTCAGGTGATTGCCGAGTGCTTGGGGAAGTCGGCCGGCGTCAAGGCGGTCACTCGTGAAGACTTGATCGCTTCGGTGAACCGTCAAGGCGAAATCGCCAACAAGGTAACTGCCTCGATCGCCAAAGCGACGCAGAATTATGCCGAATTCAGCGCCCTTCGGCGGCCGTATCAGATCCTGATGCGCCTGGCGCTGTTGGAGTACGCGCGCGCGGGGCCGATCGCCTATTTCGGCTATTCCGGACATCTGCTTTTGCCGGAGATCGATCACGCCGTACGGGTGCGGATCATTGCGCCGGTCTACCTGCGGGTAAAGTTGATGATGAGCAAGGAGAAACTCACCGAGCAGGAGGCCCGAGACCGCATCCGGGAATACGACGAGGACCGGGCGCGCTGGACCCGTTTCATGTATGGGAAAACGCTGCGCGACCCGGAACAGTTCGACCTGTGCATCAATCTCGATCGTGTGTCGTTCTCCACCGCCTGCTGCATGATTCAGCGCCTGGGAGAAGAGAGCGATTTCAAGACCACGCCCGAGTCGATGGCGGTCGTGGAGAATCACTACCTGGCGACCCTGGTCATGGCCGCCTTGCTCACCGATGGCCGCACGTTCGAACTGGAGATTGGGGTGACCGCGCAGAACGGGCATGTCTCTCTGGAAGGGCCGTACCTGGAGCCGTCCGAACAGGCCACGGTTCTGGAAATCGCCGGGGCGATTCCGGGAGTCATCGATGCGCAATACGTGGAGGGTTACGCCCCGCCGTTTGGAGTCTTATCCCTAGAGGCCGCAGGAGGCCACCATGAGTGAAATACTAGTGCCCGCAAATGCGCCGGTCCTCGAAGAAATCAAGGGGGCGTTGCACGAGGCCGCCCGCTGCGCAGAAGAGCAGCTCAACCTGGCCAAAGAGCAGAATGACCTTGCCAAGGACCGCACCGCCAACACCGTCAGCCTGTTACGCTATTCGTCCGAGACCGCGAAACACACGGAAAATCAGACGGCGATGGCCCGCGAGAGGACAGCCCTGACGCGAGCGCAGACCCACCTCTCCACACGTTCGACGGAGTTGGCCAATATCCGTACCGAACTGGGCCGCGAACGCACGACCATGGCGGGCCAGCGAACCGAAATGGCGGTTCATCGAACCGAACTGGCGCGTGATCGATCGCGGTTGGCGAGTATCCGCACCCAACTGGCTCGCTTCCGGAACGCGCTGGCCGAGCAGCGCACGCAACTTTCGCAGCTCAGGACCGACCTGGCGCAGCAACGCAACGACTTGGCATCCAACCGCACCCTGCGAGCCATGGCGCGCACCCGGTTGTCATTGCAGAGGACGCACCTCGCGCGCGGTAGAACCTACCTGGCAATGATCCGAACGGGGCTGGCGTTCTTCGTGCTCGGGCTCACTCTGTTCCGGTACTTCGGCCTGTCCCTGTGGACGATCTTCGACGCGGTTCTAGTGGTGGTCAGCGGGCTGCTGATTGGGTATGGCATCAAGGGCTATCACCATTCGGTCGTTGGCGAGCGCCACTGCACCGAGCTGTTGGCGTCCGACGCTGGTTTGTTAGACTTGCTATGACGCTGTGGTGAGCAAGACGAGGATGCGCTGGTTATCTGACTGTGGGTACGGAACGTGCTGATTTGACCCCCCTGGGCCAACTCCTCGATTTTTCTTGTAACAAATTGCCGGCGAATGCATTTCTTCGAGGGAAAGCGGGATTCCCTGCCAGTAGGTAAACTCAGCCAGCTAGCGGTGAAGGATTGTGATCTGGCGAAGATGGCTGGAAGCGCGGATGCAGGCATCGCTAGCCAATAACCGAAGCCGATCGTGCCAGGCAGGCGCTTTTATTGCAGCGGAGGGGCACCTCAGAATGTCGAAACCGGATACACATGTAGAAGGGACTGCCGTCGGGCCCGCCCTGACTCACGAGGATATACCTGTTGACATCCCGGTAATCGACGTTCCCGAACCGTCGGTTCGTCCGCCGGTCGAAGATCGAATGCAGCGTGTCATCAGTCTGGCGTTGCTGTTCGGGGTGCTGGCATCGGCCGCGCTGGTGATGCTGGGCGGGTCATTGTACGTAACCCGGCACGCTATGCTAACCACCGATTACGCGGCATTTCGCGGGACTCCATCTGAACTGCGCACGTTCCGCGGGGTCTTGGATGCGGCCCTCCACTTTTCCGGAAAAGGCCTGATCCAGCTTGGCTTGATGCTGCTGGTGGGAGTGCAGGTGGTGCGCGTTTTCTTGACCGGCATATTGTTCGCCCTGGAGCGTGACCGCATGTTTGTCGGGATTACGGGCATTGTTTTTCTGTTGCTGATGTTCGGAATCATCAAAGGGATATTCTGTTGCCGGTGAGCGGATGATCCACTGCGCATCGGCCAACATCCGGCGAACGATGGGCGCTGATGAGGAATGACGATGCCTATGATCGGTGAATTATGAGTGTCATCGCTTTTACGCTCTACATACTGGCGGGTTCCATGCTGGCCGGGATCGTGGGCGCGCTGACGGGGCTGGGCGGAGGCGTAATCCTGGTCCCCATGCTGGTATTGCTCTTCAGAGTCAACGTGCATTATGCGGTAGGCGCTTCGCTGATGTCCGTGATTGCCACCTCTTCGGGTGCCACCGCTGCTTACCTGCGGGAAGGCTACACCAATTTGCGAGTTGGCATGTTTCTTCAGGTGGCGGCAGCGGCCGGCGCCCTGCTGGGCGCTTTCATGGCGGCGCGCATCCACGCGCGGCCGCTCACCATTCTGTTCGGCATCACGCTGCTGTTTTCCGCCGGGCTGTCTTTGCGTCGCCGCAGGCAGAGCGCCACCGGCGGGAGCTCTGACAAGCTGGCTCACCGGCTGCGGCTGTCAGGTTCCTATCCAGTGCCGGGCGGCACGCAGGAATACCACATCTACCATTCCTCAGGAGCGTTTGGCCTCATGCTGGGGGCGGGAACGCTGTCTGGGCTGCTCGGTATCGGTTCCGGGGCCGTCAAGGTGCTGGCTATGGACCAGATGATGCGCCTGCCTTACAAGGTCTCGACCACTACCAGCAACTTCATGATCGGCATTACCGCGGCGGTGAGCGCCGCATTTTACATTAGTCTCGGTTACATTGATCCCGGGCTGACCATGCCTGTGATGCTGGGTGTGCTGGCGGGATCCATGATCGGAGCCAGGCTGCTCATGAGAACCCGCGCCGCCTCTCTCCGGGTATTGTTCAGTGTCGTTATTCTGATCCTTGCCCTCGAGATGATCTATAGCGGTCTGACTGGCAGGATATAGCGCTGGATGAAGCCGCGCCCTGGGTGTGGCTACCAGATACTGAAACCGCTAGGGCGCTCCGCTGGCATCCTGCGCCCCGGTCTTCTCCGCAGCGAGGCGCTGCACCAACTCGCGAAGCTTGCTCATCTTGAACGGCTTGGGGATGAAGTCGACGGCGCCTCCCTTAAGCACTTCGCGCGCAGTCTCCACAGTCGCGAAGCCCGTGATGACGATCACCTTAGTAGATGGGTGATTCTCCCTCACGAAGTTCATCACTTCGATTCCGTTGGGTCCGCGCATCTTGATATCGGTGATCACCAGATCAAAATGCTGCGACGCGATTCGCTGCAGCGCCTGTTCACTCTCGGTATAGGCTTCTACCTCGAACCCCTCCCGCTCCAACTCCATACTGAGTCGATCACAGACGATCTTCTCGTCGTCGATGACGAGAATACGGAAGTTTGGTTTCATTCGCAGTCCTCCGAGGTTGCCGAAGCCCATCGAGTCATCGAGGTTCGCATCCGGTCTTACTCCCGCCGTCCCGCTTTTTTGGCTGCCTTCTTTACTAGGTCGCGCAGCTGTTCCAGGTGAAACGGTTTGTCGAGAAAGGCATAGGCCCCCACGCACTCGGCCGCACGCGTGGCATCCATGGTGCGGTACCCAGTAATGACGATGACCTCGGTAGGAAGCTTCTGGTTCTTCACCGCGACCAGGACATCGATGCCGGTGGGCCCCTTCATTTTCAGGTCAGTAACCACGACGTGAAATCGCCGGTGTGCCAGCCGCTCGACCGCCGCGCTGCTTTCCGTGAATGTTTCCACCTTCATTCCGTTTTTCTCCAGAGAGTCTTTGAGGCGCTCGCACACGGTGGGCTCGTCGTCAAGGACCATCACTTCAATGTCGGTCGGCATGGTCGCGCTCCTTCATAAGAGTATCGAGGGTCATGTGAAATCTGCTTTCAAGAAATGCGTTCACCAGCTTATCCACGGTGCGGTCGTCGCGGAGCAGGATATCAAGCTGCCGCGAGAACCCGATCAGGCGCCCCACCATCCGCAGCTGTTCTTCGCAGATGGGCTGCGGCACTCCTTGCAGCCGCCCGACAATCAGTTCGCCGCTGAGGTCCGTCTTGAATCCCTGCTGGGATAGGATGGTCCCCAGCAGGCGTGCTCGCCGCGTGCGTCGCATGACATCGGTGACGCCTCCAACGAAGCGAAAGAAGATGTAGCTGTCCTCGGGATTCTCGCCCAGGTAGCAGTCGACCACGTTGAAGTGGTATCCGACACGGAGATTGAGATTGAGATAGTCGGCGGAAACCAGCGCCACATTGCGCCGGACTACATCGCCACCGGGCACCGTCAAGGGGCCGGCTCGGGTGGCGCTGGCCATGAATCCCTCGAGGTCCATCTCGGCCGGATTGGTCGACCATACGCCGGGAGCGAGCAAGCCTTGCAGAAGAATCGCCAGTGGACGCGAAGCAACCTGGCTTGGCGACAAGGCCCTACCTCGTGCACCCGGGGCGATGCCTCCGCCCAGATCGATGAGAACAAGGTCCAGCGGGATGTCAAGTTCGAGCGGCCGCGCGCTGGTGTGGCTGCCCTCCAGTTGGATGTCATCGAGACGACCCAGCTCGGCGAGCGCGCGTTCATGAGCGAAGCGGATGATGTCGTGGTAGGTTCGGCAGTACTCGGGCGCAAAGTCGGGGGCGCTGGGGTCTTTTTGATTGAGGGGCGACACATGCTTGAGCAGGCGGCGCAACATCCGGAACTCGTGGGTCTCCTCATAGGGCTGACTCCGCAGCAGCTGATAGTGGAGCAACTCCTCCACGCTCCCCTCGTAAAGGGTGTTCTCATCGGCATCGACCGTGATCACCATTCCCGCCGGGAGGAGCCGCGTGGCGTCCCCAGTGCCTACGATGGCCGGAACTCGATATTCGCGGGCCACCGTGGCCAGATGACCGGTCACCGATCCTACATCGCTCAGCAGTGCGCTGGCGCTGGCGACGAGCGTAGCGAGGCGGGGCGACGCAAACCGGGTCACGAGCACATCCCCGGGCAGGAAGCCCTCAGTGGCTTCGTCCGGTCCCACCAGGAAAACTCGTCCCGCGCCGACTCCCCGACATGCGACTTCGCCGAGACCTTGCATGAGGACGCGGTGGCGGCTGCGGGCCGCCAGGATCTCGTCGGCCGGAGGCGGCGCGGCGGGTGCGAGGCGCAAGGGCCGTGCTTGAAGCACGACCAGACTGCTGTCGTGGCCAACCGCCCATTCGATGTCCTGCGGGCATCTCATGTGCCGTTCGATTCGGAGGGCTGCCTCGGCAAGAGCGGCGAGCGTGTCGTCGGTAATCGCAGGTGCGCGGCGCAGTTCGGCGGGTACTGGCGCGATGCGGGTTCCTTCGTCGAGCGCCGGTACGCACATCTCCTGTTTGTCTGCGATCTCGCGTGCGAGAACCTGATGGGGCGCGGCACGCGAGAGCTTGAACTCATCCACGGAGCCTCGCCCCTCGACGACCAGGACGCCGAGACCGTGCGCCGCGGAAACGATCATCGCGCCGCTTTGCGGCGCGTTCGGGTCCACGGAATAGAGCACGCCGCTGGCGCGAGCCGGGACCATGAGAAGGCATCCCACTCCCATTTCGCCCGCCGCGGACGGCAGGCCATGTCCGCGCCGGTAGCCACTCGCCGGCGCCGAGAACAGGCTCGCGACCACCTTCAGCCAGGCCGCCGGCACGTGCTCGCGCGGCACGTTCAGGATGGTCGTGTGCTGTCCCGCGAAGGTGAGATCGGCATCTTCTCCGAGCGCGCTGCTGCGAACTGCGAACCTTGCATTCCGGCTGAACCGGCTCAGAGCCTCCTTGATGGCTCTCGCCACTTCTGCGGGTGGTTCAGACGCGAGGATCGCTGCCTGTAGCCTGGCGGGCGCGCCTTCGGCGCCTTCGCGATACTTCTCGAACTCGTCGGCGACTCTGGTACGCGCTAGCACCAGCTCACACGCTCGCGCGGTGATGACGAATCCGTCCGGCACCGAGAGCGCGAGCCGGCGGCGAATCTCCCCCAGCCGCGCCATTTTCTCTCCAACGACGTCCGCGAGTTCAGTCCCTAGTTCACCGACGGTGAGAGTGAGCGGCAAGTCCGGATCAATCTGGTGCGGCTTGAGACCGGCCCGTATAGCCGCCCGCACACGCTCGAACTCGGTAGCTAGACGTGGGTAGCGATTCTCCGACATCTCGGCAAGGTCCCGGACGACGGCGGCGACAGCCTCGCCCAACTCCGCCTCCAGGGACTGGAGATACTGAGTGTCGAAGATGTACTCACCCCCGAGCTTTTCGTTGGCATCGGCGATGAGCCAGAGCACGCGATTGTTCTTTTCCAGCAGGCTGCGGAATCTGGCAAAGCGCGCACGCAACACCTCTACGTCATTGCGACGCCCGCTGTGGAACAGATCCGCGAATCTCACCGTCGCCCCCTCAGTGTCCTTCGTGCGATCTCGACCGGAACAGCCGGCCGGTCAGCAGGCCGACAACAATCGCGAACAGGGATGCGGCGCTGCCATAGGTCAAGCCGTGGTCGATTGCCAGATGTCTCACGAATCTCACCGCTCCGGCATGCTCGATATGCAGCGTAGCACTGGCAAGGTGAACTGCGTGCTGGTCCCTAAAACCAATCAGATCGACAGAGTAGTCACCGGGGGGCGCGGACGCGGGCAAGCGGAAGGTACCGCGCCACAGCTGCGGGGACTGGGCAATGGGAGCGGCTGGGGCCGGGTCGCCCGCTTGGGAGGTGACCAGCGGATCCGCGGGCGGAACGCTCTGTCCGGCCCGCGCCAGCGCTCCCTCGCGCAGCGCGAAAAGCCCGTCGCGCTCCTTCAGTCCAACCAGCTCTCCGCGCAAGGCAGCCTCAGGAGCATGGTCGGGAATCAGCGAATCGTAGCCCAGCATCCACTGTGCGCGTAATGCCTGCGGGCCGAGACCCGCCAGCGGCGCCGAAGTGAGCACCTGGTAGACAGCCGGTATGTTCTCGAAGGTGGCGCTGCCCGCGCCCATCCAAAGCACTCCCGCCTTCTTCCCGAGTTTCTTCAACTCCAGCCGCTCGGGGTGCGCCATGAGTCTCGCCGCCGCCTCGTAACCGGCCGGTATTTCAGCGGCCACTTCTATGTTAGCTCCGTTGTAGAAAAGGTTGATTTCGACGCGCTCCGGAACCACGATGATGACACCCGTTGCTCCCCCAGGCTGACCGGGGGCGGGCCGAGGCAAGCTGGCGAAAATTACCAGGGCGGCGGCAGCAAGCCGGGCGTGTCGCATCGCTAGTGCCCTCCCTTGTAGGTCAACAGGAAGTCCGGGCGCAAGAGCAAGCCGAGCAGCATCTTCGCCATCACGCCCAGCACCAGCACCGCCATGAGTATCTTGAGTTGGTCGGCCTTGAGTCTTCTTCCGACGCGTATGCCGATCTGCGCGCCCACCACCGAACCCAGCAGCAGTAACAGCGCGAGCACGAAGTCCACCGTGTGATTCATGTACGACTGAAGCACAGTGACATTGATGCACGTAAACAGAATTTGGAAAAGGCTGGTGCCAACCACGACGTGCATCGGCATGCGCAGAAGGTAGATCATAATGGGCACCATGATGAATCCGCCGCCCACTCCCATGATGGCCGCGAGCGTGCCCACCAGCGTCCCGAGCAGGAGCGGCATGAGCGCCGAGATGGTCACCTTGGATCGTGGGAAGAAGACTTTGAAGGGAAGTGCCTCGACCGCGTGCCGATAGATCGACGGTCGTGAGGCGGTCCCGGAGCGGTGCCCCCGCAGCGCGGTCAAGCTTTCGAAGAACATGTAGGAGCCGATGCCACCGAGCATCAGGACATAGACCACCGTGATGGCGAAATCGGCCTCCCCCAGTCGGCGCAGAACCTTAATCAGTTGGACCCCCAGCGTCCCGCCGGCGACTCCCCCCACCAGCATAAGCACGCCCATGCGGACATCGATGGTCTTGGCGCGAAAATGGGTGTAGCACCCGGACGCCGAGGCGGCCACGATCTGGTTCGAATCCGACGCCGCCGCCACCGTGGCCGGGATGCCGTACATCATCAGCAACGGCGTCATGAGAAAGCCGCCGCCCACGCCAAACAGGCCGGACAGGAACCCCACTAATCCGCCCAGGCCGATCATCAACAGCACGTTGACGCTGTTGCCGGCGATGGGAAGATAGAGATGCACCTACGCCTCCTGCCTGGGCGAAGAAAACGGAAGGCGCACCACGAAGGTTGTGCCTTCCCCGACCTTGCTGCGCACCGTGATCGTCCCGTTGTGCTTTTCGATGATCCCGTAGCTCACGGCTAAGCCGAGCCCGCTTCCAGAGCCCACTTCCTTGGTCGTAAAAAAGGGATCAAAGACCGAACCGATATTCTCTTCGGCGATGCCGACGCCGGTGTCCGTCACGTCAACCTCGATGACTCGGTCCTCGCTGGTCTTGCCCTGAACCGTGAGCAGCCCCCCGTTGGGCATCGCCTGGATCGCGTTCAGAAAAAGATTCAGGAACACCTGCTGCAGGTCGCGTGGATTCCCCCGCACCCGGGGCAGATCCGGTGGGAGCGCGAGGCTGAACTCCACGCGGTTGATCTCCGCTTCGTTGGCCACCAGTCTCCGCGCCTCGCGAATGACATCTTCAACCGACAATGAAATCAGCACCGGTTTCTCGACGCGCGTGAAATCCAGCAGATTTCTTACGGTTGCGCTGGCCCGCTCCACTTGGCTCACGACGTCCGCCAGCATTTTCAGCTTTTGCTCGTCGGTGTAGTTGCTCAGGCCTTCGTGGAGGGCCTCGGCGTTGAGGCTAATGTTGTTCAGGGGATTGTTGAGTTCGTGGGCAATGCCGGCCGTAAGGGTCCCAACCGCGGCCATGCGGCTCGTCCGGGCGAGCTGTGCCTCGCGATCTTTCAGCCGGAACAGCATTTGATTGATGGCCACCGCGAGCCGGGAGAACTCGTCACGGTAGCGGCGCACCGGCAGAATCGGCGAGAAGTCGCCATCCGCAATGCGCTCCGTGTAGCCGACGAAACGGCGCAAAGGATTGGACACCTGGCGGGTCAGTGTGTAAGTGACGAGGGCCATTTCGAGCATGATGAACAGGAGCGAGCTGGCGGCCACAATCCACGAAGTGCGAATCGCGGTGCGGAGACGAAGCCGTTCTCGCTCGAGGAGATCGGTGGCATCGGCGATGAGCTGCGCGCCGTGCCGCCTGAGATCTTTCTCGACTTCGGTGCGTTCGTTCTGTGCCTCGGCGCCGGGTTGACTCGCCAAGCCAGCCAGACGCTCGAGCAGGCGGCCGTATTGCTCGAGGTTCTCCTCCATGCGCTCAAACACCTGCGGGCCGGTAAGATCGACCATGCTGGCCTTCATGCTGTGCAGCTGACTCTGGGCCGCTTGCACTTGGGTGAGCGCGCCGTCGAGGCCAGTCCCATAGAGGAGGTAGTTCTTCTCATAACGTCGGGTGTTCTCCACCTCCAGCGCATAGGTGCTCACCTTGTCGAGGTATTCCTGCAGCGTGCCGACTTTGGAGACCAGGACCATCGAGGCGACCACCACCCCGACGACCAGCAGAAAGCACAGCAGCATGCTCATGCTGATGCGCAGACTCATGCTGATATTGGGACGATCGGCGAGTGCCCGCTCTGCGTCTTCGAGAAGCCGGCGGTCTTCGTCGGCAAGGCTCACTGCGCGGGTGCCCTGTTGGGACGCGGAATCCGGGCTTCGGTGTCCCAAAGCTTGGGAGGTCAGCGCGGTCATCCCGGGACTCCGAAGTCCACGACCTGGTTCACCATCTTCCGAACTCCCTCAGCCCTGGGACCGTGATAGCGGCCTTGATTGAGCCACCGAACGCAGCGGGGGATGGGTCGTTCGACCCCCTGGTGCGCGATGTGGTCCCCTTCTTACAGATCGGTCTTGCCACGCACTGCGACACGTCGGCAGGTTTATCACATGGCCGAACCAGCTTCCGTGACCTGCGTCACCGCGCTCTGAGCGCTGTGCTCGCCTTGAGCAGAAAAGCGCCGGCGCGCCCGCACGATCCAGGTGTGCTTCTGGGTCCGCTTATCTTGCAGACAGCATCTTGCGGATTCTCGTTTTCTCGACGACCGCCTCCGCTTCATCGATCGCCTCCGGGTTCTAACAGAACTTTCCCATTGCGGAGATGTCGAAATCTGAGGGAAAAAGCTCAATTCGAGCCAGCGTAAAACCAGTTCCTTGTTACGGTCTCGCACTTTGGGACGTACCGGTTTCCACGGCTTCGAGCGGCCGGACCTTGCACTGTTTGGACTGGCACCTCCAGGCGAGTACTTAAGACGAGGGTTACATGGGCGGCTTGAATGGCTGGAACGGTGAAATACGCACATTCAAAACGGTTCGAAACCCTCATTTCCCATTCCCGATTACTGATGAGGGTGTGGCCGGGTACGTTCCTGCGACCGAGGCTCAATTGTGAGCGACCGCTAAGCAAAAATTGCATCATCGCCGATGTGGTCAATGACAACCATGGTGCCTCCAGTAGAACGTCCGATCCCTGAAGCGTTGGTCGCGAGCGAGAGAACTTCAATCGCCACGGTGGTTCGGGGGATCGCTCCAGTCCTTTTTCCCAATGGCAAGGGCTTTCATTACCACGGTCACTTTCCCAGTGGAGATCATCGAGCCCCCCGCCTTTTTCCGCGGATCCCTTGCTCCAGGGTCAGACCCGGGTTTCATTCCGGAGAGATCTCCCTTCGCCCGCACGCCCGGTTGGAGCGAAGGGACAATTCAATCAGGAAGGGGAAGTCTATGAGTGGCAGAAGTTCTTCTTTCATCGGGGTCCTGACGACAGTGTTCCTGCTCTGCTTCTGTGCTTACGGACAAGGCGGCGCGACCGGCGCAATTGGTGGTGCGGTGCTTGACAGCAAGGGCGCGCCAATCCCCAAGGCACAAGTAGAGATCCGGGCGGCGGGAAGTTCCACCGCGGTGCGGACGGTGTTCGCGGATGGTAGCGGGAACTTCACCGTGGCATCGCTGCCAGTCAATGCCTATGACATGGTGGTTTCGGCCCCGGGATTCTCGACCAGCAAATACGACAACGTGATGGTGCGTTTGACGGAGACCACGCGACTCAACCCTTCGCTGAGCAACGCGCAGAGCCAGGCATCCGGCGAGGCGGCGGGAGCAGGGCAACAAGTGGAAAAGGTGATGGTGGTGAGCGCTCCGCCGGTGGTCACAGTGGAAACGAGCAGTCCGGCTACTGGGCGGACCGTGGAGCCCGATGTAATCCTAAGCCTGCCACTCGCTACCCAGAACTTTCATCAGCTGCTGAATCTTTCGGCGGGTGCGCTGTCGAACCTGAATGCGTCGGCCGAACTGGGCCGTGGGCACGTCGGTATCAACGTCAATGGGCAGCGGCAGGACAACAACAACTACCTGCTGGATGGAATCAGCGTCACCGATCTCAGAAATTCCGAGTTGCTGAACACTCCGCTGCCGAGTCCCGAGGCAGTGCAGGAGTTCAAGGTTCAAACCAGCTTGTATGACGCGACCGAGGGGCGCAACGGCGGGGGCAACATCAACGCGGTGCTCAAGAGCGGAACCTCGAAGTGGCACGGGTCGGCGTTCGAGTTCTTTCGCAACGATGCTCTCAATGCCAATGAGTTTTTCCAGAAGAGAGAAGGGCAACCGCGGCCGGTGGTGCGGCAAAATCTTTTCGGAGCCAGCATGGGTGGACCGCTGGGGCACGAGGCCAAGGGCGGGTCGCTGTTCCTGAATTACCAGGGGACGCGGCAGGTGAGCGGGCTTTCCCCTGGGGCGATCATCAGCACGGTGATCCCGGCGCTGCCGAGCGACCGTTCGGCGGCTTCGCTTTCGATGGCGGGGTTTGGAAACACGACCACGCCGATTGATCCGGTAGTACTGAAACTGCTCAACGTCAAGAGCGACCAGTTCGGCGGAGCCGGCGGAGGCTGGCTGATTCCGTCACTGCCGCCGTCAGATCCCGCCAATCCGAGTGCCGGCGCTGCGTTCCATCTGAGCCACCCAGGGCGATTTGACGACGACCAAGTGACTGCGAACTATGATCGCCAGTTCAAAGACGGGAGAGACAAAATTGCGGGACGTTTCTTCCTCTCCAATTTCCATTCGTATCTGCCCTTTGGCGCGGGAGACGTACCGAATACGCCGGGAGAGTCGCTGACCTACAGGACTCTGAATTTTCCGCTGGGATTGCCAGTGCGCAACCGATTCCTCGGCGTGACCGAGACCC
The DNA here is from genome assembly GCA_049696815.1 of Terriglobales bacterium. Lineage (GTDB taxonomy): Bacteria > Acidobacteriota > Terriglobia > Terriglobales > Acidobacteriaceae > Acidiflorens. The sequence continues at coordinate 121,896 of JBAVUO010000065.1, read as the reverse complement.
ATGTGTCTGGACCGCGGGTAGTGAACGAATTCCGCTTTGGATTTCTAGACCTCCGCAGCCAGACGTCGGATGAGGACACGCTGACGGCCAACCAGTTGGGCATCGTGCGGCCGAGCAACAACGTGACCGATGAGATCTACCGTTTCAACGTGTCGGGGCTGGGAATTGGTCCGAATGACAGCGCGGACCTGAGCCAGGTGCAGCACGCCTACACGTGGGCGGATACGGTCAGCGATTCGCTCGGCAAGCACTTTCTGCGCTTCGGAGGACTGTACATGCACACCAGCATGGAACGGAATTTTCCACAGAACTTCAACGGGTTGCTGTATTTCAGCAGCCTGCAGACGTTTCTCTTAGGCGCTCCGTCGTATGCGTTTGATGCGAGCGGTGTGTCCAATCACCGGTTCCTGCTCAATGACTATGCGACGTACTTTCAGGATGATTACAAGGTCGCACGAAATCTGACTTTGAATCTTGGTCTGCGGTGGGATTTGATGAGTGCTCCCCAGGACGCTCTGCACCATATGGCCAATGTGATTCCCGGCCGGATGGCGCTGGGTGAGAATCCATTTGTGTATCCGAAGTCGGTCAGTGCTTTCAACATCCCGGGGTTGGTGGGGACAACCAGCGAGACGGGCCGCGCCAACAGCTACGCGTCCAATTGGGGGCCGCGCATCGGGTTTGCCTACGATGTGCGGGGCCACCATACGACTTCGTTGCGTGCAGGCTATGGAATCTATTACGAGCGGGAGAGCCTGGCAGTGGCCGAGCAATTAGGCAGTCAAGCGCCGTTCACGCCGAACGTTACGGCGTTTGGCGCACCGGGCCAGCTGGCGACTTTGTTCAACGGCCTGTTGCCGCCAGGCAACGTGATCGATCCGAACTTCGTGCCTCAGCCCTCGCACCTGGTGGGGTTCATCGATCCGACGAACGGGCACCCGACGTCGGATCCCAACATGTACCCAGTCTTCAGCGGGAGCACGTACGGCGAGACCGCCATGTCGGCGCCCCAGCATTACGTTTCTCCGAACACGCAGCAGTGGAACCTGAGCGTGCAGAGAAGCCTGCCCGGGGAATGGGTGATGGATATCGGTTACGTGGGAACCAAGAGCACGCATCTATCGGCATTGCTGGACCCCATGCAGGCGCAACTGGCGAGCCCGCAGAATCCGATTGTCGTACAAGACGTTTTTGGCAACACTTACACCATCACGCAGAACACCCAGCTGAACGTGGGCGCCCGGTCTCCCGTGCTGGGGCTGAATCCGCGGGGATACTTCCTGTTCAACAATGCAGCGACATCGCGGTTCAACTCGCTGCAGGCCACTCTGGTGCACCCGTTTGCCAAGGGGCTTCATTTCCAGGGCGCTTACACATTTTCGAAGGCGATCGATCCGGTGGTGACTATGGGCGCCGGGGTTTTCCAGTATCCGGTGAACGATCAGACCCGGCTGGTGCCAGGGCTGTCGGATTTCGACCGAACCCACCGGCTCGTGCTCAGCTACCGATATGATGCGCCGTTCTTCTCGCACGCCCGGGGATGGCAGCGCGCAGTACTGGCGCACTGGTCGCTGAGTGGCATCACGGTGTTTCAATCGGGGCTGCCGTTCACAGTGACCGACGCGGCGGGCGCTTCGGCTTATGGCACGGCGGTTCCAGACACGGCGACACCCAGCCTGGCGCCGGGGTACACGGTCGCCAGCGCATTGGCCTCGGGAGGCATCCGGCAACGGATTACCGGATACCTGAAACCGGCGGCTTTTGTTCCGGCGCCGGTCGTCGGGATCGATGGTTCGACGGGCTTCGGCTCGCTGGGGCGTAACGTTTTCCGCGGGCCGTTTCAGCAGAACTGGGACATGTCGCTGGCCAAGAGTTGGACGGTGCGGGAGGGCCAGAGCGTCAAGTTCTCGGCGGACCTGTTTAACGTGTGGAACCATCCGGTATTCGACAGCCCGTCGATCACGGACATTGAGAGTCCTTCGTTCGGCCAGATTACCAACACGGTGGGGACCCCCAGGCTGGTGCAGTTTTCACTGCGTTACGCCTTTTAGGGCACCGGTGAGGGTGCTTATGTTGGCACGCGAAAGACACGATCGGATGCTGTGGGGCCCCGCATGGCCGTCGCGCTGCGCCGTATTCTGGTTACTCCTGTTGACCTTGGTTTTTGGCAGGGTTGTTCTGGGGCAGGAGCTCAACCGGAAAGTGATTGCGCGAACGGCTCCGAGCTACCCGGAGTTGGCCAAACGGATGCACCTGAAAGGCAAGGTCAAGCTGGAAGTGGTGATCGCTCCCGAGGGATCGGTTATGTCAGCCAAGATGTTGGGCGGCAGTCCCGTGTTTGAGAAGAGCGCCGTAGAAGCGGTGAAGCAGTGGAGATTTGAAACGGCCGCGAAGGAAACGAAGGCCGTGATTCTGCTGGAGTTTGCGGAGCCGTAAGGCGATCATTGTTAACCCGCTGATCTTTTGCCGCGCGAACGCTATAATTCGCGGTGATGGCAACATTCGACTAGGAAGAGGAGTAGCAAAGCTGTGATAGGCCGAATGTACCTCCCCAGTAACTACCACCCAAGGCGAAGATCCAAGTACATCTGATATCAGGCAATCCGCAGGTTGCAGAGACTCGCGCCCAATTCGAAAATGTCGGCTGGCCTTTCGGTGTCCACATCATTGGTCCCAGACGTCGCAAACGGCAACGTACGTGCTTTTCACTCCCCTTCCATGTCTGTGCGCAAGCTCGTCCTGATTCTGGCCATGGCCCTTCTGTCGGCCACCGCCGTTGCCCAGATTTCGCCCGGACCCCTGTCCCGCGCCCATAAAGAACTCGACGGTGCCACGCACTGTACTACCTGTCACAAGCTGGGTGGAGGCGAGAGCACCTTCAAGTGCCTCGACTGCCACACCGAGATTGCTTCCCGCCTCGCGGCTCGCCAGGGCCTGCATTTCTCATATGGCATCCGGCCCGGTTCCAGCCAGGAATGCGCCAAGTGCCACTCCGATCACAACGGTCTGGACTTCCCCATCATCAAGTGGGACACGAAGAATTTCGACCATAAACAGACAGGCTACGTCCTCGAAGGAAAGCACGCCGGGTTGGAGTGCAAGAAATGCCATACTCCCGAGCACATTACCCCTAGCGTGCGCCCCCTCATCAAGATGAAGGACCTCAACCGGTCGTTCATCGGGGTTGCTGAAACCTGCGCCACCTGCCACAAGGATCCGCACAGCGGACGCCTGGGCCCGGACTGCGCGCATTGCCACAATTTCAATGACTGGAAGAACGTCACCGGCACCTTTGATCACTCCAAGACACGCTATCCGTTGACCGGCCTGCACGCGCCGGTGAAGTGCGAAAAGTGCCACACTCCCGGCGCCGACCATCAACCGCGTTACCTTGGAATTCCTTTCTCGAAGTGCGACGACTGCCACTCCGATCCCCACAAGGGCAGCTTCGCCAACAAGTCTTGCCAGACTTGCCACACCACCAGCGGTTGGAAGCGCGTCATCAGCACCGAACTGAACCAGAACTTCGATCACTCCAAAACCAAGTACCCGCTGCTGGGCAAGCACCAGACTGTGGAGTGCATCGCCTGCCACGCCAAAGGCGATTTCAAGAAGCCGCTCGAGTTCGCCAAGTGCATGAACTGCCACCAGGACGCTCACAACGGCCAGTTCGTGAAGCGCACCGACGGCGGCGAGTGTGCCTCCTGCCACGACGTCAACGGGTGGAAACCATCCAAGTTCGACGTGAAGGCGCATGCCTCCTCCAAATACCCGCTCGAAGGCAAGCACGCAAAACTTGAGTGCGCGCAGTGCCACATCGCGAAGGGAAAGGACACGCTTTACAAAATCAAGTTCTCCCGCTGCCTGGACTGCCACCACGACGAGCACCAGACCCAGTTCGCCGCTTCGCCCTGGCTCAATCAGTGCGAGAAGTGCCACACGCTCGAGGGATTCAAGCCGTCAACGTTCGCGCTCGCCAAGCACAAACAGACCCGCTTCCCGCTCAGCAACGGCCATCTGGCTGTCCTGTGCAGCGACTGCCACAAGCCGGCTTCGGCCTTCGCCGGCGCGTCGTTGCTGCCTGCTTCCGTGGCCGTACAAGCTGAACCTGCTGCCCAACCGGCCAGCTACAAAACCACCGCGGTCTATCACTTCCAGGATCTTTCCTGCACTACCTGTCACAAGGACCCGCACCGGGGCCAGTTTGCCGAGCACATGAAAGCCCTCCGCAGCGACGGCACTCCGGTTGGCTGCGAAGCCTGCCATTCCACCAAGAGCTGGAACGACCTCACGCGCTTCGATCACGAGCGGACCAAGTTCTCTCTCCTCGGCGCCCATCGCGCCGTGGCTTGCATCGACTGCCACAAGCCGCCGAACCTGGAAACCAAGCTGATCAACGTCGACTTCACCCAGGCCCCGACGAAGTGCGAAGAATGCCATTCCGACATTCATGGCCGTCAATTCGCCAAAGCCGAGGGCATCACCCCCTGCGCCGATTGCCACAACACCGCCAAGTGGAAGCCTTCGCTTTTCGATCACGACAAGCGCACCCAGTTTGCCTTGGCCGGCGCGCACAAAAACGTCCGCTGTGCCGCCTGCCACAAACTCTTCCGCGATGTCGAAGGCAAGCAGGTGCTGTTCTACAAGCCCACGCCCAAGGACTGCAAAGACTGCCACGGCGCTGATCCGAAATTTCAGCCAAAGTCCTAGGTCCAGTGCCGGTGGCTGCTCTCGGAATGCCGTGCTCGGAGCCGGTTTTCGTTCGGGTGGGCGGATTCCAACCCCGCCACCCCTCCAGTTCTCTTTGTGGAGAGATCGGGCCGGATGTCAAGAAAACCTGCCAATTTTCTGTACGACCGTCCACTTTTCTGAACCGTAATTTCTTCGTGTTACTTGGAAGAACTTACGTCTTGCGTTTCCAATATGAATCGGGACAGCAAAGACAGATTTTTGAACAAGATGCAGATTGTACCCTTGAACACTCACTGCCGTAACTTGGAAACTGATGAGTGTAGCCGCTACTCTCTTGGACATTCGATTGCTTCGTGGTAAGCAATTGCCCTTCGTCAAAGGTTTGGGGTAGGAATTCTCGTTATCGGGGCTGGGGCGTCGTGTTTCCAAGTCTGATTGCAAAATGGATGATCTGGTGGCTCCTGTTGCCGGCGCCCATTCCTGCCGGCCAGGCACAAGCGGCGCCGAACACGCGCAGCCCCCACGGCAATCTGAATCTTCCCTGCCAGAACTGCCACACCGTCTATGGCTGGAAGCCGATTCGTGCCGTCCCCGAGTTCGATCACAACACCACGCGCTTCCCGCTGCGCGGCATGCACGAAGGCGTCACCTGCACGGGCTGCCATACCAAAATGGTGTTCAGCAACGTGGGCAGCAAGTGCGCGGTTTGCCACGCTGACATCCACAGGGGCCGCATGGGCGCCGCTTGCGAGAACTGCCATACCGTCCGCGGGTGGAAGGTCTCCGTCGCGCAGATCAATCAGCATATGAACCGGTTCCCGCTCACGGGCGCGCACGCTGCGGCTTCCTGCGACGACTGTCACAAGAGCGGAGCGCTCAGCCAGTTCAACACCATGTCCACAGCCTGCTACAGCTGCCACCAGAAGGACTACCAGGGTGCTCAGAGTCCGAACCACGCCCAGTCGGGATTCGCCACGACATGCGAGTCGTGCCATACGGCGGATAGCTGGCTCAATGCCAAGTTCGATCACTCGCTGACCAACTTCCCCCTCACTGGGGCCCACGCCGTACCCCCGCGGGCCTGCACGGATTGTCATGTCAACAATAATTACAACCTGACCCAAACCGCATGCGTTTCCTGCCACCTGAAGGACTACAACAACGCGAACAATCCGAATCACGTGCAGCAGGGATTCGCGCAGACCTGCGAGTCTTGCCACACCACCGTGGCCTGGTCGCCCGCGCAGTTCGATCACTCCAAATCAGGATTCCCGCTTACCGGCGCCCACACGGTTCCGCCACGCGCCTGCACCGACTGCCACGTCAATAACAACTACAACATCACCGATACGTCTTGCGTCTCCTGCCACCTGAACGACTACAACAACGCCAAGACGCCCGTGGACCACGTCGGGGCCAAATTCCCGACAACCTGCCAGACCTGCCATGACACCGTAGTTTGGACCGACGGCAAGTTCGACCACGCGCAGACCGGGTGGGCTCTGACCGGTTCGCACACCGTGCCGCCGCGCTCCTGCACCGACTGCCACGTCAACAACAACTACAACATCGGCACCACGACGTGCGTATCCTGCCACCTGCAGGATTTCCAGAACGCGAAAAATCCAAACCATGTTCAGCTAGGATTCTCCCAGACTTGCGAGTCCTGCCATACCACGGTGGCCTGGTCGCCCGCGCAGTTCGATCACTCCAAGTCTGGCTTCCCGCTCACCGGCGCCCACACGGTTCCGCCGCGCGCCTGCACCGACTGCCACATCAATAACAACTACAACATCACCGATACCTCTTGCGTTTCCTGCCACCTGAACGACTACAACAATGCCAAGTCGCCGGTCGACCACGTGGGGGCCCATTTCCCCACCACTTGCGCCAGTTGCCATGACACGGTGGTCTGGACCGACGGCAAGTTCGACCACTCGGCGACCGGATGGCCCCTGACCGGCTCGCACACCGTGCCGCCGCGCGCCTGCACCGATTGTCACGTCAACAACAACTACAACATCACCAATACGTCTTGCGTCAGCTGCCACCAGAACGACTACAACCAGGCCAAGTCGCCGGTCGACCACATTGGGGCTCATTTCCCCACGACTTGCGAGACCTGTCACGACACCGTCAACTGGATGGACGGCAAGTTTGACCACTCGCAGACCGGGTGGGCCCTGACCGGCTCGCACACCGTGCCGCCGCGCGCCTGCACTGACTGCCACATCAATAACAACTACAACATCACCAATACGTCTTGCGTTTCCTGCCACCTCAACGATTACAACCAGGCGAACAACCCGCCCCATGCTCAGGCCGGCTTCCCCACGACCTGCGAAACCTGTCACGACACCGTCAACTGGATGGACGGCAAGTTCGACCACTCGCAGACCGGGTGGGCCCTGACTGGCTCGCACACCGTGCCGCCGCGCGCCTGCACCGACTGTCACGTCAACAACAACTACAAGCTGAATCAGACGACTTGCGTCACCTGCCACCTGACCGATTACAACAACACGAACGATCCGCCTCATGCTCAGGTTGGCTGGCCTACCACTTGCGAGATTTGCCACGACACCATCGCCTGGGCCGATGGCCAATTCGATCACAGCAAGACGGGTTTCCCGCTGACCGGCTCGCACACCGTGCCGCCGCGCCAGTGTACGGACTGCCACGTCAACAACAACTGGACAGGTCTGCCAACCGACTGCTACGGCTGTCATAAGACGGATTACGACAACACTAATAACCCGAACCACAAGGCGGCGGGCTTCCCGACCACGTGTGCGACGTGCCACGACACGAAGGTCTGGACCGACGCTACGTTCAATCACACCTGGTTCCCAATGAACCACGGCCACGCCAATGGTGTTTGCAGTACTTGCCATACCAACCCGAACGATTACACAGTGTTCCAGTGCACCGGTTGCCACGCCAAGTCGCAGACCGATCAGGACCACCAGGGCGTGAAGGGCTATGTGTACAACAGCGTCAACTGTTACCAGTGCCACCCCAGCGGCCAGGGCGGCGGCTAAACGGTACCCGGCGTGCTATGAACACTTGCAAGATGGCGACAGTAGCAATCCGAAATATCTGAGTATGAAGAGGGAGAATGAAGCGGTTGATTCATCGGGGATCGTTCCTGGTCCTGTTGGCAGTACTGCCGGCCTTGGCGGCCGACGTCGGCCAGGGCGAAATACGCAAGGTGGAAGTCTTCCCGGCGGGCGGCGAAGTGCGCGTCGAGATCACTTTGAGTTCTGCAGTCATTCCTGCGGTTGAAACCGCGCAGCATCCCGATCGTCTGATTCTCAAACTTCCCGGGACCCTCGCCGATGCGCAACAGAAACGAATTGCCGTTGGTCAGTTCGGCGTGCGTTCCATCCGTTACGGCCTGAACCAGGCCGCGCCTCCCGAGACCCATCTCGTGGTGGATCTCGATCAGGAACACCCTTACCGCCTCTCGACCGCCGGCACAAAGATCACCCTGGTCGTCGAAGCACCTCTCCGCGCGTCGGCCGGCCGCCGCACCGGACCGGCGCCCGCGGCCACCAGGCCGCTGCTCGGTTCGCTGGGACGCAGGCCGGACTCCAGCGGAGGTCAGTCTGGCAGTCAGTCCAACCAGGACTCGGTCTTGCTGGCTCCCCCTCCGGCGGGGCCGCCGATTCAATTCCCGGCGCCGCCCGATGATTCCCAGGCCGCGGCGCGTACATCCAACGCTTCTTCGAATCAGCCTTCCGCGCAGCATCCCAATCGGGCCAGCCTGCAGGAAGGGACGGTGTTTCCCAGCGCGGGCTCTCCCGGCGCGGGAAATGTTCCGCCGGTCTCCGGGACCACCTCGCCCAGTGGATTCGACACCAAAGACAATCAGAGTTCGGCGAACGCGAATGTGCCGCCAGGATCGGCTCAACAGCCTCTCCCCCAGGAGCCCAGGCTCAGCACAGGCGCATCACCGGAAGTGGCAGCTTCTGCCCGGCAGGACGCCAATGTCTCCCTTCCCTCGTCCTCCGGGCAGAGTGCTGCTGCGGTTTCCGGCCAAAACGTACCGGCCGCTCCACCAAACGTTGCCCAGAACTCGGCGCAGAATGCTGTCCCGGCTGCCGCCTCGCCCGTTCCGCCAGCCTCCGCGGTTGCGAGTCTGCCGGCTGCGGAGAACAAACCGGTCATTCCCGCAAGCACGCAACCGGACGTGGCCCTGGCCCCAACTCCGAAATCTGCCGAAACCGCAGCCCAGGTGGCCGCCGCGCAATCCGGAATTTCAGGTCAGAACGCGGCCACAGTTCCCGAACCACCTGCCTCCGAACCGACCGCTGCCGAGGGCTCGGGCGAAGGCCGCGTTCCCCAGCTCATGACTCGCCCGGGAGAGAATCCCGATTTTCGTACTGCCTTTCGCGTTAAGTACGTGGCGCAGGATGCCGCCTACCTTGAGGGCGGGCGTGCCGCCGGCCTGGCCGAGGGCATGAAGCTGATCGTGCGTGATCTGCCCAATGCCGGTGCTGTTGCCGCCGAGGGCGCCGATTCCAGCGCCGCCGGCGACGTCGCCGAACTGGAAGTCTTGTCGGTGGCGGAAACCTCAGCTGTCACCGAAATCCACACTCCCAAGCGCCCCGTGAAAGTCGGGGACCTTGCCTATCTCTCTTCCGCCGACCAGCAGGCTTTGGTGGAGAAGAACGCGCTCAGCGCCACGCGCAAGTATCCGGCGGTGGTCAGCTTCACGGAAAATGACACGCTCGACGACGAGGCCCGGGCGGAAGTGCCCAAGCCGCCGCTGCCATCCGTCAACCGGGCGCGCGGGCGCATTGGCTTCGACTACATTGGCGTCGTCGATCATGGCGGCTCCGGCATGTACAGCAATAATTTCGGCATGGTGCTGCGCGCCGACATCACCCGCATCAACGGCACCTACTGGAACGTCAGCGGATACTGGCGCGGCCGCTTCGACTCCACCGCCGCCGGCCCGCAGACTCTGCAAGACCTTATCAACCGCACCTACCACCTCTACACCAGCTACGACAACCCGCGCTCATCGTGGGTCGCGGGTTTCGGGCGCCTGTATCTGCCCTGGGCCAGCAGCCTCGAGACCATCGATGGCGGCTACATCGGACGGAAACTCAAGACCGGCGTGACCGCTGGAGTGTTCCTGGGATCCACGCCCGATCCGACCTCCTATAGCTACAACCCCCAACAGGAGATTGGCGGCGCCTTCGTCAATTTCGAAGGCGGCAGCTACGACGATCTGCACTATACCTCCACCACCGGCGGCGGCATGAGCATGCTGAAGTGGAGCCCGGACCGGCCGTTCCTCTTCACCGAAAACGGCATCTTCTATAAGCGTGTGTTTTCCATTTACCAGGCTTCGCAAATCGACAGCCGGCAGGGATACTGGTACCTGGATCCGACGAAAAACCAGAACGTCTGGCAGCCTGGGACAGGCTGGGGTCCGGGCCGCAGCTTTACCACGGTGCGGTTCCAGCCACACCCGCGCATCGAGTTCAGCTTTAATCACACTTACTTCCGTGATCTGCCCACGTTCGCTCCGGCCCTGATCGGGACCGGGCTGCTCGACAAGTACCTCTTCCAGGGCTTTAGTGCCGGCGCCCGGGTGGAGGTCCACAAGCAGATCTGGCTCAGCACCGAACTTGGCATGAGCAGCCGCAGTGGCGACAAGAAGGGCTCGCTGAACCAGATGTACGGCATCACCTTCGGCCATGTGCCCTGGATCAACGCCCACACCGACCTCCGGTATACGCGCTTCAACAGTGCCTTTGGCAGTGGTTCCTACGAGGCTTTCAGCCTCTCCAAGAATCTGGGCGAGACCCTCCAGTTGCAGGTTCTCGCCGGGCAGCAGAACTTCGCGTCCACCTTGACCAGCGCCACCCGCTCCCGCTTCCTCAATGGGATGGTGGAGACCGCGCTCGGCGAACATTACTTCATCCAGGCCGGCGGCACCATCAGCCGCGGCGGCCAGATGAGTTACGACCAATGGCTGTTTACCTTCGGCTACCGCTTCGATAACCGCCACGGGCACAGGGGGCAATAGTGAGCACACCTTTCCGCAACGGCCTGCGATCCGCCCTGCTGGTTCCGCTTCTGCTCACCGGCGCGTTCGCCAGCACTGAGCCCAGCCAGGAACCGCTCGACAAAATCCTCGATCGCGTCACCCAGCATGTCTCCGATTTCCTCGATCTTTTTTCGGACGTCAAGTGCACCGAGCAGGTTACGCAGGAGAAATTGAAGCCCAATGGGAAAGTCGAACTCCAAGAGCAGTCGACCTACGATTACCTCGTCATCCTCACCAATGCCGGCGGAGAACTGATCCTGGATGAATCCCGCCTGGCGCTGAAACAGCCAACTGCGGACCGAAAAAAAGACATCTCCATGCTGCTCAGTAACGGGTTCGCCACGCTCTTTCTGGTCTTTCACCCGTACTACGCCAATAGTTTCGAGTTCACTGACGCCGGCACCGAACTGCTCAACGGGCACAACACGCGCAAGATCCGTTTCCAGCACATCCGTAACACGCGTTCCATCGCCGCGCTGGCTCTTCGCGGACGCGAATACCCGCTGGAGTTGTCCGGTACCGCCTGGGTCGATCCCGAAACCGGCAACCTGCTGCGCATCGAGGCCGGCATCGCCTCCACTCTGGAGGACATTGGCATGAAGTCGCTGCAGTCGCAGGTGACGTTTGCGCCCGTGTCGTTCCACAAGGACGATCCGGTGCATTGGTTCCCTGCCGAGGCCGTGGTCGAGGTCGAGACCCCGAAGCAGCACTGGCGCAACACGCACCGCTTCAGCGCCTATAAACAGTTTTCAGTCAGCACCGAGGAGCACGTCGCACAAAAATGAGCACAACCACCGCCCCATCTCCGCTGCCCGCAGTAGCGGTCGCCACAAGGGACCCGGACGCAGGTCACAAGCTACGCCTGCTTGCTGGCTACATCATTGCCATCGCCCTGATTGTAGGCGTCCTGGCTTATGGCTTTGATTACTACACCGCCAGCGCCAATGACCGTCCGTTCATGGCGAAGCATGTGCTGCTACGACCCAGCGGCCGCGTCGGGGTCAAGCTCGGCATCCTGGGTTTTGCCATGTTCCTGGTCATCTTTCTCTACCCCCTGCGCAAGTACTGGACATGGCTCGGCCGGCAGGGACTGGCTCGCCACTGGCTGGACTTCCACGTGCTGCTCGGCCTTTCTGCTCCTTTCGTTATCGCCCTGCACTCCTCTTTCAAGTTCCATGGGTTCGCCGGGATCGCCTTTTGGATCATGCTGGCGGTTTCTGCCAGCGGCATCGTCGGACGCTACCTCTATAGCCAGATTCCCCGCCGGGTGAACGCCGCCGAATTGTCCCGTAAGGAGCTCCAGGAACTGCAGGAGAAAATGGCAGGGCAACTGGCGCAGCAGCACCTTCTGCAAGCTGCGAACGTGCGCTCTGCGCTCCGCCTGCCCAGCCAGCAGACGGTGGACAAACTACCCATTCCGGTTGCCCTGGCCTACATGTTCCTGCTCGATCTGGCGAGGCCTTTCCGCATCGCCCGCCTGCGAAACGGGGCGCTCCGCGGCAGCGAGCATCTCACCACGCTCGGCGGGATGCTGGCCACGCGCCACCGCGACCTCGAACGCGCCATCGCCGTCGCGCGCGAAGAGGCCTCGCTTTCCAAGCGCATTCTCTTTCTCTCTCGCACGCAGCAGGTCTTCCACCTCTGGCATGTGGTGCACAAACCGTTCAGCTACACGTTTGCAGTCTTGGTGCTCATCCACATTGGCGTGGTGTTGATGATGGGATTCTTCTAGGATTTATGGACACGCTGTTGCCAATCATCATTGCCGCCGTATTGACCCTGTTCTTTCTGCGCGGCTATCTGAAGAGTCTCAAGAAGAAAGAGGAGCAGTTCCGCAAGTCCGCGGAGAAGGGCAAACTCTTCTCCGAGGGCCCCAAGGCCCAGCATCCCCACATTGACACCGACCAATGCCTCGGCTGCGCCACTTGCACCATGGTCTGTCCGGAGGGGGATGTGCTCGCTATACTGGGCGGCAAAGCCGTCATCGTCAATGGATACAAGTGCATCGGTCACGGTCTCTGCGGCGAGGCCTGCCCGGTGGGCGCCATCACCATGGTCATGGCTTCGCCCAGCATGGGCGCTGACATGCCCTACATGACGCCTGAGTACGAGACCAGCATCGCGAACCTGTTCATCATCGGAGAGCTCGGCGGCCTGGCCCTGATCAAGAACGCCGTCAATCAGGGACGCGACTGCGTTGACACTCTCATCCGCCGCCGCGCCGCTTCGCCGCCGCCGGCCCAGCCTGGCGTTTATGACCTGCTGATTGTGGGTGCTGGCCCGGCGGGAATCAGCGCCTCGCTCCGCGCCATCGAAAACAAGCTCAACTACGTGACCCTCGAGCAGGATGAAATCGGCGGCACCGTCGCCAAGTACCCGCGCCAGAAGCTGGTCATGACCAGCCCTGTCGAATTCCCCGTGTATGGAAAGTTCAAGAAGACCGAGCTCTCCAAGGAGAACCTGCTCGCCTTTTGGGATATGGTTCTCAACCGCGTCGACTTCAACTGCGTCACCCGAGAAAAAGTCGAGCAGATCGCCAAAGGCGAAGACGGTATCTTTACCGTGAAGTCTGCCAACAACCAGTACCGCACCCGCGCCGTCATCCTCGCCCTGGGCAAGACCGGCACTCCGCGCAAACTCGGCGTCCCCGGAGAAGAACTTCCCAAGGTGATGTACCGCCTCATCGAGGTCGACCACTACGTCAACAAGAAGATCCTCGTCGTGGGTGGCGGCGACAGCGCCGTCGAAGCCGCCATGGGACTCGCCAACCAGGTCGGCAACAAGGTCACGCTCTGTTACCGTAGCGCGCAGTTCAGCCGCATCAAAGAACGCAACTCCAAGCGCATCGAGGAGTGCATGCGCAGCGGCAAGGTCGAAGTTCTCTTCGAGACAAATCCGAAGGAGTTCAAGCCCGAATCGGTCGTCCTCGACGTCAAAGGTTCAGTGCGCGAGGTTCCGAACGACTACGTTTGGATCTTTGCGGGCGGCATTCCTCCCTACGACTTCCTCAAGAAAATCGGCATCCGCTTCGGCATGCGCGACCAGACCATGGAAGCCAGCCAAGAAGCCAGGCTCGAAGCCAGTCTTTCCCAAGCGGCGGCTCATTAACTCCGCGGCGATCCCCCATTTTCAGCCATCTCTGGTTCCCGCGCCGTCATGGCGCCGTGAGCGGCAGTTGCCGTTGGGCGATTTGGCGCGGGTCGCCGGCCAGATACCCGTTCGGGCTGATTCGGGACGGATTCGGGATCTGTTTCCATGTGTTCAGGCTTTCCTGGTAGGACGAGCGGGCATCGTTCCAGAGTTTGGATCTCAGGGCAGGATCCGGCGCTTTTCGAGCCTCGGCAGCCGCGACGTCCCCCATCCCCTCGTACGCATCCGCGGCGGCGTAGAAAGCCGGAATGTCCATGTGCTGGAGCGAGAAAGACAGATTGGCGATGTCGAGAGCTTTGGTATATGCCGCGGAGGCATCGCGCAGTTTGCCCATCTTCACGAGCGTGTCGCCGATTTTCGTGTACACCATCGCCAGGTCGCAGCGGGCATCGTCGTACTTCTCGAGGTCGGCTGTGAGCGCCGTGGCTGCATTCTGATAATGCTTCAACGCCTCCGGAAGATCATGCATGCGCGCCTGTGCTTCTCCGACCCAGGACTCCAGTGCGCCGGTGCCAGGACCCGTATCCGCCTCCATCTGCAAGTCGTGGAAACACTGAAGCGACCGTTGCAGGAAACGAAGACCCGCAGCCGTCATGCCGCTCACCACGAGCGCGCGTCCCTCTTCCCAATCGAACCCGCACATGTCGGATTGCAGCATTTTGTTTTCTGGATCCCGCTTGGCCAGCCGTGCGGTCGCATCGCGGGCACGCCGAAAATCGGCCATGGCTGCTCCCGGGTCTCCCTGCATCAGTTCGATGTCACCCCGCCGTACCTGCGACGCTGCCACTTCGCGAATCACATCCGGATTGCCGCCTTCCTTCGCCACAGCCTCATACTGGGCGATTCCCTGGTTCATCAACTGCATGGCCTCATCGCGATTTCCAAAGCGGCCAAGCTGAAGGGCGAGTTCAACGGTTGCATGCGCCACGCCCCGGCGAATCCCTTTGTACTCAGGATCGGTTCGTAAAATGTCCTGTCGCAGATCAAGATACTTTCGGTACGTATCCACCGCCTTCAGCCGGTCCCCCGTAGCATCCTGGATCGACGCCAGGATCTGGAACTCGAGCGATCGTTCGTTTCGCACTTCCGGCTTCGTTCCGTCCGTTTGCATCAGGGGTTCGGTGATCGCTAAGGCTTGGTCGATCTCCGGGGGGCCGGTCCGCTCGTAGACATCGGTGAACGCCCTCCTGCGATACGCCATGGCCAGATTCAGTTGATCCGTCAGGTTCCGCGGATTCGCCTTCGCCACGGCTTCGAATAGCGCAATCGACTTGCGAACGCTGACTGCAGCGGCGCTGATCTGGCCAAGATTGGACTGCGAGGTGTCGCCCTGTACCGCCGACAGCCGCTGGTAACCCCATGCGAGCTCACGCTGGAGATCGACGTCGCCACCCGAATCCTGCGAGAGTTTGTCCAGGTACTCCACCGCGCGATCGAGCAAAAGTTTACGCGACGGCGTGGCGCCTGGGAGGTCCTGGATCGAATCATGAATCTCGAAGATGAGAGAATTCGCCAGTTTGCGAACCTCGTCAAACCGCTTCTCCGCCCGCACTCGCTCGGCGCGCGCGATGTGCGCCTGCCGGATGGTCGCCGCCATTCCGCCCAGTAGCGTCAAAACCACGAGCATTGCCGCGGCCATCGCGGTTCTGTGCCGGCGTACAAACTTGCCGGCCCGGTAGCTCCATGATCCTTTTGTCGCCGTGACGGGCAAGCCTTCCAGGTGGCGGCGAATGTCTTCCGCGAACTGCTCGACGGAGGCATAGCGTCGCTGCGGTTCCTTGCGCAGGGCCATCAGCACGATGTCGTCGAGATCTCCTGCCAGGCGGCGACGTAACTTCGCCGGAGAGCCTTCGCGCGACCTGCTGACTTGCTCCGGGGTGAGCGGCTCGGGCTGATCGTCGCCGCGAGCCGGCGGCGGCTTGAGCACCGCCGTGCTGGGCCGTCCAGGTTCGCTCTCGCAAACTGCCCGGGACAGCTCGTGCGAACCGCGCGTTTCCGCCGGATACGGGGAGCGGCCGGTCAGCATCTGGTAGAGCACCACGCCCAGCGAGTAGACGTCACTGGCAGTCGTGATGGGCGCGCCGAGAATTTGTTCGGGGCTGGCGTACTCGGGCGTCATCGGGCGCGCCAGTGTGGCCTCTGCGCCTGCCGCTGGATCCAGAATTTTCGCGATGCCGAAGTCCAGCAGTTTCGGCACGCCGTCTTGAGTCACCAGGATGTTGCTGGGCTTGATGTCGCGATGGATGACCAGCCGTTGATGCGCGTACTGTACGGCCGCGCACACTTGGCGGAACAACTGCAGCCGCTCGGTGATCGAAAGTTCGTGATCGTCACAATATAAGTCGATCCGCGTGCCCTCGATCAGCTCCATGACCAGGTAAGGAATGCCGTCGTCGGTGGTGCCGCCATCCAGCAGCCGGGCGATGTTGGGATGATCGAGCGTGGCCAGAATCTGTCGCTCGTTGCGGAAGCGTTCCAGAACAAAGGCCGAGTCGAAGCCGCCGCGCACCAGTTTCACGGCGACTTCCTTGGTGTACTGGCCATCGGCGCGGACAGCACGGTACACCTCACCCATGCCGCCGTGGCCGATGCGCTCGCCGATCTGATAGACGCCGATGCGCCGGCCGGCGCGGGTTGCAACCTGTGGCGCCCCGCCCACGCTGAGGTTCGCAACCGGTGTGTTCAGGAATCCGGTGCCCGCCTGTTCGTGCGAGGCGAGCAGAGATTCAAGCTCGCGCTTGAGTGCCGGATCGTCTCCGCATGCCCGAGCCAGATAAGGCCGGCGCTCGGCGGCATCCAGCGCAATTACTTCCTCCAGCAACCCTTTCACACGCTGCCACTGATCCGCGTTCATGCCGGTGCTTCTCCCGTCATCGCGCGGAACAGCCATGCCCGAGCGGTGGTCCAGTCCCGCTTCACGGTGGCGGGAGAAATGCCCAGCACTTCGGAGGTGTCCTCGATCGTCAGGCCGGTAAAAAAACGAAGTTCCACGATGCGGCTCTGCTGGGCGTCCAGTTCGGAGAGTTCCTGCAGGGCCTTGTCGAGGGCGATCACATCCACATCCACTTGTTGCGGAAGGGCCACGGCCTCGTCCAGTGCCAACTTGCAGGCGTTGCCGCCACGCTTGGCTGCACCGCGGCTGCGAGCATGTTCCACCAGGATCTGCCGCATGATGTGCGCCGCAATCCCGAAGAAGTGAGCACGGTTCTGCCATTGCGGCGGATCCTGCCCCGCCAGGCGCAGGTAAGCCTCGTGCACCAGGGCGGTACCTTGCAGGGTGTGATCGCTGCGTTCCTGGCGTAAATAATGGTGGGCCAGGCGGCGCAGTTCATCGTAGACCAGCGGCATCAAGGCTTCGAGTGCCTGGCGGTCTCCCGCCCTCCAACGAACAAGCAACTCCGTGACCGGACTAGAAGGATCGCGATGCAAGGATTGGGCCCGAGCGCCGGGGGACAGCGCGTTGGCGCGAAAGCATATCTGTTCTTGGTTTCTATGTCAAGAATTTGAAAACACAGGACTTATCCTGGAAGCCTTCGTTCTCGCAACCAAATTTTTCGTACCCTTGAGCCAATTTGCCCACTTTTCTCACATTACTGAATAGAGAAGTACCCCGGGAGGGTCATCCACCGGCGTTCACTTTGCTTGTGAACTTGAGGATGGCCAAGCGACAACACTTCCGGTATCGTGCTACGAAAATGTTCGCTCGGGATGGGTGGTTTCTCTGGGGGAGGGATCACCCGCACCCGTGAGTGGGTCTCCGAAAACCAGCTTCATCGGATCGGACGCCGACAGGAAGCAAATCCCAGGTCCGAAGGAGTAAAACCATGACAAGCCTCACGCTGCCACGCTCTCTGTGCATCGCTTCAGCGCTGATTTTGTTCGTCGTCAGCCCGCTGCTTCACGCGCAGGTCTACACCGAACTCTACAACTTCGATTGCGTGGTGAATGGATGCAACCCGAACGAACCTGACCTCTTTGCACAGGGTCAGGATGGAAATCTCTACGGCACGATGCCCACCCAAATCTTCGGCAACGGCACGGTCGTCGCTTATTCGCTGGATGGAACCTTCAGCACGCTGTTTAACTTCGGTCCCACAGATTACAGCCCGCAATCGGGGTTGAGCCTTGGATTCGACGGAAACCTCTACGGGACGGCGGAAACCGGAGGACCCGCGCGCAACGGCACAGTTTTCATGGTCGGAGGCGGAGGTCTGACGACTCTCTACACCTTCACCAACGGGGCAGACGGAGCCTTTCCATGGGCTCCTCCTATCCAGGCCCCGGACGGGAATATTTACGGAGTTACTTTCAACGGCGCAACGCCGGGGACTGCCTACAAGATCACGCCCTCCGGCGTATTCTCGGTGATCGCGAATCTTCCCTCCAAGACCGTAGCGCCCTTAATCTTGGGTACCGACGGCAACCTCTATGGCACGACCCAATATGGAGGCGCGTTCAATCGCGGCACTTTCTTTCAACTGACAACCAAGGGAAAGCTCAAGATCGTCTACAGCTTCGACGCTGATACTCATGGAGGAATACCGATTGCTCCCGTCATGCAGGGCGCCGATGGAAAATTCTATGGCACAAACAGCGGCGGAGGAGCCTTCGGCCAGGGCGTCGTCTTCTCCGTGACGTCCGGCGGCACCCTCAAAGTTCTGCACAACTTTCAAAGTGCGACCGAGGGGTACAACTCGACGGCCGGACTCGTGCAGGGCAGCAATCAATTTCTCTATGGTGTTTTGTCCTCTGGAGGCGTGAACAATCTCGGTTCTCTTTACAAGATCAACACGTCTGGTAAGACGTTTTCGATTCTGCACAGCTTCGATAAGATCAGCGGCGGCGCTCCGTATGCCACGCCGACGCTTCACACCAACGGCAAGATCTATGGCGTTACCCAAACGGGCGGACCACAAAACAGCACTTACGGTGTCTTGTACAGCTTCGACGACGGTCTGAAGCCGTTTGCCTCGCTGGTTGTGATCTGGTCGGGCAAGGTGGGTACGTCGGTCGGCATCCTGGGACAGGGCTTTTCAACCGCCACCGGTGTGAAATTTGGATCGGGGGCGGGCACCTTCACGGTGGTGAACGACACCTACATGGTCGCGACCGCCGCCGCCGGCGCAACCACTGGCAACGTGACCGTACTCGAACCGGGCGGAAATTTGGTCACGCCACAAGTGTTCAAGGTTATTCCGTCGATCACCGGTTTCAGTCCGCCCCACGGCCCGGTCGGCACTTCGGTCGTGATCAGCGGCATGAGCCTGACTCAGACCACGAGCGTAACCTTCGGCGGAGTAGCGGCCAACACGTTTACTGTGAACTCCGACACCCAGGTGACCGCCACCGTTCCCACCGGCGCCAAGACCGGCAAGATAGGGATCAAGACCAAGGGCGGCAGCGCAACGAGCGCGGCAAAATTCACGGTGGATTAGACCATTTGCTTGTGGAGCCAACGATTCACTCCGGGACAGCCGAGGGAGATGTCCCGGAGTACTCACCGGCGGCTGGCAGTTTGCGGTGCCCCCGCTTCGTCTTGCTATTGCAGTCTGATGGTCTTGATCTAACGATGCCATAAGGCAGCGAAAAGCAGAGCTCCCGCCATAATAAAACTAGCGATCCCGAGTGATATCGGAACTCGCGACCAGTTGTTCGCCGGCGCGATCCTCCAGTACTCGCGGTACAAAGCCCAGTCCTTCGTTGTTCGCCAAACGCCGACGTGATGGCCAAGGGACCGCATCCTGTACAGGACGAAGAAGGCAAAGCCATTTGCTAGCGCAGCGAAAACCATGGCTGCAACAAAGAAAGGCAGCTTAACAAACGCGGGAATCAATTGAACTATCCTTCCAGTCCTGCGAGAACAGTTGTTCGTCGGCTAACGCCCATGTACGCCCAACCTCACGCCCCGCGCTTCGCCTTCAACTCCGTCAGCAACTGCTCGACACGATCTTCTTTTTCCAGCGCCGCCAGGCGGTCTTCGACGTCGTCGGCGAGGAGTGCGACCTTGGCTTCGCCGACCGCTTCCTCCCGCGCGACCTTGTGCTTCATGCGGTCGAAGGTTGCCGACTTCGCGTTCGCCGACATGCCGGACTGCGCATCTGTGGCGCGGTTCACGGCGCGGGCGCGGCGATGCTGCGCGATCAGCAGATCGGCCTTGGCGTTTGCCTCGGCCAGCTTCTGGTCCAGGCTGCGCAGGGCCGACTTCAGGTTCTCAACCTGCGCTTTCTGGTCTTCGACCTGCTGCGCGAAGTTGACGCTCATCTCGCGATAGCTTTCCACGCGAAGCAGAGCAGCGCGGGCCAGGTCGTCGTGCTTCTTGTCGACGGCAAGCTCGGCCTTGTGCATCCATTCCTGCACTTTGTCCTCGTTCTCCAGCTTCTTCTTCTCGAGCAGATGCTGGTCGGCAATGGCGATCGCCACCTGGGTTTTGACCTGCAGAAGCTGATTCTGCATGTCGAGGATTACCTGCTTGATCATCTTCTCCGGCTCCTCGGCCTTATCGATCAGGTCATTGAGGTTCGCCCGGACCAACGTGGAAACGCGCTCCAGTAATGCCATAAATCACCTCGCAATGATTCGCGATTCGCAAGCAGCGAGTCGCGAGTTTAAGGAGTCCGCGGTCGGCAGCGGGTTAGAACTCGCTGCCCGCCACTCGCTACTTCGTGCTCCATGCTCCGCCGGCCAAAGTGATCGCGATGTACACCGCGATACCGGCGGCGACCCAGACTCCGATGTGGCCAGTAGCAGCCCCAGCAGCCGCGCCCAGCGCGCCTCCCAGGGCAACGCCGAGCCCCAGCGATCTTGCATGATGAATCTCTTCGTGCACGGATACCTCCTGAATTCTGTCGTTGGTCGTCAGTCGTTGGTCGTTAGGAATGCATATGCGTTCCGCGAACCGCGAACGACCAACGACAAACGACCAACGACCGCCTTACTACTTTCCTTCCGGCTTCGGTGTCTTGTCGCCGATCTGGCGGACCTTGCCCAGCAGTTCGGTCAGCGGCATGCCCGAGAGCGTCTCGAACAGCGCCGGCACCTGCGCCGCCATCTTGGTTATGTCGCCGGTGATCTTGTTCATCCCGGCGGCATCCCCGTTGCCGGTGGAGACGATGGTGATCTTGTCCACATTCGCCAGTGGCGCCGCCAGCGCCCTCACTACTTCCGGCAAGCCGGTCAGCAGCTTGTCGATGACCGCCGCCTGGTTGTACTCCTGGAAGGCCTCGGCCTTTACGTTCATGGCCCTCGCCTCGGCGTCGCCTTTCTTGAAGATGATCTCGGCTTCCGCCTCGCCTTGCGCGCGAATCGAAGACGCGTGTCCTTCGGCCTCGGCGATGAGCCGTTGCTTTTCGGCGGCCGCCAGCGTTTCGATGCGCTGACGCTCGATCTCGGCCTGCTTCAGCACGGTCGCGATCAGTTCCTTCTCGCGGCGGTTGATCTCGGCTTCCTGCACCTTCACCTGTCCTTCTTTTTCGACCTGCTGCACCCTCACCTGCTCCGTGATCACCTGCTGCTGCATGATGTTGGTCTGGATGTCGTAGGCCTTGTCGGCCTGCGCCTGCTGCCGCTTGGTGACTTCGAGGTACTGCGCTTTCTTGACCTCAAGGTCGCGTTGCGCTTCGGCTTGCTTGGCCAGGGAGGCGGTTTCCGCCTGCACCCGTTCCTGGTCGGCCTGAGCCCTGGCCACGGCGGCTTCCCGCGTTGCCAACGCACGCCGGATGGCCGTATCGCGCTCGGCTTCGGCGGTGGCGACGTCGGCGTCGCGCCGGATGCGCGCCACGTCCGGCTTGCCCATGTTGCTGATGTACTCGTTCTTGTCTTTGACTTCCTTGATGGTGAACGAGATCACTTCCAGCCCCATCTTGTTCATGTCGTCGGCGCAGGTGGAGCGCATGCGGTCTCCGACCATCTCGGGCTGCTTGACGATTTCTTCGACCGTCAACTGGCCGATGATGCCGCGCAGGTGGCCTTCCATCACCAGCCGGATCAGGCCCTCGCGTTCCTGGTCGCTCTTAGTCAGAAACTGCTCGGCGGCGGTATAAACGGATTCGGTGTCGGACTTCACCTTGATCTGAGCCACGGCTTCAACCGTCACCGCAACACCTTGCTTGGTGTAGAGATCCTGCTGCGGAGCAACGTCAAAGGACATGAGCTCGAGCGACAAATCGTGACAGTTTTCGATCATCGGGAAAACGATCGTTCCGTGACCGGTAATTACGCGCTTGCCGCGAAAGCCGTAAACGATCAGCGCTTCATGTGGACCCGCCTTGCGGTATAAGCGGGCCAGCATGCTCATCAGGAGCAAGGTCGCCAATACGACCAGCCCCGCGATGACCCAGATTTCCATTGCTATGCCGAACATATCGCCTCCTAAAATCGTTTCTAGCTACTGGCTTCTAGCGGACTGAAGACGTGCCGCTATTTGTAGCGCCGGCGCCCTCGCCGGCTGTCGCGAGGGCGCCCCGCCCTCGGCCGTGGCCCTAACCACGCGTCACAAACCCTGTCACCAGGTCCAGATCGCGCACGATCCGCTCCGGATCGTTGTGTCCCAGAAAAACTTCGCCGTTTGCAGTCCGGATGTGCACCACCTTGTTGCACCACACATACGCCCGTGTGTTCCCGATACCGCGAATCCCATACCCGCGAATGAAAGCCCAGGGCTCGATCGAGTAACTCACAATCGATTGCTTCGGAATCGACCGCAGACGGAGTCCCAGCATCCGAATCTCAACCCCGTGCCAAAGGAACCGGTACTGAAACCCGCTCCACGCCATCGCGAAGATACCGATTGCGAGCACCCCAACAAGTGCGACCGCCCACCGGCCCGCTATCGATGGCACCATCGCCGCACCGATCACCGGTCCCATCAGCGCCAGGAGAATGATCAGACTCCACGCCCGCCCCGAATGGGTCTCTTCCGCCAACAAATCGCCCTGGAACACATCCCTCATATCCAGCTCCGAATTACCGCTTGTCAGTCCAATCACTAGCAATTAGCGCGTTCTCCACTCATCGCGCACTTTGCGATGAGTGGGATTCCAGCTACTCGCCACTCATCTCCTCCCACAGCCGCACATACGCAATGCCCTTGTCATAACGCGTGACCACGATCTCCGCACCTTTTTCAATGGCGCTGCCGTTTTCGCTGCGCGCGCCGCAGGTACGGCGCGTGCCCGCCTGCGAATAAATGATTTCGCCGGTGCCGCCGGCGCGAATCGGGATCGAAATCCTTCCCAGCACGCCGACCATTTCGTAGTCGGCGGGATCCATGTTCTCCTCGTGTGAAATCAGCACGCGCGTCAGGAACAGGAACACAATCGCGGCGCCCACCAAACCGGCCGCCATGGCGACCAACAGGCCCAGGACAGACAGGATCGAAGAAAAACGAGTGATCAGGTAACCCGTTCCGCCGAACCACGCCAGGAATGCGGCCGTGGTTACCGGGTTCAAAGGGGACACGGTACCTCCGTTCCCCGGGGCGTGTCCGGGGGGGCCCGCCGCGTGCCCGCCGACGGGCACATGCGCCGTGCCCGATCCCAGTCCCCAGCCATGCGGCAGATGCAGGTTGAAGGGCAGATGCCATTCGAGGCCCGCCAGCGCGAACGAAAGCACACTGAAAAAGAATCCGACGGCGAAACAGAGCAGGTAAAAATCCGACCAAGTCATGTCCGCCTCCTCTCGCGCCCGTTGTGGCGCGCCGTCTCCGGGGTCCCCATCACACCCGCTTTTGGCGTGATGGGGTGGTTGCCGGACGCAGCGCCTCAAACAGCCGGTCGGCAAGTCCGGGAGTATTCAAAATTTCACCCAGCAGCAGAATCGAGCGGCGCGTATCCTTTTCGCGCGCGACCTTGATCAGCACCTCGCTGACCTCGGGATCGCTGGCAAAGCGCTCGGAACCCTGCAGCAGCCATACGTCGAGCTGGCCCTCGGTGGTGCGCAAGTCCGACACAAGCTCCGTGTGGTAACCCTCGGGGTCATCCACCAGAAAGCCCGGGTGCACCTTGAAAAATCTCGCCAGCAAGGTGCGCGTGGATTGCGTCATGTGCGGACGCTTGCCGCCCTCGATCTGCGACAGGTACGACTGGCTGATCGCCTTGCCCGTCTCGATCTGGATTGCCTTGAGCATCTCCTGTTGGGTCATCGGGCGCTCCAGGCCGCGGAGGGAACCTTCCACCTCGCGCAGGTAGCGGATTTTCTCGCCCAGCCTCATATAGCAGATCGCGATAAGACTATCGCAATATGCGATATTGTCAAGGATTATATTGCGCCTCTTTTCAACAACTTCCATGGACTGGCTCAGAGAGGTCGGTCCTCCGGCACCTCGTAGTGGTCCACGCCCGGCTCCAGATCAAGCAGGTATTTTTCGTCTTCTCGATGGTGGACCGCCGGCGGAGCAACCGAACGGTAGCAAAAAAGCCTCCGGCGTGCCGGAGGCCCGGGGAAACTCAGGTTCTGCTTTGGACGCCTATTGCACGATCAAGGTCACTAGGGTTGTGTGCGGCTCGGATCCGGAGGTACCCGTGATGGTCAGCGGGTAGGTTCCCGCCGGAGTGCCACCTCCGGGCGGCGTGGTGTTGCTGCTCGAGCCGCAGGCCGACTGCAGAAGGATGATGCCGACAATCAATCCTACAACCGCTCCGGCCAGCCAACGCCGCCGCTTCCACCCGGCGCCGATGCCCAGGCCGAGCAGGCTCAATCCTGCGACCGGGAGCCAGGTGGCATAGAGCGGGCCGACGTGCCGCAGGCTGCCAGTGGTTACCGGGCGCGCGGTGGTAGCAATGTTCAAGGTTGTGGTCGTGTTTCCGGAAATCGTGACCGGATTGGTGGTCCAGGTAGCATTTGTGGCCGACGGAAGTCCGGTAACGCCCATCGAGATGCTGCCGGCGTAAGTCGCGTTCGACGGGACCGGAAATAAGGTGACGGTATAGGAAGTGCTGTTCCCTGCCGCGACGGTCTGAGAAGAGGGCGCGGCGGTAAGACCGAAGTCGACCACCGGCACCGACACGGAAGGGGGGGTGAACCCTACAAAGGGGCCGCCATTCGCGCTCAGCGTCGGAACCACGGTCAGCGCGGATGCGCACGTCGAAGGTGATCCGCATGTGGGCACCAGAACGACCGTGACGGTTACGTCGCCGCCCGCGGCCACCGTGCCAATCGTGCAGGTCAGCACGCCGCCCGCGGGAGCAGGGCAACTTCCCCCGGGAGAAGAGTTCGCCGAAGTGAACGTAAAGCCTGAGCCGAGCCCGGCTCCAGTCAGGGTTCCGCTGAAGATCACATGGTTGGCGGCTTCTGGGCCATTATTGACAAATGCGAAGGTGAATGTGACCGGATTCCCCATGTCCGCAGGCGTTGGGCTCACCGTGGGAGAGCCGGTTACGTATGCGAATGAACTGAGCGCGCTAATCTTGGAGACGAAGGCGTCCTGCGTGCCCTGCAACTGTCCCGGCGGGTAAGGATTCACCGTCGGGAACGGTGTGGGTGCTGCCGATCGCGTCTCGCCGGCGACGTAGGTCGTGTTATTGGAATCGAGCGCGATCCCGGTTCCTTGATCGAGATCACCGCCGCCGAGGTAGGTCAGGTAATCGCCGTTGGTGGGCCGTCCAGACGTCGTGCTGGAGATCAATGCCACGAAGGCGTCGCCACCGCCGCCGTAGCCATTCGGTTGCTTGTCTAGTTCGTCCAGCGGGACTAAGTCCGTAGAATTGGTCGAGCCGGTCACGTGCGCCGCTTGCACTGAGTCCACCACAATGGCCCGGCCAATATCTTCGCCCGTGCCCCCAATGTAGGTGAAGTAGGCGATTGGATAGATGCCCGAAGCCAAGGGCCCGAGCTTGACGATAAAGGCGTCGCCGTTACCGTTTGTTCCGTTAGTTCCATAGAGGTTCTGAAAAGGAGCCGGACTCGTCGGCGCATTCCAAAGCGAGGAAAACGTTTCGCCGGTAATGTAAGGATTGCTGGCCGTGTCCACCGCAACCGCCAAGCCGACATCGTTGTCGCTGCCGCCCAGAAACGTCGAGAACACCAGACCCGCAGTGCCAACGACGTTCGGATTGATCTTGGCCACAAAGGCGTCGAGATTGCCAGGATCAGGATTCGTGCAATTCGAGTTCTTGCCGGGCTCGTTCAGACAGGTTTGCTGGGCATTCAGCAGTGGAAATGGAGTCGTGCCTACGCCCTGGTAATTCATGCCCCCGGTAAAGTACATATTGCCGCTCGTGTCCACAGCGATTCCGCCGCCAACGGTCTGGGCTGCCACGGGATTCCCGCCGCCGAAGTAGGTCGAGTAAAGCATGCTGCTGAAACCGGAACCAGCGGTGTTGATCTTGCTGGCGAAAAACTGGCTGGTCCCTCCGTTCGACTGCTGCTGGTACCCGTTCAGATTGGCAGGAAAACCGACGGACGTGCTAGGTAGGTCGGTGGAGGTCGTTGTGCCGGTCACAAAGGCGTTCTGCCTGCCATCGATCGCCAAGCCGGTGACCGTGTCAGTTCCGTTGCCGGCCAGGTAGGTGGAATAGCTCAGGCTGTACTTTCCGACCAAGAGGCTCACCTTGCTGAGGAACCCATGGCTTGCGGAAGGGTTTTCAGCAGCGCTGGTCTGGAATGCACTGGAGGTAGTCGGAAAGTCGGTCGATGACGTCGTTCCGGCCACATAGATCGACCCACTGTTGTCAACCGCGACCCCGGCGGCATTATCGGTTCCATTCCCTCCGAGGTAGGTGGCAAACAATAACTGATCCAAACCTGTCGCCGACGGGTTGATTATGGCGATGAAGATGTTCTGCGCGCCATTGAGAGTCGATTGTATCGGAGGCGGCGCCGGTGGGGGTGGAAGCGGGAAATCCGCCGAGGTGGTTGACCCGGCGACATAGATGTTCGAGTCCGCACCCACTGCCACCTGCACCAGCGACTCTCCAACGGTGCCGCTGCCGGGGCCCAGGTACGTCGAGTAGCTCAGGGCCGGATCAATGACGAGTTCGCGGCTCCGATCGTAAGCACCCAGCGCAATTCCGATCTTGTTGTCGGCGAACTGGCGGAAGTTCCCCGCGATCGTCTTTCTGGAATTCCCCTCCTGCTGGTAAATCTGAGGGGCGTGGAAAAGCAGGTCACCCTGTCCAGTAGAGAGCACAAGGTTTCCCGAAACAAGGCGTGCCGAGGCGCCATCGAAGTCCAAGACGATCTGGCCGGGGTCGGCGCCGGGGGCGATGTGGAAGTCATACTCGAGTTGTCCCTGGTTACCGTAATAGACGAGATCCACACCGGGGTAGACTGCGGTGTAATTCACGCGGGCGAACTGGGGAATATTGCGATGCCACTTGGCGGGATTATTGCCGATGAAGTAGTTGCTCTTGCCGGGGAGCGGCTCGCCGCCCGAAACCTTCGCGTTTGAATTCGCGCCCTGCAGCCGCATCCGGATCACGTTGTCGGCTGAAGGTTGAAAGCTGATGGCTGACGACTGACGGCTGACGGCTGGCTTCTGCAGTTCCAGCACCGCTTCATTCGCCGTCAGAAACAGGCCGTAGCCGGCGCCCCGCGCCAGAAACCTGACCTGTGGATCCGTCTGCCCCTGGTTCGGCTCGAAGAAAAGAGGCAGCGATAGCGCGGAGACCGCCCGATGAGTCGAGGCTGGCGGTCTGCCGGTTGTGGCCACGGGAGTTGTCGTCGCAAAATGAAACGCGGTGCCTGCGGCGGCGACCACCACTGCCGCCAGGAGAAGAGCCAATCGCCCCCGACCTGTCACTGATCCTCCTACCGAATCCAGAAACCTGAGACCTGACACCTGAGACCTGAAACCACTGACACGGCGATTCCGATTCACGAAGCTCCTCCGGGTTCCCAATTTCGTGGAGTGAAAGCAGAACGGCACACAAACACAACCGCGGCTCGTCGCCCTTATGGAGCGGATGCGTACCTGCCACCAGAACTGGGTGAAAGCAAATAAATACTTTTACATCCGGAAGATACGCTGTCAAGCCGAGTCGGGAGTTTTTGGCGCCGCTCTAGTGAGAAGCCGAAAGAGGGGGATTTGGTTGCTAGGAAAGGTCGGCTCCAAGTCCCAGGTCTCAACAAAGCCCGAGGTGATGAGGTTTCCCTGTGACCTGCCACCTGGCGTATCCTTTCGCCCTCTTTTTCCGTCTTGGATATGAACACCGACCACTCACTCCGGTCGGAGGAGGACCAAGATGAAGACGCTTTGCATCCTTGCTCTATTTACCGCGTCACTCCCCATTGTCTTTGCTCAAACCACCGGGGCTGCGGCGACCCCGAAAACTGCGCCTCAAACCGGCGGATGTCAGCACTGCGCAGCCACGGCCGGGCCAGCCACTCCTACCGCCGCCACCGCTGCCAGCGAGGCTATGTCCTCGCGCACAATTCCGGGCACCAACGAGACCATGCCGGTCGGCCGGGTTGAGAATCTCATCCCGATCGGCGTCCTCACCGTGCTGGGATGCGAGAAGTGCGCCGGAGAAGCGGTCAGCTGGGCTCTGCAACAAGGCAGCTCGTTCGAAGACATCGACCGAGCCTTGCGGGCGGTTGCCGCCATGCAGAAGCTTGACTGCTTCAAAGAGCAATTCGGTCCCGAGATCGTCACCCGCATGGAGAAGCCCCTGGCGGCCGCCCGAGAAGCGTTGGAACAAGCGAGAACCCGCGCCGCGAAGTGAAGCGGTCGAACGCGGCGGAAGCCGCAACCCGGTGCGCCGCAGCTGCGAACGGATGGGAAAGGGAACCACGTGTAGATAGAGCGTGGTTCCCCGGGGGACTACAATGGACGCAGAGGCGCTGCCGATGGTACCCACGGGCGAAGCGACCGCGCTCTTCAGCACGTATCACGACCGCATTTATCGCTACATTCTAAGTCTGGTCCACGACACATCCGAAGCAGAAGATCTGACTCAGGACACCTTCCTTCGCGCCTACGCCCACCGCGACTCCCTGCGCGATCCCAATGCGGTTCGCGGCTGGCTGTACCGCATCGCCACTCACGCATGCCTGGATCGCCTGCGCCAGCGGGTCGCGCCGATCTCCCTCGACGGCGAAGAGGGATCGCGTGCGGCTGACTCGGTGCCTTCGGAATCGCCCTCGGCACTGGAGATGGCCGAGCGCGAGGAGACCGGCGTGTGCGTGCAGCGCTGCCTGGACTTTCTCTCCGACAGCTATCGCGCCGTTATTCTGCTGCACGAGGCACATTCCCTCACCGCCCCGGAGATCGCAGAACTGCTGGGCGAGAGCGTTGGCACCATCAAAATCCGTCTTCATCGCGCCCGCCGCAAGCTGCAAGAGATCATGCAGATCGGCTGCGCCGTTTCTCAAGGCAAGAACGGCGTTCCCTGCTGCGAGCCCAAGCCTCTGGAAGAAATCGCTCAGGATGATCTGCGGGGACCGGTCAAGCAGTAGTGAGGAGACGGTCCGTAGAGACGCGGCTTGCCGCGTCTCATGCAAACCGGCATTGCGGCGTGGGATGCGGGAGACGCAGCAAGCTGCGTCTCTACGGCCTACTTCTTTTTCAATTCTTCAATCTCACCCTTCAGCCTCGCATAGCGCTGCACGAGGGTCGTCAAGTAAGCGATGTGGATGATCCAGGCGGCGGCATAGGCTGCAAAGAGGTATCCGTTTCCGCTCATCGCACACTCCGCGGCGCTTCATGCAGGGATTCTAGGGCTTGGGCTTCTTCCACCTCGCGGTGCAATTTTTCGAGGCGGTAGCGCGACCAGCAAACCAGAAAGGCGAAGCAGGAAAACGCCAGCCAGTTGATCAGCAGCACGTGCAGCATGCGCGGGTCAATCGAGCCGCCGCCGCCCATCACCGGCTGCGGGTGCTGGGTGCGGAAGAACCAGATCGAGAAGTACACAAACGGCACGCACAGCGCGCCCAGAACCGCTAGGGCGGCCGCCAGGGTGGGCGTCTGTCCGCTGGAGGAGAAGCGGCGCAGGAAAAGGTAGCTCACGTAGATGAGCCAAAGAACCAGGGTCGAGGTCAGCCGCATGTCCCACGTCCACCAGATGCCCCACACCGGACGCGCCCAGATCGGACCGGTGACCAGCACGATAGTGCAGAAGACTACGCCCACTTCGGCGCTCACCAGGGCCACGATATCCGCGGCAGGCTTGCGCCGAACCAGGTACGTGACCGACGCAATGAAGTTGATGAAGAACAGAATGAACGCAGTCCACGCCGAGGGCACGTGATAGTAGAAAATCCGCTGCACGTCGCCCATGGTCCGCTCGGTGGGTGCCACCACCAGCGCCTGGTACAACGCGTAGCTCAGTAGGATCGCGGTCAGGACGCCGAGGATGGGGAAAGCGCGTTTCATATTCATTGAGTCATTGAGCGATTGAGTCATTGAATCATTCGAATCGAGGGTCTGGAGCGTAATGAATCAATGCCTCAATGATTCAATGACTCAATAGTCTCATTCCGCGTTCAACACGGTTTCAAACAACAACAGACAACCCGTAGTAAACACCAGATCGTAGGTCACAAGCAACACGATCCAGAAGCGGGCGCCTTCGCCGGTGAGAATGGCGGTAGTCGCCTGCACCATCGCGAGCAGCGCCGGGATCGAAATCGGGAACAGCAGCAGCGGCAGCATGATCTCGCGGCTGCGCGTTCGGATCGACATCGCCGCAAAGAAAGTTCCGTTCACGACCAGCGCCCACGTTCCCAACATAGCCACTACCAGCAATTGCCATGCCGGACCAAGTGCCCGCAGTTGATAGAACACGATGAACAGCGGCGTCATGAGT
This sequence comes from Terriglobales bacterium, assembly GCA_049696815.1. Taxonomy (GTDB): domain Bacteria; phylum Acidobacteriota; class Terriglobia; order Terriglobales; family Acidobacteriaceae; genus Acidiflorens. The sequence goes on along the minus strand of JBAVUO010000065.1, from coordinate 91,251 downwards.
GCTTCGAGCACCGTGACGAAGATGAAATTGCCCACCGCTTTGGCCAGGAACAGCGAGTTGGCCGGAGCAGGCGAGACGCGGTAGGCATCCAGGACCTGGTTGCGCAGTTCGCGCGCCCAGGTCTGGTTCAGGGCCACCACGGCCGCGAACAGAAAGGCCACCCAGATCAAGCCTCCGGCAATCTGGCGCGATTCCTCGGCGCTGGGGTCGAACGAGAAACTGAACACCACCACCACCAGCAGCGAGAAAAACAGCATGGAGTTGATAGCGTCTTTCGAGCGCCACTCCAGGCGGAGGTCCTTGAACAGCGTGGCGCGCGTGATGCCGGAAGGCGGGTTCATGCCAGCGGCTCCGGTGGCTTCAGTTCGCGCGTGCGGCCGGCAATTTTCCCGGCCTGCATCCAAACGAACTCGTCGGCCACGCCTTCGAGCAGCGCGGCCTGGTGGGTCACGACGAAGACCGTCTTGCCCTGATCGCGGGTGCGGGCCAGCAGCCGGACCATGTCGGTTGCGGAATGGATGTCCACGTTGGAGAAAGGCTCGTCGAGCAGCAGAATTTTGGGATCGTTGAGCAGCGCCCGCGCCAGCGACATCCGCTGCTTCATGCCCTGCGAATACTGGCCCACCGGCCGGCTCAACTCGGGATCGAGGCCGACGGCGCGGATCACGCCAGCACAGCGCGAGCCGTCCCTGATGCCGTACAGCCGCGCGAAGTACGCGAGGTTTTCCATCCCGCTCATCTCATCGTAGAGAAGCGAGGGATGAGCCATGTAGCCGACTTGGTGGCAGACCTCGTGAAACTCGCTGGCGCCGAGGATCGTGACCTGGCCGCTGGTCGGCTGCGTGAGTCCCGCCAGCGTGCGCAGCAGCGTGGTCTTGCCCGCGCCGTTGTCACCGAGAACGGCGTAGAGTTTCCCGAGCGCGAACTCCGCAGTCACGCCGCGCAGGGCGGCGAAACGGCCAAACTGTTTGATCAGATTGGAGACGGTGATGACGGGAGCAGTTTCAGTCACCGGACTCTAGTTCGCCATGCCGCTCGAACCGGAGGGCTGCGCCTGCGTCATGCTCTTGCCAGGTTCGTTCGCAGGAGCGCCTCCAGGCTGCGGCGCGTATTTCGAAGCGCACTTGGCCTGCAGTTGTTTGGCGTGGAAAACGCCGTCGCGTCCGAAGCTGCCCTCGGCCAGGGCTTGCGAGTCGTCCTTGAATGTGTCGGGCGGCGCCTCGGTTCCGGTGTAAGAGATGGGCAGGGTGAGGTCCTGTTCCTTGAGCAGGAAATCCACCCGGGTTCCCGTGCGCTTGATCGAGCCGGGAACCACGTTTCCTGCCACCCGCAGACGCTTGGAGTAAGCCTCGTTGCCCATGCCCTGCAATTCTTTTATGGTGACGTAGTAACTTTTGCTGTCCTGGACCCCGGTGTAGGCGAGATAGCCCATCGAGAGCAGGATCAAGACTGTGACAGCGCCAAATTTCACGTACTTGCTGGTCTCACGCGACATGAAAATTCCCACCCCTGACTAAAAACTGTACGCGCTGCTCTGGTACGGGGTCAAGGCGTCCACAATCCTGAACACCACCCCGCCAGAGCAGCTCGTTTGTGCCACTTCTTGCCTATCTTGTTGCATTTACAATGCCTAATCGGGGGCATCGCCACCAGGCAAAGGGCAGGCCCCTAACCCGATACCGTGGGTGAGCGCGTTGATCTGACTCCCCGGTTGCGAACCGATCTTACTTCCTATTCCAGTTCCAACGCGTGCTTCAGTGCGCGGTCAAGCTCGCCGAGTTTGATCTGCGGGAGCTCGCCAATGAATTGGGTCAGATCGGATTTGCGCAACGATGCCAGATTGTCGCACATGATCCAGCCAGGGTGCTTAAGGCCGTGCTCTGGTCCAATCGCCACTTGGGTGGAAAGACCCTGCCCAATCGAGAACACTGGTGCGCAGATCAAGGTTGAGAAGCGAGAGTCCACCAGCGCCTGACGACTCACCACAACAAACACGCGTTGACGCTTGGGATCGCCGCCAGGTTTCTGAACGCGGTAGAGTTCTCCCCGTCGCATGGCCGGCCTCTATTCCTGGGAAGCTTGATAGCCCAGGACGCCTTCTGCCTCGGCGTTGAGCTCGTCGGCTGCCGCATTTAGCAGCTGCAGATCGCGAGCATGCAGCTTCACCCGTTCTTGTTCGTGCAGGAACCTCCGCAGAACCAGTTCGATGAAAGCCGAGCGGGACTGGCCAGAACCAGCCAAACGATCAACCCCGGCCAGAACCTCAGCTGAGAGTGTGATAGAAGTCTTCTCTTTCATACTACTAGTATACCACAACTCATAACACCAGTGAACACGCCGCGCCTCGCACGAACTGGCTGCGGCTAGAGTAGAATTATGTCCATCGACTTACTTTCCATTTAATTGACCTTTTCGTACCATTTGATTGTTTCTGATGCAGGCCCGTACCGCTGACTCGCCTCTCGGTGCGGGCCTTTTTTCGGCTAGTTGTTCTTCGCCCGCTCGTAGGGCTTCTGCATGTATTTGCGGGCTTCGTCGAGCGCGCCCTGGGTGTTGTCGTTGGTCTGGAGCGCCTGGCGGTATTCGTTGACGGCCCGTTCCCGCTGTCCGGTCGTGTCGAAAATCTTGCCCAGTTGCAGGTGGCTCCAGACTTCGGTCCAGCGCGGTTCGCCGTCGCCGTTCAGCGCCTCGCGGTAGGCGTTGGCCGAGGACTGGTAGTTCTTCTGCAGGAAGAAGACCTCGGCGATGCGGTAGTGCGCAAGGGAACTGTTCTTGCTGACCTCCAGTGCCTTGTTGAACTCGCTCAGAGCCCCGGCCAGGTCGTCCTGCTGGACCAGGCCCTGGCCGCGCAGGATCGAGGCCCGCATCTTGATCTCTTTCGAGTTTTGCAGCACGCGATTCTCGGGATCAACGGCAATCCGGCGGGGACGTCCGAAAGTCTCAATCGTAAACGGCGAGCTGGTCCCGACCACTTCAATGCGCTTTTGTTCGGTTTTGCCGTCCGTGTCGATGCGCAACTCCACCGGCATGCGAAACAGGTCGAGGTCCTGCTGAATCTGTCCGACCACGCGGAAGCCCTTGTTGTTACCCAGGCGGTACACGGTGTACTTGGTCTTGAACTCGGGCGCGCTGGTCGAATCCAGCCACTGGGAGAAGAACCACGTGAGCTTGTCGCCGTACTCCTGCTCGGCGAGGGCGCGGAAGTCGTCGGTGGAAGCGGGCTTGCCGGCGAACTTGGTGGCGAAATCGCGGGTGGTTTTGAGGTACTTGTTCTCGCCGATCACCCAGCGCAACATGTGCAGGATCATGGCGCCCTTGTCGGTGACTAGGGACTGGAACTCGGGCGAAAAGTAATCCAGCTTGGCGGCGCTGGAGAGCGGCACGGTGTCGTAGGCCAGCGCGCCCACCGACATGTCCTTCACCATTTCCTCCAGCCCGGTCTCTCCGGCGGCGCTCTCCACGTAGCGTGCCTCGGAATAGCGCGCGAAACCGTCGCTGATCCACCAGTCGCTCTTCGATGCCGGGCTGACAGACACTCCCCACCACTGGTGCGCGATGGTGTTGGCCAGCAGGCGGTAATTCACCTTCTCGGAAATGGCGCGGCTGGCGAGTGCGGCGATCTCCGGCGCCCAGGCCGTGGGCACCGTGTCATCGGGGATCTCGACGACTTTGAGCGAAGCGGATGGGGCCGTCCCGTACTGGGTGATGTAATACGTGAACTCCTTGACCGCGGTCGAAGCGTATTCGGCCCCCAGGTTCTGGTGCACCGGCTTGAAGAACACATGCAGGTCAATCCCGGCTTCGTCGCTCTTGAATTCCTGGAAGGTGCCGGCAATGATGGTGCCCGGAAAGCTGGGCTTGTCCCAGGTAAAACTGTAGGTCTTGGAGTTGGCGGGCGCGTTCTTTTTCGCCGCTGCGGTAGCGGCTGTTTCCTTACCGCTGCCGATCACGATCATGTGCGCCGGGACCGTGACGCTGATGGTCGAAGTGAAGCGGTCAATGCCGTAGTTACTGACCGGAAACCAGAGCCCGGAATAAAGCAGGTAGCTAGTGTCGGGGCCGATATAGGCGAGCTTGAGGCCCTGCACCGGGCTGTCATCGGCGTTCTCGAGGGTGCCTTCGTACTCGAAGGTCACTGTGGTACTGGCGTTCTTCGCTAGTCCGTTGTTGAGGGCAAACCGCACGCCAGATTCCTGCGTGACGCGCTCGGGAGAGAGCGGCTTACCGTTCTCGTCCACCAGCTTGGTGATGCGAAGCGCGTTATTCAGCTGAAACGTGGCGACGCTGAGGTCTTCCAGAGCGGTGAACTTGACCTTGGCGCGCGCCACCAGCTTATGAGTCAGCGGCTGGAGCTCGGCGTCGATCTGGTAGTCGTCCACGCGCAGGCGGGTCTTCTCCGCCGCCCGCGCCGGTCGGGCTCCGATAACGGAAACAAGCAGAACAAGATAGAAGCAACAGGCCCGACGCATGGGTCGAGAGTGGAAGAGCATCAAGTAGATTCTCCTGGGAGCACGACACTTCGTAAGATGTTGATTTTCCCGCAAAAGATGCTGTGGGGACAAGGGTTAGCGAAATTTGTTTGGTGAAAACCTGTCACAGAGTGTCCGGTTCGCGTAGAGCGGCACGCCCTGGTCGCGGGTTTCGTGTGGCGCGGACGCCCCGTCCGCGGTCTTTGGCGGTATGCAAAAGGGATGCGCTCGTTCGCTGCTTCGCCCGATTTGCCAACCGCTCGTCCAGATGGTCGATCAGGCTGCGGAAAAACACAAGAAGAGTCGCGGCCACATCGCTGCGCACACGCGCGTAGCGCAGTACAATCCTTGTCGTTTCGAGCTAAAACGAAATTCCGAATTGCCGGTCACTATGTCGGCGTCGGCTCGTCTGGCCGAAACATCACGACGTCACTGGATAGGAAGTGCGCCGATCATTCCGGGCCTCAGTCAATGTCCGTGCACGCGCCTTCGGAGAGAGGAATAAAGTGGACATCCCGAATGCATTTATCGGTAAAGCCGTGAAGCCCACGGTCGAGGAGCTTTCTGCGGCACTGGGTTCGAGCGCAAAGATCTGGAAGCAGTTGGTGGATTGGCTGGCGGAGGAGCAGGGCGTCGCCGGCCAGGAGTGGAAGTCATTTTCGCTCAACTACGGATGGTCTCTGCAGCTGAAACTGAAGAAGAGAACCATCGTGCATCTCTCACCCTGCAACGGATGCTTCCGGGTGGCGTTTATTCTTGGAGACAGGGCGGTGAAGGCCGCACGGCAGAGTAATCTTCCGAAGAGTGTGGCCAAAGCGATCGAGGACGCGCCGCGATACGCGGAAGGAACCGGCGTGCGGCTCATCGTAAAGGGGACGAAAGACCTGGCCGCCATTCGCCAACTTGTAGCCGTCAAGCTGGCGAACTGAGCGGGCCCCACTTACCGGATCATTTGCATGATGATCTCCGCCGCCGTTTCCCAAGCGTGTTTTCCGGCGCCGCTCCCTTGCTTCAGTCTCGCCTTCACCTCCGCCAAGCGCTCGATCATGCACGCCCGCGGCTCGCCGTCAGGGATGATCTTGTTCATTTCCCTGACGATGTTTCCTGCAGTGAACTTGTGCTGCACCAGTTCGGGGACGATCTCTTCGCCCGCGATCAGGTTCACCATGGCAAAGTGCGGGACCTTGACCTGCGGCCGTCCCACCGCATAAGTCACGGGAGACACCCGGTACACCATGACGAATGGTGTCCCCATGAGGGCCGCTTCGACCGTGGCCGTGCCGCTGGCGACGATCCCCGCGCGGGAGTGAAAAAGCGCGGGCAGCGCTTCGGGAACCAAGTGAACGCCGAGTCTTCCACGTAGAGACGCAGCTTGCTGCGTCTCCATCAATCCCTTGAGGAATCGAGGCTCGAGCGTGCGCGCCACCGGCAACAGGAACTCATAACCGCTGCCCATGCGGTTCGCCGCTTCGAGGATCGTCGGCAGGTTCATCCGCACTTCTTTGCGCCGGCTGCCGGGCATGAGCGTGATCCACGGCTTGGCGGCGTCGAGCGCATGCTCGGCGGCGTAGGCCTCGCGGGTAATTGTGGGCGTGGGCAAATCAGCCAGCGGATGGCCAACAAACGTCGCGTCCACGCCACGATCTCGATAGAACTTCTCTTCGAAGGGAAAAATCACCAGCGCTTTGTTGACGTACTTGCGCAACAGCTTGACCCGCCCCTGGCGCCACGCCCAGAACTGCGGGCAGACGTAGTACACGACGGGAATCCCGCGCTTGTGCATCCGCCGCGCCACCCGCCAGTTGAAGGCCGGTGAATCGATGACCACGGCGAGGTCAGGTTTGCGCCGGTCAGCTTCTGCGATCAGCCGATGGAAGAGCCCATAGATCTTAGGCAGACGGCTCAGCACTTCCGTGATGCCGACCACTGCCAAGTCCTTCGCATCGACGACGATCTCGCACCCAGCCGCCCGCATGCGCTCTCCACCCGCGCCGAAGAATTGCAGGGAGAGATCGCGCCGCCGCAGCGCCTCGATCAACTGCGCGCCATACATTTCTCCCGAAGCTTCGCCAGCTGAGATCAGGATGCGCAAGAGAGCATTGTAAGGCCACGACCTCACGACCGGTGATGGGTGGACTTGCGCTGTCTGGGTGTAAAATCGACCCCGCAGGTCCGCCATAAAATCAAGTCCCGGCGGATTTGCGCAGCGTGATGACAGGCGGACGGCCCCGTAGCTCAACTGGATAGAGCATCAGACTTCGGATCTGAGGGTTGGGGGTTCGACTCCCTCCGGGGTCGCCATTCCATGCCCGGCAAGGTTTTCGACGGCGTTTCTGGCTCGGGATACTAGTCGTCCGCGCTAACCGTAGATTGCGGGGAACCGGAGACCCCAGCCGGCATCTCCTGGTCCTTGTACTGCAGCTGATAGAGCTTGTAGTAGATGCCTCGATTTGCCAGCAGTTCCTGGTGCGAGCCCATCTCGCGCACCTGGCCTTTGTGCATGACGATGATCTTGTCGGCGCGCTGAATAGTTGACAGCCGGTGGGCGATGATCAGCGAGGTGCGGCCTTCAACCATGCGGTTGAGCGCGTCGCGTACGCGGAACTCGGTCTCGGTATCGACGCTCGAAGTCGCTTCATCCAGAATCAGGATTTTCGGGTCGTGTGCCAGCGCGCGCGCAAACGAGATCAACTGCTTCTGCCCCGTGGATAAAGTCGAGCCGCGCTCGCGGACTTCTTCCTTGAAGCCTCCGGGCAGCGTGCGGATAAAGTCGGCCAGGTTCACATCCTCCGCTGCCTGCTCGACGTCTTCGTCCTGAATGCTCGTGGTCCCCAGGCGGATATTTCCCTCGACCGTTCCTGTGAAGAGGAATGGATCCTGCAACACGACGCCGAACCGGCCGCGCAGGTCCTTCAGGTCCATCTCTTTGATATCGACTCCATCAATCCGGATCGCCCCCCGCTGCACGTCGTAGAAGCGCTGCAGCAGCGAGATCAGCGTGGTCTTGCCCGCGCCGGTATGGCCGACGACGGCCGCCGTCTCCCCGGGCTCGAGTACGAAGCTCACATCACGCAACACCCAGTCGGGTGTGGCGCGGGCGTCCTCGCCCGCGTTGGTCGCCGAGTTGCCATCGGCCTGGACGGGCGCGGCGCCCGTCCCCGCACGAGCACCGTAGGCGAACCATACATGGTCGAACTCGATCCGCCCCGGTCCCTGCGGCTGCTTGGGCACTGCGGGCGATGTGATCTCGACTTTCGTATCCAGCAGCTTGAAGACGCGCTCCCCCGCCGCCATCGCCGACTGCAGAATGTTGTATTTCTCACTCAGGTCCTGAATCGGGCGGAAGAAGCGCATGGCGTACTGCATGAACGCGACCAGCACGCCGAGCGTCATCACGCTCTCGACGACGCGGAACGTGACTAGTTGTTTCCATGAAAATGCGATCGCTACGCTGAGCACGCTCGAATGCTGAACGATTCCATTTCCCCCAAACCAGATAATGCACGCGATCGCGATCGACGACAGAATCTCCACCACCGGGTAATACACGGCATACGCCATGATGGCGTCTTTGAACGCCTCCATGTGGCTGGCGTTGATGTCGGAAAACTTCCGGAAGGCGCGCTTCTCGCGGTTGAACAGTTGCAACACCAGCATGCCCGAGACCGCTTCCTGCAGGTAGGAATTGATCCGCGCAATCGCGATGCGGATCCTCCGGTAGGAATCGCGCACTTTGTCGCGGAAAATCTTGGTTGCGGTCACGATGAACGGCAACACGGCGAAGGTGATCAGCGCCAGTTTCCAGTTCATATCCAGCATGATCGCCAGGATGAAGACGAGCACGAACACATCCTCAAAGATCGAGACCACGCCGGCGGTGAACATTTCGTTCAATGCGTCCACATCGGTGGTGACCCGCGTCACCAGACGTCCCACCGGGTTCTTGTCGAAGAAGCCGACGTGCAGGTGCTGCAGGTGGCGGAAGATCTGGCGGCGCAGATCGAACATCACTTTCTGGCCGGTCCACTGCATCAGGTAGGTCTGGACGAACTCCAGCGCGAAGGTGAACAGCAGAAGCCCGACATAAAGGCCGCCAATCTGGGCGATGCCGGTGAGGGCTGTGTCGCTGAGGTGGTCACCGATCCAGGAATGTGAGTTGGGCACTTTGGCCAGGTACTTATCAATGGCTATTTTGGTGAGGAAAGGCCCGAGTACGTCCGCCACCGACTTCAGCACGATGGCAACCAGCGCCACCACCACGTGCCACTTGTATGGACGCAGGTAGGTGAGCAGCCGCCGCATCAGCCGGCTGTCGTACGCTTTGCCGAGTATTTCCTCTTCCTGGTTGGAGGCCATCGTGACGCGAGAAAACCGGGTCGAAAAGTAAAGATTACCCTAAATAGATGGCCCAACGGGCGGGGAGGATGGAAAAGGTTGGGCGCTTCACAGCCGCCGCAGCACCAGCGCCGAGTTCTTCGACCCGAATCCCACGCAGTTACAGACCGCATGTTCGATCACGGCCCGCCGCCCCAGATCGGGGACGTAGTCGAGGTCGCAGTCCGGATCGGGCGCTTCCAGATTGATGGTCGGGGGAACCATTTCGTGCTTCATCGCGATCAGCGTAGCTGCCACCCCAGCCGAACCCGAGGCGCCCTGCGGATGCCCGGTCTGCGACTTCAGAGCGGACATGGGAATCTTCCGCGCCCGCTCACCCAGTGCCAGCTTCACTGCCCGCGTCTCCACCCGGTCGTTCAGTTCGGTCGAGGTGCCATGCAGATTGACGTAATCAATCTGCTGCGCCGGAATGCCGGCATCCTCCAGCGCCAAAGTAATCGCGCGCGCCGGTTCCTCGCCGTTTTCTTCCAGCCGCACGCGATGAAAGGCCTCGCATGTGGAACCGTATCCCGCCAGTTCGGCGTAGATGCGCGCCCCTCGGGCGCGGGCGTGGTCGTAGTCTTCGAGCACGAACATCCACGAGCCCTCGGCCAGCACGAAGCCGTCGCGGTCGGCGGAAAACGGCCGCGAGGCCCGCTCCGGCGCGTCGTTCCACGAAGGGGTGAGCGCGCGCAGCAGGGTGTAGCCTTTCACCGCCGCCGGACTGATGGGCGCATCCACGCCGCCGGCCAGCAGCATCGGCACGGTTCCGATGCGGATTTGGTCCAGCGCGTAACCGAGTGCGTCCGTCGAAGACGTGCAGTTGGTGGTCACCACGTGGCTCGGTCCGCGGAAACCGAAGCGCATGGAAATCTCGCTCGAGAGTGTGCCCATCGTTCCCGACGGAATGCAGAACACACTGGCCTGCTTCTCATGCCCGGAGTACCAAAGTCGATAGTGCTCCTCGGTAAATTCCTGGGCGCCGCCGCCCGTGCCCAGCAAGACGCCGATCTGGCGTTTTTCTTCGCCTGACATCGATCGCGGATCGAGCCCGGCATCGCCCAGCGCCTCCGTGGACGCGGCCAGCGCCAGCGGGACCGCGCGCGACACGTGCTTGCGTTCCCGCGCTTCCACCCATGCCAGTTCGTCGAACTCGGGAATTTCGCCCGCAATGTGGACCGGAAGAAATGAAGAATCGAAGCGGCTGATCTTCTTCACTCCGGATTTGCCCGACAGGATGGCGCGGCCGAAAGCTTCCTGGCCAATGCCGTTGGGACTGACCACGCCCATGCCGGTGATCACCACGCGACGATTCATGCCGCTAAGATTACCCCTTTTGATTTTGTCATCCTGAGCGAACCGGAAGATCTGCTGTTCCGCTGCGTGGTCAAAGGTTCACCTCTGCAATCTGACCTCAAACCTCTGACCTCTCCTCCGCCCAGCCTTCCATCAGATGTCATTGGTCCCGTCGTTGTCACGTAAAATTATGGTCAACAGAATGCCTCTGGGCCTCTACATCTCCGTTCCCTTCTGCCGGACCAAGTGCAGCTACTGCAACTTCGCCTCGGATGTGTTCTCGAAGACCGCTTACCAGAGCTACGTCGCCCGCGTGCTCGAAGATATCAGCGATGCCCGGCAGATGGCCACTGAACTTGGTTGCATCGTACTGGAGAATGCCGATTCCGTTTATCTGGGCGGCGGAACGCCTTCCATTCTCGACCCTTCGCAGTTGATTCGTATCTTGGATGCGGTACGCGAGCATTTTACAGTCGTGCCTGGCGCGGAGATCACCGTCGAGTGCGCTCCCGGCACGCTCGCCCCCGCTCTGATCGAGACGCTGCTTCGCGGTGGCGTGAACCGGGTGAGCCTGGGCGTCCAGTCATTTGTGGACCAGGAAGCGGCCTCGGTCGGGCGGCTGCACAATCGCGCCACGGTCTTCGAAGAGATCGCGCGCCTGCGAGCCGCTGGTCTCGACAACATCAACGTTGACCTGATCGCCGGACTGCCGCACCAGACTGCGGAAAGCTGGGAGTTCTCGCTGGCGGAGACGATTGCGGCCGGCGCTCCCCACGTCAGCGTTTATATGCTCGAGGTGGACGAAGACTCGCGGCTCGGCAGGGAACTGATCGCCGGAGGCACACGCTACCACGCCCATTTTGTCCCGGACGACGACGCCACCGCCGATTTTTATCTGGAAGCTTGCGAGAGGCTGAACGCGGCTGGAATTGCGCAGTACGAGATCTCCAATTTTGCCCGGCCGGGCCGGGAGTCGCGGCACAACTTGAAATACTGGACCCGCCAGCCCTACCTCGGTTTTGGCGTGGACGCGCATTCCATGCTTCCCTCGGGCCGCGCTCCTGGTGAGGCTTCTCGCTTCTCGACGCCGGACTCGCTCGATGCTTATATGAACCGCGTGCCTCACGCGGTGACCCCGGTCTCGGCTCAGGCGGCACTGGAAGAGAGTTTCTTCCTCGGCCTGCGGCTGAATCGGGGCGTGGATCTGGAACTGCTTCGCGCCCAGTTCGGCCCGGACCGCGTGGCCTCTAGCGAACCCGCCATCGAAGAGTGCGGCCGCGAAGGATTGCTCAAGCGGCAGGGCGCGACCCTCCGGCTTACGTCGCGAGGACGCCTGCTGTCCAATGAGGTGTTTGCCAGATTTCTTGCCGGGAAAACGAATAGCGGGAACCAGATCCGCGGGAGTCCGCGTTGATCCGCCGAAACGATGCCGTCGGCTGTGGCTTATCCGGTTCCCGCCATCTCCAAAGTCTTTGGCAGCCCGACACCCCAAATGCACGGTTCGAAGGGCAAGGACTGAATCCCGGCCTCCCCCGATCCCGCCCAGGCGATGCGAAACTGCGCTCGTTGTGAACCGTGCTGCACGTCCAGCAATTCCCCGGCGCGAAGCTTGGACCGAACACCCAGCAACACGGCGCCGCTCAGGCTCACGTTCTTGACCCGCACGACCTCCGCGAACGGGCATGCCATCCGGTCTACTCCCCAGATGCGCACTGGAAACTCGATCCTGAGTCGCGGCTCTCTGCGCCGGTCCATGCCTGATTCCAAGGCGGATCATAGGACGGAACGCTCCGCCGCGAAAGATCACAGCGGTTACCGCGCCAGGGTTTCCGAAGTCACTTGGCGCATGGCAGAGGTCGCAATCGTTAATATCTTAAAGCTATACAGAACAGACTTTTTTCGACAAGTGTTCCACGTGGAACATTTTTGGACGCAAACAAAGGACTTAGTCGAGGTTCTTCAGCGAGCAGGCGCCGGGACCATCGGGGTGCCCGCAGGAACCGCAAGGCCCCGCCGCCATCGAGGCCGCCGAACCGCCCTTCGCCGCCACCGCGAAGACCGAGAGCTGAGGCTCCAGTTTCCTGCTCTGGCACTTCGGGCACTTCGGCTTGTCGTTGCCGAAGACGAGCGCCTCAAACTGGTGCTGGCATTCTTTGCAGACGTATTCGAAGATAGGCATGAACAACTCCGGCGGAGCAACTTTGCTGTCTTCTATTTAAAATCAGGTGTGCCCGCTTTGCAAACACCCATTAAGACAGAACCCTTCGAGCCGCGCCGCGGGTTCGGTGGCGGGCATGTGCAGACCGTCGCCAGCTTCCTGATCAAGCGCCGCTTCCGGCTGCCCTCGCCGGAAGAGCGCCTCATCGAGGTTGAGCCCGGCATCCGGGTGCTTTGCCACTGCCACTGGCAACCGGATCGTACCCGGCCGCTGACCGTTATCGTTGTGCATGGACTCGAAGGCTCGAGCGATTCGCAGTATGTGCGCGGGGTCGCCGAGAAGGCGCTGGCTGCGGGGATGAACGTCATCCGCTACAACCAGCGCAGTTGCGGCGGAACCGACGGGCTCGCACCCACGCTCTATCATTCCGGCCGGTCGAACGACGTGGCGGCGGTGGCGCGCGAGTTGATCGCGCGCGATGGCATCTCGCGCCTGGCGCTGGCCGGGTTCTCCATGGGCGGCAACCTGGTATTGAAACTTGCCGGAGAGTGGAGCGCGCAGGCGCCGCCGCAGTTTCGGGCCGTCGCGGCCTGTTGCCCGGCCATGGACTTGGCGCCGTCGGCCGACGCGCTGCACGAGCCGGCCAACCGGATTTACGAGTTGTACTTCCTGTGGAACTTGCGCCGCCGCATGATCCAAAAGGCCCGTCTGTTTCCCGGGCAGTTCGATCTGACGCGCATGCGGGGCATGAGGAGTCTGCGCGACTTCGACGACAAGGTGACGGCCTACTACAGCGGCTTCGCCGGAGCGGACGATTACTATGCCCGGGCTGCGGCGGCGAATGTGGTCGGGACGATCGCCGTGCCGGCGTTCATCCTGCACGCGGCAAACGATCCCTTCATTCGCATCACGGCGGAGACGCGGCGGAAAATTGCTTCGAACCCCAACATCACTTTTGTGGAAACCGAAGACGGCGGGCACTGTGCGTTCGTAGGAGCGCGCAACGGCGCCGACGACGGATACTGGGCCGAAAACCAGATGGTGAATTTCCTGAGCAGGTTCTGATGGATGCCGACTTTTCAATCGAACTGGGCCGCGACGATCCGGCGCTCGATTTTCCGTGGAGCGATGTTTCGGGCAAGCTCTGCTTTTACGACTTGAAGCGGCACCCGGAATTGCTGGCGCAGGTTGAGGAGGCGGTGAGGTTTCCTGAGCTCGCCGGATTCCTGCACATGGTGAACTCCTCGCTCAGCCTGCTGGAGAGCGCGAAGTGCGATGCCTGGGCGACCCGCGAGCTCGGCCCGGAAGAAGAAATCTACGGAGCGTCGGACAAGTTCGCGGGCTACGTAGACCTGGTTTTTTCGGACATCGATCAACGTCTATCTTTCGCCTTTCACGAACTTTTCGCGAAGCGGCTGGTGGAGTTGTTGCGGCGGACCCCGGAGACGCCGTCGGCGGCGGAAGTGTGCGTTCGCCGATGTCACTTCGAAGCCGACAGCGGCACCCGGGAAGGTTTCTGTTGCACCCTGTATGTGAGCGGCTACGGCGTCGACGAGCCCCAGGCGCGCCAGAATTGGGGTATCGCGCTCCGTCTGGCGGGGAATGCGGTGCTGCAATTGTCGGCGGCGGGCGTGGGTTGAGGCACCGCCCCGCCTGCTTTCTGGCTTGCCGGCGACCCCTTTCAGCAGAGGAACCCGAAGCGTAGCATGGACGTGTGCTCGGCGTTGCCGTTGTTTATCTGGGACTCATTAGCGGATTGTTGGGCGTGGTTTCTTTCCTCAAGCCGCCATCGTGGCTTGGTATCCGCAGGCGGCGGCAAGCCGCCTACTTACTGGCAACTGGATTCGTCATCGTACTAGCCGGATGGGCGCTTCCCGCAAAAGAAGTGCGCGTGGATCCCCCGCGCACCCAGCTTGACCAGTTTATGCCCGTGTATCAATTCCGCGAGTTCCACTCCATCCGCGTCGCCGCTTCCAAAGAAAAGGTCTATGGCGCGATCAAGTCGGTGACCGCCGGCGAGATTTCCATGTTCCGGACACTGACGTGGATCCGCCGACTCGGCCGTTCCGGCCCCGAGAGTATCGTGCATGCTCCCGAGCATCAGCCTATTCTCGATGTGGCCACGAAAACGTCGTTTCTTCTGCTCGCTGAAGAACCAAATCACGAAATTGTTGTGGGCACCGCGGTTGTGGTTCCGCGCGGATGGCGGCCCCGCCGGCGTCCCACCCCGGAGGACTTCAGGGCGGCCCGCGAGCCAGGTTTTGCTCTGGCGGCGATGAACTTCCTCATCGAGGATGCCGGCCCCGGCGCCTGTACCGTGACCACCGAGACGCGCATCTTTGCGACCGACATGTCGGCTCGGCGCCGCTTTGCGGCCTACTGGCGGGTGATCTACCCGGGCAGCGCCCTGATTCGCCGCATGTGGCTCCGCGCCATCGTGCGCCGCGCCGAATCCCCCAACTCCTGATCTCCCGAGGGCCGGACGAGAGCGGAACGCGTTTAGTGCGGCGGGTTACTCGGCCGGTTTGGGTTGGGCAAACCGAGCGCGCAGCGAGGTGGCCAGCGCTTTCCAGTCAATCCGCGTGCGCGCCAGCGACAGCGCCAGCATGAACAGAATGATGGCGAGCAAACCCAGCGAGGCGCTGCGGATTCCCACCGCCCGCTTGGGCAGCAGGGAGAAGCGTCCGTAAACGAATTCGATGTGGACCCAATAGACGAGCAGGGACGTCTGCCCCAGCTGAATGAGCGGACTGAATCCCCAGGCCCCAAGTCCCCAGCGGCACCAGGCGAAGCTCAGGAAGACGATCACCAGCAGGATCCCGACGCGGGTCAGAAGAAAGTTCGGGCTGGTATGCCAGTAGTCGTAAACCGCGTAGAGCCGGGTGGGAAGATGGTCGAGCCAGCGAGCCACGAGAATCATAACGGCGCCGGCTAATCCGGAGACCGTCAGCGTCCCGGTCGTGTGCGCGCGAGCCCAATCGCTGAAGAAAAGAAATCCCGCGGCCAATCCGGCAAAGGCAAATGCCATCCACGGGAAGGCGGGGAAAAGCCAGGACTGCGGGTGCCCGAGGTTGTGGACCCCGTTGAGGTAGGACTCGAGCGGCCAGGGAAGCCACGCTGGACGCCAGGTCGTCCAGAGGAGCGGAGTCAACAAAGAGATTGCGGCAGCGACCAGAATCGCCACCGCCACCAGCGTCGCCCGCCGGCGTTGCGGGCTTGAGAAGCGCAGCACCGCGCCGCAAGCCAGCGCCATCAGCACCATCGAAAGCCCGATCATGTTGAGGATGTCCACCCGGAACAGGTCCGACCAGGGAGCCCATCCCCAGGCGATCAGGTATTCCTGAAGACGAAGCAGCAAGCCGAAAGCAATGATCTCAGCCCCGCGGCGGGCCATGGCGCGCGTGACTTCGGCGGCGCTGAGGTTCTTGCGAACCAGCTTGTCGGTAACGAAGGCAAAAGAGATGCCCGCCAGAAAAAGGAAGAGTGGAGCGGGGAGGGTGCCACCGAGTTGCGACCACGTCAGGAAAGCGCCCTTGCGCGCATCGCCGCCCAGCCAGGAGTCGTAGCAGTGCGTCTGGAACATCAACACGCAGGCCAGCCCGCGCATCCAATCAATCCAGGCGAGCCGGGAGGACGGGGCGGAAGCCATGTGCGAAAGTCTAGCGGCAAGCGGGTCAACTTAAAAGCATTTCCGGTGAATTTCCTGCGCCGCCTCAGATTCGAATCAGGGTCAACTCCGGGAACGCTGCCCGATACAGGCGGTCGTCGAGAGTAAGAAGCTGGTATCCGCGACAGAGCGCATAGGCGCCGATCAGGAAATCGGCAAGGATTCGCCGTGGCTCGGAAGCGGGTTGCCGCGAGCGTCTTCGCACGTAAGATTGGAAGGCGTGGCCAGCGCTGCGCCAGATTTTTTCTTCGAACCTCCAGTCCACATAGATGCCGGTATCGGCAAACAATTGATCCAGGAATGTTTCGGTGCGGCCAGGCAGGGCCATCAGTTCCGCGTACACTGGCGCGGGCACGACCAATCCTCCGAGAGCCTGGGCCCGCTCGAAAGCCGCGAGCGCAGCCGTATTGAGCGAGTCATCCTCGTCCCAAAAGGCAATGAGCACATTGGTGTCGATCGCGGATTTCATTGGCCGCGGAATTTCCGCAGCCAGGCGACGATGGCTTTCCGTCCTGACGGCATTTTGGGGTTACCGATGCCGCGATACTTCGCGAACCGGCTGGAGCGCGCTACTGGGCGGACTTGGATGCTGCCGGAGTCATTGTCGAAAACCAGGTGGTCGCCGGGGCCGACCCCGAGCGCCCGGCGAATCTCGATCGGAATCGTAATCTGGCCTTTACTCGTGACTTTGGCCTGTTTCTTCAAGCACTTCTCCAGATTCCTTACTTTATCATAAAGATCCTTACTTTAGAACCCCACTGTTTCCGCCGAGGCCTTTGCCCGCGCTTTTCCCTGGGGGGATCTTCTGGACGACGGACGTGCTAGCATTTTTCCGTGTCCCGTTTCCACAGCAGCAGGCGGCGCTCGATTCTCGCGAAAGCGGAACTGCTTGTCCTAGCCTCATGCCTCCTCGCACATTCCGCCTTCGCCGGCGATGAGCCGAAGTGGGTGGAAATCCATTCCGCACATTTTTCCGTGCTCACCGACGCGGGAGAGAAACGGGGGCGCGAGGTATCGCTGCGCATGGAGCAGATGCGGAACGTGTTCGGCCAACTGCTCCTCAAGAACAAGCTGAAGATGTCGGTGCCGATCACCGTCGTGGCCCTCAGGAGCGACAAGCAATACGGGACCATCCCACCGGCCAAACAGAGCATGGCAGCAGGTTGGTATATTCCCGGTACGGACCGCATTTACATCGTCCTGAATCTTTTCGAAGCCGAACCGTGGCGGGCGGTGGCGCACCCGCTGGCCCATTATTTTCTGAACTACAACTATCCTCCGGCACAGGGCTGGTTCGATGAAGGGCTGGCGGAATACTTCGGGGCCATGCGGGTGGACGACAAGCAGGTGGCGATCGGCGGCGACCCCGAGCTTGCCTCCGAGTGGCACGAAGACATTTTCGACGAGGTGCGGCGTGACCCGAATGTGCCGCAATCGCTGACGCAGTTAGTGAGTTCGCCGGTCTGGCTCTCGATGGTGGACCTGTTCACCATGAAGCATGACGCCTCGGGTCTGAAAGAGGGAACGCATCACACCCTGTACTATGCACAGTCCTGGATGGTCCTCCACTACCTGATCAACAAAAACAAGATGCCGGAGACGGGCACGTACTTCGACCTCGTCCTGAATCAGAAAGTCCCCGTCGACAAGGCGATGGTGCAGGCCTTCGATCTCTCACCCGCGCAGATGGAGGAAGCGGTTCGGGGATATTTCAATACGCTGAGTGGCCTGGGCATCAACCTGGACCGGTCGAAGCAGCCGGTCCAAGAGGTGGAAATTCCGCAGCCGTATCATTTTTCCGCGCCTTTCGGGCCGGATGAGATCGGCATGGCGGTGACCGCCGTACCGGATGCGGAAGCCAGGGCGGTAATCGCCGATGTGATGGCGCGGGTTCCGGAACATCGGGACCAGGCCCTGAGCGATCTGCAACAGCTGGTGGCGAGTCCGAAGGACAACGAACCGGCGCACCGCGCGCTCGCGTGGGATCACATACAGCAGAAGCAGTTTGACGCGGCAGCAGACGAACTGGAGAAGGCGGCGGAACTGAACCCGCGCGATCCGTGGATCTGGTATTACCGTTCGGTGCTCAAGTACCGCAAGGCGCAAAACACTGGGCAGGAGATGCAGGGCTTGGCGAATCTGATGATGGACCTGCGCGCAGTGCTGGATTGGTATCCGGAACTGGCTGAGGCCTACAACATGCTGGGCATGGCGCGGGTGGAGGGAGGCGGGATCAATTCGGCGCTGGAGGCCGAGCGGCAGGCGATTGCGCTCTCGCCGCGCAATCTCGAATATCAGTTCAACCTGGGCCAGATTTACGTGGCGGACAAGAAGTGGGACCAGGCACGCGACGTGTTCACCCGCCTGAAGACGGGTCCGGACCCGCGAGCGGCGGCGGCAGCGAAGCGGCAGTTGGACGACCTGGCCACGCTCCAGAAATATGGCATCCGCCCCGAGCAGGCGGGGCAGGCGCCGGCTCCGGCGGGGGCCGCAAGCGCCCCTTCAGCGGCGAAGAACTCGGCGGACGATGAAGATTCCGAAGAAACGCCAAAGCCGGCGCCGGCCAAGCCCCGCGCGACCGGTCCAGTGCAATTCCTGAAAGGCAAACTCGTCGGCAGCGACTGCTCGAAGCCGCCGGATGCGATGGTCACCATTCTGGTGGGCATGAAGACTTATAAGCTGCATACGGCGGATTTCAAGTCGCTGCTGGTGATCGGCGAAGAGAGTTTTTCCTGTGACTGGAAGAACCGGATCGTAGCCGTGAACTACCGCTCGGCGGGGAAGAACGAAGGCGAACTCGTATCCCTGGAACTGCAGTAGCCGGGCGCGAGCAAGACAAGATCCGTTCACTTGAGCCTACGCTGAAACAGCCCAGACCATGCGGCCCGAACCGCCGGAATCCCGGCATCCGACTCTCGATCAGAATCCACCAATCTGATAGCGCAGTACGGACAAGGCGAGACGATACTCGTAACCAGCTTGCGACTGGCTGATTTCCGCTTGCGTTTGCTGGAGCTGGGCCTGGCTGAGTTCGACAATGGACGCCAGCCCAAGTTTGTAGCGCGTTTGCGACAAATCCAAGGCCAGATTGGCCTGCTTCAGGAGTTGATTCGTCACATCCAGACGATCGTAAGCGGTATTGGCATTGAGCCAGCTGGTGCGGACATCTTTGGCGATGCTGTCGCGCATGTCGATCAATCGTTGCTGGTCTGCCTGCGCTCTGAGGTCGGCTTCTTTGGCACGCGCGGAATAGAGAAAACCATTGAAGATCGGAATCTGCAGGTTGACCCCGGCTGCGCCATACCAGGGCGTGAGCCGATCGTCGCGAACCGGTGCGCCGCCAACCGCCGCCAAGGCGCTGATCGTCGGAAACATGGCGTCCCGCTCGGCAGTCTTCAGTTTTTCCGCGGATTGATACTGGTAGCCGATCGCCTGGAGCTCCGGCCGGGAGTTCACTGCTTCCTCGATCAGTTCGTCGAGATTGCCGGACGGCGGACTGAGGGCGCCGCTCTCGTCCACAGGATCGAACTCCTGCGGGACGACGTAGCCTAGGAGGGCGGCAAGACCGGCCTGCGCCGATTTTTCATTGTTCTGCGCATCCAGCACGAGCAGCTTGGCCTGGGCAAGGTTGACTTGGGCGAAGCTCAAATCCAACTCTGACTTTAGCGCGCTCTTGGTGAGCGCTTCGACCTGGTCCACCACCACTTGGCGATTGTTGACGGTTTGATCAGCCACTCGCAGCACCGCCTGCGCCTGGAGCACGTTGAAGAAAGCCTGGTCGACGGCCAGCACGACCTGTTGGCGAGTTGCGAGCGCGTTCTGATCCTGCGCTTTCGCGGAGAAACTGGCGCTGGCGACAAGATTGCTGGTGTGTCCGAAATCCGCAATTTGTTGACTTACTGTTAGCCCTCCTGCCGCACGCTCGAAGATGATGGGATTGTTCAGGCCACCGGCGGTGATACGGCTATTGTTGTGCGAATCGACGGCCGTGAAATTGGCGTCTGCGGTTGGCCAATAGCTGGAGCGTGCCTCCCGAACCACCTGTTGCGACGCCAGGGCCTGCAGGCGCGCGCCGGTAATCTGCGGGTTGTTCCTGATCGCCAGCGCTTCCGCCTGCTTGAGAGTCAGACGGAGGCGGGGCCGCGGAGTTGGCGCGTTCGGGAAAGTGTGCGGTACCCTTCCCGGAGCCGCTGCGCTGGCTTGTGAACCGGCTCCCATGGGCGCGAGAGCAGCATCCGAGTGATTCTGCAGAACCACGGTTGACTGCGCCACCAAGAAGCTCGTCCAGAGAATGAAGACCAAACCGCGGGCGGCCCGCCTGCGAATCATGCGGTCACCTCAGGACTAGCCGCTTCTTCCTTGCGGTGAATCCACAAATAGGCTGCCGGCACCAGATAGACGGTCACGACGACAGAAACCAGCAGACCTCCGATGATGGAGCGGGCCAGCGGCGCGTAAGCCTCGGCGCCGGTACCCAGCTTCAAGGCCATTGGGATCAAGCCCAAAAGGGTGGCAAGCGAGGTCATCAGCACGGGCCGGAGCCGGAGCCGCGATGCCACGGCCGTGGCTTCCCGCAGCGGAGTGCCGCGTGCACGCAACTGACGCGTGAACTCCACGATCAGAATGCTGTTGGAGACCACGATCCCGACCATCATGACGACTCCCATCAGCGACATGATGTTGAGCGTCGTCCCCGTCGCCAACAAGAACAGCAGCACTCCCGCCAATCCGGGTGGAATGGCAAGGAGGATAATGAACGGGTCGACAAACGAAGCGAATTGCGCCACCAGAATCAGGTACACCAAGACAACGGAAAGGATGAGGCCGAGGCCAAAGCTCCGGAACGACGAGCGCATACCCTGCACCGAGCCCCGGAGGTCGACGTGAATGCCCTCCGGGAGTTTCGCCTGCTTGACGACTCGATCGATGGCTGTGGTCAGACTGCCCAGATCCTCCCGGGACGGGGCGACGTAGACGTCGATCGCACGCCGTAGTTGGTAATGATCCACCTCGGTGGGGGACTCGACCGCCTGAATATCGGCCACGCTATCGAGTTGCGTCGGATGCTGGCCATTGGAAGCACGGATGGGGATTTGTTTTAGATCGTTCAGAGTGTGAACCTCGTCTTCCGGATACTGTACCGTCAGCATGTAGTCGTTGCCTGACTTAGGATCGACCCAGTAGCTGGGTGCAATCATCTGGTTCGAGGTAAGAGCGGTAATCACGTTGTCAACCACTTCCTTCTGACTGAGGCCGACCAGGCTGGCGCGCTCGCGGTCGATATTCAGACGCAGCGCCGGATAGTCCACATCCTGCGGAATCAGAACGTCGCTCACTCCCTTCAGGCGGCGAATGCGGTTTCCGATTTGCGCTGCAACGCCGTACGTCTTGTCGAGATCCATTCCACTCACCTGCACGTCGATCGGCGCGGGGAGGCCCAGGTTCAGCACCGAGTCAACCAAGCCGCCGGACTGAAAGTAGGCGCTCAGTTGTGGCAGATCCTGGCGCAGCGCCAGCCGCACGCGATTCATGTACTCGTAGCTGCCCACTTTGTGGTTGTCTTTCAGGCTGACTTGCACGAACGCCGTGTGCTCTCCGGAATTGGGTGTATAGATCGCCGAAAAGCCCGGCGTCACACCGATGTTCGAGACGATCATGCCCAGCTCGTTCGGCGGAACGGTGCGGCGGATCAGGTTCTCGACTTGCTCCACGTAGTTCTGGGTGAGTTCCAGCCGCGTGCCGGATGGCGCCTTCAGGTTAATCACGAACTGCCCGGGGTCGGTTCGTGGAAAATACGCAACCCCAAGGAGCGGATATAGGGAGAAACACAGCAGGGAAACGCCGGCCAAACCAAGAGTGGTCGCGGCGGGCCGAAGCAAGGAACGGCCCAGGGTGTGATCGTAGTAGTGAACCAGCTTCTCAAAGTATCGATTGAAGACTGCGACCACTCTGCCAAACGACGAGGCCGTTACCTGATGCTCGTGAACGATGTGCCCGCCCTTGATCAGCTTGGAACAAAACAGCGGCACAACCGTCATCGCGACCAGATACGAGGCCGCGAGCGAGAGCACCACGGCAGAGGCCAGCGCAGTGAACAGGAAACGGCTCACACCACTCAGGAAAACAACCGGGAAGAAAACCACGGCGGTTGCCAGGGTGGCGGCCAGGACGGCGAGAGACACCTCCTGGCCTCCCTTCTCGGCAGCGACCGCGGGCGGCTCGCCCATCTCGAGATGGCGAAAAATGTTCTCCAACACCACCACCGAGTTGTCGATGAGACGAGAGAATGCCAGCGCCAGTCCTCCGAGCACCATCGTGTTCACGGTGCCTCCACCCGCGCTGATCGCCATGAAGGCGGCTAAGGCCGACAACGGGATCGACAAGAAGACAGCCAGGGTGGCTCGCACGCTCCCGAGGAACAGCAGGATCATCAGTCCAGTCAAGATCAGCCCGATCCCGCCCTCGTGCAGGAGGTTTTCGATAGCACTTTTCACGAAGATGGATTGATCAAACACCACCTTGGCCACGAGTTGCTTGGGCACATCGGTCAGGCCCGCAACTGCCTTCTTGATTCCATTCACCACCGCGATGGTGTTGGTATCTCCGCCCTGTTTCAGGATGGGCAGGTACACCGAGTCCTGGCCGTCCACCCGGACTACGTTGGTCTGGATCTCGTGTGCGTCCATCGCCTTTCCCACGTCTTCGACCAGGACGGACGCTCCGTTCACCGTCTTCAGAGGCAGGCGATTGATCTCGCTCGTGGTGGGAAGTTGGCTGTTGGTATAGAGGTTGTAATCGATCGGCCCAATGCGGACGTCGCCGGCGGGCAAAATCAGATTGCTGTCATTCACGGTGCGGACCACGTCCATTACGCTGAGCTGGCGCGCCTCCAGCTTCAACGGATCCACATAGACCATGATCTGCCGGTAGCGGCCCCCGAAGGGCTGAGGAACGGAAGCTCCTGGAACGTTGGCGACCTGGTTGCGGACGTCGTACTGTCCGAGGTCGCGCAAACGCGTTTCATTCAAGCCTTCTCCCTTCAGAGTGATCAGACAAACCGGCAGGCTGGATGCGTCGAACTTAAGCACTACGGGTGGCAGCGTTCCGGGTGGCAGCTTGCGAAGATCGGCCATCGCCAGGTTGGAGACTTCACTCAGATCCGCATCTGGATCTGTCCCCGGCTGAAAGTAAATCTTGATCAAACTGACTCCGGGCAGTGAGCGCGATTCGATGTGGTCGATGTTGCTGCCGAGAGTGAAGAAGCGCTCGAAGCGTCCTGTGATGTCAGTCTCAATCTGTTCCGGAGGCATTCCGGAATAAAAAGTCGCCACCACCACGACGGGAATGTTGATGTTGGGAAACAGGTCCACGGGCATGCGGACCAGGGTTACTCCACCCACGATGGCGACGATCAAGCAGCAGACAACAATGAAGTAGGGATTCCGAATGGCAAAACCCGACATCAGAACTCGTCCCTCCCGGATTCTCCGCCCTCATTGATCAGTTTGGGCTCGACCTTCTCGCCAGCCTGAAATTCCCTGACGTTACCTACAATGACGCGATCGCCCTCGGACAAGCCCGCAACGATCTCCACGCGGTCGTTCCCAACGGCGCCCAGCTTCACCGTTCTTGGTTCGACGGTGGCGTCCGGCCGTACCAGCATCACCTCTCCGGTGTCGCCATTGCGTTGCAAAGCCTGGATCGGAATGGTCAGGCTATTCTGAGGGTGCTTCAATTCGAGTTCTGTCTCGGCGTACATGCCGTCGACCAGGGTGCTATCCGGATTCTCGACGTCAATTTCGGTATGCATCGTCCGCGTCTCATCGCTGAGCGCGTCGGAAAAACGCGCGATTTGTCCCTTAAAGGTGCGATTGAGCGACGGCACTCGGACATCGATGCTCTCCCCAAGACGCAAGTCGGGCACGGCCGACTCAGGCACCGGCACGACGAGCCGCAACCGGGAGTACTGTGCCAGGCTGACCACCGGCATGGCCTGTGTGTTTGAGGAAGTGCCCGCCTGGATCAGCGTGCCGGTGTCGGCATCGCGTTTGGTGACGACCCCGGCAAATGGAGCGGTGATGCGAGCGTAGGATTCGAGCGCGGCATAATGCTCCCGGTTGGCTTGCGCCACACCGAGCTGACTGCGCGCTTCGGCAAGCGCCGATTGCGCGCTGCCCACCTGGGCTTCAGCTTCCTGGTCGCGTGCCAGGGAGTCGTCGAGTTCCTGCTCCGCGATCAAGCCCGGCCTGGCAGAAGCTGCTTGCTTCAGGCGTGTGTAAGCCGCGTGGGCTGCCGAATAGGACGATTGCGTCCGCTTTAAGTCATGTTCGGCGCGCTGGATAGCGTCTTTGCTACGTTGGATATCGGCCTCCGCGGCCGTCACCTGCGCATTGAGTTCGGGAATTTCCAGAATGGCGAGAGTCTGACCTTCTTTGACTTTATCGCCCACATCCACATAGATGTGCTGGATGTAGCCGGCCACCTTGGCGTGGACGTCCACCTCTTGGTACGGCCGGAATTCTCCCGAGAGCCGCAAGGAATTCTCCAGAGGCTTGCGCGTAGCCACTACGACCGCGACCGTGCGAGCCCTGGTCGCATCTGTACGGCCCGCGTGCGCTCCACCCAGCGAGAAGAACACGCCCACCACGATCAGCAGGAAGAGCAAGCCCAGCGAACGCGCGATATACTTACGGTTCAGTTCCAATGTTGACTCCAATCACTACAAAAAACCCTCGCCCCCAATGGGCAAAAGGAGAAAGTCTGGGGGCGAGGGTCCGCACACGCTACGGCAAGTAGTAGCGGAAAGACGTGAAAGCCAGGTTGTCGATTCCGTGCGGCGAGCCCCCTGTGCCCGCCCATGTATTCCGGGTCACGTAGGAATACTGCGGACCGAACTGCAGTTTCCCCCTCGGGCCGTTGTACAGCCGGACCCAAAACCCGAAAGTGCCTTCCAGGACAACGCGCGTATCGGCCTGGCACTTCGACAGCCCTCCAAACGCGAAGCCGGTGCTTCCCGGCAGTGCTTCGGAGTAGCAGTCAGCCGTGTCGAACAACTGAGAGCCGTAGCCCACCGCTTTACCCGAGACGGTGTCGATCTGCCAGTTTCGACCAACGTATTCCCCTCCGCCGTTCAGGTACACGTCAAACCTCGGCTTGTGCCACTCCAGCGTGCCTAACCCTTGATAGCTGCGGAGCAGTGCCAGAGTTCCATCGGCGTGAACGGTCGCATCGGGAAGGCCGGCCGTGCCGTACCGGCCCACACCGTTGCCCATGAGACCATGTACGCCGAAGTCCAGTTGTTTGAACAAAGTGACGCGAGCATTCGCTCCGACGCCGCCTCCGTTCTTGGACGAATTGTAAGCACCCTGGGTCGACGAGATGCCCCCATTGCACAGGTTCGGGTCGGCGGGCGGTTCCGCGCAGGGATAAACCCGGTCGCGGAAGCGGCTGAAGATGCCGAAGATCTCGTAGTGTCCGAATCCGGGTTCGAAGGCCGCTTTGACGATGAAGTCCGGAGTCGCGTTGAACGAGTAGTTTGCAGTGGAGTTGTACAGCCCGCCGCCATTGCCCGCACCGCCGAAGGCGAAGTTGCTGGCATTGCCGCGGGCAGCAAAGGTAGTCGAAGGATTTTCCAACGAGGCGGCCAGCCAGACGTGATTGTTGAGGTTCTTGGCCACACGGAAGCCGGGCTGCCGCGCCCAACTGAAACCAACCGTGTACTGTGGGTCGATCGTCATGGGCAGGGCTTCGCTGCGGTTATCCACACCGCTCTTTGTTTCGGTCACCAGACTCCACATCTGGCCGCCGGTGAAAGACCACCCATGGCGCACGGCCTGTCCCCAGGCTTGGCGCTGGCGCATGGTGTAGCTATTGCTTTGGTTGTTGTTGGAAGTCACACCGGCAGAAAGAAAATCAGCTTCCACGTAGCCAGTGAACTTCGTATCGCCCGCCTTGCCCTCGGCCAGCATTGAGACGCGAGACTGGCGTCCCGAGGCGAAGAATTCCGAGACGGAGTTTTGGCCGCTGCCGGGCATGTTCAAGCCGTTGAACGGAGTGTTGATGTCGGCCCCCAACGCCCGGTTGCGATACACCGATTCGGCCGCCAGGAACCCGCCGGGAGTGATCGTGATCCCTTTGAAATGCAGGGCGAGCGGGTTCTCCAGTTCTTTCATGTTCTTCTGTGTTTCTTGCAGGGTCAGCGCGGCGTTCGTGGCGTTGTCCCGCATGTCGGCGACGTCTTTCTTGACCGCATCGAGTTGATCGGGTTGAACGCTCCTGGCAGCGGCTGCCTGCGCGTTCTGCTCCACCTGACTGACCGACGACTGCGTTTGCGTAAGTTGCTGTTGAAGCTGTGCTACCTGAGAGTCGCGGTTCTTCAGTTGGTCCTGCAGTTGCGTGATCTGCTGCTGCTGGGTCTCGATGGCCTTCTCCATTTGCTCGAGTCGTGATGTAACGCTGGGTGATTTCTTGCCACCGCTCTTTGTGGATGCATGCGATCCCGTCGCGCTCTGACCGAGAGCCCAGCTCGCGGTCAATAGGAACGCCAGACAGACCTTGCCTACTTGCCTCATGTGCGATGTTCTCCTTATTGTTTTATCTGTTCATAGATACCTCCCTTCTAACCGGGACTCAGTCCCTCTGGGACTGGCGGACCGTGGTGGCTGCTCGAGGCAGCGATCTGTTTTTCTGCCACCGTCTGCGAAGTTTAGGGTTTTGCGCTGGCCCTTGTGCTGGTGCTCCCACAGTTCCCGCGCTCAACGTGCTTGCTCACAATGCTCATCTCGACCTCCTTCTGATTCGGCACCGGGACATACATCATGCTTCGAGTCAGGCGGAGCTGAATCTTCTGGTCGGGGGCGAACAATGCAGGCACATAATCATACCAAGACTGGTATCGCCCGACAAAGGTCCCGCAGTTCACTTGAACGGCAATGTCGTAGGAGAAAGTCTCCGGATCTGGCATTGGCGCATCGCTGGGATTGTCCCCGCCGACCTGGGGTGGATCTTGGTGTTTGTCGACGCGCAGAACGGTGGCGTCCACATAAGGCTTGGACTGCAACTCCTTTGCGGCAGCGGTTATAAGGGACCAAGCCAGAAGCAGAACTAAAGGCAAAACGGTGGATTTCCTCAAAAGCCCTCCTCGGCAATTCCCGACCATGGGCTTCTGCGTTCGCTACCCGTGCAACTGGAAGGTCGCAACGAGCAGTGCTAGACCAATCGGGGTCGTTCGCAGAAGCAAGTTGACTGGGAGCGTTAGTTACAGGAGAGAAGCGGAAGGAGGAGGACGGTCATAGAGGGATTCTTTGAGTTCAGTCGTTGAAACATGACACTCCGCTGGAGGCGCATAGGGCGCAACGGCGGGCAGCAGCATGTCCAGAAGCTGCAAAACCGGGCTGGTGAACTCGAAGGCATCGGCAGCGAGGTGCTGGCGCTTGGCGTGGAACGAATCCGCCTGGGCCGTCGGGTGCGTCGAGCCAATGCTTTGAGCGGTACGGGTCGCCAAGCTTGCCGAGATCGCACACACGGCCAGCAACACGATTCCGTATCGCCATGAAAATTTCGACCCTTGCATCTGCTGACCCGACCCCAAAGCGAATGCACATAGCCTAAAGCAGAATTGGGCCAGAAGTCAAATCTCGGCGGGCGCACGTTTGGGCTGCGCAATGATTCCATCCGAGGCTCATAAGCCACACAAAAGTTGATACTTATGGTCAAAGGCAGTCTGGCCAGACGCAGGTGTTTTTTGTGATTCCAATTATTTTTTCGGCGCTGGCTTGCCTGCACAATCCAAGTGCCCATGCTTCGCGCTTCAACTGGCAGCCGGACTTTTGCGCTTCGGTATCCAAGAGCGAGCATTGTTATCGCGAATATCAGCAACACCAGCGATGCCGTGCCCTTGCTGTGCCACTCGTACCCCTTCCGGCCGGAAATCGGCGACTCGGAAACGGACTCACTACCCGATATCGAATGGCCTTGACCGCGCAGAAAACCGGAGGTATAGTGGCGCGCATTGCAGGCTGACCGTCATTGCGGCGGTCGCAACCGTCAACCTCCGTACTTCTCCCATAGTGCTACGCGGAGGCAAATATGGAGTTTTCCCGCAGGACCTTTTTGAAGGGCACTCTGGTGGGGGGTGCTGGACTCAGCGCCCTGGGCTTCGACCTGACCCCTCTTTATGCCCAGACCCAGGGGCTCAAGATATCCCGCGCCAGCGAGACGCGCAGCACCTGTCCTTATTGTGCGGTGAGCTGCGGCGTCATCATCTATACGCTGGGCGACAAGGCGAAGAACGCCATCCCACAGGTCGTGCACGTCGAGGGCGATCCCGATCATCCGATTAATCGCGGCACCCTCTGTCCGAAGGGATCGTCACTTCAGCAGGACATCTTGAACGATCGCCGTCTGCTGAAACCGCAAGTCCGGCGTCCCGGCTCCGACCACTGGGAAGACATCTCGTGGGACCAGGCCTACGCCGAAATTGCGCAGCGCGTGAAGAAGACGCGCGACGAAACATTCCTTGAGACCGATGCGCAGGGCCACACCGTGAACCGCTGCGAAGGCATCGCCTTCACCGGCGGCTGCACCGACACCAACGAGTTCAACTATCTGGTCGTAAAAAGTATGCGCAGCCTGGGGGTCTGCTACCTGGAAAACCAGGCCCGGGTTTGACACGGCCCAACGGTCTCCAGTTTGGGGCCCACCTTCGGACGCGGCGCAATGACCAATGGCTGGATCGACATCAAGAACGCCGACATGATTTTGATCATGGGCGGCAATCCAGCTGAAAACCACCCCTGCGGCTTCAAGTGGGCGATTGAAGCCAAAATCCACCGCAACGCCAAGACCATCGTGGTCGATCCGCGCCTCACCCGCACGGCCGCGACCGCCGACATGTATCTCCAGATCCGCGCGGGCGCCGATATTGCCTTTCTAGGCGGCCTGATCCGCTACGCGATCGAGAACAACCGCATCGCCCATGACTACCTCGTTAACTACACCAACGCGGCGTTCATCATTAAGGACGGATTCAAGCTGCCCGAAGACGGCCTCTACTCCGGATTCGACCCCGAGAAGAAGATCTACGACAAGAAGACCTGGAACTACGAGGAAGGCGGGAACCTTCAGGGCAAGCCCGTAGTCGGCTCGCCTCCCGAGAAAGTGGCCCCGGCAAAGCCCGGTGCTCCTCCGCCCGCGCCGGCCCTTCCCCCCAAGATCGCGTTCGACCTCTCGCTTCAGCACCCGCGCTGCGTCTATCAATTACTGAAGAAGCAGTACGAGCGCTACACACCAGAGATGGTCGAACGCATCACCGGCATCCCGAAAGACCAGTTCCTCAAGGCCGCCGATCTTTTCACTTCCGTACGCAAAGATGGCGACATGAAAAAAGTCGCCACCATTATCTATGCGGTCGGATGGACGCAGCACAGCTTCGGCACCCAGATCATCCGCACGGCCGCCATGCTGCAACTGATCATGGGCAACGTGGGACGCGCTGGCGGCGGCATGAACGCGCTGCGTGGACACTCCAACATCCAGGGCGCGACCGACATGGCAGGCATCTTCGACATCCTGCCGGGCTACCTGAAGATGCCGATCCCCACCGACGTCGATCTGGCTGCCTACCTGAAGCGCATCACGCCGACGCAGGCCAAACCCGATCCATGGGATTCGTTCAACTACTGGTCGAACACCCCCAAGTTCGCCGTCTCATTTCTGAAAGCGATGTATGGCCCGGCCGCGACCAAAGAGAACGACTGGGCCTTCAACCACCTGCCCAAGATCGACCGCAACTACTCGTGGGTGAATATCTGGAACGACATGTACGAGGGCAAGGTCAAGGGCATCTTCGCCTTCGGCATGAACGGCGTCATGATCGGGCCCGACTCGCAGAAAAACATTGATGCCTTGAAAAAGGCCGACTGGCTGGTGGTTTGCGAGATCTATCCCGACGAGACCAGCGAGTTCTGGCGCGCCCCCGGCATCACCGCCGACGACGCAAAGAAGATCAACACCACCGTCTATCGCCTGCCCGGCGCCGGATTCGCCGAAAAAGACGGCACCTTCGTGAACTCGGCGCGCTGGCTGCAATGGAAGAACGTCGCTGTCCCACCGCCCGGTCAGGCCCGCCTCGACCAGGAAATTCTGGCGACGATTTTCCTGAAGGTTCGCGAACTGTATCAGAAGGAAGGCGGCAAGTTCCCCGATCCTATTCTGCACGCCACGTTTTCCTACACCAACCCGTACAATCCGTCGCTCGCCGAGATGGCAAAGGAGATCAACGGCAAGGCGCTGGCTGACATCACCGATCCCAAGACCAACATCACCATCAAGGCCGGACAGCAGCTTCCTGGCTTCGCCTGGTTGAAGGATGATGGCACCACCCTCGCGGGAAACTGGCTCTATTGCGGTTCCTGGACCGAGGCGGGCGCCATGATGCAGCGTCGAGGAACCGAAGATCCCTCTGGCCTCGGCATCTATCCCAACTGGGGGTGGTCGTGGCCGATGAATCGCCGCGTGATGTACAACCGCGCATCCTGCGACCTCAATGGCAAGCCGTGGGATCCTTCACGGCGCCAGGTCTGGTGGGACGAAGCCAAGCAAAGCTGGGTCGGCAATGACGTCCCGGATTTCAAACCTGATTCCAACCCCAAAGACCACATGGGCCCGTTCATTATGAATCCGGAAGGGGTTGGGCGCCTGTTCGTGCCTCTGCTCGCGATGGCCGATGGGCCGTTCCCCGAATACTACGAGCCGATCGAAAGCCCGATCCCGAACCCGCTACATCCGAATCAGTCCACCAATCCGGTGGTGAAGAAATACAAAACGGATATGGACAAGTACGGCACGGTCGACCAAGGATTCAACGTCATCTGCACCACCTACCGCCTGACCGAGCACTACCACTACTGGACAAAAAATAATCCAATGAACGTCCAGCTCGTGCCCGAACCGTTCGTCGAAGTTCCCGTGGAACTGGCCGACCGCATGGGCATTCGCGGCGGCGAGAGAGTGAAAGTCACGAGCGCGCGCAGCCATTACATCGCAAAAGCCATGGTGACCCGCCGTATTCGTCCGATGAAGATCGACGGTAAGGAAATGTTCCAGATCGGCATCCCGATTCACTGGGGCTTCCGCGGTATCGCCGAGGATGAAGGCAGGACGGCCAAGACGCTGGCCAATCAACTGACCCCGACGGTGATTGATCCGAATGCATTCACCCCGGAATTCAAAGGCTTCCTCGTGAAAATCGAGAAGGCCTAGAGAGGATGGCGAGAGATGACGGACCGCAAGACATTACAAGCCGAAATGATCTCGGGCCATCCTGGGCCGGTTCCTGGCCAAGGTATGCAACGCGATCTCGAAGTCTGCAAACTGGTGGACACCACCACCTGCATCGGCTGCAAGGCCTGCGAGGTGGCCTGCGCCGAGTGGAACGACCTGCCGTTCAGTCTGACCACCTTCGACAACACCTACCAGACGATGCCGGAAACGCGCTGGAACTTCTGGAACCTGATCAAGTTCACCGAACACCCGAAGGAAGACGGCACCATCCAGTGGCTGATGCGGAAGGATCAGTGCATGCACTGCGCCGATCCCGGCTGCCTGGCCGCGTGTCCGGCCGATGGCGCAATTGTGAAGTACGCCAACGGAATTGTGGACTTCAACCAGGAGAACTGCATCGGTTGTGAATTCTGTATTTCCGGTTGTCCGTTCAACATTCCCCGTTTCAATCCTTCAACTAAGCGCGTCTACAAGTGCACGCTCTGCTCCGACCGCGTGGGAGCGGGGCTGGAGCCGGCATGCATCAAGGCGTGTCCGACGGGCTGCTTGAAGTTCGGCAGCAAGGACGACATGAAGTTCATCGCCGAGGAACGCGCCAAACAGCTGCGCGAAAAGTTCGGTCTGGAAAACGCCGGCGTCTACGATCCGCAATCTGTGGGGGGCACGCATGTGATCTACGTGCTCCACGACGCCACCGATCCCGAGCGCTACGGTGGTCTGCCCAAGAATCCCCAGATCCCCTGGAGCTACACGGTGTGGAAGTGGCTGTTCAAGCCGGTCTTGGGAACCTTTGCCCTGTTTGGCTTGTTGGGGGTTTGCCTGCATTATGTGGCCGTCGGTCCGCGCCGCACGCAACCGGAAGCGCCGAAGAAGAAGGAGGGCGGAAATGGCCAGCGCGGTTGAACGTTTCGACGACAAAGCTCGCCAGGCCTTCGAGTCCGTGGGCCAGACCGCAGTTTACGAAGGGGAACTGCTTCGCCATCCCGTTTACACCCGCGTCCTGCACTGGATGGTGGCGCTGTTCTTCTTCCTGGCCCTGTTCTCCGGCTTCGGCATTTACCTTCCCTGGCTGTTCCGCTGGTTTACTCCCATCTTCGGGGGCGGACAACTGGTCCGCACCATGCATCCCTGGTTTGGGCTGGGCTTCGTCGTCTTCTTCGGATTGCAGGCTTTGAACTGGCTCCAGCCGATGGCCTGGACTTCCGCCGACTCTAACTGGATGCGGAACATGCGCAAGATCGTCGGCGGCAAAGAAAAAATGGAGCCCCTGGATACCGGGTTCTTCAATGCCGGCCAGAAGACTCAGTTCTGGGAGATTGTCATTGGCAGCGTGGTTTACCTGATCACCGGCATAATGCTCTGGG
Organism: Terriglobales bacterium; assembly: GCA_049696815.1. Taxonomy (GTDB): domain Bacteria; phylum Acidobacteriota; class Terriglobia; order Terriglobales; family Acidobacteriaceae; genus Acidiflorens. The sequence goes on along the minus strand of JBAVUO010000065.1, from coordinate 58,641 downwards.
CTGGCGCCCCGACTTTTGGGCGGATCCTGGTCGCCATCAGCTACGTCCTGCACGACATCTCTGCACTCATCATGCTGGGCGGGATCTTCATCCACATTTACGAGAGCACCTTCGGCCAGCCCGGGACTTTTCAGGCCATGACCCGCGGCGCGGTGAGCGAGGCGTGGGCCTGGACCTTCCATCCGGCTTGGTACAAGGAGATCACCGGACGCGATGCCCAGCAAGCTTGCGAAGAAGAGCGTCGCCGAATGACAGAGAAATAGTAATCGGCGCGAGTTGCTAGGCCGCTAAACCCGAATCGGCCGACGGCGACGAGGAGAGCCTCCTGCATAAACCACGCAGCATTGACGTGACCCAGGTCACGGAATGGCAGGACGGACAGGTGCGCCGCGCACAAGACTGCCTTGTCGCCGAAGAGCCCCTGGAGATTCGGGTCGGTGAAACGCCCCTCAGCGTCACCATGCGCACCCCGGGACACGACCTGGAATTGACCGCTGGCTTCCTCTTCACCGAAGGCTTGATCGAAAGACGCGAGCAGATCGTGTCCTTGGAGTACGGCAAGACGAAGAGCCAGCAAGCCAGCGGCAATGTCGTGCAGGTGCAGCTAACCGGCACATCATTGGAACCCGAGCAGTCCCGCCGCAACTTTTTCATGACTTCCAGTTGCGGCATCTGCGGCAAGGCTTCTATCGAAGCGGTGAAGGCGCACGGCATCCGGCGGCCCAATCCCTCCTTCGTTCTCGACCCCGTGGTGCTCTGCACTTTCCCCGACACCTTGAAGGCCGCGCAGAGCATCTTCGACCGCACGGGCGGGCTGCACGCTGCCGGGCTGTTCGACGCCCAGGGGAAACTGGTTGTCCTGCGTGAGGATGTGGGACGGCACAACGCCGTCGACAAGGTTGTGGGCTGGGCTCTGCTGGCTGGCCGGCTTCCGTTGGCCGATTACGCCCTCATGGTCAGCGGCCGCGGTGGCTTCGAAATCATCCAGAAGGCGCTGCTGGCGGGGGTTCCGCTGCTGGCGTCGGTTTCCGCGCCCTCCAGCCTGGCGGTGCGCCTGGCCCGTGAATTCGGGCTGACTCTGGTGGGTTTCCTCCGCGGCCGGCGCTTCCTGGTGTACTCCGGCGAGGAACGCTTGCAGTCCCAAAGCGCCCCGACGGCTTCAGTTTCTCGCATGGAGTATGTAGCCACGGAAGGTGCCCGTCGCGGCCGGACTCCGGCCGCAGCAGGCGACGACTAACTGTGGCGGGTGTAAGGCGTCCACTCCTGGCGGTCAAGGGCACGTGGCCGCCGCGCACGTCAGCTGTTCAATCCGCGCGGCTCTCCGCTCAAAGCAGCATCAGGTTCATCTGGAGTTTCGTGTATCCCTGTTTCTGCGCCCAAAGATCGAGCGGGACCGAGGCAATCTCATCCACCACCGGATCCGCCAATCCGTTGCGAGTGAGGTCCACGGTCTTGATGTAGTTCCGGCAACTGTCGCAGCATTCCACGCGCATATGCTTGAACTCCTCCGCCGTATAGACGGGAAGCTTCGAGTAGTCTTCTTCCCCGCATCCGGGACAAACGATTCGCCGGAACTCCCATTCGCCCAGGCAGAACGAACACACCAGCGAGCGCTGTCCGCCGTCTCCCAATGGCCGCAGAACGCCCACTCCCGGCTTGCGCGAACAGAAGGGACACAGACAAGGCGTGGGCCCTTTCTCCTGCTTTCCCGCTCGCTCTCGGACGAATTCCGCGTAGGGTTGGAGAAACGCCCGAGCGAAGAATTCCTTATCTCCCATGATCGGGGCCCCAGCTCTCGTCCAGAAAGCACTCAGCAACTCGCGGTGACCGTCCGCAGTCCCATTTCGCAGCTCGCGAGCCGCGGCCGCGACGGGACCGGGGCCGCTTGCTTCGATCAAGGATAGAAATCCAGGAAATCGCTCAACAACTTCTGCCGCGACCGGTTGCGCGAACGAAACGCTCGCCTCCCTAGCCTTGAAGGCGTTCTGAGCGGCGCCGTACAACTCGTCCTGAAAACCCGCGACCGCCGCGAAAAAGCGCAGCACCTCGGCCGCAAGCGGGTACTGGGTAGCCAGTTCTTCGGCCCGCATAATCCGGCGCCGGCGGGAGCTCTGTGGCATGGCCCCGATTATCGGCCCCGCGGCTCCGGCGCGCAATGCCCGCGCCGTTGATATTGCGCCGATTCAAGTGGACCACAGCCTGGTTTCGTGGCTGCCCGGCGCCAGGGCGTTCGTTCTTCCGTGACACGAAGGGATCGCACCGCCGCGCGCTTACCGCGTGCCCCTTGGCGGAGGACCGGCAAGCCCATCAATAAACCGCGAGGCCGGGCAATTCTGTAACAAAGTCTCGCTGGACGGCAAAGTCCGTGTTGCAGGGGCCAGCGTCGGTATGGAGTGGGGCTAAACGTGAGTCACCCTGGAGCGAAAGTTAGAGAGGGGTGTCTTACCTGAAAAGATGCAGGCCTGCGACATGCGGGGCCAGCGGAGCGGCGCTGCGCGGCACGTCGTCCGATGGCGCCGCTGGCTCCGGGCTTTCTCCGGCGGGCAGAGCCGAAACCCCGAGCAGCCGGACTCCGGCACGAAAGCTGCGGTCCAGCTCTAGTTCGGAGATCCAGAGGATTGACGTGATGGCCATGTATCCAGGGAAAGCGAGCGCGATCTCCACTCCGGGTTGCAGCCGCCGCCGGAGTTCCATGCTCAGTTCGCCTTCCTCGGCTTTCTCGGTGCTCCGGCCGGCTGCATCGGGCGCAGCCTCGGACGTCGAAATCTGAATCACCAAGTCTGTGTGTGTGTCCGACATAGCCTTCTTCCTTCAGAAGACCGGGGCAAACTCGTGTTTGCGCAGGAAGGCCTTCCGCTCTGCGTTGAGCAGAGTGTCCGTGATCCTGAAGCCCTGCGCGTACTGCGCTACCCCATAGCTGAACGCCAGGTCGGCGTTGCAGCGAAACTCCGCGTTGTGACGCTCCATTTCTGCCTCAAGCCGCTTGGTGGCGAAATCAACCTGGTGCTCCGTGGTATCGGGCATCACCGCCAGAAACTGCGTCTCCTTGTAGCGGAATACCATGTCGGACCCGCGCAAGGTGTTTTTCACCAACTGTCCCGCTTCATACAGAAACTGCTCGGCTTCCGCAGTGCCCAGCCGGTTGCTGATCGCCTCGAAATCAGCGATGTCCAGAACAAGCAGGGAAAGAGGCGCATTAAGCCGGTTCGACCGGGCCACCTCGTGGGCCAACATTTGTTCCATGGCTCGCCGGTTGTACAGTTGTGTCGTGGGGTCAATCAGAGATACCGCTTCCATGCGCTCGTTGAAGATGAGTTCCTCAACCAGTCGTCGGCGAGTCGCGCTGAGCTCTTTTTTTTGCAGCACAATGTACACATTAAATAGAACGATCAGGGTAATCAGCCCAAAGAAAAGCTGGGGGATCATTCGCAGGTCGGCGCGAAAAGCCTTGGGGGCTGAAATAAAATTCGGATAGACAAGCGCTAGGATCCCGCCCGAAAGCACCAGCAACAAGAGCACGGAAATGGATAGCAGCTGCAGATCCCTGCTTGCAAGCGCACCCATGTGCTCCTGGATCTCCTGCGACCGGCTGGGAACCTTTTCGCTAACCTCTTGAGGCGCCTTGCCATTGTTCGACGACATTGATTCCACCCCGTTGTATTCCTGCCTGGGGTATTGCCAAGCGCGGTGGGGGAGGTACCGTGCTGTGCGCCCATCAGGAGGCTTTCAAATGGCCTGGAAACCTGTTTCCCAGGTACCATCTGCTATTCCGTAGTGCAAGGGTGCAACCAAACCACCGTGTCGCGCAAACTATTTAACCACAATGACTTAGAGATATCCCCCTGCGAAACGGGAGGGCAAAACTCCAAGAGCAGGAAATTCGTCCAGATTCCAGAGATTCTTGAGGAAGCGCGCTACGAGGAACTGGAAGAAGCGGCTTGGGCACAATGATCGAGCTTGTACTGCTTGAGCTTGGCGTAGAGGGTGCTGCGCGGGATACCCAGTCTCTTGGCTGCGGCTTCGACCCGGCCCCCCTCGGCCTGCAGGATCTGGCTGATGTAATCACACTCCACCTGTTCCAGAGTCCTTGCCAGGTTCTCAGACTTTGACTCGGGCCACTCACTCTGGTCGAAATGCAGATTCTTTTCGGTGATCACCCGGTGCCCGCTGAGTAACACGGCTCGCTCAAGCACGTTCCTCATTTCGCGGATGTTTCCGGGCCAACTGTAGCTTTGCAAGCGACGCATCGCTTCCGGTGTGACCTCGACTCGGCCACAGCTCAGTTCTGCCGAGAGTCGCTCGAGCAAGTGGGTCATCAGGATCGACATGTCTTCGACGCGCTCCCGAAGCGGTGGTACAGCCAGCGGGATGGTACTGATCCGGAAAAACAGATCGCTACGGAAGCGATTGTCCTTCATGAGCTGGCCCAGGTTCTGATGCGTCGCTGCTAGCAGCCGAATGTCAACCCGCCGGTCCCGCACGTCTCCTAATCGCCGAAATTGTTTTTCCTCCAGGACTTTGAGGATCTTGGGTTGGACCTGCAAGTCAACATCGCCGATTTCGTCCAGGAATAGAGTTCCCTTGTGGGCGATCTCCAGCAGCCCGGCCTTGGCCTGGACGGCTCCGGTGAAGGCGCCCTTTTCATGGCCAAACAGCTCGGTTTCGAGAAAATCGCGGGTGAGCCCGCCACAGTTGAGGTCCACCAGGGGCTCTTTGGCGCGGCTGCTGTGGTCATGGATCCAACGGGCAAGCACACTCTTCCCCGTCCCTGTTTCTCCCTGGATGAGAATCGGGCTGTCGGCGGCAGCCACGCGCGCAGCGACTTGTGCCAATTCACGGATCACGGCGCTGGTTCCGAGGAACGGGTCAATTCCATCGCGGGTGCGCCGGCTGTGATCGAGAGCCTGCTTGCGGCGGTTGCGCTGGTTTTCGAGACTTCGTTCCAGCATCACCACCAGCGTGGGCAAATCCACCGGCTTGGTCAGGAAATGCTCCGCCCCCAGCTTGACCGCCTGCACCGCCAATTCAATCGAAGCGTGCCCGGTCATTATGATGATGGGGATGGAGGCGTCCAAAGCGCGCAAACGGGGCAGGATTTCGAGTATGTTGCCGTCGGGCAGGCTATAGTCCAGCACCGCGGCATCCGGCTTGGCGGAAGCGTAGATTGCCTCGGCCTGTTGGCAGGAGGCGCCAGCGACCACTTCAAATCCGCTGTTTTCAAGAAAACTCTGGACGGTGGCCAGGAACTGGGGCTCGTCGTCAACAACAAGAATGCGGCCGTCGGCCATGACTGCTTTTGACCTCCCCGTTTGCAGAGACGGTTCTGCTCCTTGGCATGGTTAGGAGTCTCTAATTATCGTAGGGTGACTCGCGGTCGGCCTTTAGCGATTTATCGCGCCATCCGTTACCGACGTAATGCGGGGCAGGGCCAGTTTTAGGCGGGGACTGGGCTGTTTCTTTTCGCTTTCTTCAGTGTTTTTTCGATCAGCAGGATCAGAAGCTCGCAGTTGCCGTCCAGATCCAGGTATGACTTGGCCAGGTAGCCTTCCGCGCCCTCACTTTCAAGTCTGGCCCGATCCAGACGCGACAGGCCGGAGAGAACGATGACCGGAATCCCGGAGGTGACGGGATTGCGCTTCAAGCTGGCTAATATGCTGGTACCCGGAAGGCCGGGCAGCATGACGTCCAGCAAGATCAGATCCGGCGATTCCTGGACGGCCACATGCAAGCCCTGTTCGCCATCCGAGGCTGCGATGGTGTCGTATCCGCCTTCCCGAAGCACTCTTTCGACGGCCAGTTGCACGAACCGGCTGTCGTCAATCACCAAGATCTTCATAGGCGGTTACCCGCGGAGTCTTCAACTGCCAGGACTTGCATCGGGGTTTGACCCTCGTCTCGCGGCGCCCAACAACGGGCCGGGCGACGGGCTTGCCGCCCAGCCGTTCGGAGGAGGGCGTTCATTGCGAGACCCGGCCAGCGACCATGATGAAGGCCACCGGACTGGTGGGAAAGGTGTAATTAGGATCGACAAACAGCAGCCCATGCACCTTGACCTGGGCGCCATCGGTGATCGAAGACAGGTTGCGGAGATAGGTTTGCGGAATCTGCCGCACGGTAACGGAGAGCAGTCCCGGATTCATGTTGATGAGGGGAGAGTTAGCGGTCACAGTGAGGTTGAATATCCACATTTGCAAAGTCGAATCATAGTGATAGTCGGACACCACTCCTGTGACCGTCTGCTGCTCCAGTTCGATCATTGCCGGCGCCAGCAAGCCAGCATTGGTGGTGTTGGGGTCGGGAACCAGAGTATCCCCGTAGACCGAGTAGACCTCGACAAACTGTCCAGGGAAGTTGTGCTCTTGGTCAAAAGCCAAGTCGGAATAGCTGCTCGGATCCAGGTTGCCGCTATTGACCTGATAGCTGGCAGCGGACACGTCTATGCTGACGTTGCTTCCGATCAATGCGGAGGTTACGTTAGCCCCGTCTCCACCATCAACGATGAGGTTTAAGTTCATCCCATCCGGAGCGTACCCGCTCAGCAGCCCGTAAAGTTCCGAGCTCGAAGTGGCATTGTTAATCAGCCCAACCTTGGTGGCGAACATGCTGCCGTCGGCGGCCTCGGTCACGCCATCTATTGCGACCATCATGCCTGTCAGCGTGGAGGGGTCAGCACCGTCCAGAAACGTTGTTCCCCCGGTCAGGTTGTAGGAAAAGTGCATCGCTTCTCCGTCCGTGGGCTGGATCGTCAGTGTCTGGCTCTGGGTGTCCACGCTGTTTACCGTGCCCACCAGGAAGGTGATGCTGCCGCTCTCGGGCTGGCCGACTGCGGGGTTTGGCGTCGCAGATTGGGTCGTGAGCACCAGGGGGGAATTGACCACAAGCGTACTGTGACTGGCCCTGATGAGTGGCGATGTCCCCTGTCGTTGGACGTTTCCACTAGTGTCGTTGAAGGTGAATGACTGTGATAGATCCAGGAAAGCATTCAACACCAGCGGCTCTGTGCCCAGGACGAAGTTCGCGGGGACGGATTGCGCGGGCACGGCGAAAGACTGCGTGACCAGCTGCCCGTTTGGGTCGTAGAAGACAGCCTCGCCCGTCATATCCGGGAAGACCAAGGCCGAGTACGTGTCTTGGTAAATGGCCAGGCTGGCAACCGGCTCCGTGACCACGGCGCTGCGGGTGAATTCAAATGTGACCGGACTGGTCAGCAGGTTAAGATTCTCGGCGCCCGAATTGGTGACTTTGAGCGAGTTGAGCGTGAGTGACAGGGACACGATCCGGTCGTTGGGCTCACTGCCCAGGCGAACTTGGATCGGCGAGCCACTCGTGGACCCGAGCGGACCCGGGGTCGCTCCCAGATGCAGAGGATCGCCCAGCGCCTGGTTGGAGGCGCCGGTGCTGGCCCCACCGCAGCCAAGACCGGACAAGACGGTCCACAAAACTGCGGCCAACCCCAAAACGCGTGCTATCTGGTAGAGATGACCAAATTTCGCCTGCGACATATTGTCCTCCACAACCGCACTCCAGTTGACCGAGTTCATACCCGGTTGAGTACAGTTCGCTGGCCAAAGTGATCGGAAACCGGGAGCACCGGTGGCGTTCCCCAGCGCTCGGTAGTAATCGGTATGCGCAAACTGCCGGAATCTGCTAGCACGAAAGGACCTTACAAGTTGCTGCGAAGGTGGATCTGCACCGGTCGGCCGCGGGCACGATCGGATCGAAGGGCTTGTTACTACCGGCCTGCGCGCGGCGCGAGCAGTCCGGCCCTTCAGAACTATCCATAAGCTGGACTGATTTCCAGTAGCTGGATGGCCGGTGGTAACGCTCAGAGAGAGGTGGCGGCGGACCTTACCCCGGCGCGCACGTCGAGAGTCTCGCGGACTTTGCGGAGCAGGAGATCCGAGCTGAACGGCTTGGTAATGAGCATGACATCGGGGGCGATCGCGATCCCGAAAGTGTCCAGTTCTCCACCGAAACCGGTCATGAAAAGTGCGCGCATTGCCGGCTTGATGACAGCGGCGGACTGGGCAAGCTCCCAGCCATTCACTCTTCCGGGCATGATGATGTCCGTCACCAGCAGGTGCACGGATTCATTTGTGCCGCGCAGGAGAGTAAGAGCCTCGGCTCCGTTTGGAGCTTCCAGTATCCTGTAGCCCGCTGTCGTGAGTACCATCCGGATTATTTCACGCAGGGACGCATCATCTTCCACGACTAGGATCGTCTCGGTTCCTCCGATCGAAGAAGGACGGGGGACAAACGATGTCACAGCCGTTTCCGCTTCCGCCGTGGGTGGCAGATAGATCCGGAACGAGCTGCCGCGATTCGGCTCACTGTCCACCCAGATGTAGCCGCCGCTCTGCTTTACGATTCCGTACACGATAGAGAGGCCGAGGCCCGTCCCTTTCGCCTGCTCTTTGGTGGTGAAGAAGGGTTCAAAAATGCGGGACAGGAGGCTGGCATCCATCCCGGACCCGGTGTCGGTGACCGACAGCAGGACATACGATCCGGGCCGCATGGGAACATGCCGGTGAGCGAAATCCTCATCCACTTCCACGTTGGCCGTTTCGATCAGGAGCCGGCCGCCGCGGGGCATGGCGTCTTTGGCATTCACGGCGAGGTTCATGACCACCTGCTCCAGCTGACCCGGATCGGCCTTGACTCTGGCCACATCCCGCCCGGGATGGAACACGAGTTCGACATCCTCACCGATCATGCGATGAAGCATCTTGCTGAGTTCGTCTAGGAGAGAGTTAAGGTTCAGGACTTGCGGTTGCAGAATCTGTCTGCGGCTGAAGGCCAGCAGTTGACGAGTCAAATCGGCGGCCCGCCGGGCTGCCTTCTGCATTTCCGTGGTATTCCTGAACGCGGGATGTTCCGGCGGGAGTTGGGTCTGCACAATGTCGCCGTAACCAATGATGACACCCAGCATGTTGTTGAAGTCATGGGCCACGCCCCCAGCCAGGCGGCCCACCGCTTCCAGTTTCTGGGCCTGGCGCAATTGCAACTCGAGAGTTTTGCGCTCGGTAATGTCCTGGAGGGTGCCTTCGTAACATGAAATCTTGCCGTCGGCACCATGAATGGCACGCGCGTTGGCGAGCAGCCACATCCGGCTACCGTCGCGGCGGCACGCCTCGCATTCGAAATGGCGCACAACTCCGCCTTCGGCCAGGGCGCGGCCGATTTCCTCCCGCTTGGCGGAATCCACATAGACCTGCCGCGAAATATCAGAGATGTGCTGGATTGCCTCGCCCGGCGTGTCAAAACCGAAGATGGTCGCAAACGCCTGGTTCGCGGACAAGCCTTGCCCGCTGGGCGTGATCTGGCAGATTCCCTCCACCGCGTTCTCGAAAATTTCGCGATACTTGGCTTCGGCCTGGAGCAGTGCCTCTTCGGCGGCCTTGGGCGCCGTGCTGTCGCGGAAGTTTACGACCATGGCCGCCACGTCGGGATCTTGCAGGCGGTTGCAACAGGTGCCTTCGAAGTAGCGCCACGAGCCGTCTGCGCGGTGCATCCGGAAACCCCCTTCTACGATGCTCCCGGGCGCACTCAGCGCGCGTCCGAACAGATGTTGTGCATGCGCCCGGTCCTCGTCGTGGACGAAATCGAGCAGAATGTTTCCGAGCAACTCGCGGCGGTTGTGTCCCAAGATATGGCAGGCGGCCTCGCTGACGTAGTGAAACCTCCCCACCGTATCCACCAGAGCGATTCCGTCGTTGCTGTGCTCGACCAGTCGGCGAAAACGTTCCTCGCTGCGGCGCAGAGCTTCCTGCGCCTGGTTCCGCTCCGTGACATCCTGCTTGATCGCAATGAAATGTGTAACCGCCCCCGTGGGCGAGCGTACCGGCGCGATGGTCACGTCCACGTCGTATAAGCGTCCGTCCTTGCGGCGGTTGGTCAATTCACCGTGCCAAACTTGTCCGTCCAGGATCGTGCTCCAGAGTTCCCGGTAAAACTCGGGGCTGTGCTTGCCGGACTTGAGGATGCGAGGATTTTGTCCGATCACCTCCGCGGGCTCGTAGCCGGTCAGCGTCGTAAAGGCAGGATTTGTCCAGAGGATCTTGCCATCCGGACCAGTGATCATGATGGCGTTTGCCGCGGCTGTCAGCGCGGTCGCCTGCAGTTGCAGCGTCTCCTCCGCCCGCTTTCGTTCTCCGATATCGCTGACCAGCGCCATGGCGCCGTTATAGTCGCCGTGCTCATTTAGGAGCGGAGAGCCACTCACAAAGGCCCAAAGTTCCAATCCATCTTTGCGGTGCAGTCGTATCTCCCCGGATTGCGGGGAACCGGTGCGCAGATGTTGCAGGATCCGGGCGGCATCGTCTTTCCAGCGGGCATCGACAAAATCCATCAGCGTCGTGCCGGTGATCGCGTCGGCAGGGTACCCCAGCATCTCAGCCATGCGCTGATTGACAAACTCCGTACGGTCCTGCCGGTCAAAGATCCAGACGCCCTCCTGGGCGGTTTCCAGAATGCGCCGATAGCGGGCTTCGCTTTTCCGCAATGCCTCCGTGCGCGCCTTCACCACGGACTCGAGGATCTGATTGGAAGAGGTGACACGCTGCATCAGGACGTAGATCAAGATCGCGCTCGCAGAGACGAAAGCGATTCCCTTGGCCATGCTCAAGTACATGATGCTGTCTGGGTTTGCGGCAGAGATCCGGACCAGCCTGTCGGAGAAGACAATCCAGAGGATAGCGACCAGAACGTAGCTTACGCTGACGAACAGTGGGTTCGCCCGGAGCCGGCGAGCAGGTTGTTTGGGCATACCAATCCCCCGTTCGCAGGCGCTTCGCCTTATCCTGGGGAAGAAACGATGCCGGGGGCATAAACCCCCTTACTTCCTTTAACAATATATGCGGTTTTTTTTCGCCCTTGTCAAGAAGGTTACTGCCGATGTTACGAAACTGGAACACACCGCCGAGCGAAGTCGGATTTGGGTACTGCAGGCATCAATGGGGAGTCCCGCTTTTCGGTCACACGCAGGCACTCACGGTGGAATTCGTCGTCGGTTTCTCTCCGAAGGAATCCAGGTAGTGGCCTAGCCTACTCTGTCCTTCCGAAGACATGCTGGTGAACTTGATGCCATTGCCGAACTGGGGATGACATGTGACCACAACCCCCTTCGCGCTCACTTTTTGGTCACCCAGCCAAAACAGCATTTCCACCTTGCTTCCGATATCCAGCGTGAGTGGCATCTCCACATAACACCCGCCCAGACTGATGTCTGTGGTTTGCGAACGCAAAGGCACGTCCGTGTCCGCAAGTCGAAATTCGACCTGTAGCGCAACCGCGACCCGTGGACATCGTCTGCGCTCCTCCGCGAAAATCATCGTGCTCTTATCCAAAGTCTCCGCAGTAATCATGACTGCAATCTCCTTCCGGGCCAGAAGAAATGGCCAGTGCCAGGCGCGATTCCCTTCCTTTTCAGTGCACGCCTGTTGCCAGACAAGGGAAGGCGACTTCAGCCCCCAGGTCCCTGGTTTTGCTGCGGTTAGCGCACGGCGGCGGGGCGACGGGACGCCCCAGACCGTCTGAAATCCAGAATGCTCTCCGCTCGCCGGACTCTAACACTGAAATTTGAGAGAATCGGGGCGAGACATTAGAAAGGAACGTCGTAGCCTTAGGGAGTCGGTGGCTTAGAAAAGAATGGCTCCTCAGGTAGGACTCGAACCTACAACCCTCCGGTTAACAGCCGGATGCTCTGCCATTGAGCTACTGAGGAGTGGCCGCACACGCCCGTTCGGCGCGCGCACTGGTTGTCGTCAAAATCATAACAGAGGCGCCACCGATTGGGAACTTGGTCGCCGCGTACCTCTGTCCCGCCTGCCCACGCTTGATCGTTAGCGCTAAAAGCAGCCGCGACCTCCCCCGCTATTCTGTTGACGCCAAACGAAGGTCTTGGCCATTGGCTGGACTCCTTGTGGCAGGGTAGGCAGCCGCGGAGCCGGCCCCACGATCAAGGAGGGTCGTCCTTCGGCCGGGCATTGTCTCAGTTTCTTATGAGGGAGCGCGCCTTTCCCTCGACTCGGCTGGGGACGCGCTGGCACGAATCGGTGCGCCAGATCCCTCGCTGCGCACGGGGGCTTGCTCGGGATGAGATTGAGACGCTACCCGCGCCCGAAAGCGCCCCTTCCGCCCCTCCGGTTCTGCTAACCTATGGCTCGGCTCCAAGTCAGAAACAGCATGCGAGGTGTCTATGGTGGGAGGTTTGCGTTTGCTTGCTCTCTGTGTGTTCCTTCTGATCGGCGCGGTCGCCCTGGTTTGGGCCGGCGACTCGGCCCTGCCCTCCGGTCCGCCCAAAGCGAAGGTGGCTCCGGTCGAAGACACCGTCCAGGGACACAAGATCGTTGACCCTTACCGGTACCTCGAGAAGTCGGACGATCCCGACACGAAACAATATGTCGAGCAGGAAATGGGATACACGCGCAGCCTGCTCGATCCCTTGCCTGGACGCGACCAAATCAACGCCCGCCTCTCGCAGTTGCTGACCATCGGTACCATCGGCACGCCCCAGATGGGTGGGAAGTACTACTTCTACACTCGCCGCAACGGTAACCAGAATCAGCCTGTCCTTTACGTGCGCGAGAGCCTCAACGGAACCGATCGCGTCCTGGTCGACGCCAACCAACTGGCCGCCGACGGCACCGTGGCTCTGGATTGGTGGTTCCCGGCTGAGGACGGGAAGTATGTCGCTTACGGCACTTCGGCGAGCGGATCGGAAGAGAGCACGCTACGCATTGTCGAAAGCGCAACCGGCAAGGTGCTGCCCGATACGATCGAGCGCACGCGCTTTGCCAGCGTGGCCTGGACGAAAGACAGCTCCGGTTTCTACTACACGCGCCATCCCAAGAAGGGCGATGTGCCCGCCGGCGAAGAGGTGTATCACGTCAGGGTGTTCTATCACGCTCTGGGCAGCGACCCGGCCAAGGATCCCCTGATCTTCGGTGAGGGCCGCAATCCCCAGGACATCCCCGGCGTGGGCCTTTCTGAAGATGGCCGCTGGCTTCTCATCACCGTGTTCGAGGGCTGGACCAAGACCGAGATGTATCTTCAGGACCTTCAGTCGAACACGCCTCCGGTTGAAATGACCACCGGCAAGAACTTTCTCTATAGCGCTGACTTCTTCAAGGGCAAGCTCTACATCACCACCAACGAAGACGCGCCACGCTACCGCGTGTTTGTCGCGGACGCAACCAATCCCAAGCGCGAGAACTGGAAAGAACTGATTCCCGAGACCGACGCCGTGCTGCAGGGCGTGGGCGTGACCGGAGGCAAGCTGTTCGCGCAATACGAGCACAACGCCACTTCCGAGCTGAAGCTGTTCGGGCTCGACGGCAAGAAGCTCGCCGACGTTGCGCTGCCCGCCCTTGGAGACGTGGTTTCGATCGGAGGCAAATGGGACCGCAACGAAGTCTTCTTCGGCTTCCAGTCCTTCACCGTGCCGCCCTCGATCTACCGCTACGATCTGGCGGAGCGCAAGAGCGCGCTCTGGGCCAAAGTCGATGCCCCATCCATCGATCCCGCCGCCTACGACGTCGAGCAGGTTTGGTACAAGTCGAAAGACGGAACCAAAGTCCCGATGTTCATCGTCCGCAAAAAAGGCATCGCGAAGAACGGCAAGAATCCCACGCTGCTGACCGGCTATGGCGGCTTCAACATCTCGCTCAAGCCGAACTTCAACCGCAGTATGTATCTCTGGATGGAGCACGGGGGCATTTTTGCAGTCGCCAACCTGCGCGGCGGAGCCGAGTTCGGCGAAGACTGGCATCGCGCCGGCATGCTCGGCAATAAGCAGAATGTTTTCGACGACTTCATAGCCGCCGGCGAATACCTCATCGCGCAGAAGTACACCGACAGAGATCATCTCGCCATCGAAGGCGGCTCGAATGGCGGCCTGCTCATGGGCGCCATGATTACGCAGCGCCCCGACCTGTTCCGCGCCGTGGTCTGCGCCGTGCCTCTGCTCGACATGCTGCGCTACCAGAACTTCCAGATCGCCAAACTCTGGGTCCCGGAGTACGGCTCCGCCGACGATCCCAAGCAGTTCGAGTGGCTCTATGCCTACTCGCCCTATCACCACGTGAAGCCCGGTGTGGAGTATCCGGCCATCCTCTTTATGACCGCCGACACCGACACGCGAGTCGATCCCATGCACGCCAAGAAAATGGCCGCGTTGATGCAAGCCGAGGCCAAGAATGGCTCCAGCAAGGAGCGCCCGATCCTGCTGCGCATCGAAACCAAAGCCGGCCACGGCCAAGGCAAGCCCGTCACCAAGCAGATCGAAGAGAATACCGACATGTATTCGTTCCTGTTCTGGCAGCTGGGGGTGAAGCCGTGACCGTGTGGAGGAGAGTGTGGGGCCGGGTCTTCGACCCGGCCATGCCGAGCGAAGCTCGGCAGAACTCGTAGCGCCGGCGCCCCGCCGGCTGTCACGAGGGCGCCCTCGCCTGCCTTCCTTATCTCTCGCTTGTCATCCTGAACGAAGCCGGGGTCCCCGGCGCGCCCGGTTTTGGCGCGTTGGGGTGGGGGAGCGAAGGACCTGTTTTTTCCCTTTTGCGTACCCGTCGCGCTTGCCCATCAGTCCGTCCTAGCTCCCCCGTGCCCTCTGTGGTTAAATGGTCTCGATGCCCGCCGACCCCAAAATCCGCGTTCTAGTCGCGAAGCCCGGCCTCGACGGCCACGACCGTGGCGCCAAAGTCATCGCTCGCGCCCTGCGTGACGCCGGCATGGAAGTCATCTACACCGGCCTCCGCCAGACGCCGGAGATGGTCGTAACCGCCGCGCTACAGGAAGACGTGCAGGTGATCGGCCTTTCAATTCTCTCCGGCGCGCACAACGCCATCGTCCCCCGCGTCATGGACCTACTCAAGCAAAACAAAATGGACGATGTGCTGGTGCTGGTCGGCGGGATCATCCCCGATCAGGATGTCGAGGGGCTGAAGAAGATTGGCGTGGCCGGCATCTTCCAGCCCGGCACCGCCATGGACGACATTGCCAAGTTCATCCGCGAGCACGTGAAGCCGCAGGGCGTGCCGTCCGTTTAGGCCGCGATTCAATCGTCTAAGATGCAAGCCGCGCTGCCCAACCAAATTTTGTCATCCTGAGCGCAGCGAAGGACCTGCTTTTTCGCGTGCTCCGGCAAAGAACCGCGCCTTCCACCCGCCAATAGTGCATCATGTTCCTGTGTCTTCTCTCTTTTTCCGAATCGAGCTCGACGATCCGGCACGCATCCTCCGTCTCGCTTCACTCGACGGCACCAACCGGCTCACGCGCGCCTGCGTGCTCGCCCTGACCGCCGCCCTCGACGAACTGCACGGCCACCCCAAACCGCTCATCATCGTCGGCAATCCCCACTTCTTCTCTGTCGGCGCCGACCTGAACGAAATCGCTGCGCTGACCGGGCCCGAGGCCTACGAGTTTTCCGCCATGGGACAAACTCTCATGAACGCGATCGCATGCTACCCCGCCCCGGTCATCGCGGTCATCGAAGGCCATTGCATGGGCGGAGGATTCGATCTCGCGCTCGCCTGTCACCATCGCATCGCCGCTCCCCACGCCGTTTTCGGACATCGCGGCGCCGCCCTTGGCCTGATGACCGGCTGGGGAGGAACGCAACGCCTGCCCCGCCTTATCGGGAAGGGAAGAGCCCTGGAATTATTCGTCGCCGCCGAAAAAGTCACGGCAACCCGCGCGCTCCAGATCGGCCTGATAGACGCCATCGCCGTCGATCCCGTGGCTGATGCTTTGCAGCGGCTCGCTGATTTCCCGGGGTCACAGTTGAACATTCATCCGACTGGAAAGGGATAGACGTTTGGAGAGGAATTGCGAATTGAAACTTCCCTGCGTGGTGTCCGGCATCAGCTCTGGTCCGTCGGTTTGTGCTCGGCCAGCGATTGCTTAGACGCGAGCCATGCCTCTGCCTCGGTCGCGATTCGGAATGTACGCGTCACACGAAAGAATTCCTCTGCCAACGCTTCAAACATCCTCATCATGCCGAAAAGAGCGTCGCGACTGGCCAGGATCGCGCACGCATCGAAGCGAAGCTTGCCACGGATCCTCTTCAGTTCATCGATGACGGTCGAGAGTTGGCGAGTCTCCGGTAGAGACTCCACTTCACTCAAGTCCAATAAGACATCGGCGCGCTCTGGGCATTCCGGATCTTGCTCCAAAGCCCGGAAATGATCGATCACCTCCTGCAGCGTCACATACCCGACGGCCTTGGTCCGAATAGTTCTCTTATCGGCGTCGATTTGGTACGTTATGGGCACAAGTCGATTCTACCTTCCGCGCTTTACAGTTAAAGATATTTCGTTTTCGGCTTAAGGCGCGGTTGAGCAACGAGGTTACTCCCGACCATTGTTGAAGTTGGTCTAACCTCACGTGCTAGATGTCGTAAACGCCATTACACCAACGATTCGGGAACCGCGCCTGGCGAGGTCGGAGAAGGTCGGGGAACTTGCCATCAACCCGCCATCAACATTGGGGCGTTGAGGGCTGCCTTCGAGCCGCCGAAACTGCGGAAAGGCTAGATGGAAAAAGAATTCTAGACTAGCGACCTCAAAATTCACACTTTGGCGGTCATGCCCGTGAGGTAGGCCGTTATTCTCAATGCTTTTTCTTGAGCGCGCTTGTATGACTGGCGACGCAAACCCATTTGCTGTTCAAGTAAACCCACGTGTCCGTGAATCGCCCATAATGATCAAACGGCTTACCTTTGTTAAGCCCTTTGGCGTGATAGATTCCAGCAACCACGGCCGCATTTCCATATAGGAACACCCGCTCGTCGCTATTTGTCATAAGGCTGGGAGCGTAGGAGAGGTCTCCATTGTCGGCCAGGAACTGGGCCTTCGTCATGAAAGTACCGTCATTGTCCGTGCTGATGAAGGTATCGGCCACCAACCCGTCCAGCGCCTTTGAATCGTGATGCAACTGTGCCTGGTTCCAGCCATTCTCCAGCGCAACCAGTAAAGTTTCGTTCCCGCGTACGGACGCAGCGGGACTCTGAGCGTCGGCCAGAGAACCCGCGAGCCACAGCAAGCACAGTACAACTCTTGTCTTCATCATCCAGATGACCCCTCTCGTGGGCAATCCACACCGCTATAATACCGGAGCGTTGGTTGGCTAGAGTGCGGAAAAGTTAGATGGGGAAAGGGTTCTAGGGTTCTGACCTCAAGATTGACACGATAGAAGTGCGCTTCCAATCAGTGTAAACGCTGATTGCGCCAACCATCGGGATTAGTCGAATGACGGCGGCAAGCCGAGAAGACTGGACTCACATCTCTGCGGTGCGTAAGACTCGGGCTTCGCGGAATTTCGAGGGAACGGGAGGGAGGATTCAAAATCTGCCGGTACTTGGGTACGGGCACTCAGCATCTCTCCCTGAGCGGCGACTTCCTTTGCAAAAGGGTTCGGACGTGCCGGACGTCAATTTCCGCACTGTAGTCAAGCGAAGCCACTCAAATATGAACCGCGAGCACTGGACAAGACCCTAGCTGTATTACTCGCTGAGTTGTGGAACCAAAGATTGCGGTGTCCAACGCACCGCGACCACGCACTCCCATGATCACTAGGTCGGTTTGTGCTTCAAGGGCGAGCTGAATGATCTGCTGGTATGGCTTGCCGATTCGTACTATCACCTTGACGATGCATCCCTCGCGCGTTTCGGGCGCAATGGATTCCTTCAGTTGTTTTGCCACCTTCTCAGTTGCGATTTCAAGATCTGCCGACCTCGGGACATCTTCCAGTACGTGCAGCAGTATAAGTTCCGCTCCATACTCCTTGGCCATCGATACCGCATACTCTGAGGCGCGATGAGCATGGTCTGAGAAATCCGCACAAAGAAGCATCTTTCTTAAGTGGACTGGCTCTGGATCATGCACGGAGCTTATGAGATGGTGTGCGGGCTTTCGTACCGCTAAGACCGGACACGGCGCCCGTCGCAGTACCCTATGTGTCACGGATCCCACCATCAGCCGATCAATTCCCCGCAACCCGTGAGTTCCCATCACGATCAGGTTCACTGCACGCGTTTTGGCCAGGGAGAGGATCAGATCCGTTACCGAGCCGTCCTGCACGAAGCATTGGGGCCGAATCTTGGTCGGCGCGTGGCGTTTCGCAAATTGCTGAAGCTTCTCCTCGGCGTCGGCGCGGATTCGCTGACAGCCCTTTTCAAAATAATCTGTCTCACCGCCATAAGCTGCGAAACTGCTCGAAAGAGGGTACAAAACGTGCTGCAAGAACAACTTCGCTTTGTAGTGCCATGCTAGCGACAGCGCGTACTCGTACGCGTTGACTGAAAAGTCTGAAAAATCGACGGGGCAAAGAATAGATTCAATTTGCGGCATACGACGGCACCTCGAATGATTTCGTCAGCTTCAAAAGTGGTTGTCGTCCTTCTTTGACCCGCGCCAGCATACGGCTCATGTGTGATGTCGTGATCAGCCAAAGCGGGCCGGGTACGCCAGCTCACTTCTCAATGAGACAGTACTCACCCAGGAGTTCGGCTCCCTCTGGCTTGTCCTTGTCCTCTCGGTAGATATCGACGTTCCTGCAGTCGTACATCCCGAAGTTCTTGGGGAGTTCGACCATTACGTAGCCGCCACTCTTCAACGTCTTGCAGTTCGATGCACCCTGATTGCACTGCAATTCCAGCGGCTTCCCGTCTTTCAGAATGTCGACAATCACAACCCCGGTGGCGATCTCCGAGCCTTTCACTTTTACCGGAGTCCGCTCCTGTGCAAACACCTGTTCCGTACCGACGATCACAAGAAGCGCGGTTACAGCGGCTAACAGAATAACGGTCGTTTTCATACGCGCCCCCAGAACTAGGAAAGCTCTTCCAGGCTCTCCCAAGCTCACTTCAATTGTCGGACGGGAACCGTGCTTTTGTCTGTGATCTCTGATCAACGGGCAAGCGTAATCCCCCTGCAGAAAGGGCATTCTGCAAGGCGCGATCCCCGCGTATCGTGACTTGCCCCGGATAGCATTCCCGGACGACTGTCGAAATATCGCCATTGCACCAGCAACCCCTGGAAGCGCATTCGTGAGATGAGTTCTACAGTACCAGCGACCAGTTCAGAAACGCCCACATCCACGCCAGGTTCAGGATTTCCAGGGCAACCAGATAAAAACTGAACCGTTTCCAGCTCCGCCGCCCGGCATAGCCGCCCAACACCATGAACGCAGGATAGACGAGCAGCAGGTATCGCATGGCGCCCAGAAGCGGTCGCCCAGTGTACATCAGCATCTGCAGGATGACCGCGAGTGCGAACAGCTTGTCTTCGATGCGCACCTCGCGGCGGAGACTGAGGGCCGCAAACAGGACCACGAGTCCGAGCTTGAGCGCAAGCAGCGCATCCCCCTGCCCGACGATCAATCGCAGGGCTTCCCCCAAGCCCGTCCAGGGCGCGACCAGCGCCATCCCCTGGTGCAGCCGGTAGGCTTCGACCACCGACACATGTCCCGACCACCGCAGCCAGCCCCAAAAGCTCAGCAGCCCCATGGGGGTGAGAACCACCGCCAGCGCCCGAGCGCGCCGGCTGCGCAGGCCCAGCACCAACAGCGGAATCACGACCAGCACTCCCGAGGGCCGGCTCAATCCCGCGAGCAATCCGCAAACCGTCGCTGCTCCCCATCGCTGCTCTCGTGCAAAGACGACCGCCCAGACAATCAAGGCCAGAGTCAGCGATTCCGCGTAGCCGGCGAAAAGAACGAAGCTGGTTGGCCAGACCACAACCAGCAACAGCACGCGCACCCTTCCCGCCTCCGGCAACGCGGATGCCGCCAGACGCAGCAGTCCCCAGAAAAAGAAAAATGCCGCAATGGTCGAGACCACGATCGCCGCCGCGATCGCCGGCCATCCCCAGCTCGTCGCCCGGATGGCTAGCGGGTACAGAGGATAAAAAATCACCGCCATCGGCAGGTCATAGCCATGCTGGGCGATTCGCAGATACCACAGCGTGTCGAAACGCTCCCAAATCCCGAGCAGCGCATAGTGCAGCCCATGCGGCGCAGGCAGGCTTTCGGTGAGTGCGTTGCTACGTATCAGCGCAGCATCGGGATGCAAGAATAGAGAAAATACCGCGGCCACCGCGCTGAAAAATACGCGCAGAGCGACCGTCGTCGCCAGCGCGATCTGCCAGTCCGGCCGCGATTCAAGCTTGCGTGACATTTTCGAATCCGAGTCTACCAGTAGAGACGCGGCTCGCCGCGTCTGCGATCGTAGCGCCGGCGCCTCGCCGGCAGTGCCCGCTGGTATAGTTAGTTGTTTCAGACCCCGCTCTCATGGCTGATCGTACCGGCTCGACCGCTCTCACCGTGAACAATGTCCTCGCCTCCGGGGTGGACCCCAGTTCGCTCCGCTTCGAATCCAACATGCGCGCCCTGGCGGAACTGGTCGCCCAGGTGCGCAACGAAGAGGAGAAGACTCGCGAGGGTGGCGGCGCTGACGCGATCGAAGCCCAGCACGCCAAAGGACGCCTCACCGCCCGCGAGCGCATCCACCTGCTCGCCGACCCCGGCACTTTCTTCGAACTCGGCTTGTACGCCGCCCACGGGATGTACGAAGAATGGGGTGGCGCTCCCGCCGCCGGCGTGGTGACCGGCCTCGCCCGCCTCCATTCCCGCCTGGTCATGCTGATCGTGAATGACGCTACCGTCAAGGCCGGCGCGTTCTTCCCCATGACCGCCAAGAAAGTCATCCGGGCGCAGAACATTGCGATCGAGAACCGCATCCCGACGATTTATCTCGTGGACTCCGCCGGCGTGTTCCTGCCCTTGCAGGAAGACGTTTTCCCCGACACCGACGACTTCGGCCGTGTCTTCCGCAACAACGCTGTCATGTCGGCCATGGGCATTCCGCAGATTGCCGCCATCATGGGCATGTGCGTGGCCGGCGGCGGATATCTGCCCGTGATGTGCGACAACGTCCTGATGACCGACGGCAGCGGCCTCTTCGTGGCGGGCCCGGCTTTGGTGCAGGCGGCAATCGGCCAGAAGACGTCTGCCGACGAGTTAGGCGGCGCCGCCATGCACTCCGCCATCAGCGGCACCGTCGATTTCCGCGAGCCCAATGACGAAGCCTGCCTCGCCCGCATCCGCTCGCTGGTCGAAAAGTGGGGCTACCGCCGGCAATCGGTCTGGGACCGCAAGCAGCCCGCCGAGCCCGCCCTGGCGGCCGAAGAAATCTACGGGATTTATGACTCCTCGCCCGCGCGGCCTTACGACATGAAAGAAGTGCTGGCCCGCATGGTGGACGAGAGCCGCTTCGACGAGTACAAGCCCGAATACGGCAAGACGCTGCTCTGTGGCTACGCTCGCATCGGCGGCTTTGCCGTCGGCATCGTCGCCAACCAGAAACTGCACGCCCAGCAGACCGATCACGAGGGCCACAAGCGGATGGAGTTCGGCGGCGTCCTCTACACCGAGTCCGCCGAAAAGGCCGCCCGCTTCATCATGGATTGCAATCAGAACCTCGTTCCGCTCGTCTTTTTCCACGATGTCAACGGATTCATGGTCGGACGCGACGCCGAGTGGAGCGGCATCATCAAAGGCGGAGCGAAGATGGTGAATGCGGTAGCCAACTCGGTCGTTCCGAAAATAGTCGTCATCGTCGGCGGCTCGTTCGGCGCCGGACATTACGCCATGTGCGGCAAAGCCTACGATCCGCGCTTCGTCTTCGCCTGGCCGACCGCAAGGTACGCCGTCATGAGCGGAGAATCCGCCGCCGGCACGCTCGTCGAAATCAAAGTGAAGCAGCTCGAACGCAGCGGCAAGACGTTGACTCAAGAAGAGAAGAAAGAGCTGTTCGACTCGGTGAAGAAAACCTACGACGAGCAGACCGACCCGCGCTACGGCGCCGCCCGCCTCTGGATCGACAAAATCATCGACCCGATGGAGACCCGGCAGGCGATCACGCAAGCGCTCGAAGCCGCAGCCCTAAACCCCGACGTGCCCGAGTTCAAGGTTGGGGTTCTGCAAACATAACTTCCTTTCCGCGGATTTCCGCGGATGAACACGGATCTTTCAAGGCTAGGCGATGTTCAGTAAGCGAACGAAGATATTGGCGTCGGTAGGTGTGTTGAGCGTCGCGCTTTCATTCGGTTGGTTGTTCCTCTGGAAGCGAGGCGTTGACATCGGTAACGAGCAGCGACGGAAGTCACCCACAGTCGTCAAACAGGATGGTTCGGTGGAATGGGACGGTCCGGTGTGGGCCGAGCACCCGCGAGGCATCACAGTACTATTTCGAGGCGGCGTACTGATTGTTGCGCTTGGATTGTTTTCCTTCGCTCTCGACGTAGGCAAAAACAGGCGTAAAATCGCGCGTTCTGGCGCCACTGAAAAGAACATTAATCCGCGTTGATCCGCGTGAATCCGCGGAAAAGAAGTTGAAGATGTCTGACGAAGTCAAGCTGATCGAGTGTCCCCGCGATGCCTGGCAAGGCCTCAAAGGCCAGATTGCGTCTGACCTGAAAGTGAGCTATCTCCAGGCCCTGATCAGCGCGGGCTTCAAGCACATCGATGCCGTCTCGTTCGTCTCCCCCAGCGCCGTTCCGCAGATGGCAGATTCAGAAGACGTGCTGAAAGAGCTTGATCCACCCGATGACGTCGAGATCATCGGCATCGTGGTTAACGAAAAAGGCGCGCAGCGCGCGGTCAACTCGCAATCCGTCCGCACCGTCGGCTTCCCATACTCAATCTCGCCAACCTTCCTCCAGAACAACCAGCGCCAGACCCTCGAAGACGCAATCGAAGAACTGGAGAAGATCGAGAAGACGGCCGTCGAAGCTGGCCTCGATACCGTCGTCTATATCTCGATGGCCTTCGGCAATCCCTACGGCGACCTCTGGACCGTGGACGAAGTCGTCGAGGCCGTCGGCCTGCTCGAGGTCGAGGACATTCACATGATCTCGCTCGCCGATACGGTCGGTGTGGCGCCGCCCGAGAAGATTCGCGACGTCGTCTCCGCCGTGATGGCGAAGTACGATTACTTAGAAATCGGCGTTCACCTGCACAGCCGCCCCGAGGAAGCCGCCGCCAAAGTGCTGGCTGCCTATGACGCCGGTTGCCGCCGCTTCGATTCCGCCATCGGTGGTTTGGGCGGATGCCCGTTCGCGCAGGACGCTCTGGTCGGCAATATTCCGACTGAAAAAGTGATCGAAGCCCTGCGCGGCCGCGGCGCAGAATTGCCAGCGCTGAAGCCGCTGGACACGCTGCTGCGGGCGAGCGCGGAGATCGGAAACAGGTACAGAACTTCGTCATCCGCGGATTGACGCCGATGCACGCGGATTCACAACAGAATTCCCTGCGCCATGGTTTATGATCCGCGAAGATCCGCGTTGATCCGCGGCGAAGAAGTTTTTAAATGAACTACAGCACACTCCAACTCGCCTTCGACTCCGGCCTCGCCACTCTCACCCTCAACCGTCCCGAGAAGCGCAACGCCATCAGCTACGAGCTCATCGGCGATCTCATTCGCGCGCTCGACGAAGTGAAAAAATCTTCCGCCCGCGTCCTGATCCTCACCGGGGCAGGGAAAGCCTTCTCCTCCGGTCTGGACCTCGACAACCTCAAGGCGCTGATCGGCCGCACGCCCGAGCAGAATCTCGAAGACTCGCGCATCATGGTCAGCCTATTCCGCACGCTTTACGAGTTCCCGAAACCCACCATCGCGGCGGTCAATGGCGCCGCGATTGCCGGCGGCACCGGCCTAGCTCTGCTCTGCGATTTCACCCTCGCCGTGCCGGAAGCAAAATTCGGCTACACCGAGGTTCGCATCGGCTTCGTTCCCGCCATCGTCTCGACCTTTCTGCTGCGCCAGGTCGGCGAGAAAATCGCCCGCGACCTGCTCCTCACCGGCCGCATCTTTGACGCCGAAGAAGCTTTGCGGATCGGCCTGCTCAACGAGATCGTCCCGCCGGAGAAACTGATGGATCGCGCCCGCGGACTGGCCGCGCAGTTAATGGAGAACAGCCCGCTGTCGCTCGCCTACACCAAGCGGCTACTGACCGATCACGCCCGGGCGGAACTCGACGCGCAAATCGAGGGCGCCATCCGCGAAAACGCCGGCATCCGCACGACCGCCGACTTCCGCGAGGGCATCGCGTCATTTCTGGAGAAGCGCAAACCCGAATGGACGGGCAAATGAGCGGCCAGATGACATCGAGATCCGTAAATGTTAAACCTGCGGTCAACGAAACCCGCATCCGCGTCCGTTACGCCGAAACCGATCAGATGGGAATTGTTTATCACTCCAACCATTTCATCTGGTTCGAGGTAGGCCGCGTCGAACTGATGCGCCAGCTCGGTTTCACCTACAAGGAAATGGAGCGCGAGGACGGCTGCTTCATCGCCGTAGTGGACGCGCGCTGCCGCTACAAGGCCCCCGTGCTCTATGATGACGAGGTCGTGGTGCGCACCTGGCTGAAAAACGTCCGCGACAAGCTGATTCATTTCGGGTACGAGTTGTTGCGGGCCGGCAGCGGGGAACTGCTGGCCGAAGGCGAGACCACCCACATCGTCGCCGATGCGAACATGAAGCCAAGGTCTTTGCCGGAGAAATATAGGAAGGCTTTCCGGGCAGCAGCAGGAACGAAGATGCTTGAGTAGCGAGTGGCGAGCGGCGAAGCCCGACAGCGATTAGCGAACGACGAACAGCGAACGACCAGCAACTGAGAACTGAGAACTGAGAACTGAGAACCGGGAACTGCTCTTGAAAGCCCTGCACATCAACGGTAACGATTTGACGCTCGAAGCCGCGCGCGAAGTGGCGGTCCAGAACCGGCCCGTGCTGCTCGCGCCCGATGCGCGCGAAGCGGTCAACCGCGCTCGAGCCGTCGTGGACGCGCTCGTCGCGAACGATAAAATTTCTTATGCGATAACCACTGGCGTCGGCAAGCTGAGCGACGTCCGCATTGCCGGCGATCAGATCCGCGAGCTGCAACTGAATCTGGTGCGCTCGCACGCGGTCGGCGTCGGCGAGCCGCTCTCGATTCCGGAGACGCGCGCCATGATGCTGCTGCGCGCCAACTCCCTCGCCAAGGGAAACTCGGGCGTGCGCGCGCTGGTGATTGACGCCCTCTGCGAGATGCTCAACCGCGGCGTGACTCCGGTGGTTCCGTCCCAAGGAAGCGTGGGCGCCAGCGGAGACCTGGCACCGCTCGCGCACCTGGCGCTGGCGCTGATCGGCGAAGGCGAATGCTTTGACGCAAAGGGCGCGCGCGTCGGCAGCCCCGGTGCTCTCCAGCAAGCCCAGATCAAGCCGCTCGTGCTGGAAGCGAAAGAAGCCGTGTCGCTGATCAACGGCACCCAGGCCATGCTGGCCGTGGGCACGTTGTCGCTGCTGGCCGCTGAGACGCTGGTGGATTCCGCCGACGTCGTTGGCGCCATGTCCTGCGACGCGCTGCAGGGGACCATCGTCGCCTTCGACGAGCGCATTCAGCAGGCGCGTCCGCATGCCGGGCAGATGAAGACCGCCGCCAACCTGCGCCGCCTGCTCGAAGACAGCGAAATTCGCCGCTCGCACCGCGACTGCGGACGCGTGCAGGATGCCTACTCCATGCGCTGCATCCCGCAAGTGCACGGCGCGGTCCGCGACACCCTGGCCCACTGCCGCGCCGTGTTCGAGACCGAGGCGAACTCCGCGGTCGATAATCCTTTGGTCTTCGTGAAGAATCCCAAGGCCACGGATGGCGACGGCGATGTGCTCTCCGGCGGGAACTTCCACGGCCAGCCGCTGGCCTTCGCTCTCGACTTTCTGGCCATTGCGCTGAGCGCGCTCGCCGGGATCAGCGAGCGGAGGCTCGAGCGCATGGTCAATCCGGCGCTGAGCGAGGGCCTGCCGCCATTTCTCGCGCCGGGCGCAGGCCTGAACTCGGGTTTCATGATGCCGCAGGTCACCGCCGCGGCGCTGGTCAGCGAAAACAAGGTGCTGGCCCACCCGGCGTCGGTGGATTCCATCACCACGTCGGGCAACAAAGAAGACTTCGTTTCCATGGGCATGACGGCCGCGAACAAGCTGAAGAAGATCGTCGAGAACACGCGCCACACGCTGGCGATTGAGGCGATGGCCGCGGCGCAAGCGATTGATTTCCTGGCGCCGCTGAAGCCCTCGAAGCCTCTGCAGCAGGCGCATGCGGCCCTTCGGGCGGTGTGCCCCACGATGAACAAAGACCGCGCCATGTACCAGGACTTCGCGCGCATCGCCGAGGTGATCGCGAGCGGGAGTTTAGCCGAGGTCGTACGCTAAGGCTTTTTCCGAGTCCCGAGCGGAAGTGAGAAACCCGGTTTACATCTCACTCTGAATCCAGTAGACTTGCCCGGTTTCGCTAGTCGTATTACCTCCCCTCGATCGCAATCTTGGCCTCCGTGTGTAGTTGCGCGAGGCTCGCAGCTATGAGGGAGTGCGCGCGCGAGTCGCCCGAGGCCGCTCCAAACCGACCGTCCCAAAGGAACCAACCACCATGACCCTTCGTCGTTACGCCAGTTGTTCCGCCCGGCGAAAAGCGGTACTCGCCACCCTGATTCTTTTGGCCAGCGGAAGCCTGTTCGTGGCTGTCGGTCAGACAGCGATCACGACCTATCACTACGACAACTACCGTACCGGTTGGAATCAGAACGAAATCGTGCTCACGCCGGCCAACGTGGGCAGCACCGCCTTCGGACTGCTGCAAACGGTCGGGCTCGATGACCAGGTCGATGCGCAGCCTCTGGTCGTGCCGGGCGTGATCATCACTGCCGGTCAGCACCAGGGCACACACGATGTGGTTTACGTCGCCACGGAAGGCAACACCGTATACGCAATCGACGCTCACAGCGGAACGGTGCTGCTGAACCCGAATTTCGGGAAGCCGGTTCGTTATCCGCTGGGCTGCGGCAACAACGGGCCCAACGTAGGCATCAACTCGACCCCGGTGATCGATCCCGGGAGCAACACGCTGTACGTGGTGGTCTACACCCAGGATCCGAGCGGGCCGGCCTACCGCATTCACGCCCTGGATCTGGGTAGCCTGACCGACAAAGTGACACCCCAAGTCATCACGGCCTCGCACACCCTGACCGATGGAACCACGTTCACCTTCAACGCCACCTATCAGCGGCAGCGTCCCGGGCTGCTGCTGGCGAACGGCAACATCTACGCCGGTTTCGGCAGCTTCTGTGATCTGGGAGCCAACCTTTCGCGCGGCTGGCTGCTGGGCTGGACCACGGGATCGCTGACCCCACTCGCGGCCAACCGCCTCAACGACACCCAGGCGACTTCGCCGAACAACTTTTTCCTTTCCGCCATCTGGATGTCGGGCTACGGCCTGGCGGCCGATGATGCCGGCAACATCCTGTTTGTTACCGGAAACTCGGATTATTCCGGGACCACCTATGACGGGGTAACCAACATTCAGGAGAGCGTGGTGAAGGTCTCGTCCACGCTGACCACGTTCCTCGATTTGTTCACGCCCGACAACGAATCTCAACTCGATCAGTCGGACGCCGACTTCGGCTCGGGTGGAGTTTTGGTTCTGCCCGATCAGCCTGGATCCACGCCGCATCTGGCGGTCGCGGTGGGCAAGGTTGGGACCATGTTCTTCATGAACGAAGACAAGCTGGGCGGGTTCTCGAAAACCGGCAACAACGTCCTCGGCAGCTACTACGTTGGGGGCTGCTGGTGCGGGCAGTCCTATTTCGTGGATCCGAAGGACGGGCTGGGGCGGGTCGTTTCGAGCGGCGGCCGGACGGTGAAGATCTGGAAGGTTCAGACCTCGCCCAAGGTTTCTCTCAAGCACGTGGCCACGTCGCCGGGGGTTGGCGGAGGGCAGAGCCCAGGGTTCTTCACCACCATCTCATCGAACGGCAATGCGAGCCCCATCGTGTGGGCGGTATCGCATCCAGATGGGAAAGTTCGGATTCGCCTGTTTGCCTTCGATCCGGAAGCCAGTAAACCGATGGCGAAGCTCTTTAAGGGAGTGGCGGGGACCTGGCCCTATGTGGGCGGGAACGCGAACCTGGTTCCGGTAGTGGCCAACGGCCAGGTCTTCGTGGCCGCCTACAAGCAACTGCAGATTTTCGGGCTGACGGACGCCGCAGCGAACAAGAAATAAGGCGATGGCGGCTGCCGGTGAGTACCAGCGCGGTCAAGGCGGTGTACGGCGGTGACTCGAACTTCTCCGGCAGCACGTCGAACGTAGCGAAGCGGGTGGTGGAGAAGGGGGGAAGTGACCGCTCCGGCTTTCTCGCAGAATCCGACCATCTCGTCCCAGGCCGCGCTCGTAGCTCGGCGCGGGAAATTCTCGCTTGGTAGAGGACTACCGTCGATGGCGGCACTCACGGTGTGGGACCGGTGTTCAGGCTGACGCCTTGATGAAGAATGATCGAGAGACAGACTGGACGAGAAGCCCGCCGAGAGGTGGGCTTTGCGTTTTCAGGTGGTCTTGACTGCGCTGCCGTCTAATCCCAACTCTGCCGCGATTGTTTTCATCGCCTCGATGCAGACCGCGATGTGCTCTTCCAACTCCACACCCAGATCGGCGGCGCCCGTCACAATGTCGTTTCGATTCACGCTCCGCGCGCCATCCCGCGTTGCCTCTTGTCAATTGTGGTACGCGTTATACCCTTGACAAGCGACGACGTTGGGCGTCGAATTACCTACCAAGTTGGCTCAAGAGTTCAGCAAGTGGACTCTTCCTTCCCCCGAGATTGAACCCCAGCCTTTGTTGGAACCGGCGCACCGCGATGCCAGAATCTCGAATGTTCAAACTGGGAGACCTCATGAAAGGAGTAGGCGTATGAACAATCCGACGCAACATCGGAACTGGATTCTTGGAATACCCCGGGCAGTGGCGGTCGCCGCGCTGGCTCTGGCGATTGTGCTTTTACCGGCATTCGTCGCGAGCAGATCGGCACAGGCGCAGACGTACACTTACGGTCTGCTGTATTCGTTTACAGGCGGGACGGACGGCGCAACCCCCGCCGCAGGCTTAGTGCAGGACGCGCAAGGTAACCTGTATGGCACTGCCGAGTTTGGCGGAGATCCTGCGTGCACTCCGTCTGGCTGTGGAACGGTGTTCAAGTTGGATACGACGGGCAAGGAAACCGTGCTGTACCACTTCACGGGGACCGGGGGCGACGGCGCAAACCCCGTCTCAGATTTAGTGCTGGACGCGCAGGACAACCTGTATGGCACTACCGAGTATGGCGGAAATCTTGGCTACGGGACGGTGTTCAAGCTGGATACGACGGGGAACGAGACCGTGCTGCACAGCTTCAATGGGGTTCCGGACGGCAGACAGCCCGAAGCAGGTTTAGCGCGGGACACGCAGGGCAACCTGTACGGCACTACCTACTATGGCGGACGCCCTAAATGCTACGCGCCGATTGGCTGCGGAACCGTGTTCAAGGTGGACACGACCGGCAAGGAAACCGTGCTCTACAGCTTTACTGGGAAGACCGGCAAATTTCCCGCAGCAGGTTTGGTGCTGGACGCGCAGGGCAACCTGTATGGCACTACCCGCAAGGGCGGCGGTTACAACTTTGGAGCGGTATTCAAGGTGGACACGACCGGCAAGGAGACCGTGCTCCGATTTTTCTTGGGAGGCCATTTCGGGGACGGCGCATCCCCCGTGGCACGTTTAGTGCTGGATACCCAGGGCAACTGGTATGGCACGACCGCCGGCGGCGGCCCCTACCGCTCCTACGGAACGGTGTTTGGGCAAGTGCAATACAACTTCCAGGGGAAGCCGGACGGTCTAAACCCCAGGGCAGGTTTAGTGCTGGACGCGCAAGGCAACCTTTACGGCACGACCACCAATGGCGGCACCGCCATGCGGCCAGGTGCGGGAACGGTGTTCAAGCTGGATACAACCGGTAAGGAGACCGTGCTCTACAGCTTCACCTTCACTTCGCCCAGCGGCGTGTATCCCGAGGGAAGTTTATTGCTGGACGCACAGGGCAACCTGTACGGCACTACCTCCGGTGGCGGCTCCTACGGCTACGGAACGGTGTTCAAGCTGACGCCTTGATGAAGAATGATGAAAAGGAAGACTGGACGCAAGCCCGCCGAGAGGCGGGCTTTGCGTTTTCACGCGGTCTTGACTGCGCTGCCGTCTAACCCCAACTCTGCCGCGATGGTTTTCATCGCCTCGATGCAGAAGGCAATGTGCTCTTCCAACTCCACACCCAGATCGGCGGCGCCGGTCACAATGTCGTTTCGATTCACGCTGCGCGCGAAGGCTTTGTCCTTCATCTTTTTTCGGACGGACTTGGCTTCGACCTCGGCCAGCGATTTTCCCGGCTTGACCAGCGCGCAGGCGGTGATAAAGCCGGCGAGCTCGTCGCAGGCGAACAGCGTTTTCTCCAGCGGCGTGATGCGCGGCACGCCCGTGTATTCGGCGTGCGACATGATGGCGCCGCGAACTTCGTCGGAGTAGCCGCGCTCCTTGAGGATTTCGTTGCCTTTATAGGGATGCTCTTCGGCGGTGGGATACTTTTCGTAGTCGAAGTCGTGGAGCAGGCCGACCAGGCCCCACAAGGCCTCGTCCGCAGCCTGCTTGCGGGCGTAGGCGCGCATGCAAGCCTCGACCGCAAGTGCATGTCTGCGCAGGCTTTCCGACTGGGTGAACTCAGTTAGTAAACACCACGCCGCATCGCGCTGATTCATGGTTTTATACTTGTTTTCTCCTGGTTTTCGCCGCCTAATCAGGATTTCCTAATAGAAAAACCGTGTTTTGTCCTACTTTTTGCTTGACTTCCACAGGCGCTATCCAGCAGATTACGCTCTAGTTGGCTTTGAGAGTAGCCCCCCGCTCTGGCCCTCCCAAAACCGAGATGGCCACCACACTCGCTCCCGTCGACTCACGGGAGGTTGTCCGCTGCGATCGCTGCCTGCTGGTGCAATTCCGGACCAACAATAATCTGTGCCGCCGCTGTCACCTGTCTTTGGACGAGGATGAGCCGGAGATGGTTGCGGTCGTGCCCATGCCTGCGGTGTTGCCCATCAACGGCAACGGCCACGGACACCTGAATTTGGCGAACTCAATCCGGTCTCTGCGTCTGCGCAATGGGTTGAGCCAGCGGCAGTTGGCGCTGCGCATGGCAGTGCCGCGAACCTACGTCTCCAAGATCGAAAACGAAAAGGCGACGCCGACGCTGTCTTCGCTGGAACGGCTGGCGCGGGCCTTGGAGGTAACGGTGCCGGACCTGCTCTCCGGCGGAGAACGCAACCGGCAGGAAGAAATCGGCGAACTAATGGAAGACCAGTTTGTTGCCGATATATTGCCATATGTCGCCCACCTGAACGGCATGCAGATGTCGAGTATCCTGGCGCAGGTGAGGGATCTGACGGTGCGGCCGAGAAGAAGCGCGTAACCGAGCGTCGAGGTCGTTCGCTTCGCTCAGGATTTCGGCGCGCGGCTCAGTCGTCGAACGGGCCGCGCAAAAACCTCAAGTTTATCCGGGCAACCAACCAACTGGACAGCCGGGGCCTTCGGGCTCCGGCTTTTTTTCTGCCGCTCGAACAAGTTTGGACGCCGATTTGTCGCCGCCGCGGATGCGCGACCCCAGCCGGTCGAAGATGGACATAAGGGGCTGCCGAGCTGGGCGCTGCTGAGACGCAGCAAGCTGCGTCTCTACAGGAAGATTGTTGTTAGGGTTTTGACTGAGAACTGAGAACTGGGAACTGAGAACTGGGAACTGGGAACTGGGAACTGGGAACTGGGAACTGGGAACTGCCCTACCCCCCCTGTTTCAACTCCATCAGCACCTGCCGCGCGATTTCCTTCAGCGTCTCGAACACGCCCACGCCCTGGAACGCCACCGACTCGATCACGGCCTCGTTCTTCTTGCGCAGTTCTTTGGAGAGCGTATCAACCGGCAGCGCATTCGGCAGGTCGCGCTTGTTCAGTTGCAGCACGTAGGGAATCTTGAGGAAGTCGTAGCCGTGCTCTTGCAGATTGGCCGTCAGGTTATCGAGGGCTTCCACATTGGCGTCCATGCGCTCCTGCTGCGAGTCGGCCACAAACACAATGCCATCCACCCCGCGCAGGATCAGCTTGCGGCTGGCGTCGTAGAAAACCTGGCCGGGAACGGTGTAGAGGTGGATGCGGGTCTTGAAGCCGCGCACCGTGCCCAGATCCAGCGGCAGGAAGTCGAAAAACAAGGTGCGGTCGGTCTCCGTGGCCAGCGAGATCATCTTCCCCTTCTGCTGTTCGGCGGTCTTCTGATAGATGAACTGCAGGTTGGTCGTCTTGCCGCCCAACCCGGCGCCGTAGTAGACGATCTTGCAATTGATCTCGCGAGCTGCGAAGTTGATGAAACTCAAAGGCTTCCTCAAAGACCACGACGGAGACTCCCCAACCTGGGGGCCTCCCGCCACATATACTGCAGTTCGGATCCTGTCCCGTTTTATATCACACGAGGGGAATCGGGCGCAGTTACCCCGGTTACTAAAGGGCCACGGGCCCAGAACGTCAGCTTTCAGCCGTCAGCCCTCAGCCATCAGGTAAGGCGCTCCTCGGCACGTGTGCTCCTCTGGCGGGAAGTATGCGAGAACCAATCCACGGACCTTATCGTTGCTCTCGAACTGATGGCTGACGGCTGACGGCTGATGGCTGACGGCTGATGGCTGACGGCTGATGGCTGACGGCTGACGGCTGACGGCTGATGGCTGATGGCTGACGGCTACTTTGCCGCTGGCAACGGGTAGTAGCCTTCCTTGGCGTATACGTTGACGTCAGGCCGCCGCACCCGCACTTCGATATGCCGATATCCACCGGCCCCCGGTTTGCTCGTGTAGCCCAGCGTGTACTGATTGCGTGCGTCCCCGATGGCGCGGGCATAGGCGCGTTCGATCCCGGCCTGCGCGTACTCGCTGTAAACGGTTCCGCCGCCGGTCGCGTTCACATACTTGGGCAGGATGTTGCCGTAGCCCGTAAGCGACCCTAGCTTGGGCAGGTGCATCTTCTCCAACGTGCCGTAGGCGGGGATGGCGGCGCCTTCCACTCCCACTGCATAAACAATGATGTTTTGGGTCAGCAGGACCTTCAGCGTGTCAGCGTAGCTGGCCGTGCTGCGGTACTCGCGTCCATCGCTGATGACGAAGATGATTTTGCGCCGCGCCCGGTCGCGCTTCGAAAGATCGCGCGCCGCCAGCAGGATCGCGTCATTGAGAACACGGGGCGTCTTCGGCGGCGTACTGACCCGTTGAATCGGAGTGTCCAGCGGCCGGCCGTTAATCATTGGACCCTGCGGTCCCAACGGCCCGTCCGTCACCGGCACACCGTTATTCGCCCCGCTGTAAGTCTTGATCTGGTTCAGGACCGCCGTCAGTTGCTGGCCGGCCGCGGCAAAGTCCGACACCCGGCCGGCGTTGCTGCTATAGGTATAGACCCCCACCTCGTCCCATTGGCTGAAGGCGCCTTGCAGGGCCGACAGCGTCTCCTGGACCTTCTTCACGCCCACGTCTGGCATGCCCAGGTCAAGGACGACGGCCGCCGACAGCAGAAACGGGTCACTGGTAAAGAACTTCAGCGGCTGCTTCTGCCCGTTCTCCAGCACCGAAAAGTCCTTTGGCGACAAGCCGTTGACCAGCCGCCCGTCATTGTCCTTCACGGTCACCGGCACCAAAACGAAGTTGACGGTCTTGCTCACCGTATAGAGGTCGTCGCGGCTTTCGGAATCCCGCGGCACGCTGCCTTCCGGCACCGTTCTGATCTCCGGCATGGGTGGCGGAGGCGTCTTCTGCTCGGTCTTCCCGGCTTGGTCTAGGGCGCTGGGCGGTGGGGGCGTTTTCCGCCCGGTCTGATCCGGGGCGCTGCGCGGAGGCGCATTGTCCTGGGGCGCGCTGGGACGAGACTCGCCGGGCTTCGCTGCCGACTGGGTCTCATCCTGGGCAGGCCGGGGGCTGGGCGGCGCCGGTGGCGGCACGGGGCGCGTGGCCGACGGCGCGTCCGGTATCTGCTGATCCTGCTGGGCCCAAGCCGCTCCGGCCGGTAGCAATAGCAGCGCAAGAATCATGAACCCGCCAATTTTCCTGACCATCCCGGGACCCTCTGCCTTTCTTCCGATGGCGGCGCGACTGCCCCTTCGGCCTCGCTCAGGGCACTCTCGGTCCGTGCCCTCCCTAAATTTCGCCGGCCGCTCCTACACTTTCAGATGCCCA
The DNA here is from genome assembly GCA_049696815.1 of Terriglobales bacterium. Classification (GTDB taxonomy): domain Bacteria; phylum Acidobacteriota; class Terriglobia; order Terriglobales; family Acidobacteriaceae; genus Acidiflorens. Next base: position 24,500 of record JBAVUO010000065.1, on the reverse strand, counting down.
CGCTGCCGGCTTTGGTGCATCCAACATTCACAGGATAAACTAGCTAGACTTGGGATGAAAATCTCTATGCCGAAATCACTTTTTTCTACGATGGCAGCACAGTTGGCTGTTTTGCTGGCACTCTCAATTCCATTCGCTGCCCAGGTCTCAGACGATACGAACTCGCCCAACCCGGGCCAGCCCAGTGGACACTATAGCCGAGGTCAGGCTGCCGGCCAGGACCAGTCGAAAGATCAATCCCGAGACCAGTCCGTGGAGACCCTCAAGGTCAACGTCGAGGTGGTGCAGCTTTTTTTCAACGTCAAGGACAAGCATGGCGCCCTGATCCCCAGCCTCACCAAGGACGACTTCGAGGTTTCCGAAGACGGTAAACCGCAGGCCATCAAGTACTTCAAAGCGGAATCGGACCTGCCACTGACGCTCGGCATCCTGATCGATTCCAGTGGCAGCCAGCAGCGCGTGCTCGAAATGGAGAAGCAGGTCGGCGGCTCCTTCCTGGAAAACACGCTGCGGCCGAAGGACGAGGCCTTCGTCATCAGTTTCGATGTGGACGTGGATCTTCTGCAGGACTTTACCAGTTCCATCAGCAACCTCAAGCACGCGCTCAACCAAGCCAAGATCAACACCGGCGGCATTGGCTGTGCCGGGTCGGGTCCGATTGGCCCGCAGGGCCCGCTTCCATGTTCTTCCACTGGCCCCCGCGGCACGCTTCTGTATGACGCCGTATACCTTGCCTCGCACGATGAGCTTAGCCAGGAAGTCGGCCGCAAGGCCATGATCCTGCTGACCGATGGAGAAGACGAGGGCAGCCGGCTGAAGGTCAAAGATGCCATCGAAGCCGCCCAGAAAGCCGACGCGATCTGCTACGTGCTGCTGATTGCCGACCGTGGGTTTTACGGTTTCGGGGGTTATGGCGGCGACTCCGCCATGAAGAAGCTCACCCAAGAGACCGGCGGCCGCATGATCGAAGTGGGCAACAAAATCGAGAAACTCAAGCAGGCCTTCGAGCAGATCTCGCAGGAACTCCGGAGCCAGTACAACATCGGCTACACTCCCACCAACACCGCGCGCGACGGCAGCTTCCGCAAGGTGCAGATCCACAGTAAGCAGGGCGACTACAAGATCCAGGCCCGCGCCGGCTACTACGCCATGCCGCGGCGGGAACAGTAGAAGTGGTTTGGCTCTGTTGACATCCTTGGAATCGCACCGATTAACCCAGTCCCGCAGGGACGGATGAGAATAGCCCGGCGCTTCAGCGCCGGGTATCGGGCCTGTAAGCTGAACCAGTCCCGTTAGGGACGACTGAAGTCCAATGGCGACGTGTGCGACTCAGTCGTGCCTACGGCACTCACGGCTGTTCTCCGCGCGCGATCCCGCCAGTCAACTGGCGGGCCATTTTCAGCGGTCCCTCCGGGACCACTGCCTTCCACCCACTCGGCTGTCAACAGAGGCAACTGGTTTCAAAAATCCAGGGGTGAAGGATTGGCGAAAATGTTCCACGTGGACCATTTCGTATCGGCGATATTGCACGTATTAAGATGTATGTACAACGCCCGCTGCGAAAGAAACAAAAAAGTTGCGCGCTAATTCACCGTCTGTGTCAGCGAGGCCGAACTGCCGCTAAAGCTGGTGCTGCCGTTGTGAGTCGCCGTGATGGTGTGCGTGCCCGAGGCCAGCGTCGCGGTTGTGAATTTCGCCACCCCTCCGCTCAGTTTCACAGTTTTTAGCGCCGTCGTGTCATCGTAGAAGGTCACGGTCCCGGTGGGAGTGCCGCTGAACTGCGGCGCCACGCTCGCTGTAAAGGTCACAGCCTGCTCAAAGTTCGACGGATTCTGCGAGGAAACCAAAGTGGTCGTGGTCGCGGCTTTGTTTACCACCTGGCTCAGCGCCGGCGACGTGCTGCCGGCGAAGTTGGAGTCACCGCCGTACGCCGCCCTGACCAGGTTTGTGCCCACCTTGAGAGTCGAGGTCGTGAAGCTGGCCGAGCCGCCACTCAACGAGCCCGTTCCCAGCACCGTTTTGCCTTTCATAAACGTGACGGTTTCTCCATCTGGCGGCGCACCCAGGCGGGATGCGACCGTTGCGGTGAAGGCCACTGGCTGTCCATAAGTGGACGGATTCGGTGAAGACGTGAGCGCAGTCGTGGTCGCTGCCAGCATTGGAATCTTGGTCACGAATGCGCCGCCGCCGCCTCTGAGATTCGTCTGGAAGGCACCGGGCGTAACGGGAAAGTTGGTTGAAAGGGTGAAGCCGGTGACATAAGCCTTGCCCGTGCTGTCCACGGCGATGCCGTAGCCCCTATCCTCTCTGCTGCCGCCCAGAAAAGTGGAGGAAATCAAAGCCGATCCCGCGGGGTTAAACCTGGACACGAAGGCGCTGGAGTAGCCGCCGTTGTTTTTCTTGAAGGGATCCGCTAGCGGAAAATTTCCCGACCATGTAACTCCGGTGACGTAAACGTTGCCCGCGCTGTCCACGGCGATGCCATCGCCATAGTCAGACTGTTTGCCGCCAAGATAGGTGGAGTAAATCAAAGCCGCGCCGGTGGGATTGAGCTTGGACACGAAGGCATCGTTTTGTCCGCCTCCGAAAGTTGCCTGCAAGGGATTCATCGTGGGAAAGTCCCTGGAGTAGGTTCCTCCCGTGACGTAAGCGTTGCCCGCGCTGTCCACGGCGATGCCAGCACCATATTCATAAGAGTTGCCGCCCAGATAGGTCGAGTAAACCAAAGCCGATCCCGTGGGGTTGAGCTTGGACACGAAGGCGTCCCCATATTTCGCGCAGTAGTTGCCGCCGTTGCAGGTCGTCTGGAAGGCACCGGGCGTGGTCGGGAAGTCGGTTGAGCCGGTAGCGCCGGTGACGTAAGCGTTGCCGGCGCTGTCCACAGCGATGCCGGAGCCATCGTCATTCCCGCTGCCACCAAGATAGGTGGAATAGACCAAAGCCGATCCCGTGGAGTTGAGCTTGGTCACGAAGGCGTCACCGCCGCCGCTTCCGAAATTCGTCTGGAAGGCACCGGGCGTAGTCGGAAAGTCGGCTGACCACGTAAATCCCGAGACGTAAGCGCTGCCCGCGCTGTCCACGGCAATGCCGTAGCCATACTCATAGGAGCTGCCGCCCAGGTAAGTGGAGTAAACCAAAGCTGACCCCGTGGGGTTGATCTCGGTGACGAAGGTGTCGGACTCGCCGCCACCGAAATTCGTCTGGAAGGCGCCGGGCGTTACGGGAAAGTCGGTTGAGTAAGCGTCTCCCGTGACGTAAGCGTTGCCTGCGCTGTCCACGGCGATCCCCAATGCGCCATCTGAGGAGCTGCCGCCCAGGTAGGTGGAATAAACCAAGGCCGAGCCCGTGGGGTTGAGCTTGGTCACGAAGGCCCCACAGCACGTCGTCTGGAAGGCACCGGGTGTAGTCGGAAAGTCGGTTGACCCCGTGTATCCCGTGACGTAAGCGTTGCCCGTGCTGTCCACGGCGATGCTCTGGCCATAGTCATAATTGCTGCCGCCGAGATACGTCGAGTAAATCAGCGGATCGATGTAGAGCGGTCTGCCTGCGTCATATTTCGCGACTTCGAATCCCACCCGGCTCTTGTCCGTGATGGCATAATGCGCCGCAACCAACTGCCTCGTTCCATTCTTCTCCTGATACACGACCGGCTTGTGCCAGCGAATTTCGCCTTCACCCATCTTTAGAACCAAGTCTCCGCGCGCATCCCGGCGAATCCGCTTGGCCCCGCGAACGTCGAACTGGATGTGACGCGGGTCCGCTCCCGGCGCCACGATAAAGTCATACTCCAGTTGCCGCTGGTTGCCGTAGTAGACCAGGTCAACGCCGGGATAGATCCCCTCATACTTCACCTTCGCGTAGGTCGGAACATTCGCGCGCCACTTCGCCGGATCATTGCCGATGAAGTAGTTGCTCGTGCCGGCCAGTTCGTCCGCGCCCGTCACCTTGGCGGCAGGGTTGACGTGGCGGAGCTTCATCCGCAAAACGGCGCCGGTCACGCGATCGGCCGCTGTGTCGTTCTTGCTAGAACTTGTCCCATGAATGGTTTTCGGGAAGGGCATGGCTTCAGCCGTGCCACCAGAAGCCGCTAAAGACGCGGGCTTTAGCCCCTGAGGTAGGCTCTTCTTCTTCCCGCGTAACGTCAGCACCGCTTCATCGCCGGTGAGGAAAAGCGTGTATCCGCCGGTGCGGGACAGAAACTTCACCCGCGCATCGGTCTGTCCTCGATTGGCCTCGAAGCTCAGCGGCAACTTGCCGTAGCCATCGAGAATCCTGGCTTGAGCTTTCGGGTTGGCCTGGGAGGCGTTGATCGAAGACACAATGCCCGGAGACGCAACCTTCGCGGTCTGGTTGATTGAAGGAACAGGATTCGACTGAGACAACAAGAATGACGTGGTCAAACACAGGAACAAGCAGACGAAACAGGCGCGCTTCATAGGATCCTTCCGTCTCACATCTGAGAATCGCGTAGAGAAAAGGGCCCGGCTCGGCCACCGATTAGGGGAGGGAGTTTCGCGGCAGTCGGGAACGGAGAATTGTCTTCCCCGGCAGGCCAGCGGTCAATATGGAATGTAAAGTCCGGAATCTCATAACGGGAGCTCCTCACGATAAGGATGAGGCATCCGGGGAAGAAGTCCCTCTGCTGCCTTGGCTTACGGTTCTTCTTCGCGCTTGGTGACGGTTTGGTTAAAATAGCTAATTGCGCCCTCCGGCCCGGAGGCGCTGTCTGCGAGAGAGCTTCTTGTCCCAGGCCAACGTAAAACACGATGACGCACGTCCCGTCGCGCCGGTTTACTGGCGCGTCGAGGGCAGCCTGCTGGAGCTGACCACGGTCCGGCCGATCGCGTTTTTCACCTGGAACAGCCAGACGTTTGTCGCGCGGGCGCTCCGGCGGAGCCTGGTGCTGGCGATGGCGCTGCTGCGTCCGTTCCTCTATGCGGCCAACCGCAAGCTGGCGACCCGGATCGTGCATGCCGTTCTCCGTGGCATCACGCACGACCGGCTCGATCTGCTGGGCGAAGAAGAATTCCAGTACAAGCTGAAGCCGCTGCTGAAACCGGAAGGAGTGCGCCAACTGAAGGCGTTGCAAGACTCGGGCACTGACGTGGTGCTGGTGAGCCAGGGGCTGGATCATGTCATGCGTCCGCTGGCGCGGCACCTGGGAGTGCGCTGGATCATCGCCAACCGGCTCGACTTCCGTGACGGAGTATCCACCGGACGGCTGCTCAGCCCGGTGATCCGGCCGCGCGGCTTGTTTGCGCGCATTCGCGAAACGGGACCGGACGGGCGGCAGAGTCCGGCGCGGTGGGTGCGGGCTCTCGGACTGCGCGGCCCCAAAGCGCTGGCCGCGGCCATCGTGCCGGCGGAGCGGAAGGCGCCGGTCCGTATCCGGCCGATTGTCCACTTCGACACGCCGCGTCATGCGGCGCCGCTTTCGGTGCGCAAGGCGCTGGGCGGGAAGCACGTGCTGCTGATCGGCGTGACCGGATTTATCGGCAAAGTGTGGCTTGCGAACACGCTGCTCGACCTTAACCCCAACGGGCCAAAACCGGGCCCGCCGGGGGCCCCGGACCTCCCGGAGATCGGGAAGTTGTACTTGCTGGTCCGGCGGCAGAAATCGAATCCGGGGCAGCAACGCTTCGAGAAAATGATCGAAGAGTCGCCGGTCTTCGATCCTCTTTTTGACCGCTATGGCCACGGGCTGAGGGCGCTGCTGGCGGAAAAGGTCGAAGTAGTGGAAGGCGATGTCTCGCAGCCGGGGCTCGGGCTGGATCCGGAGACGGCGCAGCGCCTGAAGCAAAACCTGGATTTGATCGTCAACAGCTCGGGGCTGACGGATTTCAATCCCGACTTGCGGGACGCGCTGGCGGCCAACGTGGACTCGGCGTACCACATGGTCGAGTTCGTGCGCGCCTCGGATCACGCGGCGTTGCTGCATCTTTCAACGTGCTATGTGGCCGGGCAGCGCGACGGGCGGGTGAGCGAGCGGGTGCGGCCCAACTACACGCCGGCGCGCGTGGCGGATTTTGACGCGGAAAAAGAGTGGTATGCGCTGCACGACCTGGTGGAAGCGGCCGAGGCGCGGGCGGAAGGGCCGGAAGTCACCGAGGAACTGAAGCGGGACGCGCTCGGGAAGGAGCACGCGGCCAAGGGTCTGAGCGGCCCGGCGCTCGAAATCCAGATTCGCAAGAACCGCATCCGCTGGTTGAAGACTTACCTGACGGACGCGGGGCTGAAGCGGGCGAAAGAACTGGGCTGGCCGAATACGTACACCTTCTCTAAGAGCCTGGCGGAGTCGCTGATCTCGAAGTATGGCAACGGGCTGCCGATCGCGATTGTGCGGCCGGCGATTGTCGAGACCTCGGTGGACAAACCCTTCCGGGGATGGAACGAAGGCATCAACACGTCGGCATCGCTGTCGTATCTGCTGGGGACGTTTTTCCGGCAATTGCCGACGAACGAACGCAAGCGGCTGGATCTGATTCCGGTGGATGCGGTCTGCGCCGGGATGACGCTGATTGCGGCGGCACTGGTGGAGCGGCGGCACGATCCGCTGTACCAACTGGCAACCTCGGTGACCAATCCGTGCGACATGGGACGTTCGATCGAGTTGACCTGGCTCGGCCACCGCAAACACTACCGAGCGCAGGAGGGTCTGGAGAACTGGCTGCGCTTGCGCTTTGACGCGATCCCGGTTTCCAAGACGCGCTATAACCGGATGTCGGCGCCGGCGCAGAAAATGATTATCCGGTCCATTCAGCGGATCATGTCTCCACTGTCGGTGAAGAAGCCGCTCGCCAAAACGGAGCGCAACCTGGAGCGGGTGGAGAAGCTGATCCAGTTATTCGAGCCGTTCATCCTGGACAACGAGCACGACTTCGTAGCCGACAACGTGGAAAAGCTGTCGCAAGCGCTCGTGCCCGAAGAGCGGGAAACGTTCGGCTACCACGCCGCCGCTCTCGACTGGTGGGAGTACTGGATCAATATTCATATTCCGGCGCTGCGGCGCTGGACCTATCCGCTGATCGAGGGGCGGCCGCTCGAAGCGCGGACGCCGCGCGCGCTCGAGATGCAGACCGCAAAAAATGGCGATGCCGTGAAAACCGGGACGGATGGAGCAACGTGGCGATATTCCTGACCGGGGGGACCGGGTACATCGGCGCGCATGTGGCCGCCAATTTGCTGGAGCGGTACGATGCGACGCTCAATCTTCTGGTGCGGGGGCGCGATCCGCAGGATGCCGAACTGCGGCTGTGGAATGCGCTGCAGCTGCACATGCCGTTCTCAAAGTTTTACGAGTACCTGCAAGCGAAGATCCGAGTCTTCCGCGGGGACCTGACGGAGCCGCGGTTTGGGCTGGACCGGGACGGCTACGACCGGCTGATGCACACCACCGATTCGGTGATCCACTGTGCGGCCTCGCTGAACCGCAAATCGGAAAAAAGTTGCCTGAACGTGAACTTGCGCGGCACCCTGGAAGTGGTGCAACTGGCGCGGCGGTCCCATTACTATCACGGGCTGCAGCGGTTCTCGACCGTGAGCACAGTGGCGGTGGCGGGGAAGCGCAGCCACGAGATTGTAACCGAAGACCGGTCGCTCGAATGGGACCGGTCGGACTACGATCCTTACTCGCGCACGAAAAAATTCTGCGAGCACATGGTGCGGGAGTTGCTGCCGGATGTCCCGCTCACCATTTTTCGGCCAAGCATCGTGCTGGGGGACAGCCGCTACCCGGAGACGACGCAGTTTGACATGGTGCGGTCGTTCGTGTTCCTGGCCGGGTTGCCGGTGCTGCCCTTCCGCTCGCGGGACAGGATTGACATCGTGAACGTGGATTTTGTCGCCGACGCGATTGCCACGCTGCACATGAAACCGAATCCGCAGCATGACACGTATCATCTTTCCTCGGGAAACGATTCTCAGACCTTTCGGGAACTGACGAAAGCGCTGGCCGCTGCGCAATCCAAGCGCGGGCCGGTGTTCCTGCCGATTCTGGAACGGCCGTTCACCTCGATGGTCAACATGTTGGCGAATCGCAAAGGCCCGGTCGGGCAGGGGGCGGCGCTGCTGAAGGTGTTTCTGCCGTACCTGGTGTGGAACACGGTCTTCGACAACACCCGGGTGACGACCGAACTGGGGCGCAAGCCGGCGCCGTTCTCCGCGTACAGTTATGGGCTGCTGAAATTCAGCCGGGAGCATAATTTCACCTATCCCTACCAGGACTGGCCGGGCGATCGGGGAGGCGCCGCCGCATGATGGACTTGGTTCTGGAAGCGTGGGTCTCGAGCATCATCGAGGGCAAGAAAATGCAGTGGATGCTGGGCCGGGGCAAGCCCTGGCAGCCGGGCGAGCAGCTGAAGCTGTTGTTTGCCGGGTACAACGGCACCCGCAATACCGGCTCAGATGTGCGGGTGGAAGAAATGCTGCGGCAGATCCGGCACGTGCTGGGTCCGGAGAACGTGGACTTCACCATGATGACGTTCGACTTCGATCGCTCGCGCGGCTATTTCGAAGGCACGTCGCAGGTCCGGTTGCCCGACGTTTTTCCGCCGTTTCTGGCCAATGAAGTCCCCCGGCATCACGGCGTGGTGGCCTGCGAAGGGTCGATGTTCAAGTCGAAGTTCGCCAACGCGCTGGCGACGATGATGATCGGCTCGCTGGGGATCGCGGCGGCGGAGAACAAGTTGTCGGTGGGATATGGCGCCGAGGCCGGGCAGATGGATCCGCTGGTCGCCAGGATGTGCGGGCGCTATTGCAAGAACTCGCTGGTGATCACGCGCAACGAAGAGTCGCGCACCATTCTGCGCGACCTGGGCGTGCCAACCGAACTGGGCACGGACACCGCCTGGACATTCGAGCCGCTGGGCGCCGAATACGGGCAGAAAGCGCTGCGCGAAGTGGGCTGGGACGGAAAGACGCCGGTGCTGGCCGTGTGCCCGATCAATCCGTTTGAGTGGCCGGTGAAGGCCTCGGTGGCGAAGCTCGCCTTGCACCGTCTGGCAGGCGCGTATAAAGAGAGCCACTACCGCGGGCCGTACTTCCATCATGCGGGGCCGGAGGCGGATCGAAAATACGAGCACTACATGGCGGCGATTGCCCAGGCGGTGGCGGCGTTCCGCCAGAAAAAGAACCTATTCGTGATCCTGGTGGCGACCGAACGGCTGGATGCGCGTCCCTGCAAGCGCATTGCGGAGAAGCTTGGCGGCGTGCCGGTGTTGACCTCGGAAGCCTACGACATGTATCAGCTGGTGAGCATTCTGCGGGCGTGCCGTCTGATCGTCTCCTCGCGCTATCACGGGATCGTGACCTCGATGCCGGCGCTGGTGCCCTCGGCGGGAATTACCATGGATGAGCGCATCCGGAACCTGATGAACGAGCGCGGACACAAAGAGCTGCTGATGAATGTGGACGATGCAGACCTGGAGGAGAAGACGCTGCGGGCGCTGGAAATTCTGGATCGGGAGGGCGAGCGCATTGCCGACGGGATCGCGCGCACCGTGGTCCGGAATTTGAAATTGATGGCGCGCATGGGTGTGTATTTCGAAGAAGAGGTCCAGCGGCGGTATCCGGAGTTTCCCACGCGGCGCGGAGAATGGAGCTGGGAAGATTATCTTCCGCCGATGAGCGAGGGACTGCGGGAGTTGGTCAAGGCGTACGGATAGGGCCACCGTTTGTACTCTCTGGGCATTAATACTGGCATTCGAATGAGACAAGATACAAGGCAACTGCTGATATACGGTTTATTAACGTCAGCATTGGTTGTGGGCTGCTTTGGATTGACGTCCTTTAGCCATAATGTTGTCGTTCAATCAATACTTGGCTGGATTGGGCTTGGAGTCGTCGTTATTTATTTCCGTTGGTTGTGGCGGAAGAAACTGGGACCACCAAAACACTAAAAGAACCGCTGCGCATGCAGGATAGGTGAGCCTGCCCTCTCAAGATGACAAACATCTGGAGAACTGCAGCGAGTATCTAGTTCAAAGCATGTCTTTTCTCGATCAAATCTTCACGAGCCTGGAGAAGAGTGGCGACAACGTTGTTCTCCAGGAATTGCGGAGTGGTGAGACCGTGGGGATCACGGCCCGGCAGTTGCTCGACCAGGTGCAGACGGCGCGGGCGTACCTGCGCCGGCTGCGGCTGAAGAAGGGCGACCGGTGCGCGCTGCTCGCCCATAATTCCATCCAGTGGGTGGCGATGGACCTGGCTATCATGGCCGAGGGCCTGACGGTAGTGCCGCTTTACGCGCGGCAGGCGCCCGCCGAACTGGTGGCCATGATGAAGGACTGCTGGCCGTCGGTCATGGCCTGCGGCGAGCCGGCGCTGGCGGCCGCGATTGTGGCGGAATGGCCGGAGGCGCCGCCCCACTTCTGCTTTGACAAGGTCTTCATTCCGGGCCGCGCGCCACTTCCCGACACCGCGCTCCCGACCAAGGACGACGACGTGGTCACCATCATTTACACGTCCGGCACCTCGGGCGAGGCCAAGGGCGTGATGCTGAACGCGGGCAACGTGGGGCACATGCTGGGCTGTACGTCGGGGCGACTGAATCAGTTGATGAAAGGACATCCCGGGCAGGACTCGGTCTTTCACTACCTGCCGTTCTGCTTTGCCGGGTCCTGGATCATGCTGCTCACCTGCCTGCTGCGCGGCAGCCGGGTCACGCTGAACACCGATCTGAGCAGGATGGCGGCGGACATGCGAAGCGCGGCGGCCGATTACTTTCTGAATGTTCCGGCGCTGCTCGAACGCATGCGCCGGGCAGTGGATGAGCAGCTTTGGCGGACCCGTGGGTTCCCGTTGAAGGTGTACAGCAAGGCCAAGGGCGCCTGGGCGCGGCGGCAGGAAGGGCAGCCGCGCATGAGCGACCGCTATTGGCTGGGCCTGGCCAATGCGCTGGTGTTCCCCACGATTCGGCGGAAGATGATCGGAGCGAAGCTGCGGGCACTGATCTGCGGGTCGGCGCCGCTCAATGTGGAGACGCAACTCTTCTACATGATGCTCGGCATCCCGGTGCTGCAGGTGTATGGGCTGACCGAGACGACGGCGATCTGCACCATGGACGATCCGCAGGGGCAAGTGGTTCCCGGCCGCGCCGGCCCGGCGATTGCCGGGATCGAGATGAAGCTGGCCGAGAACGAAGAGATCGTCGTCCGCGGCCCGAACATTTTTCCGGGATACTGGCGGCGTCCCGAGGAAACGGCGAAGGTGCTACGGGATGGCTGGTTCTATACCGGTGACCAGGGCGAAGTGGACGAGCGGGGAAACTGGAAGATCGTCGGCCGCATCAAGAACCTGATCATTCCGGCGTCGGGCCACAACATTGCCCCGGAGCCGATCGAGGACAAGATCCTCGAACTGCTGCCGGGCGCAAGCCAGGTGGTGCTGGTGGGCAATGGGCGCGGATATCTGGCCGCGCTGGTCACCGGCAAGGTGAGCGGCGAGACAGTGCAGTCAGCGCTCGATGCCGTGAATCAGGGGCTGCCTCATTACAAGCAGGTGCGGGCCTTCCATATTCTGAGCGACGCGTTCACAATTGAAAGCGGGCTTTTGACCGCCAACGGGAAACTCAAGCGGGACGCGATCGCGGAGCGGTTCAAGAGCGAAATCGATCAGATGTACAGCGCGGCCAGAACCACATGAACGAGTTCAAAGGGCAGGCTCTTTCCTGGCAGGTCGTGAACGGCGCGATTGAGCTGGCATTGCATCGCGAGCCGTGTAACGAAATCGGCTCGCTCACCCTGGACGAGCTGGAGAAGTTTACGGCGGCGCTGCCCAAGCTGGCCAACGAGGCGCATGCCCTGATCATCCATTCGACGCTGAAGGCGGGCTTTTCGGCGGGAGCGGACCTGCGCGAGCTTTATCGGCGCTCGCAGGGTATGGAGAAGGGCGAGGCGGTGCGCGGGGTGCGAGAGTTTCTGGAGCGCATCCATGGCATGATGAACACGCTGGATGCAGCCCCACTGACGACCATTGCCGCGGTGCACGGCGTCACCTTCGGCGGTGGATTCGAGCTGGCGCTGGTGTGCGACATCATCGTCGCGGATCGCTCGGCGCGTTTCTGCTTTCCCGAGTTGCGGCTGGGGCTGATCCCCGGGTGGGGCGGAATTCCGCGCCTGAAGCGGGACTTGGGCAACGCGGTGGTGCGCGACCTGCTCTTGACCGGCCGCAGTTTCAATGTCATGAAGGCGCAGCAGATCGGGCTGGTGAGCCAGATTGCCGCCGAGGGCGAGGCCCTGCGCGTGGCGCGGGCCACCGCCAGCCAGGCCGGAAAATTCGATCGGCAGACGGCGGCCGCGGCCAAGCGGTTCATGAAGCCGATCCCGCATGAGGAACTGAAGCGGGAGATCGAGATCTTCTGCGAACTGTTCGCCCAGCCCGCGGTCGAAGAAGGACTGCGTAAGTTTGTGGAGAACGAAGGGCCGCAGCCGTACTTGCCGTAAATTTGTAATTGGTGATTTGTAATTGGTAATTTGAGAGGCGCAGCGTAGATGCCGACCGACCAGACCCTCAACGAGATTCTCGGCCTTGCGGCCGCGCACTTCAAGGTGCCGCGGGAAAATCTCACGCCCGACGACGATTTCTTCAAGACGCTCGGCATTGACAGCCTGCAGGCGCTCGATCTGCTGACACGGATCGAGCGCCACTTCCGCATTGAGTTGCCGGACTATGAACTGCAGGGCGTATCGGACTTCCGAACGCTGGCGAGCAGAATCCAAGCGCGGCTGTAAACTCACCACAGAGGCACAGAGACACAGAGAAAAGCTGGTCAAGGTACATGTTTCGAGGCCATGAGTAGTGGGCTGTCTTGTATGGAAGCGACGGGAGGCAGAGTGAAGCGATTCCACTATGCAATGGTCGCTGGCGGTCTAGTTTGGCTCAGCGCAGTTCTGTGGCTAATGATTTCCAACGCAATTGCACGAGAGATTCGTCCCATTCGTACGATTGCTGAATTCTTGGACAAGTTGCCGCCTGCCGTTGGCACTCCGATTTTCATTCTGCTATGGTTTGTTTTTCTGCTCGGCTGGATAGTTCTTTTGATCTTCGGCGCTAGACCACTGCTCAGGGGCGGATCAAAGTCCCAACTTCTTTGAAAACTTCAAAGCAGCCCACTACCCCAGGCTGTGGCTGTTCTCTGGCTAATGTTAAATTCTGATAAGCTCGTTTGTTTCTCTGTGTCTCTGTGCCTCTGTGGTGAACAAAATCTGAATGCTTGATTTGCAGCAATACGCCAGCCTGGGTGCGGCGCTGCGGGATGCGCTGGAGCGCTGGCCCAACGAAACCTGCCTGATTGAAGCCGATCGCGACCGCGAGAAGTCGCGGCTCACCTACTCCGATTTCAAGGAAGTGGCGCGGCCGCTGTGCCGCGCGCTGGAAGACGCCGAGTTCAAGCCGGACGATCGCGCCGCCATCATCATGACCAATCAGTCGAAATGGCTGATCTCGGCGTATGCAGTTCTGTTTTGCGGCGGCGTGCTCGTCCCGCTCGACTACAAACTCACCGCCGCCGAGCATTTGCAACTGCTGCGGCACTCCAAGGCGCGGTTCCTGATTGTCGAATACCACTTGTGGCGGGCGATCACCGAGTCGCCAGATTTCTCCAAGCTGACGGCCGAGATTGTGCTGGTCACGGAATCGCCGGCCGGGGCGGACTTGCGCGGCGCCTACCGTTGGGAGGAATTCCGGCGCAAGGGCGATCCCGTGTTCGTGCCGAGGCAGCGGGAGGACACGGCCAGCATCGTCTATTCCTCGGGGACCGGCGGGCGGATGAAAGGATGCGTGCTCACCAACGACAATTGGCTGGAGCAGTGCCGGGCGCTGACCACCTGGTACCCATTCTGGCCGGGCGTGCGTTACCTGAGTATTCTGCCCACCAACCACGTCATCGACTTCATGATCGGCTTCATCGGGCCGTTTGTGTGCGGAGCGTGCGTGGTGCACTTGCGCACGCTGCGCCCGGAGTTCGTCCGCGACGCCTTCGTCCGCTACAAGATCACTTATGTCACGGTGGTCCCCATGGTGCTGAAGAACCTGGAACGGGGACTCAGGGCCAAGTTTGACGAACAGCCGAAGGCGAAGCGGGCCCTCCTGGATAGGCTCATCGGGCTGAATAGACTGCTCACCCGGCGGCGGCCACACGTCGCGCTCAGCCGGCGGCTGCTGCCGCAGGTGCACAAGGCTTTTGGCGGAGAGTTGCTGGCGATTATCGTCGGGGGCGCGTTCATGGAGGCTTCCACCGCGCAGTTCTTCTACGATCTTGGGGTTCCGGTGGTCATTGCTTACGGCATGACGGAGACCTGTGTGGGGCTTACGGTGAACGATCTCAAACCTTTTCGCGCGGATACGGTGGGCAAGCCGCTGCCCGGGACGGAAGTGCGAATCTTGAACCCGGACGAGCAAGGGACAGGCGAGGTGGCGGTTCACAGCCGCGGCGTGATGTCGCACTATCTCGACGAACCCGAGTTGACCGCGCAGACGATCGTGGACGGCTGGCTGCTGACCGGGGACCTGGGGCGTTTCGACGGCAAGGGGCATGTGCAACTGGTCGGCCGCAAGAAGAACATGATCGTCACCGAAGGCGGGAAGAATGTTTATCCCGAGGACATCGAGACGGTGTTCGATGGGCTGCCGGTGAAGGAGTATTGCGTCTTCGCCGCCAACTATTTGTGGCCGCAGAACGCGCTGGGCAAAGAGAAAGAGATGCTGGTGCTGGTGGTGCGGCTGGAGGCGGACCAGGCATTCAGCGACGCCTTGCGCGAGGAGACGATCGCGCGCAATCGCCGGCTGCCGGCCTTCAAGCGGGTGGGTGGATATTTGATCTGGGAGAGGGATTTTCCACGCACGACGTATTTGAAAATCAAACGGGACGAATTGGCGGCGGAGATCGGAAAGGGTGCGGAGCGGGAAGCGATCGTGGAAATCTAGCTCTCAGCTGCCAGCTCTCAGCTCTCAGGAAAACCACGGGTTAAGGATTCACAGAATTGCGGCAGGTTTGACTTCTGGGAGCTACGAGCCAAGAGCTAAGAGCCAAGAGCTAAGAGCCAAGAGCTAAGAGCTAAGAGCCAAGAGCTAAGAGCTAAGAGCTGATTCTTGACCGAAACTTTTCTAGCCATCATCAATCCGGCGGCGGGGGGCGGGCGGTGCGGGAAGCTGGTGAGGCCCGCGCTGGACCGGCTCCGCGCCGCGGGGATCCCGATCGAGACCGTAGAGACCAGCGCGGCCGGAGAGGCGACCAAGATTGCCCGCGAGGCCTATGCCCGCGGACAACGCAGATTCCTGGCGGTCGGCGGCGACGGGACGTCGTACGAAATCGTGAATGGATTTTTTCCGGAGAGCGGGTCTCACGAAAGCAGGTCTCAGAAAAGCAGGTCTCAGGGAGTCTCTGGTGGAGCGGAAGAGCAGATTCCAACGCTTGGATTTCTTCCGCTCGGGACGGGAAATTCCTTTCTGCGGGATTTCGGCGATCAGGGTGTGGAACACGCGCTCGATGCGTTGCTGGCGCGGCGTTCGCGCGCCTGCGATGTCTTCCGCCTGACCCACCGGGAAGGCATCCTTCACTACATCAACCTGCTCAGCGTGGGCTTTGCCGCCGACGTGGCGGTGCTGCGGCATCGCCGGTTCCTCGAGTGGGGACAGCCCGGCTACCTGGTGTCCATTTTTCTGTGTTTGGCGCGGCTGAAGCGGCGTCCGTTTCCGGTGCGGCTGGATGGGCAGGGCGAATTTGACCGGCGGCGCTGCCTGTTTCTGACCTTCAACAACAGCAAGTTCACCGGTGGCACGATGATGATTGCCCCGGACGCCGTCACCGACGATGGCTTGATCGAGTACGTGCGCTGGGGACCGATCGGGCGGCTGGGGCTGATCCGCAATCTGCCCACGCTTTATGATGGCACGCACACCCGGCATCCGTTGGCCGAGCGGCACACCGCCCGGCGCGTGGAATTTCAGCTGGAAGGCCCGGTCGATTTGATGGTGGATGGAGAAGTGCTCACGCTCGACTGCCAGGCGATTGACGTGCTGCCGTCGGCGCTGAAGGTCGTGGTATAAGAAAATTCATGTCTCAGCAGAGAAAAGAACGGAAGCAGCAAAGGGCGGAGACGCCTAAGAGCCGGGACTGGCGGCGTACGGCCATCTATGCCGTGTTGATCGTGGCGGCCTTCGGGCTGGCGTACTATCTCGGCCACCGCAGCCAGCACAAGTACGATGCCTTTGCCCGCTGCCTGGGCGACCGCGGCGTCAAAATGTATGGCGCTTACTGGTGCCCGCACTGCGAGGAGCAGAAAGAGAAATTCAGCGCCTCATTCGAATACGCGCCGTATGTCGAGTGCGGGGTAAAAGGGGACCCGCGCGCCGAAGCCCAGGTTTGCAAAGATGCCGACATCAAACACTTCCCCACCTGGCAGTTTCCTCCCACCGGAGAGCGGGTCGAACGCGTTTTCACACTGGAAGAATTGAGCGATCGGACTGGGTGCTCGCTGCCATGAACCCGCTTGCCAATCGCCTGATGGCGCTGGTGGCGCTCCTGGCGGTGGGCGGGATCGTGGTGTCTTCCGTCTCGCTCCAGCATCATTACGGAACCTCGAAGACGGCGTATTGCGATATCGGCGAGAACTTCAATTGCGACATCGTGAACCGCAGCGCGTATTCCTCGATTGCGGGGATTCCCGTAGCCCTGATCGGGATGCTGGGCTACGCCGCGCTGGTCGGACTCGCCACCGTGTACCGCGAGCGGCGGGAGACGCCGGCGCTGCTCTTCCTGGGCGCATTGGGTGGACTCGCGTTCGCTTTGTACCTGACCTACATCGAGGGGTGGGTGCTGGGAGCGTGGTGCATTGTGTGCTTGAGTTCGCTGGCGCTGATTGCGGCCATTACCCTGGTATCGGGGCTCGTCTGGTTGCGGAGTAGGAGTCATTAGAACTGGTTTCGAGAATTGGCTTTAGGAAGGGCACGGCTTCAGCCGTACCGCCTAGAGCCACAAAGAATGCGGGCTTCAGCCCCTGAGGGTCGCCTTTCTTAACCCTCAAAAGTATTTTGAACCAGTTCTAGCAATTAGACCTGAGAGCAGAGGCTGAGACCTGAGACTGTCGCGGGTCGCGTCGCGCCGTTCCAACTTCTTCGTCATGCCTGGCTACTACAGTGAGAAACTTTCCGAGGAGCGCCTCCGCGCCTGCTATGACCTCGCTCCACCACGAACAAAGGCCTATCTCGAAGCCGAGATCGAATTTGTGCTTCAGAAGACCTCTTCTTCTATGGCAGTTCTGGAACTCGGGTGTGGTTACGGGAGAGTCCTGCGCCGGCTCGTACCCCGAGTGCGCACGGTGGCCGGAATTGATACCTCTTTCCCGAGCTTGCGCATGGCTGTGGACTTCGTGGGGCGCGAAAAGACTCTTCGGCTGGCGGCTATGGACGCGGCGCGCATGGCCTTCAGGAATCACACTTTCGATCTGACGATCTGCCTTCAGAACGGAATCTCCGCTTTCGGGGTTGATCAGCAGCAGCTCATCGGTGAAGCTGTCCGTGTCACTCGACCCGGTGGCGGCGTGCTTTTCTCGAGCTATTCCGAACGCTTCTGGGAGGAACGCCTCAAGTGGTTTGAAATCCAGGCCGAACACGGTCTGATCGGCAAGATTGATTACCAGGCCACGGGGAATGGCATCATCGTCTGCCACGACGGTTTTCGCGCAACAACGGTGAATGCCGAAGGATTCAGGAGCCTGACCGCGGCTCTCGGTCTCGCCGCGAATGTCACCGAAGTTGATGGTTCGAGTCTATTTTGTGAGATTGTTAATTCCGGCTGAAGAATTTCGTGTGAAACCTGAAACCTGACACCTGACACCTGAGACCTGTGACCTGTGACCGCTCCATCGCGAACTTACAGCTCCTCGAACTGCGCAGCCGGATCTTCCACAACACGCGGCAGCTGCGGGTTTGGCTGCCGCCGGGTTATGACGATTCGGGCGCGACGCGCTACCCGGTACTTTATTTGAATGACGGGCAGAACCTGTTCGATCCGGCAACCGCCTTTGGCGGAGTGCATTGGCGCGTGGGAGAAACGGCCGAGCGTCTGATTGGCGAGCGGAAGATTCCGCCCCTCATCATCGTGGGCATCGATAACCGGGGAAGGAAGCGGGTCAGGGAATACCTGCCCTACCGCTCACTCGATCTGCCGGTGCTGGCGCCGCGCGGAACGCGCTATCCGGATTTCCTGCGTCGCGAAGCGATGCCGTTGATCGAGAGCCAATATGCGGTGGCGAAGGGCCCGGAGCATACCGGACTGGGCGGCTCGTCTCTGGGCGGGTTGATCGCGCTCTACACCCAGCTCGCCGCGCCCGGGGTCTTCGGGCGGTTGCTGATCGAGAGCCCGTCGCTGTTTGTCGCGCACCGCAGGATTCTGAAGGAGTCGTGGCGTTCCCGCGACTGGCCCCTTCGGGTTTATCTGGCGGTGGGCACGCGGGAAGCCGGAAATCCGCAGAAAGACGAACGGGTGGTCCAGGACGTTCGCGAACTCGCGCGGATCCTGCGCGCCGCCGGACTCGACGACGCCCGGCTGAAGGTGCGAATCGAACCAGACGCTCCCCACAGCGAGGCGGCGTGGGCGGCACGGTTTCCGGAAGCGCTGGAGTTTTTGTTTGGAGTGTCACCGGTCACCTGAGAACTGAGAACCGAGAACTGAAGTCTGTCCCCAGGTCATGGCTCGGCATGACAGTCTTCGGGTGTGGAGTTACCATTATCCGTCTTCTTTCTTCTCGCCTGGAGGGGGTTCTATGAGTTTTCGTCGTGTGGTGTGGAGTGTCCTGGTGGTGGGGCTGACGCTCGCGGCAGTGGCGCAGCCCTATAACGAAGCGCAATTCAAAGGAATGCAATGGCGCGACATCGGGCCGTATCGCGGCGGCCGCGTGCTGGCAGTGAGTGGAATTCCCGGCAATCCTTTTACCTATTATTTCGGCGGAGTCGCCGGAGGCGTGTGGCGCACCACCGATGGCGGCGACAGCTGGCAGCCGATTTCCGATAAGAGCGTGATTTCCTCGATCGGGGCCATTGCCGTCGCCGAATCGAATCCCAACGTGATCTACGTCGGGACCGGCGAGTCCTGCATTCGAGGCAATATCTCGTATGGGGATGGAGTCTATAAGACCACCGACGGCGGCAAGACATGGACCCACGTGGGGCTGAAAGACACGCAGCACATCGCGCGGGTGTGGATCGATCCGCGCAACCCCGACCACGTTCTGGTGGCCGCTCTCGGTCACGCCTATGGGCCGAACCCGGACCGTGGCGTCTATCGCACCAAGGACGGGGGCAAGACCTGGGAAAAGATTCTTTACAAGGATGAAAAAACGGGCGCCATTGATCTGGGCGTCGATCCGCACAATCCGAACGTGATGTTCGCCGCGCTTTACCAGGTGCAGCGCTCGCCGTGGAGCATGGACAGCGGCGGACCGGGGAGCGGGTTATACAAATCCACCGACGGAGGGAATTCCTGGAAGCGCCTGGAAGGCAAGGGACTGCCCGAGGGCATCCTGGGACGCATCGGGGTCAGCGTTTCGGGCGCGGACTCGAATCGCGTGTATGCGCTGATCGAGTCGAAGGAGAGCGGGTTGTACCGCTCCGATGATGGCGGCGAGACTTGGTCGCGCGTCAACGACGACCAGCGCCTGACCCAGCGCGCCTGGTATTTTACCCACATCTTTGCCGACCCCCGGAGCGCCGACACCGTGTACATGCTGAACACCGGCCTGTTCCGCTCCAGCGATGGCGGGAAGACGCTGAATCTACTGCCCGCGCCGCACGGAGATCACCACGGATTCTGGATCGATCCGCAGAATCCGAATCGCATGATCAACGGCAACGATGGTGGAGCGACGATCTCGGTGGATGCCGGCAAGAACTGGTCCACCCAGTACAACCAGCCCACAGCGCAGTTCTACCACGTGGCTGCGGACAACGATTTTCTCTACAACGTGTACGGCGCGCAGCAAGACAACTCGACGGTGGGCATCGCCAGCCGCAGCGACGAAGGCTACATCGGCCGCCAGCACTGGTTCGACGCGGGCGGCGGGGAGAGCGGCTACATTGCGCCCGATCCGCGCGACGCCAAAATCATTTATGCGGGTTCGGGCGGCGGCGTTGTCACGCGTCTCGACCGGCATAGCAACCAGGAGCAGGACATCACCGTGTGGCCGATGGACACTTCCGGCCATGGCGTGGGTGACCTGAAGTACCGGCTGGGATGGACGCAGCCGATCGTGATCTCTCCGCACGATCCGAACGTGATCTACACCACGGCAGAACGCGTTTTCAAGACCACGGATCAGGGCAAGAGCTGGACCGCGATCAGCCCCGACCTGACGCGCAATGACAAGTCAAAGCAGGTTTCCTCGGGCGGGCCGCTGACCAAGGACAATACGTCGGTCGAGTACTACGACACGGTATTTACTATCGCAGAATCGCCGGTGCAGAAAGATCTGCTGTGGGCAGGGACCGATGACGGCCTGATTCAACTCTCGCGCGATGGCGGGAAGAACTGGGCCAACGTGACTCCGAAAGCAGTCCCGGAGTGGAGCCTGGTGAGCCTGATCGAGGCTTCGCCTCAAGACGCGAGCACGGCCTATGCCGCGGTCGACACGCATAAGCTCGATGACCTGAAGCCGTACATTTTCAAGACTACCGATTTCGGCAAGACCTGGTCGAAAATCACCAATGGCATTCCCGACGGCGCCTACACCCACGCGGTGCGCGAAGATCCGGTGCGCAAGAACCTGCTGTACGCGGGCACGGAGACCGGTGTGTACGTCTCGTTCGACGGCGGCGCGAACTGGCAATCGCTGCAATTGAATCTGCCGAATTCGCCGATCCACGACCTGATCGTGAAGAACGACGATCTGGTGGTGGCGACGCACGGACGGTCGTTCTGGATCCTCGATGACCTCACTCCGCTGCGCGCGGCCACAACTCAAACAGCAACGCAGCCTGTGCTCTATAGGCCGCGCCTGACCTATCGCTTGCGCTGGCCGGAGTTCTTCGAGAAGCACCAGCCGGTGGGGCAAAATCCGCCCAACGGCGCCATTGTGTATTACTACTTCCCGGCGGCGCCCAAGGGAGTGGTCACGCTGGAATTCCTCGATGCGCAGGGGAAAGTTGTGCGGCGCTACTCCAACGAAGAAAAGAAAGAAGCCGAGACGCCGCCCGAGTGGCCCGATATGACCCTTCCCGTGGAGAAGATTCCTGCCGAGGCCGGGCTCAATCGTTTTGCCTGGGACCTGCGGACGCAAGGGCCGACACCGCTGCCCGGTGAGCCGGGGGCGGAATTCCGTAATCGCGGGGCCATGGTGCTCCCGGGCGCCTACCAGGTGCGGCTGACCGCGGAAGGGAAGTCGTACACGGCGCCGCTGGAGCTAAGAGTGGATCAGCGGGTCAAGGTCTCGAACGAAGATCTGCAAAAGCAGGCCGAACTGGCAGGCAAAATCGTAGCCCAGGTGTCGGCGATCCACGAAGCGGTTGAGGCGGTCCGCGACGTGCGGACGCAGATCCGCGGGCTCGACAAGCGCCTGGGCGAAGACGCGCGCTTCGCTCCGCTGCTCTCGGCCGCCAAGGACTTCGACAAGAAGAGTCTGGATGTTGAGGGGCAGCTGTTGCAGGTGAACGCAAAGAGTTCGGAGGCGAACCTCAACTTCCCGGTGCTGATTGACGAGCGGCTGCACGGCCTGTTGTTCAGCGTGGACGCCAGCGACGTCGCGCCCACCGCACAACAGTACGAGGTCTTCGAGGAATTGCAAAAGCAGGCGCAACCGCTGCTGGCGCAGGTTCACGACCTGATGTCCAAGGACCTGGTGGCGCTGAACGAAATGATTAACAAGCAGAACATTCCGGTGCTGTATGTCGCACCGGGAAAACCGGGACAGGCGGTAAAGGCGGCGGGCGGCAAATCAAGCTCTTAACTGGCAATTTCGATAAATAGTTCTTTGAAGGGGCGCGGCTTCAGCCGCGCCGTTTCGAGCGATATAAGATGGGGCTTCAGCCCCTGAGGAAACCATTCCTACCGGGTAATTACGCCGCAGGCGATGCGGTCACCCGAGTTGCCGGCCGGGTCCGTTTTCTGGTCGTCTGCCTTCGCGTGGATCACGATCGAAGTTCCCCCGTTGTAGAAGAGCGAGCGGAGGTCATTGCCCAGAGTGACGTCCTTGTTCAGGGTGCGGAACTTCGCCTTGCCGTCGGCGCCGACGGTAAAGTTGGGATTGTCGCCGTTATGGTGGCCTTCCGGATTGTCCAACCCATGCTTCTTCAAGTCTGGATTGAAATGCGGGCCGGCGGACTTGAAGTCCGGGGCCTCGCATTTCGGTTCTCGATGAAAATGCACCGCATGCTCGCCAGGGGGCAGATTTTCAACATGGAGGTCCAGTTCCACGCCCGGCCCATGTTGAGACAGAATCGCCGTGCCGACGCTCTTCCCATGGGTGTCTTTGAGTTGGACCACTGTCTTGGCCATGGTTGCGGCGGAGAAAGCGATCAACAGCAGGGGCAGCGCGATGGCGAACAAGCAAGTCTGTTTCATGCGTGGATTATAACCAAAGGGCGTGGGAAACGAACCGGACATCCGTGTCGTATTTGTCGATCTCGGACGAGGCAGAGAGGCGGACAGGGGCCCCACACCCTACTCGCCAGCGACAGTCTTCTCTTCTAGCTTGTCGAGAATGCCGGCGGCCGCATCGATGATCTCGTGGTCCAGCTTGCGATTGGCGGCGATGGCCTCGGTCAGAGGAATGGAGATGATGTGGTTCCCGCGCAGGGCGGCCATTTGGCCGAACTCGCCGCGGTGGACCATGTCGATGGCGCCCAATCCGTAGCGGGTCGCCAGCACGCGGTCGAACGCGCTGGGCGAGCCGCCCCGCTGGATGTATCCGAGTACGACCGAGCGGCTTTCAAAGCCGGTGCGTTTTTCGATCTCACGGGCGAGTACCGCGCCGATGCCGCCCAAGCGGAGATGGCCGAACTCGTCAGGGCCAACATCCTGCAGCACCGGTGTGCCGTTGTGCATCTCGACGCCGCCGGCGAACTTGGCGCCTTCAGCGGCCACCACGATGCTGAAGTAACGCCCGCGGGCGTGGCGCTGGCGGATCAACTCGGCCACCTGGTCGATATCGAAAGGAACTTCGGGGACGAGGATGACGTCGGCGCCTCCGCCGATGCCGCTGTAGGCCGCAATCCAGCCCGAGTCGCGCCCCATGACTTCGACGACGATGACCCGGTTGTGCGCCTCGGCCGTGGTATGGACGCGGTCAATGGCGCTGATAGCCACGTTGACGGCAGTATCGAAGCCGAAGGTGAAGTCGGTGCCGGCCAGATCGTTATCGATGGTTTTCGGCACGCCGACAACTTTCACTCCGTTGGCGAAGAGCTTCTGCGCCACTGAGAGCGTGTCGTCGCCGCCAATCGCAATCAGCGCCTCGCAGCCATGCTTCTTGAGGTTCGCGGTGCAGCGCGGCAGCCCGTCGGCATGCTTGGCAGGATTGGTGCGTGAGGTGCGCAAGATCGTGCCCCCGCGCGGCAGGATGCCGCCGACGCCCGCGAGATCGAGGGGCATGGTCTTGTCCTCGAGCAGGCCGCGCCAACCCTCCAGGAAACCGACGAACTCGTCCTTATAGTGAAAAACGCCCTTGCGCACGATCGCCCGGATCACGGCATTCAAGCCGGGACAGTCGCCTCCGCCGGTCAGCATTCCAATCTTCATTGCTCGCTCCGCTAATAAAAGTAGAACCTATCAGATTATCAGAAAGGCTTCGGGCTGATGGCTGATGGCTGATGGTTGATGGCTGACGGCTGAATGCTACACTCTCGCCATGCGCGTCCTCGGCATCGACTGCGGCACCGAGTACACGGGATACGGAGTGGTCGAGCTGCTGGCCGACGATCGCCTGGTCTGTGTCGTTTGCGGCGCCATCAAGCTCTCGCCGCGCGAGCCCATGCCGGCGCGTCTGGCGCGCATCTACCGCCATCTTCAGCAGATCATTTCCGAGCACCAGCCCGACCGGGTTGCGATCGAAGACGTGTTCTACGCGGTCAACGTGAAGTCGGCGTTGAAGCTGGGCCAGGTGCGCGGCGTCGCCATGCTGGCGGCCGCCAGCGCCGGACTCGAAGTCGCGGAATACTCCCCACTCTCCATCAAGTCCGCGGTTGTCGGATACGGCAAAGCCGAAAAACACCAGGTCCAGCAAATGGTCACGCGTCTTCTGAAACTTGACCAGGTTCCCGAGCCCGCCGACGCGGCGGATGCGCTGGCCATTGCCATCTGCCATCTGCACACCGCGGCGACGAAGGAGCGGCAGGCGGAGACGCGATGAGAAACCGCGGTCGTTCCATGGTGAAGTCTGACGCGTAGCCCAAGGCGCTGAGAACTGAGAACTGAGAACTGAGAACTGAGAACTGAGAACTGAGAACTGAGAACTGAGAACTGAGAACTGAGAACTGAGAACTGAGAACTGAGAACTGAGAACTGAGAACTGCCT